>DIHL01000008.1 GCA_002420145.1 Bacteroidetes bacterium UBA5697
GTGATGGTATGTTTTTAGAGTAAACATTACCAATGAGAAGTTTTCCTTTAAAAGAATTATTATCTGTTATCAAATACCCTCTATTATTTTTGATAATTAGTTGGCTAATATTTTGGGCTGATGCTCATTGGAATCTAGATTTGTATTTATTAGGAGTTAATCCAAGAACTGTTTCTGGATTAAAAGGAATTTTGTTTGCCCCCTTAATTCATGGCGATTTAAGTCACATTCTCAATAACAGTTTGCCAGTATTGATTTTGGGTTCTATGATTTTTTATTTCTATAAACCAATAGCATGGCCTTCTATTTTTTGGATTTATCTCATAAGTGGACTTTGGTTGTGGGTAGGAGGTCGTAATAATGAAGTGATTCCTAATTATCATTTTGGTGCGAGTACCTTGATTTATGGATTTTCTACTTTTTTGTTTTTCAGTGGAGTGTTTCGTAAACATAAACAGTTAATGATGGTATCTGCCTTTGTGGTATTTACTTATGGAAGTATCACTTGGGGAATTTTTCCTATTGATAGAACAATGTCGTGGGAAGGACATTTGTTTGGATCTATTTCAGGAATTTTAGTGGCGTATAGTTATCGAAAAGATGGTCCTCAGCCATTAGTTTATCAATGGCCAGAAGAAGAAATAGATTTAGAGGCCATTGCAAATCAAGAACTGTTAGAAGAACAAAATGCCGCTCAAATGCAAGTTGATTTACAAAATGATAAGCCTTCTTTAGACCCTTTTCAAATTGTTTATCATTACAAAGATTCTGACGAATCAAAGCCTACAGAACCAAAAGAATAACAAATAAAAATCTGATTTTTTTAACAGAAAATTTTGAGTATATTTGCCCGAATTTTAACACCGAAAATTCATTCTTATGGCATCAACACTTTTAGCAAACAAATTTGCTCCCGAAGGTTTAACGTATGATGATGTTTTATTAGTTCCAGCTTATTCAGAAGTATTGCCTCGTGAGGTAAATATTTCTAGCCAATTTACTAAAAACATCCGTATAAATTCTCCAATAGTTTCAGCAGCTATGGATACTGTTACTGAGTATCAAATGGCTATTACTATTGCTCAAGAAGGAGGAATTGGTGTATTACATAAAAACATGACTATTGCTGAACAAGCTATGCATGTTCGCAAAGTAAAACGTAGCGAAAGTGGGATGATTGTTGACCCATTAACGATTATTCAAACAGCTACTATTAATGATGCTTTAGCTATCATGGCTGAAAACAAAATTGGTGGTGTGCCAGTTGTTGATGCTGATAAAAAATTTGTTGGTATTGTTACGAATCGTGATTTACGTTTCGAGAAAAACTTAAAACGTTTAGTGAAAGAAGTAATGACTCCTGCTAGTAAAGCGGTTACAGCTAAACAAGGTGTTACTTTAAAACAAGCCGAAGAAATTTTACAAGATCATAAAATTGAGAAATTACCAATTTTGGATAAAAACAATCGATTAATTGGTTTAATTACTTACAAGGATATTATCAAAATTAAAGTACGTCCTAATGCTGCGAAAGATGACAGAGGTAGATTACGCGTAGCTGCAGCGGTTGGTGTTACCGCAGACACCATGGAGCGTGTAGATGCTTTAGTAGAAGCAGGTGTAGATGCAATTATTATTGATACTGCTCATGGACACTCAAAAGGAGTAATTATAAAATTAAAAGAAGTAAAAAAGAAATACAAAGATTTACAAGTTGTAGTTGGAAACATCGCAACAGGAGCAGCTGCATTAGATTTAATGAAAGCGGGTGCTGATGGTGTAAAAGTTGGTATTGGCCCAGGTTCTATTTGTACGACTCGTGTGATTGCGGGTGTTGGTGTACCTCAATTAACAGCTATCATGGAAGTAGCTGCTGCTTTAAAAGGTCGTTTACCAATTATTGCAGATGGTGGTATTCGTTATACTGGTGATATTGTGAAAGCAATTGCAGCAGGTGCTCACACAGTAATGATGGGTGGTATGTTTGCAGGTGTTGAAGAAAGTCCAGGAGAAACAATTATTTTCGAAGGTCGTCAGTTTAAAGCTTACCGTGGAATGGGTTCATTAGAAGCGATGCAAAAAGGTTCTAAAGATCGTTATTTCCAAGATGCAGAAGATGATATTAAAAAATTAGTACCAGAAGGTATTAGTGGTCGTGTACCATATAAAGGGCATTTAGCGGATGTGATGTATCAATTAATAGGTGGTTTAAGAGCAGGTATGGGATACTGTGGAGCTAAAGATATTAAAGCTTTACAAGACGCTAAGTTTACACGTATTACAGCAGCTGGTGTGAAAGAAAGTCACCCACATGATGTAGTAATTACAAGAGAGGCACCGAATTATACAAGATAAGAGATTCAGGAGATAAAAGAGATTGAAGGAATGAAAAGACAAAAACGAAAAAGAGTAAAATCTCTTTAATCCCTTAAGTCAAATCGTCTTTTAGGTCATTAATAATGAAATTAAAATAAAGTTAGAAAGATGGTATTACCAATAGTTGTTTACGGCGACCCGGTTTTAAGAAAAAAATGTGTTGACATAGATAAAGACTATCCTAATTTAGGACAGTTTATTAAAGATATGTACGAAACTATGTACGAAGCAAATGGCGTAGGTTTAGCTGCTCCTCAAGTTAATAAAGCTATTCGTTTATTTGTGGTGGATGCTTCTCCATTTGCAGAAGTGGATGAAGATGAAGAGCCGGAATTTACAGCGGAAGAAATGAAGCAAATGAATGGTTTTAAAAAAACATTTATCAATGCTCAAATATTAGAAGAAGTAGGTGAAGAATGGAAGTTTAATGAAGGTTGTTTAAGCATTCCTAAAATTAGAGAAGATGTATTACGTAAACCAAAATTAACGATTGAATATTACGACGAAAATTTTAAAAAACACACTGAGACTTATGATGGTGTGATTGCTCGTGTTATTCAACATGAATACGATCATATTGAAGGTGTTTTATTTACTGATAAAATTAATCCGTTTAAACGAAAATTAATAAGCGGAAAATTAACGGATATTTCAAAAGGAAAATTTAGAGCAGATTATAAAACAAGAGTATTTCAACCAAAAAGATAATCATGTTATATAAAATTGGATTTTTTATTACTGGTAGTTTATTTTTAATGTCTTGCAACAGTCATTCTTCTGAACAAAAACAAGAAGAAGTAAAAAAAGACACAATCGTTGTAGCTGATATATGTTCTAATTTATTTAAAGAAGCTAAACGTTTAGATAATATTTTATTAAAAGCTACTGTTGTAAATAATGACATCGCCGAACAAGCCATAAAAGCTTTTTATGAGTTTTCAACTAATTGTAAATCGGATACCTTAGCGCCTGTGTTTTTAGTTAAGGCTGGACAGGTTTCTCAATCAATTAAAAAATATACTCAAGCTCAATCTTTTTTTAAAAAATGTATCGATGAGTTTCCTGATTTTAAGAGTAGAGGAGCGGCTATGTTTTTATTAGCCCAATTGTATGACGATGCATCTATTTTAAATAATGAGTCAGATGCTAGAACATTATACCATCAAATTATAAGAGAATATCCTGACAGTCCTTATGCAAATGATGCTAAAGCTTGTATAAAAAACTTAGGGAAATCTGATGAAGAATTAATTCAGGAATTTTTAAAGAAAAATAAGTAGTTCAATTTTTGAATTAGAATTTAGGACAAGAAACTACAACGCGTTTCGTTTTTTTCTTTTTTTGTTTACACATTTGATAAGAAAGCGTTAATTCGTGGGCACCTCTGGTTAAATTGGTTAATTTTGAAATTGTGATATCATAACTGTATCCTATATTTAAACGGTCTTGTTGAAACCCTATAAGGAATGCCATAGCATCATTATTGCTGTACCCAGGTTTATATGCTTTTAGTCCAGGTATACCTCTATACCAAATTCCAAAATTAAAAACATATTGAGAATAATATACTCCAATATCAAATTGGTCAAATTCTCCTTGTCCCCTGTAGTTCATTACAAGAGATGTATATTTTTTAAGGTCTGGATCTTTTTCGTCTGGATTTAAAGAAAATTTACCTCCACCATGAACGCTATATTTTATTGGTAATATAACTCCATCACTTCCGTAAAAGGATTCATTTGGTTTGTTGAGATGATAAAAAGAAACACCCAACCAATATTTTGATGTGTAAATTAAACCTCCCGCACCAATATCAAAAAATGCTTTTGATTGAGTAGGAGTTTCAACAGTAGCAACAGAACTAGCCCCTGTATTTCCTCCTCTGGCTAATTGATCCCCAAAAAGTAATTTATTAAAATTAATACTTTTAATTGTAACACCAGGTTGAATACCTCCACGAACAGAAAAAGTTTTATTTATTTTAGCTTCATAAGCAAATGATGGATTTATAATAGTTGTTCTCAATCCCCCTGTTCCTGCATCATCAACTCCAAACTGTAAACCGATTCCTAAGTTCTGTTTTTCTAAATAATGGTCCATCGACAATAAATAGGATTGATATGTTTTATTAATTCCAGGCCATTGATTTCTATAGGCTAATGAAACTCTTGAACAAACATTGGCACCAGTAAAAGCTGGATTAAGATACAGAGGAGAAGCATAGAATTGTGTAAAATGCATATCCTGACCAACCAAAGACGTCGCTCCAATAGAAAAATATATTATGGATATTAATTTAAAAAATCTAGTCACGTCTAATTCTATCTAAGTAAAGTTACATCGCCTGTTTTATTGAACTCTTTGCCGTTGTTTAATTTAACAAATGCTTTCCAAACATATACACCTACTTGACAAATTTTTTCTCTATAATATCCGTCCCATCCTTGCTTAATATCTTCAGTTTCGAAAATTAATTCACCCCAACGATTAAATATTTGAAATTTGTATTCTATCACGCCCGAAGTATACGGAAAAAATATGTCATTATCTAAATTTCCTGGAATGTAATATCCACCAGATGGTCCATCTGAATTAGGAGTAAATGCATTTGGGAAAACAACATCTGCATCTGTGGTAATTTTAACTTCTGCAGTATCAGAACACCCGTATTGAGAAGTTGCTATTAATTGAACAGTATAAATTCCTACAGAGGTATATGTATGATTTGGACTAAATAATGTTGTAGAGGAGCCATCACCAAAATTCCAGTTGTAAGATACTGCACCTGTAGAAAGATTTGTACAACTTAATACATCGTAAGGTAAATTAAGTAAATAAGAGTTTACTGAAAAAGCAGCAACAGGATATGGATATGCACTAATAACAATTGGAGCTCCTGCATTATTATTTGTACAGCCGCCAGTTGTAGTTACTGTTAAGGTTACAGAATAAGTTCCTGGAGATGTGTAAACATGACTAGGGTTTTGAGCAGTAGAAGATGTGCCATCTCCAAAATTCCATGCCCAGCCAGTAATAGGATCACTAGAATTTCCAGAAACAGAATTATCAAAGAAATTCATTGGAGTTGGAACACAAGATAATGTACCACTAGGAGTAACCGACATAGTAGGAGGCGGGTTAAATAGAACACTTACAGAATCTACAACAGACGTTCCACAAGCATTTGTTACGGTGACGATGTATGTTGTTGGTTGTAAAGGAATTGTTACAAATGCTCCAGGACCACTTCCTAATCCATTATTCCATGTGTATGTTAAAGGGCCCGTTATTCCAGTAGTTGTGGCGTAAATGGTCGTTCCTTGACCTGGACAAATAGGTGTTAATCCAATTGCATCAATATTTGCACCAGTTAAATCATAAACGACAGCTGTTACTGTATCTGCGATACCCGCACAACCATTTTGATCAAAAGCAACAACGGTGTAATTAGTTGTAACAGTAGCAGGATTAATAGTTAAAGTTCCTGAATTTATAATTCCACCTGGTTGCCAAGCATAATAATATCCTCCTGCACCACCTGCTGCTGCTGAAACAACTGCTCCTGATTGATTTAAACAAATAGTATCATTTACTCCAGCAATAGTTGTTATTTGAGTAGGTTGTGTTAATGTTACACTATTAGAATTAGTACAACCATTTGCATCAGTAATAAAAACAGAATAAGAACCACTACCTAAATTTGAGGCAGTACTTCCATTTTGAACAGGTGTACTGGTCCATGTATAAGTATAAGGAGAGGTTCCTCCACTCACAGTCACAGAAGAACTACCAGTTCCATTAAAACATAAAGGATTTACTGCGCTACTAATAGTGGAAGATAGAACAGTTGGTTGTGTTACATTCATTGAAATGACAGAAGTACAAAAATGAGAATCACTTGCTATTACAGTATAACCGCCTGCTGGTACATTTGTAATTGTTGGTCCAGTGCCTGATGGAGACCATGAGTATGTATAATTAGGCGTGCCACCTGTTGCATTAACAGTAATAGAACCATTGGAACCATTAAAGCACGAAACATTTGCGATTGTATTTATTGTAATAGTCACAGGTGTCGGTTGAGAAATATTTGCTGTCATTGTGCTCAAACAGCCCCTAGCGTCTGTTACATTTGCAGTATAAATACCTGCAGTTAATTGAGAAGCAGTAGTTGTATTTCCTCCATATGGAAGCCAGTTTATAGAGTAAGGAAGTGTGCCTAGCGTGATGTTTATAGTAGCCGCTCCTTCATCTCCTCCAAAACAAGAATCATTTAATGTAGATGTTAATGTAAGAGAAGGACTAGGAACGTTTACTAAAGTTGTTGTTAGTGTTTTAATACAACCGTAAGAATCGGCAGCTGATAATGTATATGTGTTTGGTAAAAGACCGCCTATTGTAGAAGTACTAGCAGCTACTGGACTCCATGTATAAGTATATGGACCTGTACCGCCTGATATTTGAGAGGAAATAGAACCGTTAGCTAATCCACAAGCTGGATGTAAAACACTTAAACTTCCAGTAACAGGAGTAGGAGAAGAGATAATAACGGAAACATTTGTTTGACAACTGTTAGCATCATTTACGGTTACAATGTAAGTTCCAGGATTTAAAGAGTTGGCTGTTTGTCCTGTACCGCCAGATGGACTCCAAGAATAAGTATATCCAGCAGTTCCTCCAACAGGAGTTACAGTAGCTGTTCCATCAGAACCTCCTGAACAACTTGTAGGGACACTATTTGCTGTTGCTGATAGAGCAAGTGTTGGTTGTAAAACAGAGACGGTTGTAGTTGTTGTACAATTTTTAAAATCAGTAACATTAACTGTATAAGTTCCTAATGATAAACCGCTTATTGTTGATCCATTTACACTCATTGGCATCCAGTTATAACTATATGGCGCTGTACCACCAGTAGCACTCGCAGAAGCCATTCCATTATTTCCCCCAAAACAAGAAACAGCCGTTGAAGTAGCAGAAGCTGCCAGAGCAGCTGTTGGTTGTGAAATGGAATAGGTAGCAGTGTGAATACAATTATTGATATCTCTAACTTGAACGGAATAAGTTCCAATACTTAAGCCAGATACCACAGAGCCTGTGGTTGCTCCTGGTAACCAAGTATAAGTATAACTTGGATTTCCACCTCCTGCTGTTACTGTTGCTGAACCATTGCTTCCTCCAAAACAACTAACATTTGTAGTTAAAATATTACTAAAGATTTGAGTTGGTTGAACTATAGTTGGACTTATAGCGCTAGCTAAACAACCATTAGCAGCTGTAATATTTACAGTATATGTACCTGCAGAAAGTCCAGTGGCAGTTTGTAAATTCCCACCACTAGGAGACCATGTAAAGGTAAAAGGACCAGTTCCACCAGTAACACTAGCTGTTGCAGTTGCATTTGAACCACCGTTACAACTTACACTTGTTGAAGGTGCCACGGTTACAGTTGGTCCAGGGTTATTTCCTACGCTTTGAGATGCTATAGCAGAACAGTTATTTGCATCATTTACAGTAACAGAATACATACCTGATAATAATCCTACTGCTGTACTATTTGTTCCTCCTGATGGCATCCAAGAATAGGTGTAAGTTCCAGTTCCACCAGTGGCTGAAACTGATGCTTGACCGTTAGCTGCACCACAGTTAGAATTGATACTACCAGTAGTTAAAACAACTGCAGTAGGTTGTATTACTGTAACAGTAGCTGTAGCTACACAATTTTGTATATCAGTTACAATCGATGTATATGTACCAGCACTTAAATTTGAAATGGTTTGACCACTGATACTACCAGGATTCCAGTTATACATATAAGGACTTGTGCCACCACTAGCAATAGAATTAGCCGAACCATTGTTTCCTGAGAAACAAGATACTGATGATGAAGAGACAGAAATGCTTAAAGCGGCTGTTGGTTGTGTGATAGCATAAGTTGCAGTATGAATACAATTATTGGCGTCTGTAATCTGAACGGAATAACTACCAGAGCTTAAGCTTGTGACTACTGAACCAGTAGTAGAACTAGGAAACCATGTATAAGTATAACCAGGAGTCCCACCCATAGCTGTTACTGTTGCTGAACCATTTGTTCCAGCAAAACAAGTAACGTTACTTGTTAAAATAGTTTCAGTTATTGGAGGTGGTTCTAGAATAGAAGGACTAGTAATAGCCGTGGAAATACAACCATTAGCATCTTCTGCCATGATGTAATATGTTCCAGCAGTTAAACCAGTGGCCGTTGGTGAGTTACCTCCAGTTGGAAACCATGTATACGTGATAGGAGCTAAACCTCCAATTATACTAGCAGTAGCAGAACCATCACTACCTCCATTACAACTTACATTAACAATTGAAAAAATACTAGCATTTGGTCCTCCAGAATCATCAACATCTAATAATTCCATTGCAGTACAATTGTTTGCATCAGTTACAGTTACCGAATAAACTCCTGCAGCTACTCCTGTAGCAACAGAGTTAGTTCCTCCTGATGGCATCCAAGAGTATGTGTAAGGCCCAATACCTCCAGTAACAGAAACAGAGCCTATTCCATTTGGGTTTCCACATGTTGAGTTTGTACTTGTAGTAACAGGTAAAATTGGAGCTGGTTGAGTAACAAATACTGTATTTGTTGTAATACAACCGTTTAAGTCAGTCGCCGTAACACTGTAAGTTCCTGAACTTAAATTAGGAACTACAGAACCAGTAAAAGCTCCAGGCATTAATTCGTAGCTATATGTTGGAGTACCTCCAGATGCTGTAGAAGTAACAGAACCGTTTGTTCCACCATTACAAGTGGTTGATGTCGACGATAATGACACCATTAAAGGAGCCGTTGGTTGAGAAATTGCAACCGTATTTTGTACTAAACAGTTGTTATTATCCGTGATAGATATTGTATAAGTGCCAGCGGATATATTAAATAATGCATTTGTTGTTGCGCCTCCAGGTGTCCAAGAATATGTATAATTTGGTGTTCCACCAGAAGGTGTAGCTCCAATAGAACCATTATTTCCACCAAAACAACTTACGTTTATTTGATCAACGAAACTCACTACTAAAGGAGTTGGTTCTGTGATAGTAGCAGTCGCCGTTGCAGGACAACCATTACCATCTGTTACAATTACAGTATATGTTCCACTAGCCTGATTTGTTATAGACGCTGTTGTTTGACCTCCAGGCTGCCAAGAGAATGTATAAGAAGGCGTTCCTCCAGATTGCGTTGCTGATGCAGAGCCATTATTTAAATAATTACAAGTTTCATCAATCGCAGTAGCATTTGCTATTAAGAGAGTTGGTTCTGTGATTACAACTGTATTACTTGCTGTACAACTAAAGCTATCAGTTACAGTAAGAGAGTATGTACCTGCAATTAATCCAGATACATTTTGAGAAGTTGAAGTATTAGGACTCCAGTTAAAAGTATAACCAGGTGTACCCCCTGAAATAGTTGATGAAATAGCTCCGTTACTTCCACCAAAACAAGAAACATTTGTTGGTGTAAAAGCAATAGCAATTGGTAAAGGTTGTGTTACTGTGTAAGTATAATTTTTCACACAACCATTAGCATCTGTAACTGTTACAGAATAACTTCCAGCTGGTAAATTTGAAACAGAAGAAGTGGTTGCTCCTCCTGCTGACCAAAAATAGGTATAAGGAGAAATACCACCACTTGGTGTTATTGAAATAATACCGTCACTTCCCGCATTACAAGAAACATTTGTAATAGTAGATGTTGTAATGATATCTGTAGGTTGAGTAATAATAACAGTATTAGTTGCAACACAAGAATTATTGTCTGTTACGGATACTGTATAAGTTCCAATTGGAATATTACTAATTGTAGATGTTGTAACTCCTCCAGGAGACCAAGAATATGTATAATTTGCTGTTCCTCCAGATACACTTGCACTAACACTTCCATTACTGCCTCCAAAACAACTTACATTAATTTGGTTTATAAAATTTACTACCAATGGAGTAGGTTCAGATATTGTAGCAACAGCGGTTGCTGGACATCCGTTACCATCCGTTACAGTTACTGTATATGTTCCGCTAGCTTGGTTTATAATTGAAGCGGTTGTTTGCCCTCCAGGTTGCCAAGAATATGTATAAGAAGGAGTGCCTCCAGTTTGTGTGACAGATGCAGAGCCATTGTTTAAATAATCACATGTTTCATTGGTTATACTTGTTGTTGCAACTAATAAAGTTGGTTGAGTAATGGCAACAGTGGTAATAGCGGTACAGTTAAAATTATCAGTAATCGTTAGAGTATAATTACCAGCTGATAGTCCTGTTGCATTTTGAGAAGTTGAACCACCTGGTGACCAAGTAAAAGAATAAGGAGAAGTACCACCTGAAACGGAAGTAGTAACAGCTCCATTAGTCCCATTAAAGCATGATACATTTGTTGGAACTAATGTATGAGTTATTGGCAACGGTTGAGTAATTGTGAAAGTAGATGTATTTATACAACCATTAGCGTCAGTTACAACTCCAGTGTAACTACCAGATGATAGTGCTGTGACAGAAGATGTCGTTTGTCCTCCAGGTGACCAAGAGTAGGTGTAGGGCGTTGTTCCTCCCGCTGCTGTTAAAGCAATAGAACCAGTGGAAGAACCAAAACAGTTTACATTAGCTACAGAAGAGCTAGCTGCTAAAATAGGTGGCTGATTAATTGTAACCGTAGTTTGAAAAGTACAACCTATTCCATCTTGCACTGTAACAGAATAAGTTCCTATAGGTAAATTACTAATAGATGATGTTGTTTGAGTAGGTGCGGTATTCCATAAATAAGTATATGGAGCAATACCTCCACTTAAATTGACATTAGCTGTTCCATTACTTCCGCCGAAACAACTCACATTTGTGACACTTGGCGTAACGATTCCTGTAAAAGGAAGATATGATATTTTTACAGTATCTGTTTTTGGAGGACAGGTTCCGTTTCCTGTAGTTGTTAAAATTAAATTTGCTGATCCACTAGCTAATTCAGAAGGAGAGGGAGAGTAAGTTAAGTTAGATAAGGTTGTATTATTTGGTGAAAAAGTTCCCGTGCCTCCAGACCAAATTCCACCACTAGCTCCAGTAACACTTCCGTTTAAAGTAGCTAAAGGACTTTGTATACATTTGGTTTGATTTGGCCCCGCATTAGCTGTAATAGCGACGGAAAAGGCAGTAACGGTTACTTGATTAAAAACAGGCGGACAGCCAGAGCCATCCGTGAGTTGCACATTATAAGTTCCAACCCCCACATTAATGGTTTGAGAAGGATTCACGTTGTTCCACAAATAACTATAGGGAGGAGTACCTCCAGTTCCATTAGCCGTTAAAGTTGTAGATGTTTGTCCAAAACAAATAGTTGGGTTTAATGGAATAATATTTACAGCAAGAGTAGGGTTAAAATATACTCTAACGGTGTCACAAACAGTATTGAAATTACACTGAGAAGCTGGCTGACCACAAACAACATAATCTACAAACGGAGGCGGAGAACCAGTAGCTGTAACTGTTGGAGACACACAGGTAGAACAGGATAAATAACTATTATATTGACCAGGAGCCCCAGGAAAAACAGAACTCCAAGATATTGTTGATGGATTAAATCCTGTGGCTGTTATTTGTTTAGAACAGCCATCGTTAATGGTTGCATCGGTCCCGCCAACCGCAGCAGGAATTGACGTTATCGCATATGTATTTTGATTATTACCAGGTTTACAAAATGTTAAAATATGAGGTCCTGCTCCTGATAAACAAATTGGTTGTCCAACGGGAGTTGGAGGTAAAGCACAACCAATTTGATACTCCATTGCGCCAGATGGCACAGCCCCTGAAGCAAATGTAAAAGTAATCCCGGCTGCCATTGGATCAAGGGTAATCACAAATTTAATACACCTTGGGTTTTGTCCACAACAACTGCCATCTCTAACAACAGTAGGGCTTATCCACGTACCACTAGGGTTTCCTGTAAGATTTACAGTAAATGTTGGAGTTGTTGGGTCGCATTGAGCGTTCAGATATAATGGAAAAATTATAAATGATAATATTATATTTAGTAGAGTAGGGCGCATATAACATCACTTTTATGGTGTTACGATAAAGATAATTAAAAGGTTGCCCTATTCCCTATATTTAAATTAACAAACTATTAAGATTCAGTAATGAATGAGTGAATGATTAGCTGAAATTATTTATCTAATGTTATTTCTTGACTCATTTCGTATGATTCAGCTGTTCCAGATAAAGTAAATGGTTTACTGTAAGTTTTGTAGCCTTCTTTTTCAACTATGATTTGATATTTATTGGCTGGTTTAAGTACAATAAAATACTTACCATATTTTGATGGATTAGAAGTGGCTATTGTTTTTTTAGTACTTAGATCAATTACTGTGATTCTTATATCTGAATAATCTGCATTAGAAAGGTTATCTTTTAAACTGATTTTCCCTTTAATTAATACATTTAACTCTCCATGCGCTTGATTTTTTAATGATTGATAGTATTTATTTAATACTTCTTGATTAGGGTCCGTTGACTCATCATCAAAGAAAGAGGATATTTCTTCCATTAATGCTTGAATCTCTTGAGGAGTTGGATTGTCTTTATCTAATACTTCTTCAATTTTTTTAAGTAGTCTTGCTATTAAAATTTTATTTAAATCCTGAGCTCTTAACTTTTCTAATTCTGCATTTTCTTTTTCTTCTTCAGTTTTAGTTTTCTTTTTATTAAATTTAAAACTAAGCATAATCTCGTGACTCAATCCTGAATATCTATTGATGCTACCTGTTATGTAATCATAACTATAACCAATAGATAGTTTTTTAAATAAAGTAACTCCAAGATTTAATCCTACAGCGTATTCATTTTTATAAGTTGCTCCAATCCAAAATTTGTTTTTTAAATCAAAATTTAAATTTGCATCATATTGTACTGGAGCACCTGGTAAATACCTTGTTAGTATTTGAGGAGAGATAGAAATGTCTGTTTTTTTAGGAAGTATAAATTTATATTTTAATGATCCTATATAATGACGACTTTGAGTGTAAAAAGTTCGAGAATCATTAAATGAAACATAATTAATTTTATTATTTGCAATTTGTGGTGCAGCAAAACCTATTTCAAGTCCTTTGGCTACAAAAGCTAATCCTGCATTAGCATCAAAAGTTGTTTTGTTTTGAGAATTTACAAATAGAGAAGGATCGTTTGGATTTTCAATACTTGCTTTTGAATAATCAATAGACTGATTAATAGCTCCAACTGACAAACCTAATCGTAAAAATATGTTTTCTTTAAAACGAATTTTATATGAATAAGAAACATTTCCTCCTACACGACTATTTACTCCTTTTCTATCACTACTAATTATAACACCAAGACCTGTGTTTTTATTAATAATATTTCCGTCAAAAGTTAATAAGTTGTATTGAGGACCTCCTTTAAAACCAGTCCATTGAGTATGATTGATTAACATTAAATGAGGAGCTTCGTCGATTCCTGTAAATGCAGGATTATAAACCATTGGTTTATAAAAATAGTGATTAAACATAGGGACTTGTTGAGCGTTTAAGGCTCCAATCGCTAAAATAAACACTATTATCGTTAATACTTTTTTCATACCTCTATTACTTGTTTCTCAAAATATCTAAAGACCCTTTAAACACATTGCCAGATTCTCCTATTTTGATCACATAAAAATAAGTACCATCAGGTAATGAAACATTATTATACGTTCCTTGCCAATCATTTTTATATCCCTTTTGATTAAATACAGTATTGCCATATATATTATAAACACTTACTTCATTATCTGGGTAAAATTGAATGTTTTCTATATACCAACTGTCGTTTATACCATCTCCATTAGGCGTAAATACATTAGTTATTTTGCCATCAAATACAATTGGCAAAACTGTAATTAAAACAGAATCTGAACTTACACAGGAATTACCATCAGTGATAGTTAATATATAGTTAGTTGTAATAGTTGGTGTAGCTATAGGATTTAAAATACCATTGTTAGTTAATCCCGAAGATAATGGTAGCCATAATACAGTTCCAGTTCCCGAGCCATTTAATGTCACAGATTGGCCAATGCTAATAGTGGTGTCTGTTCCTGCATTTACAGTATTTTGAGGAAGGACTGTTATTTTTAACGACGCAGTGCTGTCAATAGAACAGGTAGGACTTTGCACGACAGCTTTAAATAGAGTTGTTTGAGTTAATCCTGATGCAACTAAGGTATTTGTTGTATTACTAATGTTATTCCAATTTACACCATTGTTTGTTGATGAAAGCCAATTCAAAATATTTCCAACACTGCCATTTAAAGTTAATGTATTTGTATTTGTGAAATAACATACGGTATTAGAGGTAGCTGAACTTAATGAGCCACTAACGGTTTGAGGGTTTATAGTAAAGCTTGCTATTGAGGAGGTGTCTTGTAAACAGAAAGAACTATTTTGTACAATAGCACGATATAACGTGTTTTGTGTGATATTTGAATAAGCTAATGATGTTGTTGTGTTGGTAATATCTAGCCAAGAAGAGCCAGCTGTTGTAGAGCTTTGCCATTTTAAAACATTACCTGTATTTCCTGTTAAATTTAATGTTCCTGTACCTGAGCTTCCACAGAAAGAACCTCCACCAATAATAGTTCCTCCTACAGTAGGAAGATAAATGGTAATGCAAGCAATAGTAGATGTATCAGAAGGGAAAGAACCGTTTTTTACAACGGCTCTATAGCAGGTGGTTTGTTTTAAATTAAAATAACTTTGGCTACTAAATGTGTTACTATTGTTTGTCCAAGTAGTTCCTCCGTTGGTAGAGTATTGCCAAGTGGTCACATTTCCAACATAACCAGTAATAGATATAAATCCAGAATTAAATGTGTCGCAATAAGTATTAGCTCCTGATGCAATTCCTCCAACAGATTGAGCACTTACTTTAGCCGCAAGAATAAAAAAGAAGATAAATAGCACTATTTTTTTATATAAGAACATGCAAATAGCTTTTTTAGAATTACACGATTAAGTTACGGATTAATTTTTATTTTTCGTTGAACTTTTAAAAATATTATACAGATAATAAGGCTAATAATTATTTGAGTATTAGTTAATATATAAATATGATTTCAATAAAAAAACCGACACAAAAATGTATCGGTTTTTTATACGTTGAATTATAATTTATTAAGCTTCTGTTGCAATTAAATTAGGATCTACCATAATACGACCACAGTGCTCGCAAACTAAAATCTTTTTGTTCATTCTAATGTCTAATTGTTTTTGAGGTGGGATTTTATTAAAACATCCACCGCAAGCATCACGCTCAACAGGAACAACTGCTAAACCATTACGAGTGTTAGCACGAACTCTTCTGTAAGCATTTACTAATCTCTCTTCAATTCCATCAGTTGCTTTTTCAGACGCTTTCATTAATTCTTTTTCGTCTTTCTCTGTTTCAGCAATAATTTCGTCTAATTCAGACTTTTTTAATTTCAAATCTTTCTTACGCTCAGAAAAATCATGTTGAGATTTTTCAACGATTTCAGATTTTGATTCGATAGCGAATTTGTATTCTTTTAAACGTTTTTCAGCTAATTGAATTTCTAAGTTTTGGAACTCAATTTCTTTAGTAATCGCATCGTATTCACGATTGTTTCTTACTTTTCCTTGTTGAGCTTCGTATTTTTTGATATTAGCTTTAAAGTCTTTAATTGCTTGAGTTTTCTCAGCAACTTGCTCTTCTAATTCTTTTAACTCTTGAGATAAATTATTTACACGAGTCTCTAAACCAGCAACGCTATCTTCTAAATCTTGAACTTCAAGAGGTAACTCTCCACGAACCGTACGGATACGATCAATTTTAGAATCGATAATTTGTAATTCATATAAAGCACGAAGTTTTCCTTCGATAGATGCATCAATTTTTTCTTTGATTTTAGCGCACATAGTTTAAAAATAATTAACTGGGTTAGTGTTTGTTTCCGTTAAATAGCTTGCAAAAGTAGGAAATTTATTTGATATAATCTCATAAAAAATTTCAGGAGTAAATTGCTCACTTTCATAATGACCAATATCAGCTATCAAAATTTGGTTCTCAGCATCAAAAAACTCATGATATTTAAAGTCGGAGCTTATGTAAATATCTGATTTTGAGTTTATTGCGTTTTTAAGAAGGAAACTTCCACTGCCGCCACAAAGCGCCACTTTTTTTATAGATTTATTTAATAACGGCGTATGTTTGATAAGTTTTAACATAAAAACGGACTTTAAACGCTCCAAAAACTCAATTTCAGAGACTGGTTTTTCTAATTCGCCAACCATACCCGAACCAATATTTTGATAGGTATTTTCTAATTGATAAATATCGTAAGCTACTTCTTCGTAAGGATGATTTTGTTTAAGTGCAGAAATAATTTGAGATTCGTTAATGGTTTCAAAAATTAATTCTAAACGGGTTTCTTTTTCTAAACTTAATTTTCCTTTTTCTCCAATAAAAGGCTTTGAATTTTCATTTCCTCTAAAACTGCCAGTTCCCTCTAAAACAAAACTGCAACTATCATAATTTCCAATATTACCAGCACCTGCATTAAACAAACTTTCTTGTACTTGAGCTAAATGTGTAGCAGGTACAAAAGTGACTAACTTTTTTAAAAGCGATTTTTTAGGCGCTAAAATGTGCGTGTTTATTAACCCTAATCTATTAGCTATTTTTTTATTTACTCCAAGTTTCACATTATCTAAATTAGTGTGACAAGCATAAATGGCAATATTATTTTGAATGGCTTTAATAATCGTTCTTTCCACATAATTATTACCATTTAATTTTTTTAAACCTCCAAATATGATGGGGTGATGAGCAATAATTAAATTACATTTTTTTTGAATGGCTTCCTTTACAACAGCCTCAGTGCAATCTAAACAAAGGATGGCGCCTGTTACTTCTTGCTCTTTGTTTCCCGTTAATAAACCGCAATTATCATAGGATTCTTGATAGGCTAGGGGAGCAAATTTTTCTATTTCGGTAATTATATTTTTTAAAATCATGTCGTAAATATTGTTTTTTTAATTGAAACTCTTTGTGTCTCAGAGGTGAATTATTTCATCACTTCTTTAT
The DNA here is from genome assembly GCA_002420145.1 of Bacteroidetes bacterium UBA5697. Lineage (GTDB taxonomy): Bacteria > Bacteroidota > Bacteroidia > B-17B0 > Aurantibacillaceae > UBA4416. Next base: position 17,491 of record DIHL01000008.1, read on the forward strand.
ATCTCGAACAGCTTACTAAATGGTCGTTTACCATACCTGCAGCTTGCATATAAGCATAACAAATAGTTGAGCCAACAAAGGTAAAGCCGCGTTTCTTTAAAGCCTTACTCATCTCATCCGATTCGGGACTAGTAGCTCTAATTTCTGATGATTGCTTCACTTTAGTAATAATAGGTTTATTGTTTACAAACTGCCAAATGTACTTATCAAACGAACCATATTCTTTTTGAATTTCTATAAAAGCTTTGGCATTTTTGATGGTACCCGTAATTTTTAATTTGTTGCGAATAATGCCTTCGTTTTGCATTAATTCTAATACGTTTGCTTCATCAAATTTTGCTACTTTTTTTACATCAAAATTGGCAAAGGCTTTTTTAAAATGTTTGCGGCGGTGTAAAATTGTTTTCCAACTTAATCCTGCTTGAAAAGAATCTAATACAATAAATTCGAAATGTTTTTTATCATCATGAACAGGTGTTCCCCATTCGGTATCATGATAGTGAAGCATTTGCTCGTCGTTAGCTGGCCAAGTACATTGCATAATAATTACGAATTTTAAGTTTATTTTTTAACCACATAGAATTAGCTTTTAGAGAAGTAAAAAGAGCATGATAGAAGCTTTGCTTTAAACATAGTTTCTATATATAAAAACGTGTTTTTCTACCTAAAACTCTATTTATCTTTTTTCTGTATGTCTATGTAGTTATTTTTTATGTCAAATTTTTTGAAATATTTTAT
>DIHL01000006.1 GCA_002420145.1 Bacteroidetes bacterium UBA5697
AATTAAAAATAAAAAAATAAATACTTATGAAAAAAATACCTAATTGGATTATAATCGTTGTTGTTATTGCCCTAGTGATAGCCTCAAAATTTATATTTTTTGCTCCTAAAGAAGATGCAGCAGCTGCGGCCAAAGGAAAGCCTAAAGGACCTGTGGCTGTAAATTATTATGTAGTGAATGCTACAACTTTTAGTAACGATGTGTTTGCAACAGGTAAAATTGGCGCCTTAAATCAAATTGATATTTTACCTGAAGTAGGAGGGAAGGTTACTGCCATTTATTTTAAAGAAGGCGAAACCGTTAATAAAGGAGGTGTTTTAGTGAAATTGAATGATGCTGACTTACAAGCTCAATTGTTGAAATCTAAAACTCAAATCGCTTTATCAGAACAAAAGTTGGAGCGATTAAAGAAATTAATTTCTGTTAATGGCATTAGTAAAGAAGAATTAGACATACAAGAAAATGAATTAAATTCTTTAAAAGCTGACCAAGCATATATTTTGGCGCAATTAGCCAAAACAACTATTGTTGCTCCTTTTACTGGCGTTATTGGTTTAAAAAATATTAGCGAAGGTTCGTATGTAAGTGTGAATACGCCAATTGTTTCTTTAGTGCAAACTAAACCATTGTATGTTGAATTTTCTGTTCCTGAAAAATACAGTAACTTATTTAATAAAGGTATCGCCGTTAAGTTTTCGAATGATAATATGAAAGAACAACAAACGGCAACCATTTATGCCATTGAACCAAGAGTGGATGAATTAACCAAAACCATTAAAGCGCGTGCAAGCTATAACGGTAACGAACATATTTATCCAGGAAGTTTTGTAAAGGTGTTTGCCAATTTAGGCGAGACACAAAATGCGTTAATGATACCAACTCAATGTGTGATTCCAACTTTAAAAGGACAAAAAGTATTTATTTCTAAAAATGGCATTGCTACCGAAGCGATGGTTACTATTGGCGTTCGTACGGATGATAAAATTCAAATCATTGACGGAATTAATGCAGGCGATACAGTGATAACTACTGGATTACTGTCGATTAAAAAAGAGTCTTCGTTAAAATTATTAAAATCAGTTAACTAATATGGATTTAGCAGAATTAAGCGTTAAGCGGCCGGTATTAGTCACGGTATTTTCAATTATTATTATTTTATTTGGATTAATTGGTTTCAATTATCTGGGTGTTCGTGAATTTCCTTCGGTTGATCCACCAGTTATTACGGTACGTACGAGTTATACTGGAGCAAATGCAGATGTAATTCAATCTCAAATTACAGAACCTTTAGAGAAAGCCATTAATGGTATTGATGGGATTAGAACTTTATCGTCTGCATCTAATCAAGGTTCTAGTATCATTACGGTTGAATTTAATTTAAGTTCAAATTTAGAAGCCGCTGCTAATGATGTGCGTGATAAAGTTTCTCAAGCAGTTAAACAATTACCTCAAGATATTGATGCACCACCAGTGGTGTCAAAAGCAGATGCAAATTCAGATGCCATTATTTCGATGACATTGGTTAGTGACACACGCTCTTTATTAGAGGTAAGTGACTATGCTGAAAATGTATTGGCACAAAATTTACAAACTATATCTGGTGTAAGTGCCGTTCAGATTTGGGGGCAACGTCGTTATTGCATGCGTATTCGTTTAAAACCTGATAGATTAGCTTCTTACAACTTAACGCCTTTAGATGTAAAGCAAGCGTTAGACAGAGAGAATGTGGATTTACCTTCTGGTAAAATTGAAGGAAACACGACCGAGTTAACTGTAAATACTATTGGAAGATTATCAACAGTCACTGAATTTGAAACGATGATTATCAAAGAGAATGATAATAATATTGTCCGTTTGCGTGATGTGGCTAAAGTTGAATTAGGTGCTGAAAATGAAGAAACTGTGTTGAAAGAATCGGGAACACCAATGGTTGGTATGGCTTTAGTGCCTTTACCTGGTGCAAATTATATTGATATTGCCGATGAGTTTTATAAGCGCTACGAAGTTCTAAAAAAAGAATTACCTAAAGATTATACGATTAATATTGCTTTAGATAATACCCGCTTTATTAAAAAATCAATTACCGAAGTTGGTGAAACATTAATCATTGCTTTGTTATTAGTGATTTTAATTATCTATTTATTTTTTAGAGATTGGTTAATTGCTTTCCGTCCTTTAATTGATATTCCAGTATCATTGATTGGTGCATTTTTTATTATGTACATGATGGATTATTCTATTAATGTACTAACGCTTTTAGCTATTGTATTAGCAACGGGTTTAGTAGTAGATGATGGTATTGTTGTGACTGAAAATATTTTTAAGAAATTAGAAAAAGGCTTATCTCCAAAAGACGCTGCTATACAAGGCACGCGTGAAATTTATACAGCAGTCATTATTACATCTTTAACCTTAGCAGCTGTGTTTATGCCTGTTATTTTCTTAGAGGGATTTGTTGGGCGATTATTTAGAGAGTTTGGAGTAGTGATAGCTGGCGCGGTTTTAATTTCGGCATTTGTATCATTAACATTAACACCTATGTTAAATGCCAAGTTGGTAAGAAAAGACCATTCTAAACGTAGTAGATTTTATGTTTGGTCTGAACCATTTTTTGTGGGATTAGATAATTGGTTTAAAAATTCAGTCACTAATTTTTTACAAAAAAGATGGTGGGCGTTTGTTATATTGTTTGCTTCAGCAGGAGCTATTTTCTTTTTTGGTTCACAATTAAAATCAGAACTATCACCTTTAGAAGATAGAAACTGGTTACGTATGTTAGTAACAATGCCTGAAGGAACTTCCTTTGAAGCAACTGACGCTACTATGGATAAAATTTCGACGTTTGTAGGCGATTCAGTGGATGAGAAAGCGGTGTGTTTAACTGTTACTGCTCCAGGCTTTGCTGGTTCTGGCGCAGTCAATACAGGTTTTGTAAGATTGGCTTTAACGCAATCAGAAGATAGAAAACGTTCACAAGATCAAATAGCGAATTATATCACTAAAAACTTAGCGCAGTTTCCTGAAGGAAAGATATTTGTGATTCAGGAGCAATCTATTTCTTCGGGAGGTGGACCAAAAGGTGCTTTGCCTGTTCAGTTTGTATTACAAAATAACGACTTTGCTAAAATAAGAGAAAAGTTACCTCAATTTTTAGAATTAGCCAATAAAAATCCAGTCTTTCAAGGGGTTGATGTCAACTTAAAATTCAATAAGCCTGAATTGATTATTGAAATCAATAGAGATAAAGCGAAGACAATGGGTGTGAGTATTGCTGATGTAGCTCAAACAATTCAGTTAGCATTAAGCGGTCAGCGTTTTGGATATTATATTAAAGGTGATAAACAATATCAAGTAGTTGGTCAAGTAAATAGAGAGAATCGAGATGATCCAAATGATATCAAAAAATTGTTTATTAGAAATAATAAAGGAGAAATGATTCAATTGGATAATATTATTAATGTAGTTGAAAGAAGTAGTCCGCCACAATTGTATCATTACAATCGTTTTCAATCGGCTACTATTCAAGCAGGTTTAGCACCAGGAAAAACTATTGGTGATGGTATTGAAGAAATGAATAAAATTTCTAAACAAATTTTGGACGATAGTTTTAAAACCTCTTTAACAGGTCCATCAAGAGATTTTTCGGAAAGCTCCTCTAATATTTTATTTGCGTTCTTGTTAGCATTAGTATTAATTTATTTATTGTTAGCGGCACAGTTTGAAAGTTTTGTAGAGCCATTTATTATTATGCTAACGGTTCCAATGGCCTTATCAGGAGCGTTATTTTCATTATGGTATTTCAACGAGACCTTAAATATTTTTAGTCAAATAGGAATGATTATGTTGATTGGCTTGGTAACTAAAAATGGTATTTTAATTATTGAATTTACGAATCAATTAAGAGAGCAAGGTATGAATGTGAGAGAAGCATTAATTGAAGCATCTACAGCACGTTTACGCCCTATATTAATGACGAGTTTAGCAACCATGCTGGGAGCTTTACCAATTGCGATGGCACTAGGAGCAGGTTCTGAAAGTAGAATGGGAATGGGTATTGTTATTATTGGAGGATTATTATTGTCAATGGTATTAACGCTTTTTGTTATTCCTGCTATTTATTCATATTTAGTTAAAGATAAAAAACATGATAAAGATGTTGCATAAAATTGTAGTTCTGTTTGTTGGATTAAGTTCGGGATTGTACGCACAATCTATTTTAACTATTGAAGAAGCTATTAAAATTGGATTAGAAAAAAACTATTCTGTTTTAATAGTTAAAAACGAACAAGAGATTGCTAAGCTTCAAAATAATTTTGGAAACGCAGGTATGTCGCCAACAGTAAGTGTTAATGCTAATTTAAGTTTGGCTAATATTAATTCGTATCAAGAATTTAGTACTGGTGTTACTCAAGAAAGAAACGGAGCGCAATCTAATAATACTGGCGCCTCTGTGAATGTAGGTTGGATGATATTTGATGGATTAAAAATGTTTGCAGTTAAAAAAAGATTGGGTTTAAATGAGCAGTTAACGGCGATTGAATTAAAACAACAAATGGAAAATACGGTGTATGAAATTGTTTCGGCATACTACTCCATTGTAAAAATAAATGAATTAATAAAAGCGGCGAAACAAAATCTCAGTATTTATGAAGAGCGAAAAAAATTAGCAAAGCTCAAATACGAAATTGGCTCTGATTCGAAAGTGGATGTGCTATTATCTCAATCTAATGAGAATAAAGCTAAAAGTGCTATAGTGCAATTAGAATTACAATTATTAAATGCAAAAACAAAATTAAATGCCTTGTTGAATAAGCCTGTAGACACTGATTTTAAAACGACTGATTCTATTATGGTGAATTATAATCCAAATATAGATGAGTTAAAAAAAGAAGTATCTAAATCAAACTCTTCTATTTTAATATCAAAACAAAACGAATTTATTATTTCGCAAAGTATTAAAGAAGCTCGTTCCGCTAACTTGCCTTTTGTACAATTAAATGGTGCTTATAATTTTACGCGTGCTCAAAGTCAGGCTGGTTTTGTGTTTTTAAACCGACAAGCGGGTTTAAATGCAGGTGTTACTGCAGGATGGTTACTATTTAATGGAACAAAAAATAGTAAGTTAGTAAAGGAAAGAAATATCTTGTTTTTGAATCAAAAATACATAACCGAGCAAACTCAACAACAAGTTGATGGCCAGGTTTATAATAGTTATAAAACGTATTTACTAAACAAAACAATTGTTGAATTAGAAAAACAAAATTTATTAGATTCTAAAGAGGTGTTAGATGTATCGATTGAACGTTATAAAGTAGGTAAAGCTAATTTATTAGAGACGATAGAAACTCAAAAGAATTTAGAAGACGCTCAAGTAAGATATATTGAGGCTTTATATGCTATTAAATTAGCAGAGACGGACTTATTAAGAGCTAATGGGAGTTTGGTGAAGTAAAATTGTATATGTTCTCGACTTCGCTCGAACTGACATAAAAAGTAACGAGATTACATCTTCATAAAGCGCATTTGAACAACACCTATAAATGCTTCTTTAAATATTTTAGTGCTCATTTTGCTGACGCCTAAAACACGGTCGGTAAACATAATAGGAACTTCCACAATTTTAAATCCTTTTTTATAAGCACGGTATTTCATTTCAATTTGAAAGGCGTAGCCCATAAAACGAACTGCATCTAAATCAATAGTTTGTAATACTTTTTTTCGGTAACATTTAAAACCAGCTGTTGTGTCTTTTACTGGTAACCATAATACGACACGAACATAAACAGAGGCAAAATAACTCATTAAAATACGTCCGATTGGCCAGTTACTTACTTGTCCGCCTTTTGTATAGCGAGAACCTACAGCTACATCAGCACCATTTTCGCAAGCTTCTAGCAAGCGAACTAAATCTTTTGGGTTATGACTAAAATCGCAATCCATTTCAAAAATAAAATCGTAATCACGAGCCAAAGCCCATTTAAAACCGTGGATGTATGCAGTGCCTAAACCTAGTTTACCTTTACGTTCTTCAATATGTAATTTGCCCGAAAATTCTTTTTGTAATTCTTTTACTTTATTAGCCGTGCCATCAGGTGAACCATCATCCACAATCAATAACTCAAATACACGAGGTAAATCAAAAACTGTTCGAATCATTTTTTCGATGTTTTCAATTTCGTTGTAGGTTGGTATGATGACTAAATTTTTGCTCATAAATTGTTTGCTAATATACTACTTTGTTAGATTATTAAAAGCGTCAGTTTTCAGCATTTATTTCATACTTGCTGTTAAAATTGGTTAAGTATGATAAGGTTTTTCGACTTATTAAAGTGCCATTTCTTCAAAAATGGCGTAATTTTGAGTATGAGAGCATTTATACTAATAACGCTATTGCTTGGTTTTGGATACAAATCGTTTTCTCAAGATAAACCTTCTTCTATAAATAAAACTGTTGGAATAGCTAGCTTCTATGCCAAAAAGTTTAATGGAAGAAAAACGAGTTCTGGTGAAAAATTCTCGAATGATAGTTTGACTGCCGCCCATAAAAAACTTAAATTTGGAACATATATTTTGGTGAGGAATCTAAAAAATGATTCAACAGTGGTTGTGAAAATCAATGATCGGCTTCCTCAAAAATCAAAACGTAGTATTGATTTAAGTTTGAGAGCTGCAAAACAATTAAATTTTGTAAAATCGGGCTTAACTAAAGTAGAAATAACAGTATTAGATTCTTTAAAAAATTAATATGAGTAAAATCTTAATTAAAAACGCCACTATCGTTAACGAAGACGAAACTTTTGTATCAGATGTATTAATTGATGGAAATATCATTTCTCAAATAGATAAAGATATTACGGATGATTCAGCAAAAATTATTGATGCCACAGGATTAGTTTTAATTCCGGGAGCTATTGATGATCAGGTACATTTTAGAGAACCAGGATTAACTCATAAAGGTGAAATATATACCGAAGCTAAAGCAGCAGTTGCTGGTGGCGTAACCTCGTATATGGAAATGCCAAATACGGTTCCTCAAGCAACTACCATTTTGGAGTTGGAAAAGAAATATACTCGCGCCAAAGAATGTTCGTTAGCTAACTATTCATTCTTTATGGGAGGAACGAACTTGAATTTAGAAGAAACTTTAAAAGTTGATTATAAAACAGTTTGTGGTTTAAAAATCTTTATGGGCTCAAGTACTGGCGATATGTTGGTGGATAATGAAAAAACATTAGAAGGATTTTTCTCAAAATCTAATGCTTTAATAGCTACGCATTGTGAGTACGACCCAATGATTAAAGAAAATCAAAAAAGAATAGTGGAGGAGTACGGCGAAGATTTACCTGCTTATTTTCATCCCATTATTCGTAATGATGAAGCTTGTTTTAAATCATCTTCTTTTGCAGTAGAATTAGCTAAAAAACACAATACACGTTTACATATATTACATATTTCTTCGGCTAAGGAATTAGATTTATTCACTAATAAAATTCCTTTAAAACAAAAACGTATTACAGCCGAAGCGTGTATTCATCACTTATGGTTTAATGATGATGATTATAAAACTAAAGGAAATTGGATTAAATGGAATCCTTCTGTTAAAACAGAATACGATAGAGCGCGCATTTTTGAAGCGGTTTTAGATGGCAGAATTGATGTAATCGCTACCGACCATGCTCCTCATACTATTGAAGAAAAACAATTGCCATATTTAAAAGCGCCAAGTGGAGGACCACTGGTTCAACATTCTATTATTGCGATGTTGGAGTTTTATAAGCAAAAGAAAATCACCTTAGAAATGATTGTTCGTAAGATGTCTCATAATGTGGCTGATCTTTTTAAAATCGAAAAAAGAGGCTATATCCGCGAAGGTTATTTTGCCGATTTAGTTTTAGTAGATTTAAATAAGCCAACAGAAGTCACTAAAGCCTCTTTATTATACAAATGCGGATGGAGTCCGTTTGAAGGCTACACATTTTCTTCTAGCATTAATAAAACTTTTGTAAATGGTCATTTAGTGTACGATAACGGAACATTTGACGAAAGTAAAAAAGGCGAAAGAATGTGTTTTAAGAGAGATTAAAACGTCATTACGATGATCACGCCTTGGCGTGAGACGGAGTAATCTCAAACTTATCTAAATGTATTGTATGAGATTGCTTCTCACGCTTAGGCGTGATCGTAATGACGAGGCGCAGAAAAGGGCGAAAGAATGATTTTAAGAGAGATTAATTACTAAATTAATAATCCCCATAATAGTTATTAAAATTAGAATAACTGTTTTCTGCAACATATCTTAATCTATGCTTGTAATAAAACTCTGAGCATATATTTTTTATAATTTCTTCGGCCGTTGTTCCAATATCAATAGCTCTATTAACATCAATAACTTCAATTTGAGTAGTTACCTTATCATCTTTTTGTTTTTTTACATAAGCATAGGCTATGCTTTTTGTTTTTGTTTCAGAATTTATTCTGTCGAAAAAATACATGTAGCCTTCTTCTTTATTGTTTTTTACAAATTCCTTTTTTGTAAAATAAATACTATCAGGTTTAGCTTGCTGTTTTAAAGCGGAGTTGCCATCGTTTTCGCTGTAATCAATGTCAATATTACTTTCTATTTGAGTTTTACAAAAATCTTCTTGTGATAATGTTGTTTTATCAAAATTATTTAAAAGATTAAGTTTCGTAAGTTCATTATATGTTTTAAGTTTTGTTTTCTTATTGTTGCTAAAGTATTTCCAAACTGTATCATTAACGCTGATTTTATTTTTTGCAGCAATTAAGTAAATATTTAAAAGTACTTGTTCATTTTTTATCTTGAATAATTTTTCAAAATATTGTTTCACGGCAGGATTTGTTTGATAGAAAGAGGCTAATGTAGCCGCATGATTTTCAATCATGTTATTATAGTTTGGAAATGAACTTTTAGTGCTGGTACTGGAAGAAGTAGTAATATTATCAAGCATGTTAGATAAATACTCGGCTATTCTATTAGCTTCCGCTTCAGCATCATATGCATTTTGGTTATTTTTATTTGCTTTGTTAGATGCATTGTATCTCTTTAATTCGTTATTAGCTTCTACTAAAAGTGAAGGTACATTTGCTTGATATTTAGATGCTGGAACTATATTTCTAATTACTAAATCTGAAAACAAATTATAAACAGGTGTTTTATATTCTTCAAAAGACGTTAATGAAAACAATGATGGGAAATAATTAGCACATAATTCTAAAGAATCATATAAAGGACTAAACACATCTGTAATATTGCTCTCGCTTCCTGTTAAAGGTGTTTTATTTTTTAATAATTCAAAAATAGTATTATAACTATTCTTTGTTTTCAAAAACCCTAAACCTTTGATCAAACATATCTGCATATAACTGCTGTCTTCATAATAGTTGTATAGCGTTTTAAAAACAGGAATTATATTTTCATCTTCAAGTGTACCAGCATTTACGATTAATGTGGCTCTACTTTCTTCATCTAATTTTAAAAAATCAGGAGTTTTCAAAAAGTCAACAACTGATTTTGAGAATTTTTTATCAATAGCGGTTGATATTAATGATTGTTTTGCTGCATACTTAAGCGTTGTATCTGTCGAACATAAATCTTTCAATAAAGCATTTGTTTTATTGACGAAGATAGGTTTTGATATAGCTGTATCCTTGTGCTTAAATGATTTCAAGAAGCCATCGGTCCAGCCTGTAGTGCCAATAGATGAGTCGCATATGGCAGATAAACAAAATAGTAAACCGTCTTTTAAAATATATTTTCGTTTAATGATATTTGAAGTCGCTGTATCTTTTAATGTGACTTCAAAGGTTTCAGTGCCTTTAGATTTTGTTAATACTGGTTTTTTTACAATAAAAGAAGTGTTGTTGTGAATGTATTTTTCAAGATCTGCCCAAAAAGTAGTCGAATCTCTGAAATCATAATCGTTATATTTTTCGTAATCAATATTGATATGTTCTCCAGATGATGGAGAATAATATGTTTTTGATTTCGATTCATAATTAAAAGAACTGCTAATTATATTTTTATCTTTTTCTTTTTGCATGTCAGCATAAAAATCAGCTAAAGCTTCTTGCAATTGGTTTCTATCTTCTGGAACCATTTCATCAATCACTGTGAAAGCAAAATTATGATCAGTTATTGTTTTTAATTCGTTAATGTGTTTAAAATCAATGATTTTAAAAGAATTTAAAAAATCATTTGGTTTAGGACTTGAGTTATTGACTAAAGTGTAAACAAAGTAATAGTGAACGCCTTTAATAAATAGTTTAGCATACATTGTTTTATTTAAATCTGTGTTTTTTCCAGAAAAATTAATGCAAGATAAATTTTGTTCTCTACTAAATTCTCTTGTTACATCATTGTTATAATTAAAGTTTTTTAAAGCATTATTACAAAGTAAGTTTAATTCAAAAGTATCTTCTTCTAAATAATTATAATCGTGATAAAAATAATGCATCACGCCCATGGTTGTATTTGATGTTTGGTCAAATGCGAATAGATCTTCTGCCAAACCTTGTGTGCCAGATTTTTTATTACTAATATATTGATACGTATTTGGAACCGCCATGCTAAATCCTTTGGTAGCAGGAGAATATGAAGGAATAACTTCTCCTTTTTTTGGAGAAAATTTGATTGATGAGAAAAAACGGTTTGCTTCAGCGCCATTTACATAGTCGCCTTTACCACTCATTTTAAAAACAATTAATTCTGTTTCTGTAAAAAATAGTTGATAGCGTTGTAAATCTCCCCTTTTTGTTTTATTAGAAATATCTAAGCCTTTAATACCAGCAGAATTAACAAACTCTTTTTTAGAAATAATTTTACCAGGAATACTTTCGTATAGTAAACTATCGATTTTTAAAATTTGTTTGTCAATCGTATAGTTATTCATAGGAGCATAAGTCAATAGTCTTGAAATGGTGTAATAAGAACCATTGGCCATATCGGCAGTTAAGTAAAAAGAATAACCTTTTAAATTAGCCACATTAACAGGCGTTTCGTATAAGTCATAAGAAAATAAAGAGTCTTTTGCATATTGTTTATATGCTGGCCATTTTTTAACGATAGCTTCAATTTTTTCTTTTTGTTTTGAGCCTTTTTTTGTAGCAACATTTGAAACGGGTCTTACTTTATAACCCATTTTAATCAACATTTCAATTACTCCATTTTTTCCAGGTAAGTGAGCGGCACCAATACCAGCAAATAAACTTCCTCTTTTACAAACAGAATCAATGTTATGAGCTAAAATAACATTTCGATCTTCTATTAAATATTTTTGTGTGTTTTTAGTGGTGTAAGTTAATTGAGATAAGCTATCAATCGCATCTAAATCACCAGAACGATAGGCATCGTTAATTTGGTTTTGGACTTTAAAATAATCTACTTTAGTTTTGTTTTCGTAATTGTTTTCATTTAAACCTGGGGTTGTGCCTTTAGTAGCCATAACTAAAGATGTTTTAAAGTCTTCCAAGCTTACAATAGTTTTGTTTAGTTTACTACCAGCTTTATAGATAAATAAATCAATGTAAGTAGATTCTTCATGATCGTTTTTATTACTGTTATTTCTGTATAATAAGTTATTAATGATATCAGGATCATTGGCTAAAATATCTCTGTATTTTTTATTTGTTGGAGTTTCAATTTTAAAAGCCTCTTTATAAAAATCAGCATTGTTATATGTGTTTGGATTATTTAGTTGTTCTAACAATCCAATGTCTTTCATGTTTTTTAGCCATTGGTCGGGATTAGATTCTAATCCAACGGTATTAACACTTGTGAGCGCTACAAAAAACGAATCGGATAAATGATAAGCTAATTTGCTACTTACATGCATGGTTCCATATAAGTATGATGGTGTTGTTAAACCATTACCCGTTATTTCCCATAATAAGCTAGGATATTTTTTTTGAGCTTGTGTATTGATTGACGCTATACAAATTAATACAATAGCAATAGACTGTTTTAATCTAGGAAATAATGAAGCCATAAAATGAGATTTAGTACAATAGAAAGATACAAAAAACTATAGAATTATAATGCTATGATTATAAAAAGACACAAAGATGTTTAATTCTAACTAAACAAGCTATCTACAAACTCCGTGCGATTGAAAACTTGTAAGTCTTCCATTTTTTCGCCTACGCCGATATATTTAACAGGGATTTTAAATTCGTCGGAAATACCAATAACAACGCCACCTTTAGCAGTGCCATCTAATTTCGTTAAAGCTAATGAAGTAACATCTGTTGCTGCCGTAAACTGTTTACACTGCTCAATGGCGTTTTGTCCAGTACTTGCGTCCAAAACTAATAAAACATCGTGAGGCGCATTGGGAATTACTTTTTTCATCACGTTTTTAATTTTGGTTAACTCATTCATTAAGTTAATCTTATTATGTAAACGCCCTGCTGTATCAATAATCACAATATCAGCACCTTTTGCTTTGGCACTGCTTAAGGTGTCAAATGCTACGCTAGCTGGGTCGGCATTCATACCTTGCGATACAATATCAACTCCAACTCGTTGGCTCCAAATCGTTAATTGTTCTACCGCTGCTGCTCTAAATGTATCAGCTGCACCTAAAACAACTTTATAACCAGCTGTTTTAAATTGATGAGATAATTTTCCAATGGTAGTAGTTTTCCCAACACCATTCACACCAACTACCATAATCACGTAGGGAGTTTTTTCGCCAGATGCTTGAGGGGCTAGGGTAGGGATTTCGAATGAGGTAGCATCGGCTGAATTATTTTCAGTTAATAAAGCCGCTACTTCTTCTTTTAATAAATTATTTAATTCGCCAGTACCAACATATTTATCTTGTGCTACACGAGCCTCAATTCGTTTAATGATTTTTAAGGTTGTGTTTACTCCAACATCCCCTGTAATTAAAACTTCTTCTAAGTTATCAAGTACATCAGCATCAACGGTCGATTTTCCAGCAACAGCTTTGGCTAGTTTACCAAAAAAACTTTCTTTAGTTTTTGATAAACCTTCGTTTAAGCTTTCTTTCTCTTTTTTACCAAATAATTTATCGAAGAATCCCATAGTTGTGTTTAGTGACTACAAATGTATTAAATATTATTGTTGTAAGAACCCTGTCAGAGTTAATATAAATCTTGCTATAACTCTGGTAGGGTTTACATAGCTAAAACAAAAAAGCTCCTTCGTTTCGGAAGAAGCTTTCTTTAGTATAATAAAGCGAATTATTTTTTTAAATAATCAGCTACTAATTCGTTTTGAACGATTTCCTCACGGAATGCATAAGCACCAGTTTTTGGCGACTTAATTACTTTAATCACTTTAGTAAAGCTATTTCCTTTACCAGTTTTTAGTGTTGCAACTACCTTCTTTGCCATTTCTTCTTAGTTTTAATGGATTATTTAATCTCTTTATGAGTTGTCATTTTTTTCAAGATCGGGTTGTATTTTTTTAACTCAATACGATCAGGAGTGTTTTTTTTGTTTTTAGTTGTAATGTAACGAGATGTCCCGTGTTTACCACTGTCTTTGTGCTCTGTGCACTCTAAAATTACTTGAATTCTATTACCTTTCTTTGCCATTTTCTCTTTTATTTATTGAATTAAGCTAAAATTCCGCCTTCTACAGCTTCTTTTAAACAAGCAAAAATTCCTTTTTTGTTAATATTTTTGATAGCTGATGTAGAAACACGAAGAGTTACCCACTCACCAGTTTCTGGAACAAAAAACTTTTTTGTTTTTAAGTTTACTTTAAATTGGCGACGTGTTTTAGTATTAGAGAAAGAAACGTGGTTTCCTTTCATCGCTTTTTTACCTGTTAATTGACAAATACGTGACATGCTATTATTTAATTAAATGTGTTATCCCTTAAAATAGGGACGCAAATATAGTATTTCTTTTTTAACCTACAAAAAATTGTCTGCTTTTTTCGAAAAATAATATACTTGCGTCCTAATTAGCTAAAATTATTTAGTAAAACGCTTTCTACGTTCTGCACCTTCGCGGTTTCCGCTGAAAGATCTTTCCCCAGCTGGCTTGTCAAATGAACGACGTTCTCCGCTACCATTTCCACCTTCACGGTTAAATGGTTTACGTTCTCCACCTTCTCTGCTTCCGCCAAAAGATGAACGACGCTCTCCGCCACCTGAATATGAACGACTTTCGCCACCACCATAAGATTTGCGTTCTCCGCCTCCGTATGATTTACGCTCTCCGCCTTCGCGAGAACCTCCACCGTAAGAGCGACGTTCTCCGCCTCCACCGCCACCGTATGAACGACGACCGTCTTCTCTTGAGCCTCCACCGTATGAACGTTTTTCTCCGTATCCACCAGAAGGTTTTGCTTTACTCACTTCAAAAGAAATGACACGAGCATTAAACTCAATTCCTTTTTTGTTTAAAGCTAAGAATTCATCAACACATTTGTTTTCTGTTTCAAAGAAAGAGAATGAGTTTTTAACATCAACGTTGAAAATTAAACGTGGGTTTAAGCTAGATACTTCAGCCAAGAAATCCTTAATAGAATTACGGTTAAATCCATCTAATTGACCCATATTAATGAAGAAACGAGTTGTTTTTCCATTACTTCCACCATCGTTTCCAATGTTTAAATCTTGAGAATTTTGGTAGTAAGCATAGAAACGATTAAACTCTTCAGAAATAAAACGTTTGATTAATTCTTCTTTAGATAAATCTTTTAATTCCTCATAAATTTTTGGAAGGTAATTTTCGATTTCTTCGTCTTTTACTTCAACTGTATGTAATTTATGTACTAAATTAAATAATTGTTTTTCGCAAACTGCTACACCATCTGGCACATCAGCTTTAGTGAATGTATTTTGAATAATACGCTCAATATCACGAATTTTATTTACTTCACGAGGAGTAACAATGGCAATAGCAATACCTGTTTTTCCGGCACGACCAGTACGACCAGAACGGTGCGTATAGTTTTCTGCTTCTTCAGGTAAGTTATAATTAATAACGTGAGTTACATTATTAACGTCGATACCACGAGCCGCTACATCAGTAGCAACTAACATTTGTAGCGTGTGGCTACGGAAACGTTTCATTACTAAATCACGTTGTGCTTGAGATAAATCACCATGTAATGCATCTGCATTATAACCATCTTTAATTAATTGATCAGCTACATCTTGAGTTTCTGCTTTTGTACGACAGAAAACAATACCAAATATATCTGGATAAAAATCAGCAATACGTTTTAATGCTGCATAACGATCACGTTGATTTACTGTATAGTAAATATGTTGAATATTTTCGTTACCAGAGTTTTTCTTACCTACTGAAATCTCTAAAGGAGATTCCATGTATTTGCTTGCAATACGCTCAACTTCGCGAGGCATTGTTGCAGAGAATAACCAAGTGTTTTTAGTTGGAGGTGTGTTGCTTAAAATTTGATCTAAATCATCTTTAAAGCCCATGTTTAACATCTCATCAGCTTCATCTAATACAACTACATCTACATGAGATAAGTCGATCGCTTTACGCTCAATTAAGTCGATTAAACGACCTGGAGTTGCTACTACAACTTGAGAACCAGCTTTAATGTCACGAATTTGTCCCATAATAGGCGCTCCACCGTAAACAGCTGTTACTCTTAATCCGTTAAGGAATTTTGAATAGTTAATTAAATCTTTACTGATTTGAACACATAACTCACGAGTTGGTGCTAAAATTAAAGACTGTGTAAAGCGAGAGTTTAAATCTAACTTTGTTAATAAAGGCAGACCAAATGCTGCAGTTTTTCCTGTTCCTGTTTGTGCTAATGCTACCATGTCAGTAGATTTTCCTTGCAACTGAGGAATAGTTTGTTCTTGGATAGGCGTAGGATTTTCGAAGCCCATCTCGGTCACGGCTTTTAGGAGCATTGGCTCCAAGCCTAATTCTTGAAATGTCATTTGTTTTTGTTTAAATTATTATTACTAGCTGCTAACTAAGATTTAATTTCCGCAGTAGCTGTGAACAATTTATAGCCCGACGTAGGCGCGTTCACAATGTATTGGATGCAAATATTAAATCTAATTGCGGGGCAAAGGTAATACTATTTTAGTTAATAACAAAATATTAACAAATGAATTATTTAATTTTGTATTCAAAATACGTTATAGACCTTATTTAGCTGGGTAAAAACAGTTTTATTTTTTATTTTTTTGGGAAATAAACCAAGAGGTTTTAAGCTATATTTGCACCATGTTATCGTTATCTAAAATAGAAGCTCTGTTTTTAGTAGCATTTTTTTTAATTGCCTCTAATGGATTTTCTCAGCATAAAAAATATGAAGATGCTATGAAAAATACAATTGCTGCTTTAGATTCTGCAAAAGGAACTGGTGAGTATAAGAAAGTAGCTTTGGGATTTGAACAAATTGCAGAACAAGAAAAAAATGAATGGTTGCCTTATTATTACTCTGGTATTTGTTATGTATTAATAGCATTAGAAAAAAAAGGAAAAGATACAGATACTTGGTGCGACAAAGCAGAATATTTTTCTAAAAAAGCAGATTCGCTAAGCGAAAATAATTCGGAAGTAAAAGTATTAAAGTCGATGATTACTGCTGCACGAATTTCGGTTCATAAAGCACAACGAGGACAAAAATACGGTGCCATGGCTTTAAAATTAGCTGACGAGGCTATTAAATTAAATCCAAAAAATCCTAGAGCTTATCTTCAAAAAGCCACTATCGTTTATCACACTCCCGAAGTATTTGGAGGAGGAGGAAAAAAAGCAAAACCACATGCTGAATTAGCCGTGGAGAAATTTAATGCATTTAAAAAAGAAGGATTTATAATGCCTCATTGGGGGAAACCTCGTGCTGAAAAACTTTTAAAACAATGTTCAGTGCCAGCTGAAACTCCTAAAAAGTAATATAATGGAAACACAAAGAGAAAAGCAATTATGGGAATTGGCAAAAAAGCGTTCTAAATTCAAGCGATTTTTTTACGTTTACCTTGTATTAACTGCCATTTTTTGGATGATTTGGTTTTTTACTGATCATCAAAACCCTGACTCTGGTTTGCCATGGCCAATGTTTCCTACATTAACATTAGCGGTAGTATTGGCGTATATCTTTTTAAATGTTTATGTGTTCTCAAATCATAATGCTATTGAAAGAGAATATGAAAGGTTAACAAAGAAAAAAGAGGGGTAATAAGCTTTTTGAGCTTTCAAAAGAGATTCAAATTAATTTAGTTGGGTATATTGAAAAATATGATAAAAAATAAACTTATTATTTAGTGGAAATTTATTTTTGCATAACCTAGTCTTTCGATATCTGAGAGTTCTTTTGTAAGATAAGTTTTTCCATTAGTTATTATATATAAATCATCACTAATAGAGGTAATATGTTGGTAAAGATGATCAGTCATTAAAATGCCTTTATTTTGTTTTTCTTCTAGTAATAATTCTTTTATTTTTTCAATATGTAAGGGCATAATATGCGAGAAGGGTTCATCTAATAATACAAAATGTGTTTTAGAACGGACAATAATATATACTTCTACTATTCTTCTGTGTCCGCCAGAAAGCTTGCTAATAAATGACTTGTAATTTAAACTGATATCTGGAAATATTTTTTCAAAGCCGGTAAATTCTATTTCAAAGTCTTCAAAAACTCGCTTTACGCTTATATAATTTGGAGTGAAATTAAATTGAGGTAAATACATTAATAGATCTGGCTTTTTGAAAGGAATATCAATTGTTTTGTTGTCAAACCGAATGGATTTACTTTGTGGTTCTAGGCCCCCACAAATAATATTCATTAAACAACTTTTTCCATTCCCATTCCGCCCAAGTAAGCCAGTTATTTTTCCTGTTTCGCATTTAAGATAAATATCTGTTAATATTTTTCTTAAATCAAATTCAAGTAGTACACTATCAATTTCTAGTTTATGCATGATAAAGCATATTAGTTAGGTACATGAGAATTGAAAATATAAAGAAGTCAACTGCGAAAGAAATAACCCACAATATTTTTTTTGAAACTCCTAGAGCTTGGTAATAATAGAACTCTTTATGTTTGGCCTGTTTAATGTAAAATAAGGTCATGACATATGTTGCCATTTTAAACCAAAAAGATACAACTACAATAACTGGCATTGTTTTCCATGTCCAATAAACTAACAAACAACATAATGTTATGCATAATGAAGAGAAAAAGAAACCCCTATAAAATGTTAATGCAAGTTTAAGTGTTTTCAAAATTTATTTCATAAACTTTTGTTTCACATCACTATACGTTGGGAAATTATTATGGTGCCAATTCATAATTACAGTTCCATCTTTAATTAAAATTAAACCTGGATTTGCTCTTACCATAGTTTTTAAAACAATGCCATCTGCTTGAGCAAAATCATACATAGCTTGGTGTTTATGCTTGTAATCATCAATCTGCTTAGCGTCTCCTGCGGTTAAGGCTAATATTTTATGTTTATCTGCCGAAGCTAATTTATATAAGTCGTTTATCTTAGCATGTAAAGTTTCATCTTCTTCTGTTTTTGTTAAGTCGTAACAAATTAATAAAAACATATAATCTTTGTTATTTAAGATGCTGTCTTTTAAATCTGCCCCATCTAAGGATGTAATTGAGAAGTCTACAATTTTTGGAGGATTAATCGCATCATGAATTAAGATGTTATCCGTGGCAACCCATTTCCAATTTAAGGTATCTTGCCATGGGTAGTTTTGCATATTAAAATGTTCTTGCTTACCAGTTTTTAAATTTTCGTAAATAAACCCTGATTCATATTCAGCTGGTTTATAATCAGCACCCGCTTTCATATTATCTTTAATATTCATGCCAATAGCATATGGTCTAAAATCTAAAGGAGGTAAATTACGGTAAGCATAAATAGGAAACGCAAATGATAAAACAATGGCTACAACAGTTAACGACAATGTAATTAATTCTGTAAATAATTCGTTAACATGTTCTTTACAGGCTAATAGTTGAGTAATTAAAACTAATAATACAACATCTTTCCAGAAACTTGTCCAAGGTTTTAAAACTAAGAAGTCACCAAAGCAGCCACAAGTAGTTACTTTGTTGTAGCATGCCGAGTAGAACGTTAAAAATGTGAAGAACGCAATTTGAGTAAATAATAACCAAAGAGTTAAGTTGCGTTTGTAGCCAACTAATAACATAAAACCTAAAGCCATTTCGCTCACGCATAATAAAATAGATAGGGGTAGGGCAATGTGTGCGAAACTTTCAAAAATTCCTAAGCCAGAATCTGATTTAAATACTTCAAAATATTCTTGTAATTTATAGCTAAAGCCTAATGGATCGTTAGCTTTAATAAAGCCTGAAAAAATAAATAAACCACCTACTAGAAAACGAGAAATATGTGTGATAACAGGAAACTTATTTAAGAAGCCTGAGCCATTTACTAATAACACTAAAATGCCTAATACAATCCCAATGGTTGTTTTACTAAAGCAAGCAGGAGTAATATAAAAGAAAAATGCCGCTAAGCCTAGCGACCAAATAGCGCGAAACAATTTTGATGATAAGAATTTTTTCATGTTTTTTGTGTTTAACCGCAAAGCATAATTAGCAAAAGCAATTGCGCAAAGAGGTGATTTAACTAATTCTCTAAGTTATACTGTAAAGAGTAAAATTGAAAGGTCTTTTTGGTTTTTTAACTAACAATGGAGGTTTGATAGCTCTATAAAAAAGCCCTGATATAAAATATCAGGGCTTTCAGGTTTAATTTGACTTTTTTCCTTGTTTTTTGATGACTTCCATTTCAACTTGAAGGTTGCGTAACATATTCATAATACTACCAACGTTTAACTCTTCTTCTCTGTAGTCGCTCATGTTGATGCTACATGTATATTCCCAAAGTTCTACAACGTCTTTTAAGTTTACTTTATATGGTTGATACATTTTATTATCTGAATGACACTCAAGAGTGCCTTTCTTTGTATTTAAGTTAAAGATACGTTTGTAAGATAAACCATCGTCTTTAGTTACTACGATATAGGTTTGCCCGTTTTTAATATCCTCAAGACGCTCTAGGTATTTAGCAATTACAAAAGAACCCTCTTTAATAGGAGGCATACTATCACCTTTAATGGGGAAGGCTCTGTGCTTACCTGTTGGTAAGAAAGGTAATTTCATACGAGGTAAGCGCTCCATGTATTCAGGATCAGCATAACCTTTTAAATAACCAGCGCTGGCTTTTAATGGAACTAATTCAACCATGTCTCTTCCATCATCGTCAATTAAAACGGGGAATAACATACGGTTTTTACCAATTTTCATTAAGCCATCCAAACTTGTTTTGCTTAAATCGCCACGTACTAAGGCATCAACGGCCACATGAAAAAAATCGGAAATGGCAATTAATAAATCAATAGATGGTTCATTTCGGTTTTCTTCATAGGCGCCCAAGCGAGAACGAGTGATTCCTAAATTGTCGGCTAATTGCTCTTGCGACAAGCCTTTTTGCAAACGCAAATACTTTAAATTACTAAAAACTTTGCTCATAATTTTAAATTGCTACAAATTGTAGCACGAATATACTACATTAAATAGTAATTTTGAAAAGGTTTTTGTTAATTTTTTTGTTTTGTTGTTGACATGGTTCTGTAAATAAGTGAAAGCTTCTTTACGGAACTTTTGTTATCCCGTCATTGCGAGGAGGTACGACGAAGCAATCTCAAACATAGTTAATTTGAAATGATTAAAGGTGGAGCTGCATATATACTAACTAATCAAAATAATGCTGTACTTTATACTGGAGTAACTTCAAATATTATTAAGAGATTATATGAACACATAACAGGCGTTTATAAAATGAGTTTTACCAGCAAATTTGCAGTTACTAAGCTAGTGTATTATCAGGTATTTCTTAATATAGAATATGCAATTTCTCGAGAAAAACAAATAAAAGGTGGGAGTAGAAGAAAAAAAGAAGATTTGATTATATCTATTAATCCAAACTGGAATGATTTATCAAAAGATGTTGGTGTTGAATAATCATTGTATGAGATTGCTTCTCACGCACTAGCGTGATCGCAATGACGAGTCCAACCTCATGGTCATGTGAGGAATATTGTCTTCTAAATACATTTCTCCTTCTGGAACAAAGCCAAGGTTTTGGTAAAATCGATCTAAGTAACATTGGGCGCCAATCACTATAACATCAGAATTAAAACGTTTTTTTGTTTCGGTTATACTGTATTCCATTAATAATTTCCCATAACCTAAACTACGAACAGAAGGATGTGTGACAACTCTTCCAATAGAAGGTTCTTTATCATATGAAACGCCAATAGGAACTAATCTGGTGCATGCTACTAATTTGCCATTGTCGTAACCAAGCACATGAAATGATTTTTGGTCTTTATCATCCAAATCTAAATAGGGACAATTTTGTTCTACCACAAAAACCTCAGCACGTAGTTGTAATAATTGATACAGTTCAATATTACTTAATTCGTTAAAGGATTTGGTGGTAAATGTTATCATTAATACTTGTTAATGGATAATAAAACTAAAGTACAAGCTTCTAATACTTCAATTCCTTTGCTTTCTGCTACTGCTTCAAACTCTGGATTTTCAGTTCCTGGATTAAAAATAATACGCTTAGGTTTTAAAGAAAATATATAATCCATCCAAGGACCTTGATTATCTGGACCTACATATAAAGTCACGGTGTCAATGTTTTCTAATGAAGGTTTATCAGTGATAATGTCTAATCCATTTATTTGCCCACTTCTAATACCAATAGGAAAAACAGATTGTTGGTGTTGTTGTAAGCTAATGGTTGCTTTATAACTGTATCTGTCGCTGTTTGGCGATGCTCCAATAACAACGGTGGGTTTATTTTTCGACATAATTTAAATCTTTACCAAAGGTTTCTTCTAAGAAGTATAGAGCAATAAATCCAAGGCTAATAATAATAGCTCCAGTTATTTTAGTTGCTAGTAATTTATCTACATCTAAAACAGAGATAACTAGACTTAATAATAGTGAAATTAAAATAGTTGAAGCTCGAACAAAATTGGGAGCAGTAGTTGTTGCAGTAGCTCTAATATTTGTTCCAAATAACTCTGAAGCTGTACTAATAAAAACTGCCCAGTAGCCAGTAGCAAAACCAATAAAAGCAACGATAGAGTAGAAGACAGAGACTGATACTCCACCATAAACAAAGTATAAAATAACTCCTAAAACTGTTAATGATAAGAAAATAGCAAAAGCTTTTTTTCGAGATTTTAATAACTGGCTAATTAAACCAGAAACAATATCGCCAACTGTAATTCCAGCATAAGCATACATGATGGATTTTCCAGCTGAAATAGATTTTTCTGGTAGTCCCATTAATTCACTTAATTCTGGTGAAAATAAAACCAAGGTTCCCATGACGTACCAAACTGGCACGGTAACAAAGATGATACAAAGGTATTTGGTGATACTATGTCTATTTGCAAATAGCTGAAGAATATTTCCTTTTTTAATGTTTGATTCTGATTTAACAGCGTGAAACATACCTGATTCAAATACACCAATACGAAGTAGTAATAAGGCTAAGCCCATTCCTCCGCCTAAGTAAAAAGAATAACGCCAATTTGTAATAACTTCTCCCATGAAGCCAGCTACAACTGCTCCAAAAACACCCACAGTTGCCACAATCATGGTGCCGTATCCACGACGTTCTTTACTCATACTTTCGCTAACTAAAGTAATACCAGCACCTAATTCGCCAGCTAAACCAAAGCCCGAAATAAATCGTAATACCATGTATGAATCTGTGCTATGAACCATTCCGTTTAAAATATTGGCAATTGAGTACACTAAAATAGACCCAAATAAAACGGATAGTCTTCCTTTTTTGTCGCCTAAAATCCCCCAAAAAATCCCCCCAAATAACATGCCTGCCATTTGCCAATTGAGTAACAATTTACCGTAAATTAGATTTAAAGATTTTTTTACTGATTCAGAAATACCTGGGTATTGTTCAGGTAAGATGTCATTTAAACTATCAAAGCGTTCAACACCAAATAATAGTAAATCATAGATGTCAACAAAGTATCCGAGTGCCGCTACGATGATTAATTTATTAATGTTTTTAGCTTGTTGAGCGTTTGGCATATTTTTTATTTATAAAATATTTTGTTTTTGCACTTCGACTCCGCTCAGTGTGACAAGTTAGAATTAAACAAATTTATCGCCTTTTTGAACTTTAACGTCGTTTACAAAGTTTCTGATTTGTTGTTCATCTTGTTTTTTACAAACCATTAATACACCGTCAGATTCAACCACGATATAATCTTCTAAGCCTTGTAAAACAACTAACTTATCTTTAGGAACATGAACAATACAATTGTTGCAGCCATATTGAATAATGTTTTTTCCTACTAAGGCATTACTTCCTTTATCATGTTTAATGTGAGTATACAAAGATCCCCAAGTCCCCAAATCACTCCAGCCAATAATAGAAGAACGAACGTATACATTTTTTGCTTTTTCCATAACACTATAATCTATAGAGTCGTTTTTGCAAACATTGTAAGCTCTTGTGATAAATTCTTTTTCTTTGGGTGTGTTATAATATTCTTGGCCTTCTTTAAATAAAGTAGCTAATTCTGGGTCGTGTTTTTCAAAGGCAGAAATAATGCTTTTTGTACTCCAAATAAAAATCCCGCTATTCCATAAAAACTCACCAGTTTCAATAAAAAACTTAGCAGTTTCTAAGTCTGGTTTTTCTGTAAATGTTTTTACTTTATACATACGTTTATCCTTCTCTTCTATAGGAGAGTCGATAAATTGAATGTACCCATAGCCTGTATCAGGACGGGAAGGCTTAATGCCTAGAGTAACCAAGCAATCTTCGCTTTTTGCTTTCGCAAAGCATGATTTGATAGCTTTAGTAAATGTATCTTCTTTTGTAATTAAATGATCGGAAGGAGCTACAACAGTAATCGCCTTTGGATTTAGTTTGTGAATTTTATAAGAAGCATAAGCAACGCAAGGTGCTGTGTTTTTCCGAGAAGGTTCTGTTAAAATATTTTCTTTAGGAAGTTCAGGTAATTGCTCTGAAACTAAGCCTTCATAAATATCACTTGTAACTACATAAATATTTGATGGAGGACAAAGTTCTCTAAAACGATCAAATGTTTGTTGAATCAAAGTTCTACCAGTTCCTAGAATATCTAAAAATTGTTTAGGATGGGCTGTTGTGCTCATTGGCCAAAAACGCGTACCAACACCACCTGCCATTATAATACAGTACTGATTTTTCATAGAAATTAAAGCACTAATTTAAACAAAATAATGACAGAAAAAATTAAAAAAACGGCTAGATTCTAACACCGATTACTAACACGTCGTCAATTTGTTCTGCATCTTGTTTCCAAGCCATAAAAGCTTCAGTCAATTTTTGTTTTTGAGTATTCATAGGTAATTCAATGTTTTCTAGCAATACTTTTTGTAGATTAGTTAACATGAATTTTTTGCCTTTTGGTCCTCCAAACTGATCAGCGTAACCATCACTAAATAAATAGAGAGTATCTCCTTTGTTTACTTTTACCACATGATTTTGGTAAACGCGAGTTTCTTCTAACTCTAAACCTCCAATAGGGAATTTAGTAGCTTTGATAATTTCTAATTCGTAATTACGGTCTTTTCTATAAATCCATAAAGGGCGGTTAGCGCCAGCATATTGTATTTCGTTAGAGTTTTCGTTGAATGCACAAAGAGTAATATCCATCCCATCACGTCTTTCAAATTCCATGGCATTTTGGTTTAAGGCAATTTTCACTCCCTTATGTAATTCTAATAAGATTTCTCCAGGAACTGTGATTTTTTTCTCATTAACAATCTCGTTTAATAATGTATTTCCTACAATACTCATAAAGGCTCCTGGCACACCATGTCCTGTACAGTCTACAGCAGCAATAAATCTTGTATTCCCATTTTTTGCAAACCAATAAAAATCGCCACTTACAATATCTTTTGGCATGTATAATACAAAGCTATTATTGAATAGGTTGCCTATTTCATTTAAGCTAGGTAATAATGCTTCCTGAATGTTTTTAGCGTATTTAATACTATCCGTAATTTCAATGTTTTTGTGCTCAATAATTGTTTTTTGCTGAATCACTTCTTTATTGATACTTTCTACTTTTTCTTTTTCTTCGCGTAATTCATGTGTTCTTTCATCAACTGTTTTTTCTAATTTTTGTTTATCAGCAATTAATTTTTTGGTATGCATAAAATTGTATAGCCAAATACCGCTAATTAAAAGAATAACTGATAATGTGTAAAACCACCATGTTTTATACCAAGGTGGAGAAATAGTAAATTCATAGCTTACAGGTTGTTGGTTCCATAAGCCATCATTATTCATTGCTTTTACCAAAAACTTATATTTGCCAGGTGGTAATGAAGAGTAGGTGGCTTCTGTTTTTGAAGTAGCGGGAGTCCAATCGTTGTCTAAGCCTTCTAATTTGTATTGGTACATTACCTTTTCTGGAGCAATTAAACTGACTCCAATAAATTGAAAGGTAATGTGATTTTTGTTGAAAGGTAGGATTAAATCTTTTGGTAAAACTGATGTTGAGTCAACTCCTTGAGCATATTTTAAAATGTTCTCTTGCCCAAAAAATAATTTAACAGCATTAATGCTAGTAATGGCTTCTTGACTATTTATCTTATCTAATTTAGGATTATAGATTTCTAAACCACTGATTGTTCCAATTAAAAATTTACCGTCTTTACATTTAAAGCTAGCATTTGAGTTAGATTCAATATCTAATAAGCCATCACCTTTACCAAAGTGTTTAATCGTGATTTTTTTGTTGTAATAATCATTCATGTCAACAAAATCAATACCTGTGTTTAATCCTACGATTAAACGATTTTGGTCATCTGTCTGCAGAAAGTTAATATAGTTTGACGATAAGCCATTTTTTTGAGAGATTTTAGTAAATGTATTATAATCATAATGAAAGATTCCGTCTTCTGAGCCAAACCATAAATTTTTATGATTATCCATGATGGCACAAGCAACTCTTCCTGATAAAAAATTATTTTTGTCGTTGAATAGTGATGCACTTTTTCCATCATATTTTATTAAACCAAAACTTGTTCCTATCCACATTTTTCCTTTAGAATCTTCAACAGTACAGAAAACCAAAAACTCTTGCCCTTCCTTTTTTAGTTTATTTACAGCATGTACATCTGAGATGATAGAGTTTTTGTAAATGTATAATCCATCGGTAGTTCCTATCCAAATGTTTTTATGACTGTCTTCATATAATGATAAAATGTATTTATATCTAAAATTAAAATCAGTAATGGTTTTAAATTGTTCGTTTTCGTAAATGCATAATCCTTCTTTAGTGCCGAAAAATATTCGTCCATCTACTAAAGGTAAAATTGCATTAATGCCATTATCAGGCAAGTCGTTTGGCTTTTTGGGGTTTAGTGTGTAGTTAGTTAAAGTACTACCATCAATTTTCATTAAACCATTGTTTTTTAATGCTACCCAATATCTTCCTTTAGTATCTTGTGCAACAGTATTTACATAATTTTCTGGTAATCCATTTTGCTGAGAATAGTAAACAAATTTATCGTTATGGTATTTATAAATACCTCCTCCATCGGTACCAATCCAAAGGTTATTTTCTCTATCTTTAAATAAGCATTGAATAGGATTGTTTGTTAAACCATTGTTTAAATTGTATTTAGCTGTTGCTTTCTTGGTTTTAAAATCATATTTAATAATCCCTTCAGATTGTGTTCCGAAATAAAATTCTGTTCCTGAGTTTGCCAAAATGCAGCTATAAGAAATGTTTCTGTTTGATGGTATTTCATTAACTTCAGTTATATTAAATTTATTGTCAATATTATTTAATCCTTTTTGTGTTCCAATTAAAATGTCTCCATTTGCTTTTTGATTAATAGAAAATACAAAGTCCCACATCAATCCTCTGGATGAATTGAAATGCTTGAATTCTTTAGTTTGGGAATTGTAAAAAATAACGCCGTTTTGCATTGTTCCAAACCAAATGTTTTTTGAAGCATCAATAAAAATGGTATAAACAGAACTGTTATTTAATATAGAGTCAGAATTAAAATGACTTATCTTATTGTTTTCGTAAATGTAAATTCCCTCAACAGTTCCTATCCAAACTTTTGCTTCGTCTCGTAAAAGTTTAAAAATATAAGTGCTTTTTAACCCTTGCCTTTCATTAAAGGTTTTAAATGTGTTGCCGTTATAAACACTTAATCCTTTTGCTGTTCCAAACATGATCTCGTTTTTTGAGTTATCTGTAATGGAGTATACAACATTATTGACTAACCCGTCATTTTCGGTAATAGTAGTAAATTTGTTTCCATCAAACTTTCCTACACCACCACTGTTGGTGCCAAACCACATGTTGCCTCTAATATCTTGAAATATAGATAGTACTTGAGATTGAGGAATTCCTTGCTCCGTATTATAATTTTTGAAATTATAGGTTTGAGCAAAATAGTGACATCCTATAAATAATAGAATGAAAAATAGAAAGCTGTATTTTTTATGAAATAACATTTTTGCTTTTCAAATATAATAAAAAAGCCAACTGTTAGCTAACAGTTGGCTTTTTTGAATTAATTATTGTTGATTAATTACTCACAGATATTTTGATAGTGTTTTCTACACCATCTATATTCATCTTTAAGAAGTATAATCCAGATTTTAATTCATCCAATGACCATGTGTTTTTGTATGTGTCAGCGGTTTGTTTTGTTTCTGGTAACAATACTTTTACTTCTTTACCCAAAATATCATATAACTCTATTTTTACAGACGAATTGTTTTGCAGGTTATATTGAATGGTTAAATAATTAGTAGCTGGATTTGGATAAACCTTAATCTTGTGTTCGTCAACTATTATCTCATTTATTCCAACATTTGTTGCATAAACTGGATTAATTTGAATAGAATCTACTGTAAAGTCTAAATTTTGGAACACAGTATCTACAGCCGTAATTTTAACATGATAAGTGTTATTAGTATCCAATCCTGTAATATCTACTAAAATAAAATAATCACCAATAGGTAAACCTGTTAACGTATATGTTCCATGAGCCGAAGAAGCAGTGTCTGGTTCTGTAATTGTTTGAGTGAACATTTGTCCACCAGGGTTTCTTCCTCCTTTTACCACAATTCCTCCAATTGGATTACCTGGTACCATAGGTTTGAAAGGATTTGAATTTGTTGGGCCAACTGATGGTCTTTGCCCAAAACCTACAGTTTGTGTAATAATACCAGATAAAACTCCGGGTCCAGGTGTTGTTGTTGCTGATGGTAAAGCTTTTACCTGAATATTTTGAATATCATTATTTGCGCATCCATGGACTATTTGCTTAGCTGTTTTCCAGTTAACAGCAGAATCGCCATAAGCAATTTGTAAACTCAATAAATTTGGAATAGCTTTTACAATATAAATACCCGAATTAAATGAAGTAAAGTTATAATCGCCAGCTGCACCAATATTTTGACCAGCCACTGAGTCAAATTGAGTAAAGAATGGTTCGTACTTATATAAAATCACTCTTCCTGCTACTGGGGTTCCAGTATTTGGGAAAACTGTTACTGTACCCGAAATATTGGTTGAAGGCTTAACAGTAACTACAACTGTATCAGAATTAAGAACAACACTTGAGTTACACATAATTTCACAGAAGTAAGATGTTGTAATAGTTGGTGTCACTACAAATTTAGGATTTGATAAAACTGAGCCCTCGTTTGTATAAGCTCCACCTGTAGATGACTTCCATTGAAAGGTAATACCTGAAACTACCGGGAAACTAAACGCTAAATTTAAGGTGTCTGCTGCTGCATAACATACAGTGTTTGTTCCAATAGCAGAGATTGCTGGAGGGAAATTTATGGTACTACAGTTTTGTTGTAAAATAGTTACCATATAATCTTCTGTTTCTCCTTCGCTAGGAAGTGGCATTAAAGATTTTCCTGCATTACCTCCAGCGGCGCACGGCTCATTATTATAAAAACTATAATTGATATTATTTCTAACTCTCATTCTTGTATTACCTAATAAAGCATTGCTAGGTATAGCAATTGCACCATATATAGTAGAATCTCCTAATCCTGAAACGGAACCTATATTACAATATTCAGTTGTGTCAAATGAACCATTTTGGTTAAAATCAATCCAAACTGATGTGAAATTATTGAAATCATCACCCACCTTCACTTCAATAGAATAAGTTTGTGCAATATTTAATGAAACTGTGGGAACGCTTCCAGAATAGTCGATATATCCATTAGCGCTACATGAAGAAGAATTGTTTAAAGTATTAAGTAACACATTTGTGATTTGAGTAGAATAACTACAATCAGAGGGAGGAGGTATGCAATAGCAATTTGTAACGGCATTTTGATTTACATAAATAGATGTTGAATTTGCAGATAAAGAGCTTGTAGTGCAAGTAGTAACACATCTGTAATAAGTTGCCACACTTTGACTTGTTACTGTATAAGGCACATTTGTTTGACTTGACGTTAAATTTGTCCACGAAATATTATCTAAAGATGATTGCCATTGATAAGCAATGTTACTTGCGATGCTATTTCCTGTTAAATCTAATGTAAAAGGTGTGTTGTTGCAAACTAATGTTGAAGTAGAAATTGCATTACCAGCATTTGGCGTTCCAGAACAACCAACAACTGGAGTAATTAAAATACTATAATCAATAACCTGTCCATCAGACGAAGAATTAAAGCATGGATTTAAAACAGGAGGAGTGCTGCTCCATGTAGATTCCATTACAATTCGCATTCTCGTATTACCACCAATTGCTGTGTAAGGAACATTTACAGTTGTTGTTAAATTCCCAACAGTATTAGTTCCTGCATATGTGTATTCATTTGTGCTAAAAAAACCATCTTGGTTAAAGTCAATCCATAAGCCAACATATCCATTTCCTGATTGTGCGTTTATGTCAATTGAAATAGTGTAGCTTTGATTGGCAGTTAGAGGAACTGGTGTTAAAGTGCTGCTATTTGTATATCCATTTGTTGTATTACAAACAGGAGCATCATTTAATGTTTCAAATAAAATTGTTGTAAAAGAACTACTTCCACAGTTTATACTTTGGGGTTCACAGTAACATGCTGTTGGGAGATTTTGATTAACAATAACTGGAGTAGAAGTACTAGATAATGCAGAGTTCGTACAGGTTGAAATACATCTATAATAAGTTGCAACACTTTGTGAGCTAATAGAATAAGGAATTGTACTTTGAGGAGCTCCTAAATTAGACCAAACGGTTCCATTTAAAGAAGTTTGCCATTGATACTGAATACCACTTGAAATACTATTATTAGTTAAGTTAAGAACGTATGGCACATTTTCGCAAACAATTGTTTTACTTGAAACAGTAGTTGCAACACTCGGTGTTCCCGAACAAACTGGAGCAGCGGTTAAATTTACTTTATAATCTAAGATTTGACCATAGAAGGACCCATTGTTATTATTACAAGGATCAAGCACAGTGAATGCATCTGCGTAACTTGCATCCACTTTTATTCTCATTCTTACTGAGCCACTTGAAATATTTATAGGAACCGCTATTTGGTTTGAGTAAATTTGAGAACCTCCAAAACCTAACGTGGTAAATTCAGATGTTTCAAATAGTCCATTTTGATTAAAGTCAATCCATGCACCAGCGGCCATGCTACCACCATTATTGCTGTTAGCAATGTTTGCTTGTAGCGAATAGGTTAGACCTGCATTTAAATTAATCACTGTAAATGCACTTCCTGTAGAATCAGAATAACCGTTGAAATCACAATTGCTTGGTTGAAATACAACGTTAGCAATGGAGAAGTCCATAACCTTATCTCCAGTACAATCCAGAGCATAACTTGGCATGCAATAGCAGTTAATTAAAGGATTATAATTAACAGTAACAGGAGTTGATGTATTTGATTGAGAAGAGGCCGTACATGTTATAATACATCTATAATAAGTTGTATCTGTAATGCTATTAACAGTATAATATTTTGAATAAGAAGCAGTACCAAAATTATTCCAAATACTTCCATCCGCAGATGATTGCCATTGGTATAATAAACCAGAAGCAAAATCGCCACCTAATAAATTTAAATTAAAGGAAGTGTTGTTACAAACTAATATGCTACTTGATGAAGCAAAGCCTGGAGTTGGAGTACCTACACATAATGGTAATGATGGAAATTCAATTTGAATTTGCGGTTTGAAACTATAATTTGCATTATTTGTAGAAATCCCACATTGACTAAAACTATCGTCTCTTATCGATTGGTAATGACTTGTGCCTGAAGAATACCCAAACGTATAAACTTGTCCTGTTGTTGTGTAGTTAGGGACTTGATCAAAACAAACATCTACGAGTAAATTACTTGTTCCATCCCAAGTAAAAGAATTAGTTAAAGTTAATAAATCAAAATCACCAGCAGTTGGAGAATATGAAGGAGATGTGTAAACAGTAGTTATACCAGTTGTGTCATAAACCGATAAATCATTATTTAATGTGTTTTTTAATTTTATAGTAAAATTAGGAAGTCCATAGGTTGTTGTTCCGAATATATTGAACCCGAGTTTTGTGATTAAACCCGAGCCTATATATCCAGCGGCATTAATTTCGGCTGGGGTATATAAAATTTGGCAATGGTGTGAACGGTAATAAATATTTATTGGAGAAGACTCATTATCTGCAGTATAAGAATTCCCACTCCCAATGTTAATTAACGTTTGTGATTTTAGATTTATAAAACCCAGAAAACAAATTAAAACTAATAGACTTTTTTTCATGCTTTTTTTATTTCTAATTTTAAGACGCTAAAATATATAAAATTATTTGATTTTATGTTAAGGAATTGTCGATTTGTTTATTGAAAATAACGATAATCTGTCTTTTTTAGTCGACAAATAACTACGTGTTTAATGTCTACAAAAAATAGGGATAATTAAAAATCCCAGATTATGTTTTCATAATCTGGGATTTTT
Source organism: Bacteroidetes bacterium UBA5697 (assembly GCA_002420145.1). Taxonomy (GTDB): domain Bacteria; phylum Bacteroidota; class Bacteroidia; order B-17B0; family Aurantibacillaceae; genus UBA4416. Next base: position 32,028 of record DIHL01000006.1, read on the forward strand.
AAT
>DIHL01000004.1 GCA_002420145.1 Bacteroidetes bacterium UBA5697
TATAAGCGCTGTTATTTCCACGAACCATATTCTTTTGAACGGTTCGTATAGCTACGTTATTTTTATTAATAAATGTTTTTAAATCTACAGTAGTTTGTGCTTTAGTAATAGCGCAAAAAAACAAAACGGATAAAAATAGCTTTAACCTCATATTTTAGTTATAAAAATTGTTAATACGTTATAAAAATACGACAATTATTAACATGTTTTTAACATAATGAGCGAATGAAAAATAGCAAAAAGTATAAATTAATGATAATCAGCTATATACATATTTAAGACTAATGTTTTTAACTAGTAAATTATGTATAAAACCATGACATAAAAAAACCGCTAAATTTTAGCGGTTTTTTTATTGAAATTAAGCTACACCAACACCGTGACAACTTTTGTATTTTTTACCGCTTCCGCACGGGCAAGGATCATTACGTCCTATTTTTTGTTCTACGCGTATTGGCTGTTGTTTAGGTTTTTGTTGTTCTTGTTGCTCTTGAGCCTCTTCTTCACTTCGGCTTTCTACCAATTTTTCTTTTGGTTTTTGTTGAATAGGCTCTTGAGTAAATTGTGCTTTTTGAAGTTTTGGTTTATCATTATTATTTTCCTCAATAGGTAAACCACCTTTCATCAAGAAGGAAATAATGTCCTTACTTGTTTTAGCAATCATTTCTCTGAATAAATTAAATGATTCTAATTTGTAAACTACTAAAGGATCTTTTTGCTCTAAAGAAGCATTTTGAACAGATTGTTTTAGGTCATCCATTTCACGTAAATGTTCTTTCCAAGAATCATCAATCATCGCTAAAATAACAGTCTTTTCAAATACGGATACTAACTCTCTACCATTTGTTTCAAATGATTTTTTTAAGTTAGCCATTACTTGAATTCCTCTTACGCCATCAGTAAATGGAGTGACAATATTTTCGAAATTATTGTTAGGATTAGTATACACATCTCTTACAACTGGGAAAGCCATTTCTGCAATCTCAACTGATTTCACACGGTAATGATGTTCTGCTGCTTCAAATAATTTTTGAATTAAATCATCTTCTTTTCCTGACTTAAAATCTTGTTCAGTAAATGGAGATTCGATACCGAAGTTTTTGATACATTCAAATGTAAATCCTTCGTAATCTTTTAATACATGGAATTCAGCAACAATACTTTCTGCCACTTCATAAATCATGTTGGCAATATCAATACTAATTCTATCCCCGTTTAATGCATTTTTACGACGCTTATACACAACATCACGTTGTGCATTCATCACGTCATCATATTCAATTAAACGTTTACGAGTACCAAAGTGATTTTCTTCCACTTTCTTTTGTGCGCGTTCAATTGATTTTGAAATCATAGAGTGTTGAATTACTTCACCCTCTTGTAATCCCATTCTATCCATTAAACTAGCAATACGTTCGCTACCAAATAAACGCATTAAGTTGTCTTCTAAAGAAACAAAGAATTGAGAACTTCCTGGATCTCCTTGACGACCAGCACGACCACGTAACTGTCTATCTACACGACGAGACTCATGACGCTCAGTCCCAATAATTGCTAAACCACCAGCTTCTTTTACTCCTGCGCCTAATTTAATATCGGTACCACGACCAGCCATGTTGGTAGCAATAGTAACGGTTCCGGCTTGCCCTGCTTCAGCAACAATGTCCGCTTCTTTTTGGTGTAATTTAGCATTTAATACATTATGTTTAATACCTCTTAATTTAAGCATACGGCTCAATAATTCAGAAATATCAACTGTAGTTGTACCAATTAATACTGGACGACCTTCTGCCACTAATTTAGCCGTAGCATCAATCACAGCATTGTATTTTTCACGCTTCGTTTTGTAAACTAAATCTTGTTCATCTTTACGAGAAATAGGTCTGTTTGTTGGAATAACAACGACGTCTAATTTGTAAATATCCCAAAACTCTTGTGCCTCAGTTTCTGCAGTACCAGTCATACCTGCTAACTTATTATACATACGGAAATAGTTCTGTAATGTAATAGTTGCATAGGTTTGAGTAGCAGCTTCAATCTTCACATTCTCTTTTGCTTCTAAAGCTTGGTGTAATCCATCGCTATAACGACGGCCTTCCATAATACGACCAGTTTGCTCATCTACTATCTTAATTTGTCCATCAGCAATCACATATTCTTGATCAATTTCAAATAAAGAGTAGGCTTTTAATAATTGATTTACAGTATGAATACGCTCGCTTTTCACACTAAAATCACGCATTAAAGATTCTTTTAAAAGAATCTTTTCTTTTGGATCAGCAAATGTTTTCTTTTCTAAATCAGCTATTTCGGCTCCAACGTTAGGAATGACAAAGAAATGAGGGTCATCAGTTGTTCCAGTAATTAAATCAATACCTTTTTCAGTCATGTCAACTGAATTGTGTTTTTCGTCAATTACAAAGAATAAGTCCACATCTATTTTATGCATTTCCTTTTGTTGGTCTTGCATGTAGTGATTTTCTGTTTTTTGTAATAATGCTTTTACTCCTGGCTCACTTAAATATTTAATTAAAGCTCCATTTTTTGGTAATCCTCTGTAGGCACGTAATAAAGCAACACCGGCTTCTTTTTCATTTCCTTCTGCAAATAAACGTTTAGCATCTGTTAAGAAAATTTGAACAGCTGCTTTTTGTGCCGCTAATAATTTTTCTACACGAGGTTTAAACTCCATAAACTCGTGTTTATCACCAGTTGGAGTTGGACCAGAAATAATTAATGGAGTACGGGCATCATCAATCAAAACTGAATCGACCTCATCCACAATCGCAAAGTTATGTTTACGTTGAACTAAGTCAGATAATTCACGAGCCATATTATCACGTAAATAATCAAAACCAAATTCGTTGTTAGTTCCGTATGTAATATCAGCTAAATAGGCTTGACGACGTTCTTCTGTATTAGGTTCGTGTTTGTCAATACAATCAACACTTAATCCATGAAACTGAAATAAAGGTGCATTCCATTCGCTATCACGTTTTGCTAAGTAATTGTTTACTGTTACAACGTGAACACCTCTTCCAGATAAAGCATTTAAGAAAACAGGTAATGTAGAGACTAAAGTTTTACCCTCACCAGTTGCCATCTCAGCAATTTTACCTTGATGCAAAACACTACCGCCAATTAATTGTACATCGTAGTGTACCATGTTCCAAAGAACTTCGGTTCCTGCAGCAATCCATTTATTTTTCCAAGCTGCTTGACCGCCTCGTATTTCAACGTTTTTATGAGTTTTAGCTATCTTTGCATCAAAGTCGTTTGCAGTAACTAGTAATTCTTCATTTTCAGAAAAACGACGAGAGGTGTCTTTTAATATGGCGTAAGCCTCAGGTAAAATTTCACTTAAAACTTCTTCAATCTTTTTTGTGATTTCTTTCTCAAGCTCATCAATTTCTTTGTACAAAGATTCCTTTGTATCAATATCCATATCAAATTCTTTTTCAATACGAGCTTTGATATCATTGATTTCTGTTTGTTCAGTTTTTATAGCATCTTGAATTTTTTTCTTTAAAGCAGAAACTCTTGCTCTAATTTCATCATGAGATAAGCTAGCCAATGAAGGATAAATTTCTAATGCTTGATCAACTAATGGTTGAATGGATTTAATATCTTTTTCTGATTTAGTACCAAAAAATTTCTTTAGGAACGTTAACATAGTGTATTTTGAATTTAAGCTAACGAAAGTACAAAAAATACACGTTCATAAATGATAATTTTTACTAAATAATGTATTGATAATCAGTAAGTTTTAAACTATATTTTTATTAAACAAGTTGAATTCTTTATGCTGATGTGAAATTAAGCTAGTATTTAAAACTAAAAAATGGATTAAAATCAAACTCCAGTTATTGCCAAAAACCAACCACTTACAAAAAGATATAGGCAAACTAATGATTAATCATTAATTTAGTAATGCCACTATGAAATACTTTTTAAAGATATTAATTACTCGATTCTTCTTTTTTGGAGTATTTTTTTTATTACCATTTAAACAAATTGCACAGCAGTATAATTTTAAAAATTACTCCGTTGAAAGTGGCTTACCATATGTTCAAATATTTGCTATGTTTCAGGATAGTAAAGGTTATTTGTGGAGTGGCGGATATGGAGGTGCGAGTAAGTTTAATGGAAAAACATTTCAAAATTTTTCTCCAAAAAATGGTTTGGCGAATCATTATGTTAATGCCATTATCGAAGATCAGTTTCATTTAGTTACTATTGGCACTATTGATGGAATTAGCGTGATTGATAAAGTAAAAGGAAAAATTAGCAATTATAACACAAAAGACGGCTTACCTTCCAATCATGTGACTAGTTTTTGTTTAGATCCTCGAATTGGATTATGGACAGGAACAACAAAGGGTCTTTGTATTTGGGATGGGAAAAAGGTATTACAAGTTCCTTTCTTTAATGGGTATCATATTACTAGTTTATTGTACTCACAAAAGTATGGAGTGATTGTAGGTACGAGCAAAGGACTATTTATTCAAGATAAAAACTCAAAAGAGTTTAATCGGATTATTGATAATATCAATACAACAAGCATTGCTCAAAACCCAAGTAATACAAAAATATTTGTTGGCACCGATAATGGATTACATATTTTAGATTTCGAAAAAAATACATCTACTGTTTTACACGTTAATAATGGGTTAATTGATGAAAATATAACAAGTGTGTTATATCAAAAAAACGGAACACTTTGGGTTGGCTCAAAATCTGGATTAATTAGTATTTCTAATAATGAACCTACATATTATAATATTGGTTTTGATAATAATTCAAATCATATAAGGTCTTTATTGATTGATTATGAAGATAATTTATGGATAGGAACTCACAGTGGCTTATACAAATATAGAGGTAAAGGATTTACATTGTATGATAGACAAAATGGATTAGGTAGCGCATTCATCTATCAAATAACGAGAGATATAACAGGTAATTTATGGTTTGGAACCGAAGGGAATGGAGTGTTTAAATTTTCAAATGGTTTTTTTAAAAACTATTCTGTTAAGCAAGGTTTGTTAGATAACAAAGTAGCGGCTATACTTCCTTTAGAAGATGGTTCTGTTTGGTTTGGAAGCGATAAAGGAATTTCAGTTTTGAAAAACGAAAAAATCGAAAATTTATCTTTTGGTTCTTCATTTAAATTAGAAGCTCCTATCAACTGTTTTTATAAGGATAGTAACGGTTTAATTTGGGTTGGCGGACAAAATGGGCTGTGTTCCATGAAAAAAAATGGAGCTCAGTATGCAACTACTTATTATAAATTACCAATTAAAAAAAGTGACCAAGAAGGTTATGCTGTTTGGAGTTTTATAGAAGATAATAAAGGTAATATTTGGGTAGGAACATATTTGGAAGGTTTATTTAAATTAGAAAATAATCAATTTATTAGGCAAAGTATTTCGTCTCCCGAACCAATTACAACTGCTTTGGATTTATGTAAAGATAAACAGGGTAATTTGTATGCGGCTACAATGAATGGCGTATTGATGTTTAATCCAGATAAGCATTCGTATAAAATAATTTCAGAGAAGGAAGGATTAAGTTCCGAGTTAGTTTATGCTATAGGAATTACTAAAGATAATAACTACTTATGGGCTGGAACTAATCAGGGAGTTAATAGAATTGATTTAAATAAATTACGATATGACTTCATTGATATTTTAAAGTATAATAAAAACGACGGATTTACAGGCGTTGAATTAAACTCACATGGTATTTATGAAGATGTAGATAGTTGTATTTGGTTTGGAACAGTAAATGGTTTAATAAAATACTCTCCGAAAGAATTTATTGAAAATGATAATTTATCTAAAACTCAAATCACTAATATCAAATTAGCATACACCGATACATTATTAGATTCAGGCTCAGTATTGCCATACTCTTTAAATAATATTAGTTTTTATTTTGACGGTATTTGTTTAACGGCTCCAGAAAAAGTATTGTATTCTTATAAATTAGAGAATTATGATAAAGATTGGAGTCCGTATACAGATATCAATAATATTAAGTATGACAATTTACCCCCTGGAAAATATATATTTAAAGTAAAAAGCTGTAATAACGAAGGTATTTGGAACATTGAACCAGCTACATTCTCATTTACTATTAAAACACCTTTTTATAAAACTTGGTGGTTTATAGTAATTTGTATCGTGTCTATTTCTGCCATTGTTATTGTGATTTTTAGAATACGTGTTAGACAAATTAGAATTAAGCAACAAGCAGAATTTGAACAACAAGTTGAAATATCTAAGGCAGAGTTAAAAGCACTTCGTGCACAAATGAATCCTCACTTTGTATTTAATTCTTTAAATTCAATTCAACATTATATTTTAAATAGTAAAGGCGACGAGGCAGTTAAGTATTTAAACAAGTTTGCTAAATTGATCCGTATTATTTTAAGTAATTCGGAAAAGCCAACTGTTACTATTAATGAAGATGTTGAAGCACTTATGCTGTATTTAGAATTGGAGAGAATGCGTTTTGATAATAAGTTCGATTATTCTATAAAAATTGACGAATCCATTGATGGAGACTATGATGAAATACCACCGATGTTAATTCAGCCGTATCTTGAAAATGCAATTCTTCATGGCATTAATCCAAAAGATGGAAGTGGAAAAATTGATATTTCTATAAAAATAGTTAATCAGTTTATAAAAATTTCCATTGCGGATGATGGAATTGGTAGAGAAAAATCTAAGGCAATTCAAAGCTTACAGCCAGCAGCTCGTCATAAATCATTAGGAATGAAAATTACAAAAGATAGAGTGCGAATTTTAAATAATATACATCAATCAAATTTGAATGTAAATATTATAGATTTGTATAATGATAAAATGGAAGCTATAGGAACACAAGTAGATTTGTTTATACCTTATGTGAAGTAAAGATAAATAAGATTATAATAATTATTAACTATAACTCTTTGCGCCCTCTGCAAAAAAACAATGGGGCCTTTGCGGTTAAAAACTAAATAAAATGAAAGCAGTTATTATTGAAGACGAAAAAAAGAGCCGAGAAATGTTGGCTGATTTACTTAAAAATAATTTCCCTCAAATTACCATTCTAGGTTTAGGAAAAAATGTTGCTGAAGGTGTTGAGTTAATTCAAAATTTAAAACCTAATTTATTGTTCTTAGACATCAGTATGCCAGACGGAACAGGCTTTGATGTATTGGAAAAAGTTCAAGGTTCTAAGTTTGATATTATCTTCACAACAGCAACAGATAAACACGCATTAAAAGCTATTAAATATAGTGCTTGCGATTATTTATTAAAACCAATTGATATTGAAGAATTGAAATCGGCTATTAATCGATTAATTGAAAAGAGATCCTCTAATGTGCCAAGTATGGATAATTTGCAGTTCTTGATTCAGAACTTAAAACGTGCTGACGATAACTATAATAAAATTACTTTGCCAACAGGGAATGCTTATGAAATTGTAAATATTAAAGATATTATTAGATGTGAAGCAGATGGTAGTTATACTAATTTTCATTTAGTAGGTGGAAAAAAATTAATGGTATCGGCGAGTTTAAAGCATTACGAAGATTTATTACCCGCAAATGATTTCATTCGTATTCATCACCATCATTTAATTAATATGAACCATGTTGTTAGATTTTTGAAAGTGGATGGTGGATACGCTATTATGAGCGACAATTGTCAGTTAGAGATAAGTCGTAGAAAAAAAGATGCATTTTTAGAGAGACTAAATGCGGTATAGATTTAGTTAGTTTATAAAATAAAAAAAGCCTCATTCGCTAACTGACGAATGAGGCTTTTTTGTTGATGTGTTTTAATTATAAAGATTGAAAAGCAATTTCAAATGCTTTGATTGTTTTATCGATATCTTCTTGTGTATGGGCCTCACTCATAAATCCAACTTCATATCCAGAAGGCCCAGAATAAACACCATTTGATAATAATGCGTGGTATAAAACTTTAAAATGTTTCATGCTATCAGCATCAATATCTTCAGCGCATCTAATGGCTTTTTTATTGGTAAATGCTAACCAAAAAATAGATCCTATACTAAAAATAGTAAAATCGTATTTTGTATTCTTTTTTAATCCTGCTATTAATGTTTGAGTTTTAGTTTCTAAATCTTTATAAAAATTAGGTTTCAAGCACTCTGTTAATTGAGCAATACCAGCGCTCATAGCAACAGGATTTCCACTTAAAGTTCCAGCTTGATATACATTACCTTCTGGCGAAATGGATGACATAATTTCTTTGCTTGCACCATAAGCTCCAACAGGAAACCCTCCGCCAATAATTTTTCCATAAGTAATAATATCTGGTTTAATATCATAGTAACCAGCAGCACCACAAAATCCAACTCTAAAGCCACTAATCACTTCATCAAATAACAATAAAGTTTTATTTGCCGTACAAATGTCTCTTAAGAATTGTAAGTATTCTTTTTCTTGTAATAATAAACCATTGTTTGCAGGAATTGGTTCTATAATCACACAGGCAATTTCATCTTTAAATTGAGCAAAAGCCTGAGTAACGGCTTCCTTGTTATTTAATGGAACCACAATGGTTTCTTTTACAAAACTTTCTGGTACTCCAGCAGAAGATGTTTCTCCAAAAGTTACTAAGCCCGAACCTGCTTTCACTAAAAGCGAATCAGAGTGTCCGTGATAACAGCCTTCAAATTTTAATATTTTATTTCTTCCTGTAAAACCTCTTGCTAAACGAATAGCACTCATCACTGCTTCTGTTCCGCTACTAACAAAACGAATTTTTTCTATATAATGATTGTTAGTTAAGATTAATTCAGCTAATTCATTTTCTAATCGTGTAGGCGCACCAAATGATGTTCCATTACGCATTGTTTTTTCAACAGCATTTAATACATTATCGTTAGCATGTCCTAAAATTAATGGACCCCAACTTGCACAGTAATCAATATATTCGTTTCCATCTGCATCCCAAACGCGTGAACCTTTTCCTTTATCAATAAATATAGGAGTTCCTCCAACACTTCTAAAAGCACGGACGGGAGAGTTAACACCACCTGGAAAAAAAGCTTTTGCTTTTTCAAATAACTGAGTTGATACTTGATTTTTCATTTTTGAAAATTTTGCCTCAAAGATAAAGGTTTGAGGCATATATTTAAATTTAGAGTGTATTTCTTTCCAATAAAAAAGGCTACCTCATTGAGATAGCCTTTTAAAACCTAAATAAACTTTAATTATTGTTTAACAATTTTACCAATTTTAATGGTTTTGTTGTTATTGATAATTTTAAACATATACATACCATCTTCTAATTTAGAAAGATTAACGTTACTCATATTGTTTGTGATGTTTTCTTTGATAGTTAATTTACCAATTGCATCATAAACTTCAACAGTTACGTTTCCTTCAACCGAAGCTGGGATTGAAATTGTAACATTGCCGTTAGTTGGGTTAGGGAAGATGCTAATTTCATCAGAAGTAAGATCCTTAATGCCATTACAGTTACTTACAGTTACAGTTACATAAGCTTCTGCAGAGCAACCATTTCCTGTTGTAGTGATAGTATAAACAGATGTAACGCTTGGTGTAACTACTGTTGTCATTGTTGTAGCTCCATCAGACCATAAATAAGATGTTCCGTTAGAAGAAGCAGTTAAGATTGAACTTCCTGTACTTCCATCATCACATAATAATGTTTGAGATGCTACAGCAGAAACTGTTGGAGTTTGATTAACTGCTAATGATACTGTAGCAGTATTTGAACAGCTATTAGTTTCACCAGTTACAGTGTAAACAGTTAATGCAGTTGGAGTAACAACTTCTGTAGAAGTAGTTCCACCAGATGTCCAAGTATAGTTTGTAGCACCACCTGCAGTTAATGTAGCAGATGAACCTGAACAAACAGAAGCACTTGAAGCAGATATAGTTACTGTAGGAATAATTGTATTAACATCTACTGATACAGTTGCTGTATTTGAACAACCACTAGTTTCACCAGTTACAGTATAAACTGTTAACGCAGTTGGAGTAACACTTTCTGTAGAAGCAGTTCCACCACTTGTCCAAGTGTAGTTAGTTGCACCACTTGCAGTTAATGTAGCTGAAGATCCAGTACAAATAGTTGCATTTGATGCAGCAGCAGCTACCGTTGGAGTTGAAGTCACGTCAATGGATACAGTTGCTGTACTAGAACATCCAGTAGCCTCACCAGTTACCGTATATGTTGTAGTAGTTGCAGGAGAAACAACTTCAGTAGAAGTATTTCCGCCAGAAGTCCAAGTATAGTTTGTAGCACCACTTGCCGTTAATGTTGTTGAGTTTCCAGAACAAATTGATGCACTAGAAGTTGCAACAGTCATAGATGGAATAGCTAATGCATCAACAGATACTGTAGCTGTACTAGAACATCCATTTGTTGAACCAGTAACTGTGTAAACAGTTAAAGCTGTTGGAGTTACATTTTCAGTAGATGCAGTTCCACCACTTGTCCAAGAATAAGTTGAAGCACCACTTGCAGTTAACGTAGCTGTAGATCCAGCACAAACTGCAGTGTTAGATGCTACTGCAGACACTGTTGGAGTAGTATTAACAGTTACTGTTACAGGAGTAGATAAAATCACACAAGAATTATTATCTGTAATTGTTGCTGTATAAGTTTCTGTTGTAGTTGGAGTGATACTCACTACTGAGCCAGTACCAACTGAAGTTACTCCAGTTGTCCAATCTATTGTTGTAACACCAGGCATTGAATTACCCGTGAATGTAATTCTAGGTCTTGAAGTACTAGTTACTAATGTTCCTATATTTGAAGTATTACATAAAGAAGCATCATCGTCATAATAACCTCTAACAGATGTATAGCCAGTAACTGTATTTGCAGACACTATAGCATTACCTGTATAGAAAATACCTGTACCTAAAGGATCATTTTCAAAACAAATATCAACAATCACATTTGAAGTTCCGTCCCATGTAAATGGAGTTGTAAAGTTATGAGTATTAACACCAACAGTTGGTGGTGCTAAATTCACTGGACCAAATACACCAATTATAGGACTTGAATTTGCAGCAAATGCTGTTGCTAAATTTGTTGCTGAAGTGTGGTACATCTTAATAGCATAGTTTGTAAACGTCATTGTAGCATTTGCGGCAGTTACATTAAATGCCATAGATGTAATGTTTCCAGCTGATAAACCAAATGAAGTTAATTCACTTGCTGTAAATAAATACTGAGTTCTTTGACTCTCCCAAGCTTGAGCATAAGGAGAAAGACCAGAACCACTTTGCGTAGTAGTAGTTGTTGTACCAACAGTAACATTAGCCGATGAATTTAAAGACAATGTTGCTGAGTTGCCAGAACATAATACACTAGGAGTAGCAATAGCAGTTGGAGTAGCAATGGTTTGAAATACATTTAACGAAACTGTATTTACCGCAGTACATGCTCCATCAACAGCAGTTAATGAATAAACATAATTACCTGATATAGAAGGCGAAATACTTACTGAAGAACCACTTACAGAACCAGTGATACCACTTCCTGTTGCAGGAACTGCAGTCCACGTATAAGAATAAGTATTAGTTGTGCCTGTATTAGTAGCAATTAATGCAACTGTTGTATTAGGGCATATAGAAGCCGAAGAAACAGAAGCTGTTACAGCATCAGGAATACTAACTGTAGTTGTTACTTGCGCTCTTGGACTTTGACAAGATGCTGTACTAACTGAAGTAACATACCAAGATGTTGTATTACTAATAGATGTTGTAAAGTTTGTACTTGTTCCACTTTGTAATACCGCAGTAGAAGTTGGAGTTGCATACCAGTTGTATGATGTTCCACCACTTACTGAAGAAGTTGGAACTCCAACACCACATTGTGTTGCACTAGTTACAGCAGGCGTAGTAGGGATCTCATTAACTAAAATACCTACAGTTCCTGTATTAGAACAAGTTGTAGCAGGATTATTCACAGATATGGTGTACACACTCGTAGTCGCTGTAGAACCTGTATTAACAGGCGTTACTGTAGCTGCATTCGATGGAATAGCACCTGGATTCCAAGTAAAAGTCAATGAGCTAGTTACATTAGTTCCAACTTGACCAGAGAAGGCAATTCTTGGACGAGTAGAAGTAGACGTTCCTGTTGCATTTCCACATGCACCAGCAGTATATGAATAAACTACTCTGTTAGAAATAGTTTGAACATTTAATGTACTGCTAACTCCAGCAGGATTAACGGCATCATGACAAATTTCAATAATGACGTTTGATGTACCATCCCAGTTGAATGGAGTATCGAAAGCATGAATGTTTTGACCTAATGTTACAGAATATGAATATGGTCCATAAACTGTAGATGGAGGTAAATCATAAGCAGTTCCCAATGATGTAGTAGAAGTGGCTCCCATTTTAATTTCGAAGTTGTCCATCATTCCGCTACCTGCAGCAGTTACATTAAAGCTAATTGCAGTAATATTACCTGCATAAATGCCAGCAGCATTTAATTCAGCTGCAGTATATAAGTATTGTGTTTTGAAATCATTTGTGATGCCATTTCCTTGTCTGTATGGTGTGCCAGTAGTACTGTTAAATCCAGTTGCCCCCACAGTAGCAGTACCCGATGCGATATCAATCGATTGAGCATTTAAGCCAACATTCGTTCCAGAACAAATAACACTTGGAGTTGCTGTTGTGCTAACAGAAGGCACGTTGTTTAAGCTAACAGAAACAGAAGAAACAGCAACGCATGTTCCATCGCTTGCTGATAAATTATATATATAATTTCCAACTGTTGAAGGAGTGATAGATACTACGCTTCCTGTTAATGAAGTTGGCATTCCACTTCCGATAGCAGGTGATGCATTCCATGTAAATGTGTATGCATTACTATTTGTACCTGTTTGTGTAGCCGTTAATGTAATTGTATTAGCACTACCAACACAAAGTTTAGTAGCAGAACTACTAGCAGAAACAGCATCAGGAATAGTTACTGATTGTGTAACAGCTACTCTTGGTGAACTTTCACAAGTACCATTAAATGAAGTTACATACCAAGTAGTTGTATTGCTAATTGAAGTCGTATAATTTGCAGAAGCCCCACTTTGTAAAACAGTTGTAGAAGTTGACGTTGCATACCAGTTATATGATGTGCCTCCACTTACTGATGCTGAAGGAACTCCAACACCACATTGGGTTGAATTTGCAACTACTGGAGAAGAAGGTAATGGATTAACTAATACACTTGTAGTAGCAGTATTAGAACATGCTGTAGTTGTATTAGTTACAGTAACTGTATAAACTTCAGTACTAGCAACAGTCCCTGTGTTTACAGGGTTAACAATTGCTGTATTAGTATTGATTGCTCCTGGATTCCAAATGAAATTCATTGCAGAACTTACATTTACACCAACCAATCCAGTAAAATAAGTTTGTGGTCTTCCTGTAGTTGTTGAACTTCCTCCACTTGCAGGAATTGTTGTTGTTGCGCTACAAACTGTAGATGGAGTTTGGCTATCTGAATAGATGTACATACCTCTGTTTCCAGTATATGTATCCCATTTAACAGCACTAGAGGTGCCACCAGTTGTTGCGTTACTCCAACAAATCGAAATAACTACATTTGAAACACCATCCCAGTTAAATGGAGTAGAGAATACAAAATTATTCACACCTAAAACTGGTGTATAGCTATTATTAGTACCTGTTCCTGTATAAACTTGAGTTATACTATTAATAGTATTTGCAGATGGGAATACTGATTGCGTGGTTGCTCCTATACTTAATGCAAAACCTTCATATGGAACACCTACAGATGTAATATTTAATCCCATTGATGTAATATTACCAGCTAATAATCCTTGTGCAGCTAATTCAGCGGCAGTATATATATATTGAACTTTTGCTCCACCCCAACCATAGTAAAACGGAGAACCGCCACTGCTTGAAGTTGTTGCTCCACTTCCAATTGTAGTAGTTGCAACAGAAGCATTAATAGATTGAGCATTTAAATTAACAGGAGATCCAGAACAAATAGCAGTTGGATTTGCTGTAGCGCTAATTGAAGGAGGGTTGTTTAATCCAACAGTAACAGTTGAAATTGTAGTACAAATGCCATCCGATGCAGTTACACTAAATGTATATGTTCCTGGTAAAGTAGGAGTAATAACTGCTACTGTTCCATTTACAGAACTTGGCATACCGCTACCAGTTGTTGAAGAAGCGTTCCAAGTAAATGAGTATGCGTTATTTGTTCCAGATTGAACAGCAGTAAGTGTAGTAGTAGTATTTCCGCCTACACAAAGATTTGAAGAAGACACATTTGCTGTTACTGGATCAGGAATACTTACCGTAGTTGTTACAGCTGCTCTTGGAGTGCTTTCGCAAGCACCATTTACTGAAGTTACGTACCATGTTGTTGTAGCTCCAATAGATGAAGTGAAATTAGATGCTGTTCCAGTTTGTAATACAGTAGTAGAAGTTGGTGTAGCATACCAGTTATAGTTTGCTCCTCCAACTACAGAAGCTGTTGGTACACCAATACCACATTGCGAAGAGTTTGAAACAATTGGAGCACTTGGTAATGGAACATTAGTAACGGTAACAGCAGCAGTTACTGGACATCCTCCTAAATCAGAAGTAACAGTAAAAGTTGTATTTGCTGTAATTGTTGTTGTAATAGGATTTGTTGTGCCAATAACACCAACACCATCTGTCCAAGAAATATTAGCTGTAGGAGTAACTACTACATTTACTAAATAATCTTCAACTTCACCCCATGTACCTACAGTACCACAAGAAGAAGTAATAGCGCCTTCTTTTACAATAACACGCATTCTTGTTAAACCCATTGAAGCTGATGTGGGTATTGTAATGTTAGCAGTAAAATCACTTAGGAAAGGACCAGTTTTTGATAACGAAAAAGTCTCACCGGCATCTGCAAAAGACCCATTTTGATTGAAATCTAAATACACATTACAGAAATTTGCGTTTACATCTGTAGTGCCATGAAAATGATATATAGTTATCGGGTAAGATTGACCAGCATTAACAATAGCAGGAGCAATAGACGTAAAATCAGTATATGTAGCATTTGCAGCTGCATTTGATTGTTGAGGAGTTGGTCTAGTTGCGGGGTTATTAATGCCTGCAAATGTTACTTGTCCAATATCATCTTCTGCTGTACTAGACATTGTTGCACTACAATAAGTTGTTGGAGCTGGATTCGTAGAAGATAATACTAAACTTAAATTTGTTGTACTACCTGCACAAACTGGATTTATTGAAGATAATGCAGTAGCGGTAACGCCAGTTGTTGGTTCATCTTTATAAGATGTGCCAAAACTTACTTTTGTATTTGTTCCATCAGTTGCTGTAACTGTCCAAGTCACATTTGCATTTGAAGGAAATGCCGCTGGAATAGTAGCGGTCCATGTAGATGTTGCAGTGAAACTACCACCTGCCATTGCTACTGGAAGAAAATTGGTACCGTTAAAAGAATAGGTTAATTCTACAGAAGTTAATGGACTAGCTCCAGGAGTAACAGTAGCTGATACAACTCTTGGTGCTGCCGTACAAAGATTTCCTGAAGGTGAAATTGATAATCCGTTAATTACTAAATTTAATGAAACACCTTCAAATTCATCTGCTCCAATATCAGGAGATGAACCAGTTCCAGTATATCCGGCATTTCCTTGACGAATATTAGCGTCAAAGTCATCTGTAATACCTGAAATATTTACTCCACCACTCTCAGCTAAAGTTGAAGTAGCTGGATTGAAATGTAAAAAGTTAGCATTTGAGCCAGTAGTACTAGCAAAAGTTGGATTTTCTGTCACAGAAGCTGCATCTCTTGAAGGACCAACTAATGTTTTGAAATTTGCTAATGTTTGTTGTACTGTTGTACCATCGTAAAAAATAGCTGTTGTAGCTGATGGAGTGCCTGCATAGAATAAATTGCTATTAGAAGTATTTGCGTAAGTTGTTAATGTCGTTGAACTTCTTCTATAAGCAACTGTAACAGCGGTTCCTGTTGGAGTAGAGTTGTTTATGAAAATATTATTTCTTAAATCTAATGTTGATCCTGTGTTAGCATTAATTGCAGAACTACCGAATAAAGTACTAGTACTAGTAGCATTTAAATAAACAGAATTATAATATACATTATAAGTTGTACCAGATGTAATACTAACTCCATTAATAGCATTTGCCATGGCTGCTGAAGGAGCTCTTAAATCGCCAATAATATTGTTATTGATGTTATTGGTTGTACCACCAGCACCTAAGATACCAGATACAACTGGTCCTGTGCTCGATGATGATAAGTCGTAAATTTTATTTTTGTAAATATTACTTGAAGTTCCTCCTGAGATTTGAATACCATTTACAGTTCCACCTGTTCCACCTGTTGTTCCTATGCTATTTAATGCATAGATTGTATTATTACTAATATCTATATTGCCAGTTGAACAGAAAATACCATTAAATGATGCTCCGCCTGCACCACCAGCAGTTGTAGTGAAATTGTAAATTTGGTTACCTTGAACTGTTTTATTACCAGCTGAACCAAATTCTCTGATACCATTAATAGTTCCAGTTGTAGGAACAGAGATATTTCTAATGATATTATTATTTGCAGTAAATGCTGTCGCTGAACTTAAACTATAAATACAATCTACGGAACCAGTTGAGGTTAAATTTGTCCAACTTACACCGTCAATTAAGTTATTGTTACCTGTAAAGCTTGTTGCCGGGCTTGTTGTTTTTATTAATCTAAAACTACCACTAGCACCAGTTCTTGAAATAGCAGTAATTGTATTATTATTAGCAGTTGCAACAGCAGGAGAGCCGGTTTCTAATAAAACACAAGTTCCAGTACCTGCTAAGCTTATATTATTATATAAGTTATTATTGATAAGAACAGCAGCTGCAGTTCCAGAGTTAATGATTCCATTAAAAACGGCAGTAGTTGCTGTGTTATAAGTACAATTCGTAATCACATTGTTAGTGATAGCAATTGTGTTAGATGCAGCGGTTGAACCGGAAGCATTATCAATAGCAGATGCTAATGATGTTGTTCCTCCTCCGTTTAACGTTACTGTATTATTAGTAATAGCAGCATTTGCACTTGTTGCAGTATTTAAATAAATACCTCTTAATGTTGTTGCGTGATTTACACCAGAACCGTTATTGTTGTTAATGGTATTGAATGATACATTAATGTTGTATTGAGCCAATGTACGAATAGCAGCTGCTGGGTTTGTTGCAGCGCCACCTCCATAATTAATAATCGTATTACCAGTAGCAGATGAAACACCACCAATATCATTCCCAGTATCAGCTAATAAAAACGGAGTTGTATCAGCAAATCCTATTAAAGCCATACCGTAGTTACAGTTTTGGATGGTATTAGAGTAAAATTTGTTATTTGAATTTGATCCTGTAACAGCAGTTGGTGTTAATACAGTTGTTGCAGCATTAGATGTTGCATTCATCATGATGATACCTACAGAACCTTCTACCATTGGAGCAGTACCAGTAGCATTGTTAACACGATTTAATGTAATAACACAATTCTTAATTGTATTATTTTGACAACCATCATTTGCATTAGCTTTATATAGAGCGTATCCAAATTCCATAGTTGCCGGGTTAACTGTATTTGGGTCTGTAATATTTATTCCATCAATAGTTACATAATCAGAACCTACCAAGCGAAATACACCGTCCTGACCTGCTGAAGTTGGGGTTGCAGTTCCAGTGTAAGCAGTTAATAATGGATTAGCTCCTGCACCACTTTTTTGGAAAGTGATTGTATTTGCAGCAGTACCGCTTGCGGTTAATACATAACCACCAACAGGGGCAGTTTCTGTATATAAAGCAGGGACATTGATTGTTAAAGGACCATTAACTCCTTGTGTGTTAATGTCGGTTATAGCCGCCGTTAGCGTTGGATAATCAACGCCAATTGTTTTCGTTCCCGAAAGCTGAGCCTTAAGGCCGCCAGAAAAAACAATAGCAAAGAGGGCAAAAGCCATTAACCATTTATTTTTTTGTTTGGTAGTTTTTGTATACATGTTATTTTTCGTTATTTTAGATTTCAGACTGTAAATTTAAACAACAAATAACTATTAATGTTCTGTTCTACAGAAAAAATACCAATTTTGGTCGAAAAATCATACAGATTTAACAATCTAAATATTTAGTTACCCATATTAACAAAGCTGAAATAACTATATGCATTTAGATGAATTAAGAGAATATTGTTTATTAAAGAAAGGCGTGGAGGAATGTTTACCTTTTGGAAACGATACTTTAGTGTTTAAAGTGATGGGTAAAATGTTTTTATTATCTGGCATTGATTCCCAACCCGTTCAGTTTAACGTGAAGTGTAACCCCGAAAAAGCCATTGAACTCAGAGAAAATTACTCTTGTGTATTACCAGGATATCATATGAATAAACTGCATTGGAACACAATTATATGTGATGGCTCTGTATCTGATAAACAAATCCAAGAATGGATAGACGATAGTTATAGTTTAGTAGTAGATAGTTTAACTAAAAAACTAAAAGCAGAATTAGTAAATCTTAGCTAGATTATTCGTCTCTAAAGAAACTTAACTTATGTAAATCTATTAATTGAGTTTTTTGATAGTAAAAATTAATCACATCTGGATATTTATAGCCTAATTTTGCCATTCGCATTGCTCCTTCCTGGCACATTCCTACACCATGGCCAAAACCTCTTCCTTTAAATATTAAAGTATCACCTTGCTGAAAAATACTAAAAAAAGTAGATTTTAACTGTAAATCAGTGCGAACACTTTTTAAGGGAACTTTTACATTATTAGCTTCCAGATAAGGTTTACGAAACTCTTGCTTAAAAGTCAAAGCAAGCCATCTAGCATTAGAATCTTGTACAGGGTAATTATGTTTTAATTTAAGATATGATAGCCAATCTTCCTTTGCCATTTTGCGTTCCCATTTAGCATTTGGCATTTTAATACTAAAGGTGTCATTTACACTTCGTAGATAAGATAATTTACTTCCCCAAACATCTTCAGAGTTCGCTGTTTGTCCGCCACTATTGCTATGAAAAGCAGCATCAATTAAATTTAAATTATCATCTACTACAACTTTACCTTTTGTGTCGGTAACAGCTTTCATAATATCTAACTCAGTAGTTTTGCCAAAATAGGCTTGACAATGTGTGTGGTCGCATAAGTTAAAACCTTCGGCGCCATGTTTTTGCAAATGAGATAAAGCAAATGTTCTGGCTAAAATAGCTTGTACTTTATAAAATTCTTGATAAGAGCGCTTCCCAGATTCGGCCTGAACAACTCCTGAAATATAATTGTCTAAAATAATTTCATTAATACATTTTAAGTCACCAAGTTCTGCAGATACAATTAAATTATCTTCGTAAAACCTTGGTTTTCTGTCTGGTAAAACTAATTTTAATCGAAATGCTTTTGTAACATCTGAACTAGAAATTTTAACTCGTTTGTATTTTCCAATAATATTTTCAAAAGTTTTTACTTCAACAGAATCGTTGCTATATGAAAATTTAATAATAGGAAATTTTGTAGAGTTGACTATTTCAACACCATTCGCCCAAACACTATAGCTACCAGCTTCAGAGCTAAAAGTAAAAGATTGAATTTTTAGTTGAGAAAAAATTCTAATGTTCACCACTTCATCCGAAGAGATTTTTTTTATTGTTTCAGGATTGGTTGTATTAGTTTTAATTTTTATGGCTTTGGCAAATACCTCCGTTACTTGCCAAGACGCAAGAAATAGTAAAATGATAGATATGAATATAATTTTACTTTTTTGCATGAATGTGATTATACATTAATTCGGCAACTTTTTTAGAAGCACCACTATTTCCTAGTAATTTAATTAAACCATCGTACTCCTTCAACATCTCTTCTCTAATTGGTCCAGAAATGATTTTAGTTAATTCTTCTTTTAAATTTTTAGAAGTTAAATCGCTTTGTATTAATTCTTTAACAACAGGTTTATCTAAAATCAAATTTGGTAAGCCAATATATTTAACTCTTCCTCCAACAACCATTTTAGCAATAGAATAGGAAACAGTTCCTCCTTTGTAACAAACCACTTGTGGTAATCTAAACAAAGCACTTTCTAACGTTGAGGTTCCTGATTTTATAATCCCCGCATGAGCATTATGCATCAGAGCATATGTTTGATTAAACACAACTTTCAAATTTTTATCAATTGCCATTTGGTAAGCTTCTTTAGGAAGATTGGTTGTGCCGGCAATAACAAATTGATAATCTTTAAAATCGTTCACTACATCTAGCATAATAGAAAACATACGTTCTATTTCTTGTTTCCTGCTTCCTGGTAATACAGCAATGATGGGTCTATTATCTAAATTATTTTTTGAAATAAATGTTGCTTTATCAGGTAACGAAGATTTTTCTTGTTCAATAGCATCTAATAATGGATGGCCTACATAATCAGCTTCGTAGTTATGTTTTTTGTAAACTGCAACTTCAAAAGGTAGTATCACAAACATTTTTTCCACACTACGTTTTACTATTTCTACACGATTTTCTTTCCATGCCCAAATGGTTGGCGAAATATAATAAAATACTCTGATGCCTTGTTGTTTAGCCCAATCTGCAATACGTAAATTAAAGCCAGGATAATCTACTAAAATTAAAATCTCTGGTTTGAAATCTAAAATATCTTGCTTGCAAAAGGCTATATTTTTAAAAATTGTACGGATGTTTTTCGCTACTTCCACAAAACCCATAAAAGCTAAATCCTTAATATGCTTTCTTGGTTTTTGATGGGTAACCGCTTCCATCAAATCTCCACCCCAAAATCTGAATTCAATATTTTTATCCAACACAAGCAATTCCTTCATCATGTTTGATGCGTGTAAATCACCTGATGGTTCGCCAGCTATAACGTAGTATTTCATGGTTTAATTTAAAGAAGAGAAATGTATAAGACCAAACCAACATATAAGAATGAAGCAATAATTAATCCTTTACCAAAATCAAATATTTTTTTGTTTAAAGAAATATAAAACACAGCCAAACTAGCAATAATGCAAGCTATCACAACTTCTTGTAACATGTCTCCCATTCTCAGATATCTGATAAAGCCATACGGAAAACTTAGTTGGTTGTGCATGAATAACCAATAACAGAAAAAACAAAATGCCGGAAAAAAAATTCCAAACACAAAGCCTACCCAAAGTTTATTAATTTTCTCTAACATGATTATAAGGTGTTTTGTAAGTATGTAATATAGTTATGGGCTGTTAAGTCATGCATAATAGGCACAACAGATACATATCCGTTTTGTAAAGCCCACTCATCGGTGTCTTTTGCTTCTGGTTCAAAATTTACAAATTTACCAGTTAACCAATAATATGAACGACCGTATGGATCTTGTCTTTCTTCAAAATCTTCTACCCAATTAGCTTTTGCTTGACGGCAAATTTTTAATCCACTTATCTCATCTGCTTTTAGTTTTGGAAAATTGACATTTAAGCAAACGCCTTGTGGCAATTTATCTTTCAAGCAAGACGCTATGATTTTTTCAATAAAAGATGTTGTTGGCGTAAAATCTGCATTAATATCATAATCGCATAAACTAAATCCAATAGCAGAGGTTCCTTCTAGTGAGCCTTCAATGGCCGCACTCATAGTTCCCGAATAAATAACATTAATTGAACTATTACTGCCATGGTTAATACCTGATAATACCAAGTCTGGTTTACGTGGCAATAATTTATTGACTGCCATTTTCACGCAATCCACTGGAGTACCTGTGCAACTATACTCAGCAATAGCACCTTTGTGAAAATTTGTTTTTTGAATTCTTAGTGTAGAATTAATAGTAATGGCATGTCCCATCCCGGATTGCGGTTTGTCTGGAGCAATTACCACAACATCGCCATACTTTACGGCAATAGATGATAAATGTAAAATACCAGGAGCGCTTACCCCATCGTCGTTTGTTACTAATATAAGTGGTTTTTGTTGCATCGTGGTAAATCTATTGAATTTATAACGGCTTTTTATCTAAAAAAATAGTTATTTACTAAAATTTGACTGTTGAATTCTAACTGTGGTTTTATACGTTTTTTTAGTATTTTTGCTCTACTAACTAACCTCATTACAAAATGAAAAAAATTATCAAAACTGCTAATGCTCCTGCTCCAATAGGTCCATATAACCAAGCTGTACAAGTTGGCGATTGTGTTTATGTTTCAGGAACAATTGCTATGGACTTGGAATCTAAACAATTAATTAAAACAACTATTAAGGATGAAACTAAAATAGTTATGGAATATTTAGGTGCTGTTTTAAAAGAAGCTGGTTTAACGTACGACAATATTGTTAAAACAACTATTTTCTTATCAGACATGAATAATTTTGTACATGTAAACGAGGTTTATAGCAGTTATTTTAAAGGTGATTTTCCTGCTCGTGCTACTATTCAAGCAGATAGATTACCAAAAGATGCAAATGTTGAAATTAGCGTAGAAGCTAAAGTTTTTTAATCATTTTTAATATAAAACGACCTTTATTTGATGAGGTTTTTGGGTTTTTTGCTCAAAAACCTTATTTTTTTGCTCAAAATCAACTGAAATAAGTTAAAATTGATAAGTGTTTTTTGCCATCTAGTAGGCAAAAAAGTTTTATTCACCGAAAAAATGTCACGAAAAATATTTGTTTATTTAAATATTTGTTATAATTTTACTATAACTAAATAAATTTTATGTTATGAATATTTTTGTAAGCAACATCAGCTTTAAAGTTAGAGAACAAGCACTAAGTGAACTTTTTTCTCAGTATGGCGAGGTAACCTCGGTAAGAATTATTAAAGACAAAGAAACAAAACGTAGCCGCGGCTTTGGGTTTGTTGAAATGGCAAGTGACGAAGATGGACAAAAGGCCATCGATGCACTGAATGGAACAGAGCATTATGAACGTGCGATTGTTGTTTCTCAAGCAAAAGGAAAGCCTGAAAACGCGTAATCTTTTTACTATATAAAACAAAAAAAGTCCCTACCAGCTGGTAGGGACTTTTTTGTTGGTTTAGTTTCTAATAGTGAGTGTATTAATGCCATCAAACGAGGCATTGTAAAGTCTTAAGTTTTGAGTGGCAGAACCCGAAATTAACCCGCCATCAAATATTTGCCATTTCGAACCGCTTATAGTATCCTTTAAAGTAAAATTATCAGATTGAACTTTTACTTTAGCGTATGGATCATCAGGTAAGGCTGTAGAAGTACGTTCTATAGCCACAAAATCAGTTGGCGAATTTGTGGCAGTTTTTCTATAAACAATAATCCCATTAACACCTCCATTAATATAAACCCAGCCACCAGCTGTTTGTAATTTAAAGTAAAGAGGATCGTTTGGATACATGGTAATATTAACTGTTTGGTATGCTATATTATCTTGCACTGTTTGATTCTTTTTTTTGCAAAAAGAAAAAATGCTAAGAAAAGCCAATAAAACTAATATGCTAATTTTTCTAAACATTATGATACAATATAGGTTAAACAAATACCTTTGCAATACAAATATAATCTTTTCATATGGACTTTGACCCATCTAAACCACCAAAAAAACACAACGTTTTTTTACCAATAATATTGTCTTTTGTTTTAATGCTTGGTATCTGGTTGGGTTATTTTTTAAGTAATCGCATTAACAGAGGGTCATCTGTAAATCAAAATTATCATACATCTACCAACGATAAGATTAATAGTTTATTGGATTATATTGAATATCAATATGTAGATACCATCAATAAAAAAGACTTAGTAGAAAAAACAGTAACATCTATGCTACAAAGTTTAGACCCTCATTCAAGTTATATTGCTGCCAGTGAATTTGAAACAGTAAATGAACCTTTGGAAGGTAATTTTGATGGAATAGGAGTGGAGTTTAATATTATTAAAGATACAATTAGAGTTATTACACCTATAGAGGGCGGCCCTTCTGAAAAAATTGGAATTAGATCGGGAGACAAAATTGTTAAAGTAGAAGGTAAAAATGTAGCAGGAGTTAAGATTACTAATAAAGAAGTTTTTGAAAAACTAAGAGGGAAAAGCGGAACAATTGTTACCGTTTCAATCTTAAGAAGTGGAATAGCAAAACCTTTAGATTTTAAAATAACACGAGACGCTATTCCTTTATATAGTTTAGATGCATCTTACATGATAAAGCCAACTATTGGATACATTAAGATTAGCAAATTTGCAGCAACTACATACGACGAATATTTAAAAGCCTTCAATGAACTATCAAAACAAGGAATGAAAAAATTAATCTTGGATCTAAGGGGTAATCCTGGAGGGTACTTAAATGCTGCTGTTGATATTTCTGACGAGTTTTTAGCAAATGGCTTGCAAATAGTTTACACACAGGGAAAAGCTAATCCTAAAAAAACATACAAGGCTACAACGCGTGGAAGTTTTGAAAATAATCCTTTAGTAGTTTTAATTGATGAAGGGTCTGCAAGTGCTAGTGAGATTGTAGCAGGAGCTGTTCAAGATAATGATAGAGGAACCATTATAGGTAGAAGAAGTTTTGGGAAAGGTTTAGTTCAAGATCAATTGCAATTGCCAGATGGATCGGCTATTCGTTTAACCATTGCGAGATATTATACGCCAACAGGTAGATGTATTCAAAAACCATATTCTGATGATAAAAACCAATACTACAGTGAGGAATATGATAGGTATGAAAATGGTGAGTTATTGAATGAAGATAGTATTAAAATGGATAAAACAAAGCAGTATAAAACACCTGAAGGAAAGACTGTTTATGGCGGAGGCGGTATTATGCCAGATATTTTTGTACCTATAGATACAGCTAAAACCAATTCATTTTTAAATAAAGTATTTTATGCAGGCGCTATTAATACTTTTGCATTTGAGTATGCGGATAAGAATAGAAATCAAATAAAGGCTTATAAAACAGCAAAAAACTATATTGATCAGTTTGAAATCAGCAACGCCATTTTAGATGAATTTTATGAATACTGTTCTAAGCAAAATCTATTGTTAGCTAATCTTTCTAAATCCAAGACAAATGAAGCCTTAAAGCCTTATTTGAAAGCATTTATAGGCCGAGATGTGTTTGATAAGGATGCATATTACCCAATTATCAACCAAAAAGATAATTCAATAATAAAAGCCACAGAACTTTTATCTAAATAAAAATTGTATTTTTGATATCATAAAATTAACTTATGACTATCAAACTATTAGCTATTCCTTTTTTTGCATTATCACTTGCTTTTGTTTCCTGTGGTGGTAATTCAGAAGACCAAAAATCGCAAGAATCTCTTGATGGATTAGATTCCGTTGCTGTTACAGATACAGTTGCTATCATAGAGGATAATGAGGTAACGTATAACTTACCATCGGCTTTGCAAATCGCCTATGTGTTTAAAAAGTCAGGCGCTAGCTTTATCCCAACTCTTTTAAATAATAAGGGTAATTACTCTAAGTATAACACCAGTAATTATAAGAGAGCTGTGAATTTTGGTGTATATAGCGCTGATTTAGCATATTGCTTATTTAATAAGAAGTACCAAGAATCGAAAGAGTACTTGAAATCATGTAAAGAGATGGGCTCGTTTTTAGGCTTAAATCAAGCTTTTGAAAGTGATAATATGGCTCAACGTTTCGATAAAAACATTGCTATTGAAGATTCTGTAGTGAAGATTGTATCAAATGTTCAGCTAAAAACGGATGTGATGTTTGAGCAAAATAAACAAAAACATATCACCGTTATTGCATTTGCAGGCGCATGGACAGAAAGTATGTATATTGCAACTGAGGTGTATGCAAAAGATAAAAATAAAAAAGTGTTAGCAAGCTTAATGGAGCAATTACTTTTATCTGAAACAATTATTAAGGCGTTGAAAGTTCATCAAGAATCTGAACAAGAATTACCAGCTTTAATTAGTTCAATAGAAAAAATTAACGCTCAGTTTAATGCCATTGCATCAGTAAAAGCAGCTATTGAGAAAGATGAGGAAATGGATTTTAATTTAATGGCTGTTACAGATAACGAATTAAAAAGCATCACTGAGTCGGTAAAAACATTAAGAACAAGTATGGTTGACTAACATTAATGATTATGAAAAAAATTATAAAAACTTTATTCAGTGTTCTTTTTGTTTTTGTATCGATGTCATTTCAAGGAGGTGATATATTGTGTAACGCTAAAGAATTAAAAGAAAAAGCAAAAGAGTTATTAGAACCCTATAAATATGATAGTTCTGAATTGACTCGTATCATGTATAAAAAGAAAGAGTCTATTAAAGAAGTAGAAGTTCCTTTATTTATTGGAGAAAAATATCGTATCGCATTTGAGTTAGAAGCTTTACCAAAACAAGTGGAAGTTCGTATTTATAATAAAGATAAAGATTCTAAAAATAGAAAATTATTATTTTCATCAAAAGATATAGGTGCGGAAAAAAAAGAATTTTACTTTGAGATTTCAAAAACCCGTCGAATTTATGTTGATTATATAGTGCCGCCAACAGAAGAAGGATCTTACAGCGGATGTGCTGTTTTTATGGTTGGATATAAATAGATTGATAAAATAAAAAAGCCCCCGACAGCTTCTGGCGGGGGCTTTTTTATTTATGTTATTTTTTCATGTCTATTTCAAATCCCTTTTTCTTCCAGTCGTCAAATCCTTTTTCTAAGTTTACGACGTGTATAAATCCTAGTTTTTGCATAAGCTCTGCACACTCTCCACTTCTTCCTCCACCAGCGCAGTAAATTAAATACGTTTTGTTCTTATCTAATTTTGCGATAGTTTCCTCAGCATCTTTTTTAAAGTAATCGATTTGAGCAGCACCTTTAATAAACCCTTTATTTTTTAATTCATCATCAGTGCGTAAATCTATCAATGATGATTTTTTTTCGTCAATTAATTTTTTAAAAGTTGCAGCATCTACATGTTCAATTTTAGTTTGTGCAATACTCATCATTGATGTAAATAGGGCTAAGATGGTGATGATTTTTTTCATAAGTTATGTATTGGTTTTATTTTAAACTTAAGAGCCAATTAATAGCACTTTGTTTATCATCAAACATTTTCATTTTCATGGTTTGTTGATGAGTAAGTTTTATTAAGAAATTAATAATAATGCGGTGCGCTAAAGATTTTACAATAACAGCTGTGGCTTTTGTCATTTCGTTTGATTCTGGTTTCGAAGAAAACTCTCTAGCCTCTTTAGAGATAGATGTGTCAAGCCCACTTTCAACTAAAATCAAATGTTTGTGAATACCATCAAACTTTGATTTTAAAAACAAATACTGCTTCTTCGAGTCTTCTAATTCAATTTGAATATCATCTTTTAGTTTTATGAAGATAATATCATTGTCCCAAAACTCTATAGTTGAAGCTCGATCAGTAATCGACTCAATAACAGAATATTTTGTAACATCAATTGTCATGAATTATAAAGTTAGCTAATTTTTTCGTTTTATCAAAGCCATATAAAAACCGTCAAAACCTTCGCTCGGTAATATCGTTTTGTCTTTAATTAATTCAAAATCATTGTTATTTGCTAAAAACTCATCAACTTGTTTACGGTTTTCGCTTGGCAAAACACTACAGGTTGAGTATACTAATTGACCACCTTTTTTTGTCATCGTGGAGTATTCGCCTAATATTTTTTTCTGAATATCTTTTGTGCGTTCTATAAAATCAGCATTCAATTTCCATTTAGCATCAGGGTTACGCTTAATTACGCCTGTACCGCTGCAAGGCACATCTAGCAATAATCTGTCGGCTGTGTTTTCTAAACGCTTAATCGTTTTACTACCCTCAATTAAACGAGGCTCAATATTACTTGCGGTTGCTCTGCGAGCACGTTTTTTTAATTCATCTAATTTCCACTGAGTAATGTCCATAGAAATAATGCGCCCTTTGTTTTGCATTAAAGCGGCAATGTGTAAAGTTTTTCCGCCTCCACCAGCACAAGCATCAATCACTCGCATGCCAGGCTCAACTCCTAAAAATTCTGAAATAGCTTGTGAACCTGCATCTTGTAATTCAAATAAACCTAATTTAAATAATGGATTTGAAAATAAGTTTTGACGCTTTGATAAAATCAAGGCATCATCATAGCCATCTAAAAATTCTACTTCTACTTCTTGTTCTGCTAGGTGTTGTTTTAAAATAGCTTTTTTTGTTTTTAAGGTATTAACTCTTAAAACTACTTCCGCCTGTTCGTTTAAAGATTTGGCTTCTTTTTCCCAAACTTCTTTACCTAGTTCATTTTCGCAAATATCCCACAACCAATCTGGGTAAGATTGCAAGATTTTTTGATCATCAATAGCCTTGTATTTATCTAAGATCGTTTTTTCGTTGAGGTTTTTAAAATCTCGTTCATCAGGCATTGGTAAATGTCTTACAATAAAATAAACACCCAAGATAGCCCAGAAATTATCTTTAGTATCCGCTAAATGACTTAACAAACGGTAATTACGAACAATATCATATGTTGTTTCGGCAATAAAGCGACGATCGCGGCTGCCAAATTTTGGATTTTCTTTTAAGGTCTTTTCAATGACTTTATCAGCATATTTATTATCAAAAAAAATAGTATTTAACGCATTTACTATTGCTTGTAATAAAATACGGTGTGGTTTTGCTTGTTTGATGATTTTTTTACCCATGAACCCAAAGTTTAGGCTTCGAAGTTACTTTATTTTTTTCTTATATTTACCTATTACCAAACATAGAAACTATGACTAAATTTTTGATTTCGTTTTTATTACTGAGCACTTTATTATCTGCTCAAAACAAAAAACATATTTTATTAAAAAACGCTGTGGCTCACATTGGTAATGGCGAGGTTATTGAAAATAGCCTAGTTTCTATCAAAGACGGAAAAATAGATTTAGTAGCAGATGCCAGATTAATAAAAATTGACATTACTAGATTTGATACAACCATTGATTTATTTGGTAAGCATATTTACCCTGGATTAATAGCGCCTAATTGTATTTTAGGTTTACAGGAGGCAGAAGCTGTTCGCCAAACGAGTGATTATGCTGAGGTTGGCGAATTTAATCCTCATATTAGAAGTTTAATAGCTTATAATGCTGAAAGTAAAATTTTAGAAACCGTTAAAACAAATGGTGTATTGTACACACAGTCAACTCCACGTGATGGTGTTATTAGTGGAATGTCTTCTGTTTTAGCAACGGATGGTTGGAATTGGGAAGACGCAGTGATTAGAGCGGATGATGGTGTACATGTTAATTTTCCAAAATCAATACAGCGTCACGGTTGGTGGGCAGAGCCACAGCCAAGTGATAAAAACAATAAATATACGGAGCAGGTGAACGAATTAAGTGTTTTTTTTGAAAACGCATTAGCATATTACAATACAGCTAACGTTACCGAAAAGAATTTGCGTTTTGAAGCGATGAAAGGCATTTTTGATGGTTCTAAAAATTTATACATTCATTCTGATTATGTAAAAGATATTATTGGTGCCATTAATTTCTCAAAGAAGTTTAAGATCAAAAAAATGGTATTGGTTGGCGGTAAAGACAGTTACAAAATCACTAAGATGTTAAGAGAAAACAATGTAGCCGTTATGGTTAATCGTTTACATGATTTACCAGATTTGCCAGAGGCGGAAACTGATTTATTATACAAATTGCCATACTTGTTGCAAAAAGATTCTGTGCTTTTTTGTTTGCAAAATCAAGGAGACATGGAAGCTATGAATGCTCGTAATATTGCTTTTTTAGCAGGTACAGCTGCTGCTTATGGCTTAACAAAAGAACAAGCCTTGCAAAGTGTAACTTTAAATACGGCAAAAATTTTAGGAATTGATAAATTAGTTGGAAGTATTGAAACTGGTAAGCTAGCATCTATTGTAGTTTCGGAAGGAGATATTTTAGATATGAGAACCAACAAAATAATTTTGGCTTACATCAATGGAAGACAATTAAATCTTAATAATTTTCAATTAGATTTATATAGAAAGTATTCTAATAAATTAGGCATTAAGGAATAGAATAAGTTTGTTTTGCTTGGTCTCGACTCCGCTCGACCAGACAAAATTCAGACAGTGTCACTTCGAGCACGGCAAAAGTCCAGTGGACTTTTGAGCGGGTAGGTGAGTAGCGAGAAGCTAAAAAACTAAAATTATGATTATCAAATCAAATCTTATAGACCTTGTAGCTAAAAAAACGTATGCTGCAGAGCTTCTTATAGAAAATAATAAAATCATCTCCATTAAAAAAATTAATGAAGTTTGTCATACGTATATTTTGCCTGGTTTTGTTGATGCTCATGTGCATGTAGAAAGTAGTATGTTGGTACCTTCTGAATTTGCTCGTATTGCTGTGACTCATGGAACTGTTGGGACTATATCTGACCCACATGAAATAGCCAATGTGCTTGGAGTAGCAGGAGTAGATTACATGATTGAAAATGCCAAGCAAGTGCCTTTTCATTTTTATTTTGGAGCGCCCTCTTGTGTGCCAGCAACTAATTTTGAAACCGCAGGAGCGATTATAGATTCAAATGATATTGATAAATTATTGTCTCGTAAAGAAATTGTGTACCTGGCAGAGATGATGAATTTTCCAGGTGTGATTTATAAAGATGAAGAGGTTTTAAAAAAATTAGCATCAGCAAAAAAACATAATAAACCCATTGATGGCCATGCGCCAGGTTTAATGGGTGATGATATGAAACATTATTTTGACGCAGGAATTACGACTGACCATGAATGTTTTGGATATATCGAAGCTTTGGAAAAATTACAACATGGTGTAAAGGTTTTAATTAGAGAAGGAAGTGCCGCTAAGAATTTTGAAACACTCATTTCTTTATTGAAAGATTTTCCTGAACAAATTATGTTTTGTTGTGATGATAAACATCCTGATAATTTAATTGAATCTCATATTAATGACCATGTAAAACGTGCTTTAAAAATCGGACATGATTTATATGATGTTTTACGTGCGGCTTCTTACAATGTTATTAAACATTATAATTTATCTATTGGTTTATTACAAGTTGGTGATAATGCTGATTTTATTGAGATTGATAACATAGAGGATTTTACCATTCTTAAAACATACATTAATGGAAATTTAGTCGCTGAAAATTGTAAATCATTTATGACATCTGTTAATGCGCCTATCGTTAATAATTTTAATTGCAGTTTAAAACAAGCAAGTGATTTTAAATTAAAAAATAATGGCGATAGAATTAGAGTGATTGAATGTTTGGATGGCCAATTAATTACAGATGAATTATGTGTTCAGTCTTATGCTCTTAATGGATTCGAAGAATCGAACGTAGAGCAAGATATTTTAAAAATTGCGGTTGTAAATAGATATAATGATGCGCCCATTGCAAAAGCATTTATCAAAAACATAGGATTAAAACAAGGTGCCATTGCTAGTTGTGTAGCTCACGATTGCCATAATATTGTGGTAGTAGGAACCAATGATGATGACATGTGCAAAGCAGTGAACTTAATTATTAAAGCTAAAGGAGGAATCTCCTTAGCAAACGGTAACGAAGAACTAGTTTTAGAATTACCCATTGCTGGTATTATGACCAACCAAGCTGCCGAAGAAGTAGCAGAAGCTTATACTAAATTAGACAAACGCGCTAAAGCTTTAGGAAGTAAATTACGTGCACCTTATATGAGTCTATCTTTTATGGCATTATTGGTAATTCCAGAATTAAAGTTAAGCGATAAAGGTTTGTTTAATGGCAAGCGTTTTGAGTTTACAGATGTGTTTGTGAAGTAATGAAAACAAATGACTATGAAATTTATTATTATATGCTTGTTTTTTGTATTTGTATCAAATATAAAAAGTCAAGATAAATTTACCTTACCCTTTAAAAGTAAAATAGTGACGGATGATAAGCCTTGTAAGGATGCTATTGTTAATATTTACAATGCAGAAAATTTTAATGTAGAAGTTGATACTAATAAAATTATACAAACAATTTATTTAAAGCCAGACGGGATTTTAAATTTTGAAATCCCAAGTGATGTATCTTATATAATTGAACTCACAAAAAAAGACTACATTCATAAAAGGTTTATGATAAATACAACAGGCGTACCAAAGGAAAATTGGGATGATAATTTTGCAGGCTTTAATGTAGAATCTTTCGAACTTTTTAAACCTATTAAAGGAGTGAACTATCAACTTTTAAACTATCCTTTGATTTTGATAGAATTTGATTACGACACTGAAAATTTTTATTATAACGAAACCTATTCTAATTTGGCTCTTGCGGCAATTATTAATTTGAAAGACAATGAAGCTAAACAGCTAGATATTAACAAGAATAAAGATTTAGTAAAGAAATTAAATAATGACTTAAATAATTTCAGAAATATCATTATTATATTAAGTATTAGTTTAGTTATAGTATGTATGATATCCATAGCTTTAATTATTCATTATAGAAAAAAATCAATTAGTATATAATTTATGAATACTGTTATTAAAATATTTATCACTATACTTTTATTAGTAGCTCTTTCTTCATGGATTTACTCCGAAGGAGATGATGGATATTTTACTTATTTAAGAGGCAAAAAACAATATGTAGTGGTTCTGGGAACAGGCGAACCGACGATTGTATTTTTAACAGGTAAGGGACGTGATAGTAAGGACTTTAAAAAAGTGTATGACAAGCTAAAAAAGACCAATCAAATTTTCGCTTACGATAGAGCGGGGCTCGGACAATCAGAATCTTTTAGAGGAGATAGAACAGTGGATACCATGGCTGTTGAATTACACGAATTATTAGTGAAAGAGAAAATAAAACCACCCTATATTTTAGTAGGACATGCTTTGGGCACATACATTATGCGTTGTTATGTAAGTATGTATCCTAAAGATGTTTCTGGAATGGTATTTATTGATCCTTCACATGAATATGAATTTAAGAATGGCTTAGAAATTAGAAACGATTCGGATAAAGTCGTCTTTAAAGATGAATTTAAATCTTATTTAAGATTAGAAGGGAAATACAAAGCGCATAAAGCTGAATCAAAACAATGTTTTGATTTTGATACTTTAGGATTTTCTACCAATCAACGTATTGTGAAAGATTTAAAATTACCGACTGATATTCCAATGACAATTATGATTGCCAGAAAAATAGATGCAGATAATGATTACGTGAATAAGGAAATGGAATATCGTATTCAGTATTTCGAAAATTGGAAAACCATCAATACTCAAACCAAAGTGGTGTCTTCATATAAAATAGGGCATTTTATTCAGAAGGAAGCTCCTGATATGGTAATTAATGAAATAAACGAGGTAATAGGAAAAAGGAAGAAATAATTATTTTACTTTATTCGCTTCATTATAGCAATCTCTGCATAATGGTTCATAGCTATCAGTTTCTCCTAATAATACTAAACTTGTTTCGTTTGTTTTTCTGTGAGATACGTGAGCTAAACTTCCACAGGTCATGCAAATGGCGTGTACTTTGGTTACGTATTCGGCACAAGCTAATAAAGCTGGCATAGGTCCAAAGGGTTGACCTTTAAAATCCATATCCAAACCAGCAATAATCACACGCACTCCGCTATCGGCTAATTGATTGCAAACGTTTACTAGCTCCATGTCAAAGAATTGAGCTTCGTCAATTCCAACAACATCTACATCATTTGCTAATAATAAAATATTTGAACTAGAAGGAACCGGTGTACTGTGGATTTCGTTGCCTTGATGAGAGACTACCTTTTCTTCGTGATAGCGTGTATCTATTTGTGGTTTAAAAATTTCTACTTTTTGTTTAGCAAATTGCGCACGTTTTAAACGTCGGATTAACTCCTCTGTTTTACCAGAAAACATGGAACCGCAAACTACCTCAATCCAGCCTTTGCGCCCTGTGCTATGTTTAATGTTTTCTAAAAACATGTTTATTATATATTGATAACAAAATCTAAAAATAAACTAAGTATCCATAAAATGCAGTATTTTTAATCTTTAATTATTCACATTATGCAAACGGATATTTTACAAAAACAGCTTCAAACCTCTTTACAGGAATTAAAAACCTCTATCGAAAAATTTGAAAAACATCCTTCGCCTAGCACTCAGTATGCTGAGCAGTTGCATTCTGCTATTCATCAGGCAAATAAATTAGTGTCGGCTTACTTGGTTTTAAAAGAACACAAAGATGTATCACCTGATTTGAATTTGCATTTAAAATTGATGAATGTTCCTACTCCCGAAGAAAAATCTGCTATTATTGAGCCTATTAAAGAACAAGTGATTGAGCCAGTATCGGTTGTGGAAAAGGAAGAGGCGAAACCAATGGAAGAAATTAAAGTGCCTGTTATTGAAAAAATTGTTGAGCCAATAGTTGAAAGAATTCAACCTCAGGTTACAGAAACTCCTGTTGCCAAAGAATTGCCAAAAATAGCTATTAACATTAATGATAAATTTAGATTTATTAATGAATTATTTGCAGCTAATGCAACAGAATATAATATTGCTATCGAACAAATCAATGCGGTTACTAATTTGTCGGAATTAAATAATTATTTAAATGGCTTAAAGTCTATTTATGAATGGAAGGACGATAATGAAGTCGTGAAAAATTTATTCGCATTAGCACAAAAACGTTTTTCTTAATAATACATGTCAGTTCGAGCGCCTGCCTTGTCGACAGACAGGTAGTCGAGAACGACTCCACGCTCAATTTACCAAGCATTGAAATTATATCATGAAAAATATCACATTTATTGTCGTTTTCTTCTCTCTTCTAAATTCCTACAGTCAAGATACAACCTACGCTCGTCAGGTCATTAAAAAATTATGTTCTAAGGAATTATTAGGACGTGGTTATGTCAACGATGGAGTAAATAAAGCGGCAGCTTATATTTCTAAAGAATTAAAGACAATTGGCTTAGCGAAATTTGGAAAATCGTATTCTCAATCGTATTCGTTTCCTGTAAACACTTTTTCAGGTTCAATGTCGGTTGTGGTAGATGGAAAAACATTAACTGCTGGAAAACATTATTTAATAGACCCAGCCGCTAAAACAGTTAAAGCAGGATTTCAATTATTTAAAAAAGATAGTGTAACGTATTTAGCGAATGATGGCAGACGACCAGCTCCATTAAAAGTAAAGTTGAAAAAGAAATTAACCTATACGGTTGCAACCGAATTGTCTGATACAACTATTGTAGAGTTATTAAAAGATTCTTTTCCTAATGAATTAAAAACCATAGATGTGATTTTTGAAAATAAATTTGTGTCTAATTTCAAATGTCAAAATTTAGTTTCTTACGTAAAGGGAACTCAACAACCAGATAGCTTCATTGTGTTTACGGCACATTATGATCATTTAGGAGCCATGGGCAAAGATGCTTATTTTCCAGGCGCTAACGATAACGCTAGTGGAGTAAGTGTATTGTTGAATTTAGCAAAGTATTATAAAAAAAATCCTTCAAAATATTCAATTGCTTTTATTTTCTTTAGTGGCGAAGAAGCTGGTTTATTAGGTTCTAGATATTATTCAGAGAATCCAATTTTTCTGTTATCAAAAATAAAATTCTTGACTAATTTAGATTTATTAGGGACAGGAGATGATGGCATTATGGTAGTAAATGCAACTGTGTTTAAAGAACAATTTGAAAAACTAAAGGGAATTAACGATTCTAAAAATTACGTAAAACAAATTAAGCAAAGAGGCAAAGCAGCTAACAGTGATCATTACTGGTTTACGCAAAAAGGAGTGCCGAGTTTTTTTATTTATACCATGGGTGGCATTCAAGCTTATCATGATATTTATGATATCGAAAAAACATTGCCGCTTACTAAATACTTAGAGGTGTGTAAGCTCTTAATTGAGTTTAATGCTAAACTCTAAAACAACAAGTAGTATTGCTCTAAAGTCATTAAAGTATCAGGGCCCGTGTATCCCTTTTCTTTTGCTAAATTCAAAAGTTTAGGAAGAGATGGTGCCTCCTCTTTTTTCTCAGTGTCAAAATTAAATAAGATGTAATGATAAATTGTTTTACTAGTACGAGTCGAAGAAACAGCTTGTTCCATTAAAACATACGTTTTATCAAAGGCTATTTTATTGATGTTGCTAATGCCCGAATAAATTTCTCCATTATCATTTTCATCAAAACGAGTGACGTTTACTTCATTATACAATTCTCCGTCTAAATGCCCATACATGCTGTGTATTGAAAACGGATAACGTAATGGATAACGGTAATAATCTTGGAAACCTAAGTAAGTATAAAACTCTTCGGGTTCGCTGCCAGCATTAGGTAAATAGCTTTTTAATAGTTTTACATTTTCAGAAGAGCTACTCGCTTGATGCATATCAACACTTTGATAATTAGCTAAACTATCTGTCATGTTTTCAATTTGACCTAAAGTGTTTTCAGTAAAATTCTCAACAGCGTTTACTGTTTTTCTCACGAAGGTAAAAATGCAAATAAGAAGCCCAATGATGGAACATAAAAATACAGTCATCCAAATAAATTTGTTTGACTTATTATTTGCAAAAGCAATGATTCCAAAAATAAGCGATATCACTGTTAATATTAAACAGATGATACCTAATCCTATTAATAGCGCTGCTGTAAAAAACATGTTTTATATTATAAAGGAATGTTACCGTGTTTTTTCTTAGGTAATTTATCTACTTTATTTTCAAGCATTTTAAAGGCACGAATTAATTTTTCGCGAGTTTGTTCAGGCTTAATTACTTCGTCAATAAATCCTCTTTCAGCTGCACGGTATGGGTTAGCAAACATCGTTTGATATTCTGTTTCTTTCTCTTTCCACTTTTCATCTTTATTAGCCGCTGCCGAAATTTCGTTTTTGAAAATAATTTCTGCTGCCCCTTTAGCTCCCATTACAGCAATCTCAGCACTTGGCCAAGCATAGTTCATGTCAGCACCAATGTGTTTACTGTTCATTACGTCATAAGCGCCACCGTATGCTTTACGTGTAATCACTGTAATTCTTGGAACTGTTGCTTCGCTGAAAGCATATAACAATTTTGCTCCATTTGTAATAATCGCATTCCATTCTTGATCTGTTCCTGGTAAAAATCCTGGTACATCTTCAAATACTAATAATGGAATATTAAAGCAATCGCAGAATCTTACAAAACGTGCTGCTTTAGTTGATGAGTGAATGTCTAGTACACCTGCTAAAACTGCTGGTTGGTTAGCAACGATACCAATTGAACGACCTGCTAAGCGAGCAAACCCAACAACGATATTTTCTGCAAAGTTTTTATGAATTTCTAAAAAGCTATTATCATCAATTACCTTTTCAATCACTTCTCTGATATCGTAAGGTTGATTAGCATTTTCAGGAATAATTGTATTTAATTCTGGTCTTAATTCAGAACCTGTATTTTCGTATGGTACACTTGGAGCATCTTCCTCGCAGTTTTGAGGAACATAACTTAAAATTTGTTTGATATTATTAATGGCTTCAATCTCATTAGCACAAGCAAAATGAGTCACACCGCTTTTGCTAGCGTGTGTCATAGCTCCACCTAATTCTTCAGAAGTTACTTCTTCGTGAGTTACAGTTTTTACAACGTTAGGCCCTGTCACAAACATGTAGCTTGTATTCTCAACCATTAAAATAAAATCAGTCATTGCAGGACTGTATACTGCACCACCAGCGCATGGTCCCATAATTCCTGATAATTGAGGGATAACGCCACTCGCTCTTACGTTGCGATAAAAAATATCAGCATAGCCTCCAAGAGATACAACACCTTCTTGAATACGTGCTCCACCACTATCATTTAATCCAATAAATGGCGCACCATTTTTCATGGCTAAGTCCATCACTTTGCAAATTTTTTCAGCGTGCGTTTCAGATAATGAACCTCCAAAAACAGTAAAGTCTTGAGAGAATACATATACTAAACGACCATTAATGGTGCCATAACCAGTGACTACGCCATCACCTAAATATTGTTCTTTTTCTAAACCAAAATCTTTACTACGATGAGTAACCATCATCCCAATTTCTTCAAAGCTTCCTTCGTCAAGTAAAAAATGTAAACGCTCGCGAGCAGTTAATTTTCCTTTTTTATGTTGAGAATCAATACGCTTTTGTCCGCCACCTAAAAGTGCCTCAGCTTGTTTTTGTTCTAGTAAAGCTATTTTTGAGTCCATAGTTTCTATATTTTTAATCTCTAATATTTGAGAGGAATTGTTCATTTTTTTTGGTTTAAATATACAATATTTGTCATAATTACAAGCGTAAATATGAGGGTTAAAACTTGAATTTATAGCATTATTTTATAACTTTTTTAAACTCAATTATAAATGAGGAGAGCTTAGTTTTTTTGTATTCAATTTTACCTTCCAATTGTTCGGTTAAGATATGAATTAGCTCTAGTCCTAATGTTCCGCTGTTTTTAAAATCTATGTCATCTGGAATTCCAGTCCCATTATCCGAATAAATTAATTGAAAATGTGATTCTTTTTGACTAATGGAAACAGAAATGATGTTTTCTTTATTTGTTTCAAAAGCGTATTTATAAGAATTTGTGATAAGCTCATTTAAAATTAACCCTAATGGAATCATAGTATCAATATTAAATACCCAATCGTTTGGCACGTCAATGTTTTTTATTGGAGCTATAGTATTTTGTGTCAAAGTGCTTTCTACAGAATCTACTAATTGTCCTATATATTCTTTTAATTTAATGTGAGATAAATCTTCGGTTTCATATAATTTTTGGTGCACTAATGCCATCGATTGAATTCGGCGTTTACTCTCATCTAAGGCGGCTACAACGCTATCATTTTTTTGATCATTACGTTGCATATTTAATAGGCTCGAGATGATTTGCATATTATTTTTTACACGATGATGAATTTCTTTTATCAAAATTTGAATCTTCAATAAATTAGCCTCTAACTGTTGATTTTTGTATGCCACATCTTTATTGGCTGATTGTAAAAGAGCATATAATTGATTGTTTTTTAAATATTGAAACATGGTTATAAAAATAAACGCACATAATAATGTAAACCAGATGTAGGTTATAATTCCAAGATAGGTTTTTGATGTTTGTGGATGTTTATAGGCAGTGCCAATGCGTAATTTTAATCCGTAAAGATTTAAATCAGTGTATATGAAATCACTTTCTTTTAAATTAAAGTTTTTATAATATTCTTCATCTCTTTTTTTATTATGAATAATGGTGCCATCATACACAACTTCTCTATCAAACTCAATATTATTTCCAAACGAAAATCGATGTACGAAAAGTGAATCATGCCCTCCTTTGTAAGTATAATCAAGAAGATACTTCACATTTAAAACAGGCGCTATATAACCTAATATTTTTCCTTGTTTATTCCGTGCAGAAAAATTAAATGGGAAACCAGCCCAACCTTCTCTTAAATTTATGGGGTCAAATAAACTGATATTATTTTGTTGCATTAAAGAGTTTAATTTTTGTATTTCAAAATCAGGGCGAAATGACGCCACGTTTATTCCCTTTAAATGAGCAGGATCTATTTGGTTTGGGGTGACAACATATTTGAAATATTGATTCGTATCCACCCACGAAACAACAATTGAATCTTTAAAATTAATATCCTTTACTAAATCATGTAAAAAATGTTGGAGTTCAATTTCAGAAGGAAATGTTTCTGAATTTTCGATATAAGCTCGAAGAGAAGAGATAACAGTAGAATAAACATTAACGCCTGTTTCTACTCTTAAAACAGCGTCAGATTGTATTTTAGTTAATCTGTCTTGTTGTTGTTGTTGTTCTGATTGGTAGAATGAATTTAAAAGGATTTGTAGTACTATGGCCCCGATTGCAAGGCCTATAAATAACACAAGGTAATATTTATACTTTTTAATCAAATGTTACACTTTTTGCGGGCCGTTAAATGGTTTTTTCTTAAAGCCAGGCTTTGATTTATTTCCTGATGGGCGAGGCTTGTCAAATTTCTTTTTAGCCGCATCTGGATTGTATTCAGGGCCTTTTCCAAATTCTTCAGGTATAGGCATTTTTGTGACATCAATACCCATTAAGGCTTCAATTTGTGCAAAACGAGGTTGGTCTTTTTCGTTGATAAAGGTAATAGCCACACCTTCTTTAGCAGCACGAGCGGTACGACCAATTCGGTGAATATAATCTTCTGGATCTGGCGGAGCATCATAGTTTACAACTAAGCTAATGCCATCCACATCAATACCACGTGATAAAATATCGGTTCCTATTAAAATACGTAAATTACGCGCTTTGAAATTTCGCATAATTTCTTCACGTTCGGTTTGTTCTAAATCCGATGAAAATCCTTGAACCGAATATTTTAAAGCCTTAAAAGTTTGCGCTAATTCTTTTACTTTTTCTTTAGTTGAAGAGAAAATAATCACTGAAGAAAAATCTTCATTTTTTAAAATCTCCTTTAATAATTTTTCTTTTTGATTGTCGTAAACAACATAAGCTTGTTGCACAATACCAGCAGCTGGTTTAGAAATAGCAATATTAATCGTTTCTGGATTTTGTAATAAATGCCCTGCTAATATTCTAATTTTTGGAGCCATGGTTGCCGAGAACATAATTGTTTGTCTTTTCTCAGGAACGTATTTTAAAATGGTTTTAATATCATCTGCAAAACCCATGTCAAGCATACGATCCGCTTCATCTAAAATTAAATGCTCGATGGTTTCAAATTTCACATCTCCAGATTGTAACAAGGCTATTAAGCGTCCTGGAGTTGCAATCACAATATCCACACCTTCGCGTAATGATTTTGCCTGACGTTCCCAAGTAACGCCATCATTACCGCCGTAAATGCCAATAGAGCTAACGGCACAAAAATAAGCCATGCCTTCAATTTGTTGGTCAATTTGCAATACTAGTTCGCGAGTAGGGGCAATGATTAGAGTGTTGATGCCACCTTTTTTTGTTTTGATGATTTTATCTAAAACAGGTAATACAAAAGCAGCAGTTTTTCCGGTACCAGTTTGTGCGCAGGCAATTAAATCTTTACCAGCCTGAATAACAGGAATGGCTTGTTGTTGTATTGGAGTAGGTAGTTTGTAACCCATAGATTGCAAACCATCTATTAATGATTGATCGAAATTAAAATCGTTGAATGTCAAAAGAATATGTTTTAATTAATTTAAATATTTAGCCCCTAATTTACTACTTTTAAAGCAATTATATATTGAAATTTGTCGAATGTATTTGTCAGGCTGAGAGGAGTCGAAGCCGCTCATAAACCCTTCGACTTCGCTCAGGGTGACTTAAAATGAAATTTATGTACTGGATTAAAACGCCTCATATTAACACAACTCATGGTTTTTCAACTCGAAATGGAGGCGTTTCTGCTGCCCCTTTTTTAAGTTTAAATTTAGGAGGCACAGAGGATTTGCCTGAACACATTGCTGAAAACAGAAAACGTGCTTTAGGAGATTTAGATATTGAGATGAATCAGGTATCTTATTTAAATCAAATACACAGCAATATCGTTTGTCAGGCAAGTGTAGGAAAACAAACAGGTGATGCTTTAGTGACCAATCAAAAAAACTTAGCCATTGCTGTGGGTGCCGCCGATTGTTATCCCGTTTTATTTTACGATGAAAAAAACCAAGTGATAGGAGCTGCGCATTGTGGTTGGAAGGGCACTTTAGCTAAAATTGTAAAAAATACGATTGACGAGATGGTGCGATTAGGCGCAGAAGTTTCTCAAATTAAAGTTGCCATTGGTCAAGGAATTTGTAAAGCTAATTATCAAGTAAGTGAAGAGGTGATACAGCAATTTAAATCAGCAGGATTTACAAATGATTGCTGGGAAGGCCGACAATTAGATTTGTTACAAGCCAATAAATTTGTGGCTTTAGAAAGTGGCATTGAACCAAAACATATTTGGAGCATGAATCGATGTACAACAGAAGAAGACTTCTTTTCTTACAGAAGAGACAACGGAAAAACAGGTAGAATGTGGGCTGTGATTATGCTCAAATAATTATGGAGCTTTATAAATAGGCGTTGCCGAATTTAAATTTCCTAAATACGTTTTATATAAATTTAATTGTTGTTGTCGTTCTTCATTAGTTATTCGGGCAGGTGAAAAACAAATAAATGGCGGCATAACTGTTATGCCTGCAAAATATAACATGCCATGTTGTATAGGATACAAAATGGTTTCTAAATTTCCATTTTTTCCAGTATTACCGTAAGCAATTTCTGGTCCTCCAGTAGTGAGGGTTAAAAACGCAGTTTTATTTTTATAAGTTCCGTTATCGTAAACGCCTTTTCCTGCGCCATAAACTAAACCCATGGCAAATACCCGATCTACCCAGCCTTTTAAAATAGCCGGCAAGCCAAACCACCATAATGGAAAATTAAAAATCAAAGTGTCGCACCATTCTAATTTTTCCATTTCTGTTTTTAGCTCAGGTGTAAACAAATTGTTTTGATAAGCATTCACTTGTTCCATTTGGTATTTAAAAAAATCAGGATTTTGTAAAGCTGTAAAATCATGTTTATCACCCACAGGATTAAAGCCCATGGCATATAAATCAGACACTTTTACTTCGGCTCCTTGTGATTGAAAGTAAGTAACAGCTTCATTTTTTAAACTACTACAAAACGATTTGCTCTCAGGGTGAGCATGAATGATTAATATTTTTTTCATTTTTCGATTAATGATATTTATAACCGATGCTCACTAAGCCAGTGAAACAATTTTGATGAAAGGGTTTTAATAAGTAAGGATCTTTTCTTTCAAAAATCGGTCTGTTCCAACCAGGATTAGTCACATCATATTCTGCCTCTAAGATAACAGAAATAGAAATTCGTTTGATGATTAATTTAGGTTGTATCATTATTTTAGGCGAGAAGAATTGATTTTTTTGAGAAATGTATTCATTCTTGCTTAAGGTTGTTCTTCCAGTATTAAATCCAATGTATCCCGATATGCTCAATGTTTTTTTAGAAGTACCTATTCCATAACCAATACCACAACCTATGGCATAGCCAGATATTTTGGTATTTAAACTATCCTCTATCATAACGCGTGTTGGAATGATTTTATAATAGTTTATTTGATCATAAATTCTTGAATTAATACTTAATGTATGATTGTATCCAGAAACTCCTATGCCTATAATTTGAAGTGGAAGATTTGGG
Organism: Bacteroidetes bacterium UBA5697; assembly: GCA_002420145.1. Classification (GTDB taxonomy): domain Bacteria; phylum Bacteroidota; class Bacteroidia; order B-17B0; family Aurantibacillaceae; genus UBA4416. The sequence continues at coordinate 43,205 of DIHL01000004.1, forward strand.
TCTATTTTTTTATCAATGCTATTAATTTGGTTGTAATAGCTTTTGTCGTAAACACGATAACCATAATATAAATCGATAGATCCATTATGGTAAAATTCTGTTTTAACAGGGGCTTCTTTTTTCTCTTTCTCTTTTTTGATTTTAATTTTTGTGGTTTGAGAAAAGAAATTAACAGAACAGATGATGAAGATGAAAAGTAAGAGTTTATGCATATAATAAATACTTACCAGTGTAACGAGATTTTTACAAAAAAGATACAGAATATAGCGAGATAATATTAAATAGATGTTTGGTTTACAATAAAAAACCCTCACATTTTTGTGAGGGTTTCTTTTTTATTATTGTTTAATACTAATCTACGTTATCGTGTAAAAACGAGTTGTTTGGTCTAATCTCATTGTTTTCGCCTAATGTATAACGAGATACTTGAGAATCAGTAGAAGGCGTAGAACTTGTATTATCTAAGTTTACTTGTTTACGTTGCCAAGCAGATGTTTTTTCTAAGTCATTTAAACCTTCAGGAGTTTTCATTTTCAATGTCAACTCTTTTAATTTTTTAATACGCTCTTGTGCCAAACGAATTTGTTCTTCGCGGCTATTGCTTTCTGCTTGGATGATGTCGTTTACTTCTTCTTCATTAGAAGAAATATCATTGATGATAAATTCTTGTTTAGAAGCTTCAACTACTGTTTCATTTACAAACGTTGCAGGGGTTTCGTTTAATGGCTCATCTAAAGAATACACTTTAAAAGCTGGTTTCTCGTCCACTGAGCTTGTCGAAGTGCTTTCCTTAATTTCGTTTGTAATTGGAGCAGTTGGCTCTTCAACTTTATTAATGATTGGAGTTTCAACTGTTTCTTCTTTTACAAAAATAAACGGTTCATTAGTTTGTATTTCATCAATAATAGAAGTTTGTACTGGCTCAACTTTAGCAACTGTAGGCTCGTCTAAACGAACAATTTTACGCTCTGCAAAAGTTGGTGCTTCGTAACCTGAATTAATTTTTGAATTAAATCCTGTTGCAATAATTGTTACAGAAACGTTATCTCCTAAAGATGGATCAGTACCGTAACCTGTAATTAATTCTGCTGTACCACCAGCTGCTTCTTGAATAAAATCAGTAATTTCACCAAACTCATCCATTTCAATATCATCGCTTCCGCTCATGATATTTAATAAGACGTGACGAGCACCTGAGATATCGTTGTCATTTAATAATGGAGAAATTAAAGCATTTTCTACTGCACGTAAAGCACGTTTCTCTCCACTTGCAATAGCAGAACCCATAATAGCTACACCGCTATCTTGCATCACTGTTTTCACATCATTAAAATCCACATTCACATGCATGTGTAAGCTAATGATTTCTGCAATTGATTTTGCTGCGCTAGTTAATACATTATCCGCGTGAGCAAATGCTTCTGTCATTTTTAAACTTCCGTAGATTTCACGTAATTTATCGTTACCAATAACGATTAACGTATCTACATATTTTTTCATTTCTTCTAAGCCTTTCTCAGCTTGCTCTCTACGTTTTTTTCCTTCAAAAGAAAATGGAATAGTAACGATACCAACTGTTAAAATGCCTAACTCTTTTGCAATAGACGCAATTACTGGAGCTGCTCCAGTACCAGTACCACCGCCTAAACCAGCTGTGATAAATACCATTTCGGTATTGTCTTTTAATAAGTCTTTAATTTCTTCAATGCTCTCTAAAGCAGAGTCACGACCAACTTCAGGTTTAGCACCTGCTCCTAATCCTCTAGTTAAAGAGTTACCTAATTGTATTTTATGAGGTACTGGGCTTTTGCCTAATGCTTGTTTATCGGTATTGCATATAATGAAATCTACACCTTTAATTCCTAAACGGAACATGTGATTAACAGCGTTACTTCCGCCGCCACCAACGCCAATTACTTTAATAATTGAGCTTTCTTCTTGTGGTAATTCAAATTGCATCATGGTATGTAGTTTTAAATTTTTAATTCTTGTTGTTATTCTTTATTATTTTTTATTTACATCCCCCGTCCTGCGGACACCCCCTTCAAAGGGGGAAAGGGCTTTAATTTTAATTCATCACTTATAACTCATCTCTTATCACTACTCCACGTCATCGCTCATCCAATCTTTAGCTTTGCTAATTAAGGAGTCGAAGAAGTTTCCTACTTTTTGTTTAGAGTGACCAGTTACTTTTTTCTCTGCTTTTTGTTTTGCTTCAACTGTTTCTACTAATACTTTTTCTTCAACCGCTTTAGTAGAGTTGCTTCCACGTTTCAATTCGCGCTCGTATTTTTCAATACCTTTCATTACCAAGCCCACACCTGTTGCGTACATTGGATTTTTTAATTCATCGTCAGCACCCGCTAAGTGTTCGTTAGGTGTTCCAATACGGCAATCCATACCAGTAGTTAACATCACTAATTGAGGTAAGTGTTTTAATTGAGAACCACCACCTGTAACTACAATGCCGCCAGCTAATTTGCGTTCGAAACCAGAAGATTTAATTTCAAATAATACGAACTCTAAAATTTCTTCCATACGCGCTTGAATAATTTGCGCTAATGTGTTTACCGAAATTTCTTTATGTGGACGACCTCTTAATCCTGGGATGGAGATCACCTCGTTCATTTGATTTTCTTGCGCTAAAGCTGAACCGAAACGCATTTTTAATTGTTCTGCTTGTGTTTTAATAATTCCACAACCTTCTTTAATATCATCAGTAATGATGTTACCACCAAAAGGAATCACAGCAGTGTGACGAATAATACCATCGTAGAAAATAGCCACGTCAGTTGTTCCACCACCAATATCAACTAAAACAACTCCTGCTTCTTTTTCTTCATCACTTAAAACCGCATCAGCACTTGCTAATGGCTCTAAGTGTAAATCAACCGTCGTTAATTTTGCTCTATCCACACATTTAAAAATATTTTTTACAGCACTAACTTGACCTGTAATGATGTGGAAATTTCCTTCTAAACGAATACCAGAATGTCCGATTGGATTACGGATTCCGCTTTCGTTATCAATAATATATTCTTGAGGAATCACGTGAATAATTTCTTCACCCGGACTCATCACTAAACGATGCATGTTATCAATTAATTGATCCACGTCGTTTTGAGACACTTCTTCCTCTAATGATTTACGAGTCACCATGCCGCGGTGTTGCATACTTTTAATATGCTGGCCAGCAATACCAACAATTACTTCTTCAATATCAATGTTTGCTTTATCGCCCGCAATTTTAATAGCCGCTTTAATAGATTCTATGGTTTGCTCAATATTAGCCACTACACCACGGTGTACACCCAATGATTCGGATTTACCGATGCTTAAAATTTCTACTTTACCGTGTTCGTTTTTATAACCTACGATAGCGGCAATTTTAGTTGTTCCAATGTCTAGTCCTACAACTAGTTCAGCATTTTCTGGCATTTGTTTTCCTACGTGCTTATTGTCCATATTCTTATTTTTTAGTCTTGCCTATCGGTAGACAGGTGCAAACCACTTGGTTCTTATATTTTATATTAATGGTTGAGTATTTATTCCAACCATCTGTTTTATTTAATCCTTCTGTATAAAATAGTTTTAGCTTTTCAAATTTCTCTTCAAAATCTTTTGCTTCGCCAAAAACAATTTTATGATTACCGATAGAAGGGTATAATTCCAACTCTTTATCGGGTGTTACATTTATTTGATGTATCAGGCTTGCTAAAACCGAATCTTTAGCGATGTAAACTGAGATATTATAAATATCATCTAGTACGCTTACTTTACTAAACACTTCGTGCTTGGCAATGGTTGTTACTGGAAACTGATAACGCGATGCAAATGGTTCTATAATGTATCCTGTTGCAATTAATACACGAGCTGTGTATTTATCACTTAAAGGCATTAGTTTTGATTTATCATCAATGTAATAACTTTCGCCATCCATGTTTATTACTCGAACTAATGGTGTGCGTTGTGTTACTTCAATGGTTACATCTCCATTTACATCTACAGCAATGTCTGCATTTTCAACAGCAGGGTGAGAGTTTAAAGCTTTCTCTAAACCATTCACATCAATATTTTTTAAAGAGGTATGTAAAATAGAATCGTTTCTGTCTTTAAAAAATTCTTTTACATCTTCTTCATCAATAAATGTGTTTTCCTCTGTGTTGTTTACCGACACGTATAAGTTTTCAGCTACTACGTTTTTTTCTTTGCCAGTGGCAAAAGCTAAAGACGCAAATAGACCTGATAATCCAATAATCCAAAGAACGATAACTATTATTTTTCTAAAATTAATTTTTTTCATTTTTGTTTTTCTACTCGTCATTGCGAACGTAGTGAAGCAATCTCAAATCTAGTACAGATTGCTTCGGTCGTTCCTCCCTCGCAATGACGGAACGTTTCAAAACTTTATTTTTCCAACTTCTCTTTCAATAAATCTTCAATCGGTTCAATCAAACTATCAATATCTCCTGCGCCTAATGTCATCACTACTTGTGGTGGATGTGTTTTTAAAAACTCAATCACGTTTTCTTTTTTTACTAAAAACTTGTTGGTGCTTTTCATTTTATCTAACAACATCTGCGAATTGATTCCTTCAATTGGTTTTTCTCTGGCAGGGTAGATATCTAATAACACACATACATCCAACAAATCTAAACTCTCTGCAAAACCATCAGCAAAATCACGGGTGCGTGAAAATAGATGTGGTTGAAAAATGCCTGTCACCTGTTTATCTGGATATAATTGTTTTGCAGCTGTAATAGCAGCTCTCAATTCTTCCGGATGATGAGCATAATCATCTATGTACACAACCGATTTTGATTTCACTCGGTAATCAAATCTTCGTTTCACTCCTTTAAAAGAACGTAAGGCTTTGTTTATCACATCGCCTTTAATGCCTAATTGTTGCGCAACGGCTATCGCTGCAATCGAATTTTCTACATTGTGTAAGCCTGGCAACCCAATGGCCACGTGGCTTACAGACTCTATTGGACTAATGATGTTATAACAAAATTCACCATCAGCAATGTGTATAGAATCGGCAGAATATTCCGTATCTAAATTTAGTGAGTAGATGAGGCGTTTAACCTTGAGACTCAAATCGTTATCAACATTTTTTTTAACAATCAAAAATCCATCTTTTTGAACCTGACCAGCAAATTGAGTATAAGTTTGATGCATGGCATCCTTATCTCCATAAATATCCAAATGATCAGCGTCAACACTTGTTATCACTGTAATATAAGGATGTAAGGTTAAAAAAGAACGGTCGTATTCGTCAGCTTCTACCACTACGTACGCATCCTTATCGTTAGCATCACCCAGTAATAAATTAGTTTTATAGTTTTGAGAAATGCCCCCCAAAAAGGCAAAACAATTAATGCCTGCTGTTTTCAAAATATGAGTCACCATGGTAGTAGTGGTTGTTTTACCATGAGTCCCAGCAATAGCAATGGTGCGGAACTGTTTAGTAATTTCTCCTAATACCCAAGCACGCTTTTGTAATTGGTAACCGTTTTCTTGTAAGTACACAAACTCGGCATGGTCTTTTGGAATAGCGGGTGTGTAAATCACTAAAATGTCTTCTTTGTTGTATTTTGAGAATAGTTCTTTTACTGAAGCAACATCTTCGTTGAAATGTAATTGAGAACCTTCTGCTTGTAATTGTTTGGTTAGTTCTGTTTCTGTTTTATCATAACCATAAACAGTTTTGCCGTAATGATTAAAATAACGCACCAAGGCACTCATGCCAATGCCACCAGCACCTAAAAAATAATATAGTTTATAGTCCAGAATATTCATTACAAAGTATAGTTGGCTAATTTTAAAACTTCGTTGGCAATCATACTTGTTGAATTAGGTAAAGCCAGCAATCCGCAGTTTTTACTTAGTTCTTGTTGTAATGATGTATTATTTATTAAAGCAATTGCTTCTTTTATTAAGTTAGCTTTTGCTTGATCGTCTCTTACTAAAATGGCCGCTTTTTTATTCACTAACGACATCGCGTTTTTTGTTTGATGATCTTCGGCAGCTGTTAAGAGTGGCACTAAAATACTTGGTTTTTGAACGATGCATAATTCGGAAATGGCACCAGCGCCAGCTCTAGAAATCACGACATCGGCAAAGGCATAAGCCAAATCCATGCGTGTAATAAAATCAACCGCTCTAATATTTCTCGATTCGAAAATTGAAGTTTGTTGTTTGGCAGTTTCAAAATAGGTTTTACCAGTTTGCCAAATTAATTGAATATTGTTATCGGCTAATTGTTGTAAGCCTTCTCCCATTGCTTCGTTAATGCCCTTAGCCCCAAGGCTTCCACCAACTACTAAAATTGTTTTTCTGTTTTTATCTAATCCAAAAAACTCAAACGCTTCATCACGTTTAGCAGCAATGTTGGTAATATCTTGACGAACAGGATTACCAGTTAAAATAATTTTTTCTTTAGGAAAGAATTGTTCCATGCCTTCGTAGGCTACACAAATCTTACTCGCTTTTTTTGATAATATTTTATTAGTAATTCCCGCGTAAGAATTTTGTTCTTGTAATAATGCTGGAATTCCTTTTGATGTTGCTGCTTTTAATAATGGCCCAGATGCGTATCCACCAGTGCCAACAACCACATCTGGTTTAAATTCACTCACAATTTTGCGAGTTTTTAAAAGTGATTGTATAATTAAGAATGGTAATTTAAAATTTGCCCAAGTGAATTTGCGTTGTAAGCCAGCAATAGGAACGCCAATAATTTTGTAGCCAGCAGCAGGAACTTTTTCCATTTCCATTTTGCCTAAAGCACCCACAAATAAAATTTCAGCATGAGGCACTAATTTTTTTATTTCGTTAGCAATAGCTACAGCAGGAAATATATGACCTCCTGTGCCGCCTCCGCTTAATATGACTTTTAATGGTTTCAATTTTTTTGTTTTTGTATTCTTTTTTTATTCTGTCACATCGAGTCACGCCTTGGCGTGAAGATGCGGTTTTGAACATTGTTTGTTCTCCCTTACACATTCTCGCTCAAAAGTTCACTAAACTTTTTCCGTGCTCGAACTGACACAATGTTTTATTCTGTAATCACTTCTTGTTCTTCTTTTCCTACACTGTCTTCGTTTGATTTGCTCACACTTAAAATAATACCAATGGCAATACAAGTAAACCAAATAGAGGTTCCTCCCATACTTACTAATGGTAATGGTTGACCAGTTACGGGAAATAAATTAACCGCAACGGCCATATTAATTAATGCTTGAAACACCAAGCTAAAACTTAAACCAACAGCCATCAATCCGCCAAATGTTTTTTCTGAATCGCGTAATATTCTTATTCCTCTAAATAATAAAATCATGTATAAGAATAACATGGCGAAGCCAGTAAATAAACCGTACTCTTCAATAATTATAGCATAAATAAAATCGGAAGAAGCTTGTGGCAAAAACGCACGTTGTGTGCTGTTACCTGGACCTTTACCAATAATGCCGCCAGTTGCAATGGCAATTTTTGCTTGCTCACTTTGGTAATTATTTTTCGCATCGCCTTTGCTAAAGTTTTCGATACGTGCTTTCCATGTCGCACCACGAGGAATTAAATCAGGAAACTGAAAAATGATAATGCCTATTAATAAAGCAAAACCAACACAAGCCCCTAAAATGTACATGATGAATTTTACTTTTACTCTACCAACAAACATTAAAAACAAGCAGTTTGAAAATAATAAGGCTGCTGTAGAAAAGTTTGCTGGGAAAATTAATAAGCAAATAAAACCAATTGGTACTAGTAAGTATTTTATGACTGATTTGAAATCTTCTAATTGATCTTGACGAATCGTTAAAGTGCGAGCAACAAAAATTAATAAAATAATTTTAGCCACATCAGAGGATTGAAATGTTAACCCTAACCCTGGAATTTCAACCCATCTGCTGGCTTCACCAGCACTTACACCTTTCAATAAGGTAAATAGTAATAAGGGAATCACTAAGAAAATACCTATTTGTGCTACTTTAGAAAATAAGGTGTATTTCATTTTATGCACGAGATACATAATAAAAATACCTCCCAAAATAGTGATGGCATGTTTTATTAAATACGCTTCGGTATTTCCTTGTTTGTATTTATGAGCTAATGTAACAACTGAACTATATACTACCAAAATAGATAACAACGACAATAGGAATACTATTGCCCAGATAACTCTATCTCCTTTTAAGTATGATAATTGTTTCATTTTTGTTTAGTTGTTAGAATTGAGTTTTTGGTTGTTTGATTATTTGTATCTAACAACTTTCAACCAATAACTTAGTTCTTATTTACCAGTTCTTTAAATTTGTTACCTCTGTTTTTGTAATTGTCAAAAGGGTCGAAGCTTGGACACGCAGGCGAAAATAAAACCGCTTGGTTTTTAATAGCCTTTGCTTTCGAAACTTCTACAGCGCTTTCTAAATTATCAGCTACAATTACCATCACATGTTTATTAAAAATGTTTTTTATTTCAGCAAAACGACGCCCATAATAAATAACAGTTTTAATGTTGTAGTAATTGATATTGGTAAACCACGAGTAATCTGTTTTTAAATCATCTCCACCTAAAATCAGTACTATCTCTGCATCTAAAGAGTTAATACTTTCAACAGCATGTTTTGCATTTGTTGCTTTTGAATCGTTAATGAACGTGACGTCATTTATAGTAGCTACAAATTCAAAATTGTGGTCCGTTTCTCTATTAATAGAAAACGTTTTTTGACCTAATGCAATCTCCTTCATAATTATAGACCTCTAACAGCAGATTTAAATTGAACACCTCTATCTTCGTAGTTTTGAAATAAGTCAAAACTTGCACAAGCCGGAGATAATAAAACAACATCACCTTTAGTTGCTAATTTGTAAGACATAGCTACAGCTTCAGCAGCAGATCCAGCTTCCATGATATTCTCTACAGAACCTTTAAATGCTTTGATGATTTTTTTATTGTCAACACCTAAGCAAACAATTGCTTTTACTTTTTCTTTTACTAAGTCAAGTAATTCGTCGTAATTGTTTCCTTTGTCTTGTCCACCTAAAATTAAAACTGTTGGTTTTTGCATACTTTCTAAGGCGTACCAAGTAGAGTTAATGTTAGTTGCTTTTGAATCGTTAATAAATTCGATACCATTAATAGAGGCAACAAATTCTAAACGGTGTTCAACATTCACGAAGTCTTCTAAACTTTCACGGATAATGTCTTTGCGTATGTCTACGATACGCGCTGCCATCGAAGCAGCCATTGAGTTGTAAACATTATGTTTACCTGCAAGAGCTAATTGTTCTAGGGTCATAATTAAGGGTTTAGGGTTATTATTATAATTAAGGGTTATTTCATTTTCTTGTAAAAAAGCGCCGTTACCATCTATCTTTTTTTTAATGCTAAACGGAACGCGCTCAGCTTTGATAGGATGTTTTTGCATGTATTCTTCCATTACGATATCATCTGCACAATACACAAAGGCATCTTTTTCTGTTTGGTTTTGAGTAATACGAAACTTAGAAGCTACGTAGTTCTCAAACTTGTAATCATATCTATCCAAATGATCTGGAGTGATATTTAATAAAATGGCTACATCGGCTTTAAAATCATACATGCCATCTAATTGAAAGCTGCTTAATTCCAAAACATAGTAATCAAAATTTTCTGTTGCTACTTGATAGGCGAAACTCTTTCCTACATTTCCACCTAAACCAACATTGTAACCTGCTTTTTTAAGTATGTGGTATGTGAGTAGGGTAGTAGTGGTTTTTCCGTTACTTCCAGTGATGCAGATTTTTTTAGCATTTGTATAACGTCCTGCAAATTCTATTTCAGAAATAACAGGAATGTTTTTTTCTTTTGCTTTTTTAATTAACTCTACTTTATCAGGAATACCAGGACTCTTGATAATTTCTGTTGCATTTAAAATTAAATCCTCGGTATGTGTACCTTCTTCAAAAGCGATGTTATGTTTTTGTAATTCTGATTTATATTTATCTTGAATCAAACCCTTGTCGGATACGAACACGCTAAAGCCTTTTGACTGTGCCAATATTGCACTGCCAACTCCGCTTTCGCCGCTACCTAATATCACAATTCGTTTATTCAATTTTATATTATCTTAATTTTAATGTTACAATCGTTAGTGCTGCCAACATGATTCCGATGATGAAAAAACGCATCACAATTTTTGATTCATGAAAGCCTGATTTTTGATAATGATGATGTAAAGGCGCCATTTTAAATAAGCGATTGGCTTTGGCAAACTCTAGTCCGTGCTTTTTCTTTTGGTATTTAAAATAAAATACCTGCATGATTACTGAAAGATTTTCAATTAAAAACACACCACATAAAATTGGAATTAATAATTCTTTACGAATAGCAATAGCAAATACCGCGATGATACCACCTAATGCTAAACTTCCTGTATCACCCATAAACACTTGTGCAGGAAAGGCATTATACCATAAGAAACCAACGCATGCTCCAACAAAGGCAGCCATAAATACCACCAACTCACCAGTGTTTGGTATGTACATGATGTTTAAGTAATCAGCAAAAACAGTATTACCACTTACGTATGCTAAAATTCCTAATGTAGTCCCAATAATGGCACTTGTTCCTGCCGCTAATCCATCAATGCCATCCGTAATGTTGGCGCCGTTGGATACTGCGGTGACAATTAAAATAACGATGGGAATAAAAATTAACCAACCATATTTTTGAGCTTTATCTCCCATAAAAGATAATACACTCACATAATCAAATTCATTATTTTTTACAAATGGAATGGTTGTTTTAATTGTTTTAATTGGAGTAGTGGCATATTTAGGTAAGGCTAAATCTTTTTTTGCACTAATGGCTTCGTCGAATGAATAGGCTGCTTGTTGATTGGCAGTCATACGTTCTTTAATGACTACATCAGGATGAAAATAAAATACGGCACCAACTAATAAACCAATGCCTATTTGTCCAACAACTTTAAATTTTCCTTTTAAACCTTCTTTGTTTTTCTTAAATACTTTGATGTAATCATCTAGGAAACCAATACAACCAAGCCATACCGTTGAGATTAACATTAAGACGATATATACATTATGAATTTTTGCAAATAATAAAGTAGGAATAATAATAGCAGCCAAAATAATTAAGCCTCCCATGGTTGGGGTTCCTGCTTTTTCATTTTGTCCCTCTAAGCCTAATTCTCTGATAGTTTCACCAATTTGTTTTTTACGGATATAATTAATAATACGTTTACCAAAAACCATGGAGATAATCAAGGAAGATAATAATGCTAAAGCAGCCCTGAAAGAGATGTACTGAAACACTCCTGCTCCAGGAAAGTTAAAGTGTTGATCTAGGTAGTGGAATAAATAGTAAAACATATTATATATCTAGTGTTTTAAAGTTTTCTTTTACAATTTCAAAATCATCAAATGGGTGTTTCACGCCACTTATCTCTTGGTATTTTTCGTGACCTTTTCCTGCTATTAAAATGATGTCTCCTTCTTTAGCAAATGCCACCGCTGTTTTGATCGCTTCTTTTCTATCGCTAATGCGTAATGTTTTTTTCATTTCCGCAGGACTAATACCTGCTTGCATTTGATTTAAAATATCTTCAGGGTTTTCGCTGCGAGGATTGTCGCTTGTTAAAATCACTTTATTGCTATACTCACACGCAATTTGCGCCATGATGGGGCGTTTAGCCGCATCTCTATCCCCACCACAACCAACTAGTGTAATCACCTGTTCGTTTCCTGTTCTAATATCTTTAATAGTCTCTAAAACATTTTTTAAAGCATCAGGTGTGTGAGCATAATCTATAATTGCAACGATGCCATTTTTAGATTTGATGTATTGAAAACGACCTTCAACGGAATTTAAATTGCTAAGCGTAGTTAATACTTGAACTTTATCTTGTTTTAATAATAAAGCAATAGCGTAAACAACCAATACGTTATAAGCATTAAATGAACCAATTAATTTTACCCAAACATCTTGGTTATCAATATTCAATAATAAACCGTTCAAATGATTTTCAATCACACGACATTTAAAGTCTGCAATTGACTTTAAACCATAAGAATATTTTTTAGCTTTAGTGTTTTGTAACATTACTAAGCCATTTCTATCATCTTTATTAGTTAAAGCAAAAGCATCGTCTTGTAAGTTATCGAAAAACATTTTTTTAGCTTTGATATATTCTTCAAATGTTTTATGATAGTCTAAATGATCGTGTGTGATATTTGAAAATGCGGCACCAGTAAATTTCAATCCAGTAATACGATGTTGTACTATAGCATGAGAACTAACTTCCATAAAAGCATACTGACAACCAGCTTCTACCATTTTAGCTAACAATTCATTTAACGCTAGCGCATCTGGAGTTGTATGAGTAGAAGGAATAACAGTGGTATTGATTTTATTTTCTACTGTAGACAATAAACCAACATTGTATCCTAAACCTCTAAATAAATTAAATAATAAAGTAACAGTTGTTGTTTTGCCATTTGTTCCAGTAATACCAACTAACTTTAATTTCTCCGATGGGTTATCGTAAAAATGACAAGCAATATAACCTAACGAAGCTGACGAATCTAATACCTTTACATAAGTAATATTTTCATTTAATGTTTCAGGTAAATCTTCACAAACAACTGCAACGGCGCCATTTTCAATAGCTACTTCTATATAATGATGCCCGTCAGAAGCTGTACCTCTCGTAGCAATAAATAAAGAATCTTTTTTTACTTTACGAGAATCAAATGTTACCGACGAGATAGCCACATTAGTAGAACCAATGATTTCTTCTAATCGTGTTTTATATAATATGTCGCTTAATAATTTCAATTTCACTTTAACTAAGTATCAATGTTATTTTATCTCCTTTATTAAATTTTTGTCCAGCTTCAATCGATTGTTTTTTTACTGAACCTATTCCGTATAGCTTTACATGAAAGCCTGAATTCTCTAGTAAAAACAAAGCATCTTTTGCTGACAAACCATTTAAGTTGGGAACAATTCCTTTTTTTAACTGACTTTCTAAATTGCTTGCTTGTAATGAAATACGCGTGGAGTCAGAAGGATTTCTTGATACATAGCCATCATCGGTTGTATTTGATTTAATAGGTAATTTTAAAGCTTTGGAAGCAATGACTATTTCATTATTTTTTGATTTAATACTTCCTGGAGCTTTGGTTAATAAATTTTGTTTGTTATTAATAGGCTCTAAAAAATCTAAACTACTTGAATACACTTTTTCTGCAATTTCTTTAAATACTGGCCCTGCTACTAAACCACCGTAGTAAATACCATTACTTGGAGAATTAATAATGACGATACATGTGTACAATGGTTTGTCTGCTGGAAAATATCCTACGAAAGAGGCTTGATAATTTCTGTCGCCAACATCACCGTATGCTGTTTTTCCACTTCCCCTTTTTGCACCAACTCTCGCAATTTGCGCAGTACCAGTTTTTCCTCCTACTTTAAAGGCTGTAATATTTAAGCCTTTGCCACTTCCATTTTCTACTACACCCTCCAGCATTTCTTTTGCCTTTTTGATAGTAGAAGGTTTTACAATTTGTTCAGCAATCACTTCGGTACTAAATGTTTTAACCGTTAGTCCGTTGCGTTTAATTTCTCTCTCAAAGCGAGGCTTCACCATTTTACCATCATTAGCAATCGCATTATACAGTGTTAGTGTTTGTAATGGAGTAATTAAACTTTCATAACCATAACTAATTTGTGGAAGAGATAAGCCTGACCAATCTTTACTTTTTGTTTCTTTAATCAATGGATTAGCTTCTCCTGGAATTGCTAAACCTAGTTTTTGATTTAAATGAAACGATTTTAATTTATCTATGTATTGTTGAGGGTTTTTTGAATAATATTTTACAATAGTCTTAGCTGCCGCTACGTTAGAGGATACTTCAAAAGCACGCTTTAAAGTTAACACGGGCGATTCAGGTGTGTGAGAATCTTTGATAGTTTTGTTATAGTAAGTTACTTCGCCATTACCAACTTGAATTTTTTCATCTAAACTTAAATTGTAATCATCCATCACGGCTAGGTATGATGCTAACTTAAAAGTTGAACCAGGTTCGGTTGCATAACCAATGGCATAATTTAAACTTTCAGAGTAAGAGCTAGAATCTTTTCCATCACGTGTTAAATTAGCGATGGCTTTTATTTCGCCTGTTTTTACTTCCATTAAAATAGCACAACCGTGAGATGCTTTATTTTTAATTAAAGTATTCATTAAAGCATTTTCAGCTACATCTTGAATATTGATATCAATCGTTGTATATAAATCGCTACCATCTTTTGGTTCAACTTCGTTTTCATCATTAATAGGGCGCCAAACATCACCTGCAATTTTTTGCATCAAACGTTGTCCGCTAATACCTTTTAATAAGGTATCATAAGCACCTTCTAAACCAACAGGTTTCACTCCGTCACGAGCCATACCGATTGTACGAGCTGCTAACATTTTAAATGGACGTTCGCGTTTGTTGGTTTGAAGTGTTGCTAAACCACCACGTTTTCCTTTTTTGAAAATGGGAAACGTTTTTAGTATTTGTAAATCTTTGTATGGTACATTGCGTTTTAAAACCACATAACGGTCGCCACTTTTACGCGCCTTACGTAATAGTTTAATATATTGTTTAGCAGATTTATCTTTAAATAAATCAGCAATCATAGTTCCTAAGGAGTCTACTTTTGCTTCAAATAATTTTTTATCAATAGACGGAGCATTTATATCTACAGCTACTTCATAGTAGGGTAGGGAAGTAGCTAACAAGTTTCCATTGATGTCAAAAATGTTACCACGCACGGCTTGAATTTCGTGAACTTGAGTATTGAAAGCTTCTGCTTTAGCTTTCCATTCAGCACCTTCTTTAAATTGGATGATGCACATTTTATAAAAAATGGATAAAGCGAACACACATAAAAATATGTACACTAAATACGTTCTAGATAATATGTCTTTTTTGTTTTCCAATTATATTTTGTTGTTTATTGTTAGAGTTAAGTTATTTGATATGTGATTCTCAAAAAACTAATAACCAACAACTATTTTCTTTTAATACTATCCATTTCTATTTTCATAGGAGCAACCACAGGTTCTTTTAACCCTAATGGAGCCACCGCTTTTGCAACTTCACTTTGTTTACTCACAAACATTAAATCAGATTTTGATGAAATGTATTCTGTGTGCAATTCTTTAATTTGGTTACTTACTTTATTTACTTCTCTAATTTTATCATCGGCATAGTACCCGTTGGCGATGTATAAAATGGCAATAAGTCCTAAGAACAAAACAAATGGAATGTGTTGTACCGCTCTGTCATCGCTTAAAAACGAACCGCCAAAAATTTTCGATAATCCTTTAGCTAACACACCTTTTTTTCCAGGTTTAGAGGGCTTCGAAACAACTTGTGGTTCTTCTTGTTCCACTAGTTCTTCTAATTCTTCTAGTTCCTCTTCTTTTGGTATGTTTCTAAATTTGTTTGCCACTTTTTATTTTTTGTTATTCGTTATTTGAGATTTGTTGTTGGAAATTTTTTCAAACAACTCCTTTCAAACAACTAAAAACTACAGTTTCACTGCTATTCTTAATTTTGCACTTCTTGCTCTCGAATTTTTTTCTATTTCTTCAGCATCTGGCACAATTGGTTTTGATGTTAAAGACTTAAAATATTTCGTGATTTTTCCAAACACTAAATCTTTCTCTTCTATTCCCTCTATGTTTCCTGATCTGATTAAATTCTTTACCAACCTGTCTTCTAAGCTATGATAGCTCATCACTACTAATCGTGCATTTGGTTTTAAAAGATTAACGCATTGTGTTAAGCATTCTTTTAAAGCTTCCATTTCTTGGTTTACTTCAATACGAATAGCTTGATACACTTTTGCTAAATATTTTCCTTCTTCAAATTTTGGAGTGCAAGGCTTAATTACTTCTTTAAACTGAGCAGTTGTTTCAATGCTGCCGTTTGTTCTAGCTTCAAAAATGAGGTTGGCAAGTCTGAAAGCGTTATCTACTTCTCCATACTCTCTAAACATGGCTGTTAGTTTTTTTACATCGTAAGTATTTAATACCTTCTTAGCAGTTAAATCAGATTTCTGATTCATACGCATGTCTAAGTCAGCATCAAAACGAGTAGAGAAACCGCGTTCACCTTTATCAAACTGGTGTGATGAAACTCCCAAGTCTCCTAATATTCCATCCACCTGAGCAACTCCGTATAGCTTCAAATAATTTGAAATATATCTGAAATTGTGTGGAATAAAAGTTAAACGTTTATCGTCTGGAATATTTGCTTTAGCATCTTCATCTTGGTCAAACGAAAATAATTTGCCTTTCTCAGACAGATGTTTTAAAATTTCTTTCGAATGTCCGCCACCACCAAAAGTTAAATCCACATATACGCCGTCAGGGTTTATGTCAAGGCCATCTATGCAAGGTTGTAAAAGAACGGGGATGTGATAAGGAAGATTATTCATCGTCTCCATCATTAAAGTTTAAGTTTCCTAAAACGTCTTCAGCTAATTTTTCAATATCCACATCTTGAGATAAGAATTGATCATATAATGTTTTATCCCAAATCTCAATCACATTATTACTACCTAAAACTTTAATATCTGTGGCAATGCTAGCATACTCTACCAATGGCTTTGGTAACAATACACGTCCAGTATTATCTGCATCGGCCGCTGTTGCTCCACCAGTAAATTTTCTAACAAATACGTCGTTTGCTTTTATCAAACGATTCAACTTGCTTAATTTTTTATTCAACTTATTCCATTCGTTAATTGGATAAAGCACTAAACATTTTTGATGAAGATTTCGATTGATAACAAACCCTTTATCAAACACCTCTTCCAACTGCTTCCTGAGGTTAACAGGAAACATGAAACGCCCTTTCGCATCTACTTTACAATCAAATTCTCCTATAAGGCTCGTCATCAGTGGGTTTGGTTTGAATCGAGTCAAAAATAATTAAAATTTTACCACTTTCTACCACTTTTGCCCATTTTTTACCACTTTTGTTGATAAATTGAAAATTGTTAATAGTTACGAAGCGAAATAATTAGTATCGCTTTTAGCTTAAAAAAAATATATTTCATTGATTTTGTTATGCTTTTGAGGGATTAGTTCAGATTGAATTATTTCAAAAAAGATGATTTTGGATAGTTGAGATATTAACAATTATTTTACCTTTGTGACCCTTGCTATGGAAAACAAAAAATTTATAGATGTTGAGAAAGTTTTAAGAGAAAAAGCTTATAAACTTTACAGGTGGCTTCCTCGTTTTGCCATAAATTGGTTAAAAAAGAAATTACATGAGGATGATATTAATGCTGCGATGTTGGCATTGAAAGATGACAAAGGATTAGACTTCAATAAAAAAGCGTTAGATAGATTAGGTGCTAAAGTTGAATCCATGAACCATGAATTAGTTCCAAAAACAGGTTCTGTTGTTATTGTTTCTAATCACCCACTAGGTGGTTTAGATGGTATGGCTTTAATAAAAGCAGTTGGAGACGTTAGACCAGATGTTCATTTTTTAGTAAATGATGTTTTGAAAAAAATTGAGAATTACGGAGATATTTATGTAGCGGTTAATAAACTAGGAGCTACTTCGGCTAAACATTTACGTGTGATGGAGGAAGTTTTTAGAAAAGAATCTGCTTTATTATTATTCCCAGCGGGCTTAGTTTCCCGCAAACAAGAAGGTGTTGTAAGAGATTTAACATGGAAGAAAAGTTTTGTGACTCAAGCCATTGATCATAAACGAATGATACAGCCAGTTTTTATTGAAGGAGAAAATTCAAAATTCTTTTACAATTTTGCCAATTTTAGAAAGAAGATTGGGATTAAGGTGAATATTGAAATGTTGTTTTTGCCTGATGAAATGTTTAAGGCCAGAAAAGAAACCATTAAAATTCATTTTAGTAAACCATTTGATTCAGCTATTTTAGATGATAGCAAAACTCATAAACAATGGTCGGATTTAGTATATAAGTATATTTACTCTCCTGAATTTAGAAAAGGAATTCCTTTTGAAGAGTTTATGAAAGGAAAATAAAAGTTACTGAGATTTGTTTTTTGTTGTTGGAAACAAAGTGTCAAATAACTTGTTATTAATAGAAGTAGTAGCACATCAAATAACCAACAACTCATTTCAAATAACAAAATACAATGGTAAATATAAGAGTAGGTTTTGGGTATGATGTTCATCCTTTGGGAGAAGGAAGAGAATTGTGGTTAGGCGGTATTAAACTAGAATTTGATAAAGGTTGTGTGGGACACAGTGATGCTGATGTTTTATTGCATGCTATCTGTGATGCACTTTTAGGTGCAGCTAATTTACGTGATATTGGGTTTCATTTTCCAAACACGAATCCAAAGTATAAAGGAGCTGATAGTAAATTATTGTTAAAAGAAGTCGTTGAATTATTAGATAAAAATGGTTTTGGCATAGGAAATGTAGATGCTACTTTGAGTTTAGAAGCACCAAAAGTCAATCCACATATTACCGATATGCAAAATGTTTTAGCTCCAATAATGAATATCACTCCAAATGATGTTTCTATTAAAGCAACAACAAACGAACGATTAGGATATGTTGGTAGAGAAGAAGGTGTGAACGCTTATGCAGTGGCCTTAATCTATAAAAAATAAAAAATCATGAAAATAATTAGTTACTTAATCCTTTTCGCGTTAGTAACTCTTGCTTCTTGTAAAACTAATTTAGTTTACATTAACGCTACCAATCCAGCTCCTGTTACTATCTCAAAGGATACTAAAAATGTTGGTATCATCACACGAACCACACCTTCTGAAGACAATAAAGTTTTAAATACGATTCATCAAGCTAGATCAGGCGAGTCTCTTAAATTAATTCAAGAATCTAGTACCGAGTGTGTTCGTGGTTTAAATGATGCTTTAACTCAAAACAAACGTTTTGATATTATTAAGCCCCTTAATGATGTTGATTTAAAAACGCCTGTAACAGGCTCTTTTCCTTCGCAATTATCTTGGGTAGAAGTAGAAAAAATATGTAAAGATCATGGAGTTGACATATTATTTGTGTTAGAAGTTTTTGATAGCGAATTAAAAGTGATTCCATTGACGCCTCCTCCAACAAAAATTAATAATGTGATGGATGTGATTAATACAGCTACTCAGGCTCAAGCAAATATTGTAACTACTATTAAAACTGGTTGGAGAATTTATGATCCAAAAAATAAATATATTTTGGACGAATTTCCAATGTTTGAAAATTTAACGGTTACTGCTAATGCAGCCAATATTATTAATACTACTGAAGCTATGCTTGGTAGAAAAGAAGCAATCAAGCAAAGTTCAAATCATATGGGACATGTTTATGCAGATAGAATTATTCCCTACTGGATAAAGTTAACAAGAGATTATTATGTAAAAGGTTCTCATAATTTAAAAATAGCCACTCGAAAAGCTAGAACTGGAAACTGGGATGGAGCAGGAGAGTTGTGGTTGCAAGACACAAAGAGCTCTAAAAGAAAAATAGCTGGTAGAGCATGTTATAACATGGCTATTTTAGGTGAAATTAATGGCGATTTGGATGGCGCTATTTCTTGGGCTCAAAAAGCCTATGAAAACTACAATAATAAATTAGCCTTAGATTACGTGAGAATTTTACGCAATCGAAAGCAAAAAATTGAACGATTAGATTACCAATTAGGTAATTAAGCTCAATATTTGCCCTTTTTATTTCCTTCTTTTCAGTTTTTTTTAAAATACCTTTTTTTAGGTATGGTGAAACAGTTTGTTATCATATACTTTTGACCCGTATTTATAATCAATCTAAATAAAAAAATATATGAAACTACTATCTCACACATCACTATTAATAGGTTTACCTATTTCAATTATGCTATTAACGACGTCTTGTAAAAAAGACACTGTTGAGCCAGAAGAAGAAACACCAGCACCTAGTGGGCCAACTTATAATATCCCTGCAACTTATAACTTTACAAGTGCTGATTTTACCAGTTCAACTCAACGACTTTCAATGTTGGGAGAAATGATTACTTACATTAGATCTACTCACACAACTACACAAACAACTCAGCCAACAATATTGGCTCAAAAACTAAAAGACATGTATGTTAATGCAAATAATCAATTTACATTAACTACACTAAATACTTCAGGCCTTCAATTAAAAGATAAAACTGATAATACATTTTCATTTCAAACTATTTTAGAAGCTAGTTTTGATGATGCTGAGCCAGCAAGTATTACTGCAGCTGCTAATCCTACAGTTTCTACAGCATCTAACGGTGTTAAAGGAAAATTGGTAACATCTACTCGTGCTATTTTGGTGGATGCAAATGGACTTGAATATAAAGAGTTAGCTGAAAAAGGTTTAATGGGTTCAGTACTTTATTATCAAGCAATGACCATTTTAAAAAACATTGCTACTTATGATAATGTGACTAAAGTAAATGGCATAACAGCTCAAGAAAAAGCTTGGGACGAAGCTTTTGGTTATTTTGGTGTGCCTATTGATTTTCCAACTAATGTAACAGGTTTAAAAAATTGGGGAAGCTACTGTAATTCTGTGAACGTTGCTATTGGCTCCAACTCAACTATTATGGATGCTTTTTTAAAAGGAAGAGCAGCTATAAGTAATGGAGACGCAGCTAGACGTGATGCAAATAGGGACATAGTGATGGCAACATGGGAAAAAGTTGTTGCAGCTAAGTGTATCGGTTATTTAAAAGGAGCAAAAAACAATTTATCTGATATTTCTACTTTACACCATAATTTATCCGAAGGCTACGGATTTATAAAAAGTTTTAAATACAATCCTTCTAAAACTATTTCTGATGCAGACATCGCCATATTAGAAGGTTATTTAGGGACTAATTTTTATAATTTAGTTCCATCAAATTTAGATAACGCTATCAATAAGATTGCAACCGTATTTAATTTAAACGCGAGCTTAATTCCATAATAATTAATTAAAAAGGGAGTGTTTAACTCCCTTTTTAATTAAAATAATGATATAAATCATAGAAAAATACTATAAATACCTCTTTTCGGGTATTGGGTATCTTTCAATAAGATTGCAAATTTACGGTTCTATTTATTTTTATAATTCATGAAAAAAATAACGATATACTTTTTATCAATTACACTTTTTGCATTTCTTTTTTCTAATTGTAAAAAGAAAACAACGGATGAAGAAGTGTTAGAAGATTCTTTTGATAAAAGTGGAATGCTGACAAATTATGCAGATAATGTAATTATGCCAAATTTAAACATGGCTAAAAATGCATTGGATTCCTTTGCAACTTCTTATAATGATTTTAAATTGACAAAAAATACAGCGAACTTAACTATTGCAAGACAAAGATTTATTAGAGCTTATGTGACTTTTCAATATATAAGTACATTTGAATATGGCCCTTCTGAAACTGAGTTTGTTCGTTCTAATTTCAATACGTATCCATGCGATACTGATCAAATAAAAACAAACATTAATTCAGGAGTATATGATTTTAATGTGATTTCAAATCTAGATGCAAAAGGATTTCCTGCAATCGATTATTTATTGTACGGCAAATCTCAAACAGACGCTGCAATTGTTAGTTTATTTGATACAGATGCCAATGCCGTAAACAGATCAAACTATGTTTCGGATTGTTTAGCAGAAATGCAAACAAAATTAAATGCAGTTATTAATGGCTGGAATGGTGGTTATAAAAACACGTTTATTTCATCCACTGGTTCTGAGATTGGAAGTTCTTTAGGAATGTTAGTGAATCAATTAAACTTTGAAATTGATTTATTGAAAAATGGTAAAATTGGTATTCCTCTTGGTAAAAGATCTTTAGGCGTTCAATTACCTGAAAAGTGTGAAGCGTATTACGCACAAAACTATTCGGTTGATTTAGCAAAGCACTGTTTACAAAATATTGAAAATGTGTATTTGGGACGTTCCATTACTGGCGCTGATGGTTTAGGTTTAGATGATTATTTAGATGCTTTAAAAGCGCAACATACTTCAGGAACATTAAATGCAGCAATCAAAAATCAGTTTGCTATCGCTAAAGCAAAATTAGCTTTGGTTCAAGAGCCTTTATCAACTTCGGTTATGACAGATGTTGCAACTGTTGATGCAGCTTATATTGAAATTGTAAAATTGTTGGTATTGCTTAAAACAGACACTCCTTCTGTTCTGGGAATTGTAATTACATATCAAGATGGAGACGGCGATTAATTACATCAAATCTTTTTTTTCTAAATCTGTACATATTGCTCCATTAGCTGTTTTCAGAATAGCTTTTGGTGTATTAATGTTAGCTTCAATTATTCGTTTTAGTGCTAAAGGTTGGGTTTATAGCATGTATATAAAACCAAAACTATTTTTTCCATACTATGGATTTGAATGGGTGAAACCACTTGGAGAAACTGGCATGTATGTGGTTTTTGTCATCATGGCTCTTGCGGCATTATTTATTATTCTTGGTTTATTTTATAAATTCTCAATCATTCTTTTTTTCTTAACCTTCACTTACGTAGAGTTGATTGATAAAACCAATTATTTAAATCATTACTATTTCATTAGTATCATGAGCTTGCTGATGATTTTTTTACCAGCTCATCGCTATTTTTCTTTAGATGTTTGGAGAAATAAAACTATTCAGGTAACTCAAATTCCTAATTATTTTATTTTGATTGTTAAGTTTCAGGTGTTTGTTGTTTATTTTTTTGCGGGTGTGGCCAAGTTAAACTACGATTGGTTGTTTAATGCTATGCCTCTTAAAATATGGCTTCCAGCACACAGTGAAATGCCAATTATTGGAAGTTATTTAACAAAAGAATGGGTAGCATATTTTTTTAGTTGGTTTGGTTGTCTGTATGATTTAGCAATTCCATTTTTTTTATTCATGCCACGATTTATAAAGCCAGCTTATTTTTTTGTTGTTGTTTTTCACTTAGCGTCTTCCTTGTTTTTTAATATTGGGATGTTTCCTTATGTGATGATTTGTTTAACTACTATCTTTTTTAGCGAGAACTTTCATATTCAATTAATAGAAAAATTAAAAAGTATTTTTAAATTAAAGGCATCAGTAGTAGAAAGTACACTCTATAAACCAAAGCCTTTATTTGTAAAGGTGCTTACAGGATTGATGTTGCTTCATTTTTCAATTCAGCTAATACTTCCTTTCAGATATTTGTTATATGATGGAGAATTGTTTTGGACAGAGCAAGGTTTCCGTTTTTCGTGGAGAGTGATGTTGATTGAAAAAGCAGGCACCGCATTTTTTTATATCAGAGATAAAAAAACAGGGAAAGAAATGGAAGTAAGTAACAGTGAATATCTAACTCAAATGCAAGAAAAAATGATGGCTACTCAACCAGATATGTTGATTAACTATGCGCATTTTTTAAAGCAAGAGTTTGAGAAAAAAGGGTTTGAAGATCCTGAAGTATTGGCAGAATCATACGTGACATTGAATGGAAAAACGAGTCGATTAATGGTTGATAAAACTACCGTGTTGAGTGAAGAAGAAGATAATTTGAAACCTAAAAAATGGATTATTCCAGCATCAAATAGCAAGTAATGTTTAAGTTCCTCTCCATATTATTTGTATTATGTTGCTGCAATATATTGTTTGCCCAAAATGAATTTACTATTCAGGGTAATGTGTATTTATCTAATGGTATTGCTGCGGCAGATGCTCAAGTAAATTATGCTAATCAAAAAGTAAAAACAGATGTTGCTGGGCATTTTATGTTGTCGCATGTTAAAGAAGGAAATATTCAATTAATTGTTTTTTTAGTTGGGTATAAAAATCATATCGAAAAATTAAAATTAATTTCAGATACAACTTTACTAATTCAATTAGATTCTATAGGAAATACATTAACTGAAATTGTGATTGAATCCGAAAAAGATAATTCGTTTGGGATCGGTAAATTAAATAATGTGGAAGGAACTTCTATTTACGCTGGTAAAAAAAGTGAAGTCATTTATTTGAATGATATGAATGCAAACCTAGCTACCAACAACTCACGTCAGGTGTTTGCTAAAGTAGCTGGTATTAATATTTTTGAAAACGATGGAGCGGGAATTCAATTAGGTATTGGAGGTAGAGGATTAAATCCAAATCGTGTATCTAATTTTAATACTCGTCAAAACGGATATGATATCAGTGCGGATGCTTTAGGTTATCCTGAGAGTTATTACACGCCGCCAACAGAAGCATTAGATAGAATAGAAGTAATAAGAGGAGCCGCTAGTTTACAATATGGAACACAGTTCGGAGGTTTCATTAATTTTAAATTCAAGAAAGGTCCTGCTGATAAAAAAAATCAATTAATCTCTCGTCAAACGTATGGTTCGTTTGGGCTAATAAACTCTTTCAATAGTATTGGTGGAACAGTAAAAAAAATAAACTACTATACATTTTATCAATACAAACAAGGAGATAGTTGGAGACCAAATTCTGAATTTAAAATGCATACGGCTCATGCATCCGTTAATTATCAGCTGAATTCAAATCTTAAAATTACAGGCGAATATACTTATATGACTTATTTGGCACACCAGCCTGGAGGTTTAACGGATATGCAATTTAATTTAGATCCATCAAAGAGTATAAGAAACAGAAATTGGTTTAAGGTAAATTGGAATTTAGCATCCTTAAGTTTAGATTGGAAATTATCGCCATCTGCTAGAATTAGTTGGATGAATTTTGGATTAATTGCTGAAAGAATTACAGTTGGTTACTTGGGGCAAATCAATAGAGCAGATCCTTTAACAGAAAGAGATATTTTAGGAGATGAGTATAAAAATTTTGGTTCTGAATTACGTTTTTTGAAACGTTATGAATTGTTTAAGAACACATCTGTATTTTTAATTGGAGTTCGTTATTACCAAGGAAAAACAATAAGAAAACAAGGATTAGGAGATACAACCTCTAAAGCTAATTTTAGTTATTTAAACCCTAATGATTTAGAACATAGTGATTATACATTTCCTAGTAGAAACGTCGCTTTATTTTCAGAAAACATTTTTCAGTTAACTAAAAAATTAAGTTTAACACCTGGTGTTCGTTTCGAATATATTTCTACTTCGGCTGCAGGATATTATAAAGAAACGAATAAAGATTTAGCAGGTAATATTATTTTAGATTTAAAGCGCGAGGAAGAAAGAAATAGTGATCGTTCGTTTTTATTAGGTGGATTAGGTTTGTTATATAAGCCAGTGAGTAAAGTAGAGTTGTATGTTAACTTTAGTCAAAACTACCGCTCTATTAATTTTAATGATATGCGTGTGGTAAATCCAAATTTTAAAGTGGATCCCAATTTAAAAGATGAAACAGGATATACAGCTGATGGTGGAATTAGATTAACCTTGAAAGATTTATTGTACTTAGATTTTAGTGTGTATTATTTAAGATATAATGATCGTATTGGAACAGTTTTAAAAGAAGACGAATCAACTTATGTACTATATAGATATAGAACAAATATTTCGGATAGTAGAAACATTGGAGCTGAATGTTTTGCAGAAATAGACTTATTTAAATTATTTAATAAGAAAGCAAAACATAAGCTAAGTTATTTTGTGAATGCTTCATACACAGATGCCAGATACATTAGTAGCCAGCAAAGTGGCTTTAATGATAAATTAGTAGAGTTGGTTCCGATGAGTATTTTAAGAAGTGGTTTAACTTATAAATACAAAGGATTCAGCACTACCGTTCAGGGTTCTTATACGGCTGAGCAATTTGCTGATGCCAGTAACTCAAAATATAGCACCAATGCTATCACAGGAATTATTCCTGCATATACCATTTGTGATTTTTCGGCACAGTACACCTATAAATTTTTCAATATATCGGCAGGCATCAATAATTTTTTAAACGAAATTTATTTTACTCGCCGAGCAGAGGGTTATCCAGGCCCAGGTATTTTACCTTCCGACCCTCGAAATTTTTACGTGACCTTGCAGTTGAAATTTTAATCTTTTCTCTCCTGACACAATTCCACCAAAACACCATTAGTGCTTTTTGGATGTAAAAAGAAAATCAATTTATTGTCAGCACCATGTTTTGGTTCTTTGTTCAACACCTCAAAACCTTCGGCTTTTAATCTGTCCATTTCTTGATAAATATCATCCACTTCGTAAGCAATATGATGTATACCTTCTCCTTTTTTGTCAATAAACTTGGCAATAGCACTTTCGGGATTGGTAGCTTCTAAAAGTTCAATTTTGGTCTCTCCTAACTGAAAAAAAGACGTGCTGACACCCTCACTTTCTACAGATTCTACCTTGTAATGGTCTTTTCCGAAGAGTTTTTTGAATAAATCGTTAGAATTTTGAAGGCTTTTTACTGCAATCCCAATATGTTCTATTTTCTTAATCATAAGTGCTATTTTGCTCAAAAATAACAGATTTTTGGCAATTTGCTTAAAACTAATAAATCCTTATATTTGTAGCCTAAATTTATAACAATGACACAAGCATTAATCTTAGGTATGTTAGGCGGACTTGGAGCTCCTGAAATTATCATTATTTTAGTTATCGTTTTATTATTATTCGGAGGTAAAAAAATTCCAGAATTAATGAAAGGATTAGGAAAAGGAATGAAAGAGTTTAAGGATGCAAAAGATGGAAATTCTTCTGAATCAACTGACGTAGAAAAAAAATAAATTCTTATTGAAAAACATTTTAAAAGCGTCAGTCTGTTCGATTGACGCTTTTATTATTTAATATATAAACTGTGTATACATTTACAACTATAAAAAATCTTCATGCTGATTTAAATTCAGGAAAAATCTCTTGTGTTCAATTAGTAGAAGAATCTATAAAAGCTATTGAAGCAAAAAAACAGTTGAATGCTTTTTTAGAAGTGTTTAATGAGTCAGCTTTGGCACAAGCTAAATTGGTAGATGAAAAAATTAAAGCTTCGACAGGCTCAGCTTCCAATTCTTTAGGAAAATTAGCGGGTGTTGTTATTGGTTTAAAAGATAATATCTGTTATAAAGGTCATAAGGTTTCTTGTTCATCAAAAATATTAGAAGGCTTTGAATCTTTATATTCATCTACAGTGGTTGAACGTTTATTAGCTGAAGATGCAATTATTATTGGCCGTTTAAACTGTGATGAATTTGCCATGGGAAGTAGTAACGAAAATTCTGCTTATGGCAAGGTATTAAATCCATTAAACGAAAATACAGTACCAGGTGGTTCTTCTGGCGGTTCTGCAGCAGCAGTTGCTGCTAATTTGTGTTATGTTGCTTTAGGTTCTGACACCGGTGGTTCTATTCGTCAGCCAGCTTCGTTTACAGGAACAGTAGGATTAAAACCTACTTACGGAAGAATTTCTCGTTGGGGATTAATTGCTTATGCTTCCTCTTTCGATCAAATTGGCCCTATTACTAAAACAGTAGAAGATGCTGCTTTATTATTAGAAATTATGGCAGGTAAAGATGAGTATGATACAACGGCTTCACAAAAGCCAGTTGGGCAATATGTGAATGCTTTATCTGAAACTAAAAAATACAAAGTTGCGTATTTAAAAGAATGCGTAGAGTCTAACGGTTTAGACCCTGAAGTAAAAAAACAAACTTTAGCTGCTTTAGATAAATTAAAAAACGACGGACACACAGTAACTGCTGTTGATTTTCCTTACTTAGATTTTTTAGTACCAACTTACTATGTGTTAACTACTGCTGAGGCTTCTTCAAACTTGTCTCGTTTTGATGGCGTACATTATGGTTATAGAAGCCCTAATGCTACTGATTTAGAAAGTACTTACAAAAAAACGCGTAGCGAAGGATTTGGTAAAGAAGTAAAGCGTCGTATTATGTTAGGGACTTTTGTATTAAGCGCAGGATATTATGATGCGTATTATAGCAAAGCTCAAAAAGTAAGAAATAAGATTCGTCAAAAAACGCGTGAGATTTTAGCACAGCACGATTTTATTGTAACGCCTTCTACACCAAGTACCGCTTTTGAATTTGGAAAGAATAGTACAGACCCAATCAAAATGTATTTAGAAGATATTTTTACGGTTCAAGCAAACATCGTTGGATGCCCTGCTATTTCTGTTCCTAATGGAACTCATAGCAATGGTTTGCCAATTGGTTTACAAATTATGGGACGTGATTTTGAAGAAGGTAATTTATTGAACTTAGCGAATCAGATTTAAAAATAATTATTCAACACAGAGACAAAATTATTCACCACAGAGACACAAAGAACACAGAGAAAAGTTTTGTAAACAGTTATAGAGGAGTAATATAAAAACATAATAAAATAATCTCTGTGTCCTCAGTGACTCAGTGGTGAAAAAACTAAACAAAAATGGCAATTACAGTAGATAGCGTTATAGACGCCCTAAAATATGTAGATGATCCAGATCTTAAAAAAGATTTAGTGACTCTTGGAATGATTAAAGATGTTGTAGTAGATGGAAAAAATGTTTCGTTTACAGTTGTATTAACTACTCCAGCATGTCCTATGAAAGATATGATACATAATGCTTGTGTGAATGCTATTAAGCATTATGTTGACAAAGAAGCGATTGTAAATGTAAACATGACAGCTAATGTGACTTCTACAAGAGATAAAGATTTAGGAACTTTATCACAAGTTAAAAATATTATTGCTGTAGCCTCTGGAAAAGGTGGAGTAGGGAAATCTACAATATCTGCAAACTTAGCAGTGGCTTTAGCTAAACAAGGTGCTAAGGTTGGTTTAGTAGATGCTGATATTTATGGACCATCTCAAACCATTATGTTTGACGTGCAAAATGATATGCCAGGTAAAGGCGAATACGAAGGCAAGCCAAAAATGAAACCAGTAGAAAGCTACGGAGTAAAATTAAACTCTGTAGGTTTTTTAGCAGGCCCAGATCAGGTTATTGCTTTACGCGGACCGATGGCATCAAAAGCATTAACGCAATTATTTACAGATACCGCTTGGGGAGAATTAGATTATTTAATCGTTGATTTACCTCCAGGAACGGGCGATATACAAATTACTTTATGTAGCACAGTGCCAATAACTGGAGCAGTAATAGTCAGTACTCCTCAACAAGTTGCTTTAGCAGATGCACGAAAAGGAATTGCTTTATTTAAATTACCGGCTTTAAATGTGCCTGTTTTAGGAATCGTTGAGAACATGGCTTACTTTACACCAGAAGAATTACCAGATAATAAATATTATATTTTTGGTAGAGATGGCGCTAAAAATTTAGCAGCTGAAATGAATTTACCTTTATTAGGACAAATTCCTTTAGTGCAAAGTATACGCGAAGCTGGTGATGCAGGAAGGCCAGCTATTTTACAAGAAACAACACCGCAAGCTTTAGCTTTTAGAGAAATGGCGCAAAATATTGCACAGCAAGTAGCGATATTAAATGCTAATAAATTAAAAGAAAAACCAGCGACAGCTTAATGTCAATTATAAATAATTAAAAAGCTCCTTCAATATTTTGAAGGAGCTTTTTTGTTTTGTGTGTAGGGCGCGTTATGGGCTGCTTTTTATTTTACTCCTATAAATTTTGTTTTTATTAATTTCCACTTATTTGTCAATGTGTCTAGTTTATATATGTTGTGATTTACGCCCATTGCGTTTGCGTGAACGATTGTCGTCATTGTTTTATTTGAGGAATTTAATTTAGATGGAAAAAACACCACTCTATTAGTTAAGTATGAATCTTTCTTAAACTTCAATTTGTCCGATTGTATATAAAAGGAATATATAGGTCCACCATTTCCTCCTTCTTCAGTCTTAAATGCAAAGTCGTCTTTGCCGTCAAAATTGAAGTCTGCAATAATGATGTCACCAAAGTCATTGTCGGTAATGTCGTTATTTTTGTTTTTACCTGTTGAATATGAACGGCAAGAGTTTTTATTTGAATAACTAAATTCAAACAAAAATGTCGACGGGAAACGAATTGTCTGAATGACGCTGTCGTTTGATTTTTTAATGACTTTTATTTTTACTAAACAGGAGTCGAAAGCACTTTTTGTTTTTATTCGCTTAATGGAAGTCTCAAAAGTAAAGTTTGATGATAGGTCTGTGTGTAATAATGTCTGAGATTTACAAACAAAAAAGGCAATAAACAGAATATTTGTCAAAAGTATTTTCATTTAGTTTTCTGTCAAAAGTTGCACCTAACCTTTAGACTTGCAGT
>DIHL01000019.1 GCA_002420145.1 Bacteroidetes bacterium UBA5697
AATTTATAAATAATTTGACTTGACACAACAAACCAATTAAAATGCCAAAAATAAATTGAATAGATATTTAGATTTTTAAAATCTGTTAAAATTCTTTAAATAGCATTTACACTCCATGCTTCTGGCTTGGCATCAAACAAAACTTTTGTTTTTGCCCAAACGCCTTCAAATAATTCAGATTGACGATAGGCTTCTAAATACTTAGGATCGTCCCATATACTTAAGGTGAAAAACACACAAGGATTATTAATGTCTTGCAATAATTCAACATGCTGACAACCTTCCATAGCTGAAATTAAATCTTTACTTGCTTTAAAAATATCTTTAAAACGTTCGATGTTTTCAGGCTTAAACGTCATCTTCACAAATCTCTTAATCATATATATCTACAATTATACGGTCAATTTTATATTTACTTAATACATTTCGTTTTATCACAATTTTGGTAGCAGATTGACCTAAAGATGATATTTCCAACAAATCCATTGAATTAAAAAAACAAACCACATCCCCGATCTTCACATCATCATAGGTATTATTTATTTTAGTAATGTTATATGACGGTAGCGCTATTGAAAAACGCTTGTTACCAACATGCTTGTCAAATTCTTGTTTGGTGATACTTGTAATTAAATTCCCAAAATCATCTTCATATAATACCATACCTTGTAAATTACTTGGAGTTGAAAAACTCTCGAAGGCATATAATTTACAGTAGTCTTGAGTTTCAGCACAAAACTCTTCCAAAGGTATTTTATTTACTAATTTATTAGCTATTTCAGCAAATACATCTCTCAAATAAAATGAATGTTGTCTTTCTGAATCAAAATACAATTGATAAACAGGTTCATTAAATTCTTTGTCAATAAGGGTTAATACGCCATTATCTGGACAAATAATATACTGCCCTTTATATTTTGACAATAAATAACGCGTGTTATCAACAGCTAAATTCCCAATAGTTTCAGATGAGTTTAAAAATTTTATGGCAAACAAATGAATTGTTTCTTCTGGAAAGTAAGGTAAAGCGCTTCTTAAAGCAAAAGCCCCTTCGTTGTGGGCGTGTGGATTTACATCGCAAGCTAAATCAACAATTTGAACATTTGGTTGTTTGCTATACAACATGCCTTTTACCATTGCCAAGTATGGGTCACGATAACCCAAATCAGTCGTAATGGTAATAATAGACATATTGAAAACTTTATTTAATTTACTCAAAAGTAAATAATAAATTAGGCTTACTTTTTACTTTAAAAAGTATTTGATTAACACGATTATTAACATAAATTACTGACCCTTGATTGAAAAAATTATAACATTAGATAGCGTTGAACCTGTTGAAATATATGGCGTAAATGATGTGAAACTCAACGTGATAAAAAAATATTTCCCTAAACTTAAAATTATTGCAAGAGGCTATTCTATTAAAACTTTAGGAGATGAAAGTGAAATTGCTCACTTCGAAAAAAAGTTAACCATGATGGTTGACTACTATCATAAAAACGGTTTATTAACAGATACTGTCATTGAACGTCTATTAGGCCAAACTGGCGACAATTTATTGTTAGCCAAAGAAGAAGCTACTGGCTCTGATATTATTGTGTTTGGAAATAATGGCTTGGTTATAAAAGCCAGAACCGATAATCAACGTAAAATGATGCAATCGGTTGCTAAAAGCGATATGTTATTTGCGGTTGGTCCTGCTGGAACTGGTAAAACATATACTGCCGTTGCTTTAGCCGTGAGAGCTCTAAAAAACAAAGAAGTAAAACGTATTATTTTAACTCGCCCTGCGGTTGAAGCTGGAGAAAACTTAGGCTTTTTACCTGGAGATTTAAAAGAAAAATTGGACCCATACATGCAACCATTGTATGATGCCTTGTACGATATGTTGCCTTTAGATAAATTGAATCAATATATAGAAGCTAAAATTATTCAAATTGCACCACTCGCATTTATGCGTGGTAGAACATTAGATAATGCTTTTGTGATTTTAGATGAAGCTCAAAATACAACCGAGAGTCAGATGAAAATGTTCTTAACTCGTATGGGAGCTAATGCCAAGTTTATTATCACTGGTGATATGACCCAAATAGACCTGCCTCGTAATCAAACATCAGGTTTAGCGCAAGCCGTGCGATTATTAAAGAAAACAGATGGTATTGATATTGTTGAATTAACAACGGTTGACGTCATCAGACATCGTTTAGTAAAAGCCATTATTGAAAAATACGAAGAAGACACCATTAGAAAGTAATACCATGACTATAAAAGATTCTCAAAAACAAGTTGACGATTGGATTAAGCAATACGGTGTTCGTTATTTTAGCGAATTAACTAATATGGCGATGCTTACCGAAGAAGTTGGTGAAGTGGCTCGAATTATTGCTCGACGATATGGAGAACAAAGCGAAAAAGAATCAGACAAAAATAAAGACTTAGGAGATGAACTAGCTGATGTGATGTTTGTATTAATTTGTTTAGCTAACCAAACTGGCATAGATTTGGAAGAGGCATTAAAACGCAATCTTGATAAAAAAACAAATCGTGATTCGGAAAGACATCTCAATAACGAAAAACTAAAATAAATTTTGCTTAAGCCATTCTTCATATTTGTTCTTATTTCTTTATTTCATCCATTATTTGCTCAAAATAGTTTAATTGGTGTTGATGAACCGAATAAAGATATTGGCACTCAAGAAAACATTTATAAGGTAAAAGCTGATTATATCATTCAAAATAATCAGGCTAAAAATTTATATTTATTAAGAGCGGATGCTTTAAAAGGCATGACGATTAGAGCAGCTAAAAAAACAATTAAACCGGGCGATACAACTCTTATTGTAGTTGAATTTATTCCGCAACAAACTGGAAAGTTCAACGAAGCCATTAACTTAGTAACCAGCGCAGATGGTGCTCCATTTAAACTATCTCTTTCAGGAAACATAAAATCTATAAAAACAGATGATAAAACTGCTTGTTTTTATTTTAAAAAGCCTAATAACGCAGGTGTAAAAACAACTGAACCAATTGTCGTTACTGAGCCTACAAAACCTAGAGATACTTCTAATAAAATGCCAGATAATACAACTAACACGGTCATTGATAATCCTATTATCCCTGTAAAACCATCTGAACCAGCAAAAACAAAAAATCCAAATGAGTTAGATGGAGATTTATATAAACCTAATAATATTATCTTTTTAGTAGACGTGTCTAGCTCAATGAAAGACACAAGTAAATTAAAAGTGATGCAATATGCTTTACACCATTTAATAGAAGTTTTAAGACCATCAGACAGTGTAACGTTTATTACCTATGCTGATTCTGTTAAGATTTTAAGAGAGGGTTTAAGTGGAAAAGACAAGGAAGAATTAAACGAAGTTGTTGATAGATTAAAAGCAAAAGGCTTAACTAAAGGAAATAAAGCTATTTTATTTAGTTTGGATGTAGCTCTAAAAAACTACATTTCAAATGGGAATAATCAAATCATCTTAGCAACCGATGGTAAGTTTAGATTTTATCCAGATGATCAAAAGTTATATTTATCTAAACAAGGCGATAAACAAGTAAAACTATCTACTATGGCTTTTGGTAATGATAAAGACGCTATGAAAAACTTAAAAGAAATAGCAGAAATAGGAAAAGGAAACTTTATTCATATCAAAAGTAGATCAAAGGCTCATGAACAATTATTGGAAGAAATCAAACAAAATAGCTTGATTCATTAATCTATTTGGTAAGTTCTATATTCTCCAGGTTTTAAATCTCTTAAAAGAATCGTATCAATTCTAACTCTAATTAATCTTGCCACTAAATAACCTAAAGCTTTACACATACGTCTTATTTGACGATTTTTTCCTTCGGTTAATATAATTTTAAATTCAAATTCTGATATTTTTTCAATAAAACAAGGCTTTGTTTTACAAATCATAATATCAACTCCAGCACCCATTTGTTTAATAAATTCATCAGTAATAGGTTTATTAACAGTCACTAAATATTCCTTTTCTTTTTCTTTTAATGGGCTTGATAAACTTTGAATATACTTTCCATCATTTGATAATAACAACAATCCTTCTGATTCTTTATCTAACCTGCCTGCATAACCTAAGTGTTTATCAAAATGAAAAATAGTGGTTAAATTATCTGCGATGGCTTCATTATTAGTTGTTTCAATCCCACGAGGTTTGTATAAAGCAATATAGGTAAAGGGTGTATTGGGCTTCAATAATTCATCTTCAAAATAAATCTCCCAAGTTTCGTTAAACTCAATATTTTCAGTAATGATAGCGCCATTTACTTTCAATTTTCTATTTTCAATAGCCCTAATAGCCTCCTTGTTTGTAAAGCCTAAACTGTGAACCAAATAGTATTTAATATTTAATCGAAAACTCAATTTTGGGTAATTTTAAGGCAATGTTATCTTTTTTTATCTAAACCGCATAAAAATTGCCCTAATTCGCTATAATTTATTAAGTTTGTTGGTTCAAAACAGCTATGGAAAATTCTTATTTTGCCCACCCTTCTGCTATCATTGATGAAGGTTGTCGTATTGGTAAAGGAACCAAAATTTGGCACTTTAGCCACATCATGCCAAATTGCACCTTAGGCGAAAACTGTAACATTGGTCAAAATGTAGTTATTTCTCCTGAAGTCATTCTTGGTAAAAATGTAAAAGTTCAAAACAACGTTTCTATTTATACGGGCGTTACTTGCGATGATGATGTGTTTTTAGGTCCGTCTATGGTATTTACAAATGTAATCAATCCTCGCAGTGCTGTTAATCGTAAATCAGAATATGCTAAAACGCATGTTGGCAAAGGTGCTAGTATTGGTGCTAATGCAACAATAGTTTGTGGACATGATATTGGAGAGTTTGCTTTTATTGGTGCTGGAACTGTAGTCACTAAAACTGTTCCTGCATTTGCCTTAGTTGTTGGAAATCCATCTCGACAAATTGGTTGGATGAGTGAATTTGGACATCGATTAGAATTTGATTCAACTAGAAAAGCTATTTGCAAAGAAAGCGGACAAGTGTATCAATTAGAAAATAATACTGTAAAAAGAATTTCATAAAATGACAAAAATAAAATTCGGAGTTATTGGTCAAGGTCACATTGGTAAACGTCATGCCGAAATGGTACGTCGTAATTCTAATTGTGAATTAGTAGCAGTTTGTGATGTTTCGCCAAAAGAAAAATTAGGATTAGAAACTCTTCAAGAAAAATTTTATAATTCAGTAGATGAATTATTAAAAAATCATCCCGAAATAGATGTTATCAATGTTTGTACGCCAAATGGATTACATGCTGAACATTCCTTAAAAGCTTTAGAAGCAAACAAGCATGTTGTAGTTGAAAAACCAATGGCTTTAAGTAAAGCTGACTGTGAAAAAATCATTTACAAAGCTTTAGACCAAAGCAAAACAGTTTTTTGTGTGATGCAAAATCGTTACTCTCCGCCAAGTGTTTGGTTAAAAAACGTGGTTGAATCTAAAACCATTGGCGATATTTACATGGTTCAATTAAATTGTTACTGGAATCGTGATGAACGATACTACAAAGCTGGCGGGTGGAAAGGTACTCAAGATTTAGATGGGGGAACTTTATTTACACAGTTCTCTCATTGGATTGATATCATGTATTGGGTATTTGGAGATATTAAAAACATTCAAGCAAAGTTTGCAGATTTTAATCACCAAAACTCAACTGCTTTTGAAGATAGTGGATTTGTAAGTTTTGATTTTGTAAATGGTGGAATGGGAAGTATTAATTACTCTACAGCTGTTTGGGATAAAAACTTAGAATCTTCTTTAACTATTGTTGGCAGTAAAGGAAGTATTAAAGTTGGCGGACAATACATGGATCAAGTGGATGTTTGTAATATTAAAGATTATGTAATGCCTGCTTTAGCAGAAACAAATCCAGCTAATGATTATGGTGCTTACAAAGGCTCCGCTAATAATCATCATAATGTAATAGAAAATGTAGTGGATACTATTACTGGAAAAACTAAAATTACTACTAATGCCTTAGAAGGCTTAAAAGTGGTTGATATTATTGAGCGTATTTACGCATTGCGCCCTGAATCAGTTATTAAAAATAAATAAAAAAACATTAAAATATATATTATGGGAATTTACAAAGACATCGTTGACAAAAAAGCTACAATCGCCGTTATTGGATTAGGATATGTTGGTTTACCTATCGCTTTAGCTTTTGCTAAAAAAGTAAAAGTTATTGGATTTGATATCAATGCTAAACGCGTTGATATGATGAATAAAGGCATCGATCCAAGTAACGAATTAACTAAAAAAGATTTTGCTAATTCTGATATTACTTTTACGCACAAATTAGAAGATTTAAAAAAAGCAAAGTTCTTTATTATTGCCGTTCCTACTCCAATTGATGAACATAATTTGCCAGATTTAAAACCATTAATAGGTGCTTCAACAACTGTTGGAAAAGTTCTTAAAAAAGGAGATTATGTAGTTTATGAATCTACTGTTTATCCTGGTTGTACAGAAGATGATTGTATCCCTGTTTTAGAGCGCGAATCAAAATTAAAATTCGTGAAAGATTTTAAAGTTGGTTATTCTCCTGAGCGTATTAATCCAGGTGATAAAGAACATACCATTACAAAAATCTTAAAAATCGTTTCTGGTTGTGATAAAGAAAGTTTAGAAGAAATTGCTAAAACTTACGAAATTATTGTTGAGCCAGGAACGCACCGTGCATCAAGCATTAAAGTAGCTGAAGCCGCTAAAATTATCGAAAACACTCAACGTGACGTGAACATTGCATTGATGAATGAATTATCAATCATCTTTAATAAAATGAACATTAACACGTATGATGTTTTAGAAGCTGCTGGTACGAAATGGAATTTCTTAAAGTTCTTCCCAGGTTTGGTTGGCGGACATTGTATTGGTGTTGACCCTTATTATTTAACTTACAAAGCTGAATCTCTTGGATATCATGCTCGTGTTATTAATAGTGGCCGTTACGTAAATGACAGCATGGGTTATTATGTAGCAAAAAATTGCGTTAAGAAAATTATTGCTGCTGGAAAAAACATCAGCAAATCAAAAGTATTAATTATGGGTGCTACGTTTAAAGAAGACGTTAGCGATATTCGTAATAGTAAAGTAGCAGACATTGTTAAAGAATTAAAATCCTTTGGTGTAAAAGTGGAGATAGTTGACCCGCATGCTGATAGTGCAGAATTAAAACACGAATACGGTTTCGGTTTAAATAAATTAGCTAAAGGTTACGATGGAGTTATTGTAGCTGTTAATCATCAAGAATACAAAACTTTAGATGAAAAATTCTTTAAATCAATTCTTTCTACCAAAGGTGTGATAGTTGATATTAAGGGAATGTATAAAAACAAAATGAAAGGTTTAACCTACTGGAGTCTTTAATATTTTTTAAATTGAGTTATAAACTAAGCGGATTAAATCCTGAACAACAGCAGTTATTAGATGATGGTAAATTATTACCATTAATGGAAGAGTTCTACACCATTCAAGGTGAAGGTTTTAATACTGGTAAAGCTGCCTATTTTATTAGAATTGGTGGTTGTGATGTTGGTTGTCATTGGTGTGATGTAAAAGAAAGCTGGGACGCAAGTTTACACCCTTTAACAACTACCGAAAAAATTATAGAAAACGTTTTAGAAAGTAAAACGCCTGCTGTTGTTGTTACTGGTGGAGAACCTTTAATTTACAACTTAGTTTATTTAACAGCATTATTAAAACAAAACAATATTCAAACCTATATCGAAACTTCTGGAGCTTATCCCTTGAGTGGAAATTGGGATTGGATTTGCTTGTCTCCAAAAAAGACAATGCTTCCAAAAGAAGAAAACTACTCAGCGGCTCATGAATTAAAAATTATTGTGTTTAATAAACATGATTTCATTTGGGCAGAAGAACAAGCTTCTAAAGTTGGAAAAGATTGCTTTTTGTATTTACAACCCGAATGGAGTAAACGCAATGAAATAACCCCGTTAATTGTGGAGTATGTGAAACAAAATCCACGTTGGATGATTTCTTTACAAACTCATAAGTATATTGATATCCCTTAATTTTCATTTTTATTACAATATGAAAAAAATACTTTGCATAGATTCAAATCATGATATACTTCACGAAACGTTAATAGATGCAGGTTTTCATTGTGATTTATTTTGGAATAAATCCAAAGAAGAGTTAATTCAATTGTTGCCAAATTATGATGGCGCAGTTATTAGAAGCAAATTCAAATTCACTAAAGAAGTCTTAGACTCAGCTTCACGTTTAAAATGCATTGGACGGGTTGGTGCAGGAATGGAAAATATTGACGTAGAATATGCTAAAAACAAAGGGGTCACTTGCGTCAGTGCTCCAGAAGGAAACAGAGATGCTGTTGGCGAACATGCTTTAGGAATGTTGTTGATGCTCTTGAATCATTTAAAGCGAAGCGATAACGAAGTTAGAAATG
This sequence comes from Bacteroidetes bacterium UBA5697, assembly GCA_002420145.1. GTDB lineage: Bacteria > Bacteroidota > Bacteroidia > B-17B0 > Aurantibacillaceae > UBA4416. The sequence goes on from DIHL01000019.1 coordinate 8,487, forward strand.
GCATATGGAAACGCGCTGAAAACAGAGGTCATGAAATTGCTGGAAGAACCATTGGTATTATTGGTTATGGAAATATGGGTTCTGCTTTTGCAAAAAAGTTGAAAGGTTTTGATTGCGAGATATTGGTTTATGACAAATATAAAATAGGCATCGTTGGCGAACATATAAAAGAATCATCGTTATACGAAATTTACGAAAAAGCAGATGTGGTGAGCATACATCTTCCTTTAACAGAAGAAACAAACTATTATATCAATGATGATTTCATTTCTTATTTCAAAAAAAATATTTACATCATTAATACAGCTCGTGGTAAATGTTTAAATACCACTGATTTAGTAAAACACCTAAAAACAGGAAAAGTGATTGGTGCTTGTTTGGATGTTTTAGAATATGAATCAGTATCTTTTGAAAACATTGATACCACTACTCTACCAGAGCCTATGCAGTATTTATTGAAAAGTGAAAACGTCATTTTAACACCTCACATCGCTGGCTGGACTCATGAGTCAAATTATAAGATGAGTAAAATTATTGCCGAGAAAATGATTGAGGTTTTAAGATAATTTTTGACTAATAGATTCATTATGAAAAAACGACTATTCCATTTCTTAATTATAAGTATATGTTTCTTAATTCTAAATAGTTGTGCTACTAAATTACCAATTGAAAAAGGTGATTTTAAAGAAACTAACCTAGTAGAATTAGCAAAGCTAGATTCTACTATTATACTAGATATAAAATACGCTACCAGCAATAATTTTGTTGGACAACCTGTTTATAAAGAAGCTAGAGCCTTTTTACAAAAAGATGCAGCTGAATCTTTAAAAAGGATTAATGCATCTTTAAAACCACTTGGCTACGGCATCATTGTATTTGATGGTTATAGACCTTGGGATGTAACCAAAATATTTTATGATGTAACCTCTAAAGAAAATAAAAAATTTGTAGCTGATCCAAAAGAAGGTTCTCGACACAATAGAGGTTGTGCCGTTGATGTGACTTTATATGATTTAAAAACAAAAAAAGAAATACAAATGCCTGGTGCTTACGATGAAATGACGGAACGCTCTTATTTTGATTATTCTGGAGGAACTGAAGAGCAACGTAAAATGAGAGACTTATTAATAGAAAAAATGCAAGCCGATGGATTTACGGTTTATAAATACGAATGGTGGCACTTTGATTTTAAAGATTGGCAAAAGTACCGTATTACCAATGTGCCTTTTTCTGAGATAAAATAATTTTTGCCTATCTCAACCTAACATACTATCTTGGCGGCTCAAAAATAACCCATTATGGCTACAACATCTGATTTATCTAGAAACGCATTTATAAGATACAATAACGAATTAGTTCAAGTATTAGATTACGATCACATTACTCCTGGAAAAGGAAATGCAATCTATTCTTGCAAATGCCGTAATGTAGAAACTGGAAAACAAAGTGAAATTCGTTTCCGTTCTGGTGAAAAAATTGATTTAATCAGAGTGGATGAGCACGAAATGCAATACCTTTTTACTGAAGGAGATTTTTTAGTATGTATGAATCAAGAAACATACGATCAAATGCATATTCCTAAAATTTTATTTGCGGATAGTATTCAGTTTTTAGAAGAAGGGATGGTTTTAAAAATTCGTTTTGATGAAAACGAAAAACCGTTAAATGGTTCTTTACCTCAATATATTGAATTAGAAGTAACTTACACTGAAGAAGGAGTTAAAGGGAAATCAGTGAAAACTGCTGAAGTAGGAAATGGCATCAAAATTCAAGTTCCTGTGTTTGTTGCTATTGGAGACAGATTAAAAATTAATACAGAAACTGGGGAATATGTTGAACGTGTTATGAAATAATTAAAAACACAATATTAATTTAAAAGTCACCCTTGGGTGACTTTTTTTATTTATTCAAATGCTTTTGAGTGGCTAAAGCATATTTTATTTCAGAATAAGAATAGTCATCTCCTAGTTCTTGTTTTAAAGGAGTTAATTTTTTTTCTCCTTCAATATATTTTGAAGTTTCAATGATTTTATCAAACTTCTCCTTCGTCACAAACTGTGTAACAGGAATCATTCCTAAACTCACATAATGAGCTAAATGACTTTCAATAGTTGTTAAACCAAATCCTCTTTCTTGTGCTATTTCTTCGGGCATTTTCCCTTGCTTATATAAAGTAAAACTCAACTCTTTAGTATCGGGCTTTAACACTTTTATTTTCTTGGTGTCTCTGGTAACTGAGCCTGTCGAAGTTGCCAGAGACTCATTTTTTATTTTTTTACTTTTCTTGTTGGTTGAGCGAGCCGAAACCCGTTCTTCAAAAGCTGCTTTTTCAGTAATGGCTATGGTTTGTCTAACTAATTCTAAACGTTCATTTTGATTAACAGTTTGTTTTAATTGTTGTTTATTAAACTCCTTATTATTCAAGATAGTATCTATAACTGTTGATAATTTATCTAATTGTTGTAAATGCTTAAATAATAAACCCTCTAACTCTAATAATTCTTCTAAATATGTTTTTATCTGTTTTTCATCCTTTAGTAATTCGATATGAACTAACATAGATTTCGACATCTCTTTTAAAACAGGATAAAAATAATTTTTAGCAGCAACATGTCGTGTTTGAACAGTTTGTAAATAGTCCTCTGCCCTAGCCTCAAAAATTTGCATTAACTGATTACTAAATTTATCAGCGTTTATTTTTAATGGTTCAAATTTATCTAATAGTGCCTGTGCCCAATCTTGATGTTTTTGTTTATTGGACTTATTTTCTGCCATAGTATAACTTGCCACGTGATTTCTCAAACAAGTGTAAAGCCATACAAAATCATATGCTTTTAAAACATATACTTTTAAAAAGAAAATGGTTTCCTTATCAATTAATTGTTTTACTTCTTCAGTTTTTGGTTTATTCTCTGTATAATCTACCAAAGTTTTATCTTGAGATATGGCATTAAACTGAATAGGAGACGTTAAGACCAAGCCATCTAATGATTTTAAACGAGAAAGAGCCACATAAACCTGCCCTGGTGCAAACGCACGATTAATATCTAAAATAGCTTTTTCAAAAGTTAAACCCTGACTTTTATGAACTGTAATAGCCCAGGCTAGCTTAATTGGATATTGAGTAAATGTGCCAATAGTATTTTCATCAATCTCATTAGTAACCTCATTTAATTCATACTTGATGTTTTTCCATTCATATTTTTCTAACATAAAAGGCTTTGTACCATCTCTAAAATCAATTTCAATTTCCTTATCTGTTAAATGAGATACGACTCCTATTTTTCCATTAAAAAACTGCTGTTTACCACTCACATCATTTTTAATAAACATAATTTGAGCTCCTAATTTTAGTTCTAAATAGGATTCAACGGGATAGGCATATTCATTAAAATCTCCTTCTATATTAGCATTAAAAAAATACGATTTACCTTTTAATTCTTGTAAAGCAGATTTATTTAAGGTATCTGCTTTTTGATTATGAGTTGTGAGAGTAATAATATTTAATGCCGATGCAGCATCAAAATTAGGTTTATAATAGGTGTTTAATAAATCAATATTAGCTTGAGTCACTTTATTGTGTCTAAGATTATTTAATAAATCAATAAACGTATTATCTGATTGACGATATATTTTATCTAGTTCAATATAAACAGGCTTTTCATTTCTTAACACTTGAGCATCAAAAAAATAAATGCTACTGTAATAGTTTCGTAAAACATTCCATTCATCTTCTTTAACAACAGGTGGCAATTGCATTAAATCTCCAATAAATAATACCTGCACTCCACCAAAAGGTTTATGCTGTTGTCTTCTAATACTTTTCAATACAAAATCAATCGTATCCAATAAATCAGCCCTCAACATACTCACTTCATCAATTATCAATAATTCTAATTCTTGAAGCAATTTTCGTTTCTGGTCACGCATATTTAAATGCTTAACCATTGTGTAAGGAGTGTTTATTTTTGTAGCCGTATTCTCAATTTTATAACTGCTATCAGGCACAAATAAGCCAAATGGAATTCCAAACTGTGAATGAATAGTAACACCACCTGCATTAATAGCTGCTATGCCTGTTGGCGCTACAATAATGGCATTTTTATGAGTATGTTCAATGATGTTTCTTAAAAAAGTAGTTTTTCCAGTACCAGCCTTTCCAGTTAAAAAAACAGGTTTACTAGTTTGATTAATACACTTGGCAGCAAGTTCAGCAGGACTAAGATTTAATTGAATATCAGACATTTGTTAGGCAAAATTAATCCTTTTGTAAAATATCCAACCAGAATTTGTTAAATAGTTAATATTTAGTATCTTGCCTACTTAATTTGTAACAAACGCTTTAACTAATAAACTATGAGTGAACGAATACTTCGAGCCCTAATGCAAATGTTTGCCATCATCGCTAAAGTTGATGGAATTAGCAACACAGGTCGTTCTATTGTTGAGTCTTTCTTAAAACAACAATTAAATAAGGAACAGGTAGAGAAGTACTTGGTCATTTTTGATGAATTTATCGAAGCTCAACAAGCTGGTTCTAAGAAAAAAGATGGGTCTGCTAAGCGTACATCTTTAAACTCGGTTAAAGTATTAAAGATTTGTACTCAAATTAATCAAGAATTAGAGCAACCTCAAAAAATCATCGTTTTAATACGTTTACTTGAATTTATTTATTCTTCTGATGAAATTTCAGAACAAGAAAATGAGTTTGTAGTTACTGTAGCTGATACCTTCAACATTTCTATTGAAGAGTTTAATCAATTAAGAGCTTTTGTTGAAGATACAGCTGAGAAAATTCCTAATTCTCCTCACATCTTAGTTATTAACAACAAAGAAAATGGTTATGAAAACGCTTGTAAACACATTTATTGTGATGCTTTAACATCTGATGTTCGTGTCATTCAAATTGATAGTGTGGGTATGTACGCTTTGCGTATCTACGGAAACATTGAACTTCAATTAAACGGACAAGGTATTTCAAAAGACCGTATTCATATTTTAACACCTGGTTCGTCTTTAAGAAATTCGAGAGTAAAACCTATTTACTATAGCGATATTATTGGTCGTTTCTTAGCAGATAGTTCAAAAGCACGTATTTCGTTTGAAGCAAAAAATATTGAATACAAATTTAAAGGTGGTAAATTAGGCTTACGTAATATCAATATCCGCGAAGAAAGCGGAAAATTAATTGGTATTATGGGAGGTTCTGGTGCTGGTAAATCAACCTTATTAAACGTTTTAAATGGAGTTGAAGTTCCAAGTGGTGGACAGGTTTTAATAAACGGAAAAAACATTCACGTTGAAAAGAAATTTGTGGAAGGGGTTATTGGACACGTTACCCAAGATGATTTACTAATTGAAGAATTAACAGTGTATCAAAACCTGTTCTACAATGCTAAATTATGTTTTGGAAACTTAACAGATGAGGAAATTGCTAAAAAGTGCCATGCCTTATTAGCTGATTTAGGTTTATCTGAAACGAAAGATTTAAAAGTTGGTTCTCCATTAGAAAAAACAATTTCGGGTGGACAACGTAAACGTTTAAATATTGGTTTAGAGTTAATACGTGAACCATCTGTTTTATACGTCGATGAGCCTACTTCTGGTTTATCGTCTCGTGACTCTGAAAACATTATGGACCTTTTAAAAGAATTATCTTTAAAAGGCAAACTAATATTTGTGGTTATTCACCAACCATCATCAGATATTTTCAAAATGTTTGATAAGCTTCAGATATTAGACGTTGGCGGTTATCCAATTTATTATGGAAACCCAGTTGATGCTGTTTCATACTTCAAAACATTAGTACAACACGTTAATGCCGAAGAAAGTGAATGCTGGAACTGTGGTAACGTGAATCCAGAATTAATTTTCAATATTATTGAAAGTAAAGTATTAGATGAATACGGTAACTTAACACATAACCGTAAAACAAGTCCATCAGAATGGAATAAAAGTTATGTAGAGAAAATTGAATCTACTATTGGAGATATTAAGCATCAAGACGAAATTCCAGATGCTATTTTTAAAATCCCAAATGCCTTTAAACAATTTAAAGTGTTTATGACAAGGGATGTGAAAAGTAAGTTGACTAATACTCAGTATTTACTAATCAACTTAATTGAAGCTCCAGCTTTAGCATTTGTATTAGCGGCCTTAATTCGTTTCTATAATTCAGATGCTAATAATACCAAAGGATATTTTTTCAGAGAAAATGAAAACGTTCCTGCTTACATGTTTATGTCTGTTGTAGTAGCTTTATTTATAGGATTAACTGTTTCTGCTGAAGAAATTATAAGAGATAGAAAAATCCGTAAACGTGAATCTTTTTTAAATTTAAGTAAAGGAAGTTACTTGTGGAGCAAAATCATTATCATGTTTATATTATCCGCTATTCAAACATTTATGTTTGTGCTAGTAGGTAATTTAATTATGGGTGTAAAGGGCATGTATTCTGATTATTGGTTAGTTCTTTTCTCTTCATCATGCTTTGCTAATATGCTAGGATTGAATATTTCGAGTGCATTTAATAGTGCAGTAACCATTTATATTTCTATTCCTTTTTTAATTATCCCACAATTATTATTAGCTGGAGTGGTTGTTAAATTTGATAAATTAAATCCTGTTTTAGCAAAACAAGGCGGTGTGCCCTACGTTGGCGAAATGATGGCTAGTAGATGGGCTTTTGAAGCTTTAGCTGTTAATCAGTTTAAAGCAAACAAGTTCCACTCAAATTTTTATAAATACGAAAAAGCGATCAGTATTGCCTCATACAAAAAAGTGTATTGGATTCCTGAATTACAAAATAAAATGACCAAGATTGATGGCATTTTAAAAGACGCTTCTAAAAAAGCTGAATTAGAAAGGGATTTCACACTTCTGAAAAATGAGTTACTTAAAGAACAAAAATATTTAAAGAATAAGTATCAATTTGAAGGTATTAATCAATTAAATGGCAAAGATTACACGCCTGCTATTGCTGCTTCTTTAAAACAATTTTTAACTAAAATTAATGAGCACTATATTAATTTTGAAAATAAAGCTAGAAAACAAGAAGATGAGGTGACTCAAAAATTAATCAAACAATTAGGTAATGAGCAATTCATTAACATGAAGGATGATTACACGAACGAGGCACTTGATCAATTTATGTTAAACAGTAATGATTTAGGAGATAGATGTTTGGAACACGAAGGCCGATTAATTCAAAGAATTGAACCTATTTATTTAGACCCTAGCGAATCTAACTTAGGGGCTGCTCATTTTTATGCTCCTAATAAACTATTTTTAGGAAAACTAATCCCTACATATTGGTTTAATATTGCGGTAATTTGGTTAATGAGTATTTCATTAATGTTGATGTTATATTTTGATGTATTTAAAAAAGCACTTGACTTCTTAGGAAACATCAATTTCAAAAAAAGATAATTAATCATACATGGGAGTATTTTTAATACTTCCATGTATTTTTCTACTTTATTAACTAACTTTCTTTAACAAATAAAGCTACCCTATTCCATTAAATCGATTAACTTTGCCATCGCTTGAAAAAAATCAGTACATATCTTATTATCCTGTCAGCTATTTTGTTTGCTAGTTGCGATGGATACAATCGACTTTTAAAAAGCTCAAACTATGAGTTAAAATTAGAGAGAGCTAATCAATATTATCAAAAAGGTAATTATGTTAAAGCTTTAGCTTTATTTGAAGAATTAATTCCTGTTTATAAGGGGTCGGACAAAGCTGAAGAAATTTATTATTACTTTTCATATTGCAATTATTACCAAGGAGATTACAGTTTATCTCAATATCATTTCAAAAACTACTTTAGAAGTTATCCAGGTGGAAAGCATGCGGAAGAATGCTTATTTATGAATGCGTATTGTTATTATTTAAATTCTCCTATTTATAAATTAGATCAAACTGATACTAAAAATGCAATGGCTGAATTGCAAAACTTTATTGATTTATATCCTGAAAGCGCACGTATTGACTCTTGCAATAAAATAAATGATATTTTAAGAGGAAAATTAGAGCATAAAGAATACGATATCACTAAACAATATTTTAATATTGGTGATTATAAAGCTGCTATTGCGTCAAGCAACAATTTTATTAAAGATTTTCCTGAATCAAATTTTATTGACGAAATTATGTTCACTTCAATTGATTCATATTACCTATTGGCAATTAACAGTCTAGAAACCAAGAAGTTAGAAAGATTAAATTTAGCTATGGAAAGTTATTTAAAATTATTAGATTTGTACCCTAAAAGTAGCTATCTCCCAAAAGCCGAAGCGGTTTATGAGAGTTGCCTTAAAATGAAAAATAACATTAACAATAAATAGTCAAAATGGATTTTAAAAAAACAAACGCAGAACCAAGTACAGTAACTCGTGATATCAGAAGATTTGATGGTCCTACTGGAAATATTTATGAATCAATTTCTATTATTTCTAAACGTGCTAACCAAATTAGTTCTGAAATGAAAGAGGAATTATCTGCTAAATTAGCTGAGTTTGCTAGTCATTCTGATAACTTAGAAGAGATTTTTGAAAACAGAGAGCAAATTGAAATTTCTAAATTCTATGAAAAATTACCTAAGCCATCTTTGATTTCTATCAACGAATTCTTAGAAGATAAAACTTACTACAGAAATCCTGCTAAGGAACAAACTAAAATTTAATTTTATTTGAAGTTATATTTAAAAAACCCATCCTCCTTTTGGCAGATGGGTTTTTAGTTTATATGTCATTAAAAAACAAACATATTTTATTAGGTATTACTGGCGGAATCGCTGCTTACAAATGCGCTCATTTAGTTCGTTTACTAATTAAAGAAGGTGCAATTGTTAAAGTAGTTATGACAAAAGCATCAGAAGAATTTGTTACTCCTAAAACACTTTCCGTTTTAAGTAAAAACGAAGTTGTAACAGATTTTTTTGACACCAACAATAATTGGAATAATCATGTAGCCATAGCAGAATGGGCAGACGCGATAGTTGTAGCTCCTTTAACCGCTAATACTTTAGCGAAATTTGCAACTGGTATTTGCGATAATATTGTAACTGCCTGCTACTTATCAGCTCGTTGCAAAGTATTTGTTGCTCCTGCCATGGATTTAGATATGTATCAACATCCAACAACTAAGCACAACATTGATATATTAAGAAAAAATAATAACCTCATAATTCCTGCCGAAAGTGGAGAATTAGCAAGTGGTTTAATTGGCGAAGGCAGAATGGCCGAGCCTGAAAATATTGTAAATTACATTCATCAATATTTTGAAAACAATTTGCCACTAACTGGTAAAAAAGTTTTAGTAAATGCCGGGCCAACCTACGAAGCTATTGATCCTGTTAGATTTATTGGAAATCGTTCGTCTGGCAAAATGGGCGTTGCTATTGCTGATGAATTTGCAAAATTAGGGGCTGACGTGACTTTGGTATTAGGTCCTTCTCATCAACATCCTCTTGAAAAAACAGTTAATGTAATTAAAGTGGAGAGTGCTGATGAAATGTTTAATGCTTGCATAAGTAAATTTCCAGATTCAGATATTGCTGTTTTATCTGCTGCAGTAGCAGATTACAAACCAAAACAGGTAGCTGACTCCAAAATCAAGAAAAAAGACTCTGAATTTTCTATTGAACTTATTAAAACAAAAGATATTTTAGAAACATTAGGACAACAAAAAAAGAATCAACTGTTAGTTGGTTTTGCCTTAGAAACTAATAATGTCATTGAATACGCCAAAGAAAAAATTGTAAAGAAAAACCTAGATTTTATAGTCGCTAATTCAGCAATCGAAACAGGAGCTGGCTTTGGTGTTGATACTAACAAAATAACTATTATTGATAAACACAATAAAATGTATAATTTTGAGTTAAAAAGCAAGCAAGACGTGGCAAAGGACATTGTTAATTTTGCTATTAATTATTTGAACATACATGCGTAAATACATTTATATATTTCTATTTTTTATTTTTGGAAAACTTGCTTTTTCTCAAGAATTGAACTGTCAGGTTAGTGTGGTTTCTCCCCAAATTCAAGGAACTACTGAAAAACAAATATTTGAACAATTACAAAAAGCCATTTTTGAGTTTATGAATAACACAAAATGGACAAAAGATAACTTTACTACTCCCGAAAGAATAGATTGTTCCATTCTAATTAATGTGACCCAAAAGTTAGGTACTGACGATTACAAAGCGACTATCCAAGTTCAAAGTAGAAGACCCGTATTTAAAAGTTCTTATTTTTCGCCAGCTGTGAATTACATTGATGAAAATTTCAGTTTCAAATTTCAGCAATTTCAACAACTGGATTTTAATTTAAATACCTTCTCAAATAACTTAACATCTGTTTTAGCGTTTTACGCTTACGTCGTTATTGCTAATGATTACGATACTTTTTCAAACCTTGGAGGAACTGAATATTTTCAAAAAGCGCAATTAATTGTTTCAAATGCACAAAGCGCTGGAGAAACAGGATGGAAATCTTTTGAAAGTAACAAAAACAGATATTGGATAGTAGAAAATGCTTTACAGCCCGTTTTTCAACCTATTAGAGAATGTATGTATAAATACCATCGTTTAGGTTTAGATATAATGAACGAGAAACCGGAAGAAGGAAGAAATGAAATTTTAAAATCTACCACTTTATTATTAGAAGTATACAGAAATAGACCTGCCTCTTTTGCTATGGAATTGTTTTTTGATGCTAAAGTAGATGAATTAGTAAATATTTTCTCAAAAGGAACCCCTGAAGAAAAAGCAAAAATTGTAGAAACACTTACTACAGTTGACCCTGCTAATTCAAACAAATACTTCAAAATTCAGGGTAATTAACTATTAACAATTAAATCACATTAGCTGGCTTAAATTATTAATAGTTTTATTAGTTTTGTCATCTTACAAAATCATAAAATCATGAAGAAATTTTTATTTTCATTTTCATTATTTACAATCGTATTATCTATTACCGCTCAAGAAGTTACAAAAGATGATGCAGCAAAAGTTCAAGCAGAAATAGATAAATTAAAAGCAATTGCTGCTGATACTATTCACCCATGGAAAATTGGAGGTGTCGTTTCTGTAAACGGACAGCAAGTATCATTAACTAACTGGTCTGCTGGTGGAAATAACTCAATTTCTGTAGCTGGTTTAGTTAACGTATTTGCAAAATATAAAAAAGGTAAAATTACTTGGGATAATAACTTAGAATTAGGTTATGGTGTTATTAAACAAGGTGACAATAAATCATGGTGGAAAAATGACGATAAAATTCAATTTTCTACAAAATTTGGTCGTCAAATTAAAAAAAACTGGTACGCTACAGCCTTAGGTGATTTTAGAACTCAATTTACAGATGGATATAATTACCCTAATGATTCAATTTATATTTCAAGATTTATGGCGCCAGGATACGCTTTAGCAGCATTAGGTTTTGATTATAAACCAAACGATCATTTTTCTGCATTCATTGCTCCTGTTACAGGGAAATTTACATTTGTTAATGACGCTACTTTAGCTCGTGCAGGTGCTTTTGGAGTTCAAAAAGAAATTTCATACACCGATAGTACAGGTACATATATAACTCAAAAATATTTAACTCACAGAGAAGAGTTTGGAGCATATTTAAAATTACAATATCAAACTAAAGTAATGGAAAACATTACTTTTCAAACTATTTTAGAATTATTCTCTAACTACATGCACAACCCTCAAAATGTAGATGTGAACTGGAGTACATTAACAACCTTTAAAGTAAATAAATTTATCTCTGCAACATTAGCCACACAATTAATTTATGATGATGATATAAATGTTTTACGCAATGCTGGCGACCAAAAAGGAACTGTTGGTCCAGATGTTCAATTTAAACAAGTTTTAGGGATTGGTTTTACTTATAAATTTTAATCCAAATTTATAAAAAACAAAAAAGCGAGATGAAATCATCTCGCTTTTTTTATACTTAATATTCTTTTTATTTTGCTGTTAGAGTGATGTATGGAATAATCATTTCTTCCAAACTTACTCCACCATGTTGGAACGTATTTTTATAATATTGAACGTAATGATTAAAGTTATTTGGGTATGCAAAAAACTTATCTTCTCTCGCAAAAATATAACGTGTACTCACATTTTGTTTAGGTAAAAATGCATCCGCGGGATTTTTAATCTCAAATACTTCTTTGGCATTATAATCTAATGCACGTCCTTGTTTGTAACGCAAGTTAGTATTCACGCTTTTATCCCCCACTACTTTGGTTGGTTCTTTTACATGCACCGTTCCATGATCAGTTGTGATAATTAATTTACATTTTTTAGACGCAATAAATTTCACCATTTCCAATAATGGCGAATGTTCGAACCATGATAAGGTTAAACTTCTATAAGCGGGTTCATCATCAGCTAACTCTCTAATCATTTCTGATTCGGTACGAGAGTGACTTAGCATATCTACAAAATTATACACTATCACGTTTAACTTATTATTCATTAAGTTACTCATGTTTTCTGATAATTTTTTACCTGCTGCAAAATTGGTAATCTTGTTATAACTTGTTTTGATGTCTTTTCCTAAACGTTTGATTTGTGCATTTAAGAAATCTTCTTCGTGCATATTTTTACCGCCTTCATCTTCATCATTTTTCCACCAATCTGGATGACGTTTTTCCATTTCACTTGGTAAAAGTCCTGAGAAAATTGCGTTACGCGCATATTGTGTAGCAGAAGGTAAAATACTAAAAAATAATTCTTCGTTTTCCACTTTAAAATAATCTTGAACGATAGGTTGTATCATTTTCCATTGATCATATCGTAAATTATCAATCACTAATAAAAATGTACAACTATTATTATCAAAATTATTAAAAAATTTATTCTTTAATAGAGTGTGACTCATGGTTGGCACATTAGCATTTGAACCATTTAACCAAGACACATAATTTTTTTCGATGAATTTAAAGAACTGCAAATTGGCATCTGCCTTTTGCATCTTCAATACCTCTAACATTCCTTTGTCTTGATTTTTATCAATCTCTAACTCCCAATACACAATTTTTTTAAACACCTCTTGCCACTCTTGCCAATTCAAGTTATCAGACAAAGTCATACCAATTTGTCCAAACTCTTTACGGTACTCGGTATTTGTTTTTTCGGAAACCAAACGCTTATTGTCTAATGCTTTTTTAAGCGACAATAAAATTTGATTAGGATTCACTGGTTTAATTAAGTAATCAGCAATTTTGCTACCAATAGCATCTTCCATAATATATTCTTCTTCGCTCTTGGTAATCATAATCACAGGCAAATCGGATTTTAGTTGCTTGATTTTAGTTAAAGCTTCTAAGCCAGAAATACCAGGCATGTTTTCATCTAATAAAACAGCCGATAAATTCTTATTTTCCTTAACAATATCAATCGCTTCGTCTCCACTTAAAGCAGTAATAATCTCATAACCCTTACCATTTAAAAATAAGATATGAGGTTTTAATAAATCAATTTCATCATCAGCCCAAAGGATGTTTATTTTTTCCATAAAAAGTATTTTAAATGATACGTCGTGTATTTAATTTTATTGTGTGAATTAACGTTTGTTAAGAATTAATAACTGCTAAAGCATTACAAGCAAATAAGCCTGCTGTTTCAGTTCTTAAACGGCTGTCGCCTAAAGCAACTGGTAAATAAGAAGACGATAATGCCAGAGCAATTTCATCTTTAGTAAAATCGCCTTCAGGACCAATTAATACGGTGAAGGATTTATTAGTGCTGATGTATTGTTTGATATGTTGTTTCGATTCTTTTTCGCAGTGAGCAATCAATTTTACTTCAGAGCTATCTTTTTTAATAAACTCTTTAAAATCTACTAAGGAATTCAATTTAGGAATAAAGGCTTGCTGACTTTGTTTAACTGCTGCTTCGGCTACTTTCTTTAATCGATCATCTTTAATAACTGTGCGTTCAGAGTTTTTACATTTGATAAACGATATTTCGTCAACGCCAATCTCTACGGCTTTCTCAACAAACCACTCAATACGTTCAATATTTTTAGTTGGAGCAATAGCAATATGTATTTTGTATAGACGAGTTTGTTTAACTACTTCTTTTTCTGATAAACTGACAGCACATTGTTTGGCATGAGCGGCTTCAATTTTACCGATAGCACGCGTTCCGTTCCCATCAATTACCTGAATGGTATCCCCTACTTTATGGCGCAAAACTTTTACACAATGAAGCGATTCATCTTCATTTAAAATAGCAACATTGTTTTGTATAATTCCGAAGAAAGTATTCATAGGTTCTAAATAGAGTTCAAAGGTAAAGAATATTGATTACGAATTTTATACGAATATACGAATCCTAGCAAACACAGATTCGTATATTCGTGCTGATTCGTAATTATCATCGTATATTCGTAATCATTTAATTATAGCCATTGAATTATTTAGCACATAGTTATTTATCTTATCAAAAAATCGATTTAATTATCGGAAACTTTATAGCGGATTCTATCAGAGGAAATCAGTTTGAAGGATTAAGTGATGGTATTATTGAAGGCATTCGGTTACATCGAAAAATTGACACCTTTACAGATGCGCATCCTATTTATTTAACCAGTAAACACCGTTTTAGTAAAGATTTTGACAAATACATTGGCGTTTTAATGGATATTATTTACGACCATTATTTAGCCAAAAATTTCGAACAATATTCCCCGCTTTCTCTTCAACAACATGCTGATGGGATTTATGAGGTTCTAAAAAACAATCATGATATCTTACCCGAACACGCCAAGCGTTTTTATGGATATATGACAGAAAGAAACATCCTTTTCCACTACTCTAGCCTAAATGGTATTGAAACCGTTTTAACCCATTTAAGTGGTCGAATTAGGAACAGATTTGAATTACAGTTAGCTATTCCCATTTTAGAAGCTAATTATCAAGAAATTGAAGAAGAATTTACCATCTTTTTTGATGATTTACAGGCTTTTTGTAAAGAACAACCAGAAGTAACTATTTAGTACGTCCTCCCCCTGCCCCCTCTTGAGGGAGTTTATTTTAAATACAAAAGAACTAAATTTCTTTTTTCTTGATAAAAAAGAAACAAAAAAATCAAGGCTCTTTAAAATTTAGCTAAAATCTTCATGCTATCAAACTGATTGTTTGAAAGCGCTTCGCGAACAGCCCAAACAATCTGCACACATGCCACGCTTTTGATAACATTTGATTTTAACGCAAAATTTTAAAAGGCCGAATTTTCCGCCTCATAAATTTGACGCAGAAAATCGAACTTATGTTCTGATTGGCATGTGCGACGATTCTGGGCTGTTTGAGTTCCGTTTTTCACGGAACGAGTTTCCAGAATCTGGCGGGAAAATAAGTTCAGATTTTCAAGGAAAATATATGAAGCGGTGATTTTTCTTTGCTAAGCTTTCTTTGCATGGTTGGCAAAGAAAGCGACTATTAAACATTTCCTATCCTGCGGACAACCTGCCAGAGGGGATAATTTATCTAAGGTAAAATACACTAAACTATTCGGGTTTTATATTGTTCTATTTATTACTTTTGCACCTGAATTTTTGATAAAAAACGAAATGATTACAACCGATTTAGCGATTATAGGAGCGGGCCCAGTAGGCTTATTTGCCATTTTTGAAGCAGGATTATTAAAAATGCGTTGTCATTTAATTGACTACTTGCCTCAAGCTGGTGGACAATTATCTGAAATTTACCCAAAGAAACCAATTTATGATATACCAGGCTATCCTAGTGTTTTAGCTCAAGAATTAGTAGATAATTTATTAAAACAAGCTGAGCCTTTTCACCCAGGATATACTTTTGGAGAACGTATTGAAACTTTAGAAAAGCGTGGAGAAAGAGATTTCTTATTAAAAACTAACATGGGTACCGAAATTCAAGCTAAAGTAGTAGTCATTGCTGGTGGTTTGGGTTGTTTTGAACCTCGTAAACCTGAAGTAGAAGGTTTAACCAAATTTGAAAACGGAAAAGGAATCAATTATATGATTTTAGATCCTGAGAAATACCGCGGGCAAAAAATGATTATTGCTGGTGGTGGAGATAGCGCATTAGATTGGGCTATTTACTTAAGCGAAGTGTGTTCTGAATTAACATTAGTGCACCGTAGCGAATCTTTTAGAGGAGCGCCTGATAGCGTTAATAAAGTGATGAAATTGGCTGAAGAAGGGAAGATTAACTTATTATTAAATACTAATTTAACGACTGTGAATGGTTCTGATAAATTACAATCAGTATCGATGATTAACTCTAAAACACAAGAAACACAAACTATTGTTGCCGACCATTTAATTCCTTTATTTGGTTTAAGTCCTAAATTAGGGCCTATTGAAACCTTTGGTTTAAATATTGATAAAAATGCTATTGAGGTAAACACAGATGATTACTCAACTAACATTGAAGGTGTGTATGCTATTGGTGATATCAATACTTATAAAAACAAATTAAAGTTGATTTTATGTGGTTTTCACGAAGCAGCTTTAATGAGCCATAGTGCTTATAAATACATGAATCCTGGTGTGAAGTATACTATGAAGTATACAACCGTACAAGGAGTTAATGAGTTTTAATTGTCACCCTGTCCGCCAGTTGGCGGATCAAGGGTCTCACCTTATTTAATTATTTATATTTTGAGATGCTGAAACGAGTTCAGCATGACTAATTCAAAAAAAATCTCCTCAATTAGAAGGGATTTTTTATTTTTGTACAATTATGACAGACATTAACATCAACGTTCAAAATCCAGATAATACCATTACAACTTTAATTGCTCCTACTGATATGGGTTTAAGTTTAATGGAATTTTTAAAAGGAAATGATTATGATATTTTAGCTACTTGCGGCGGTATGGCTTTATGTGCTACTTGCCATGTAGAAGTTATTAGCGGTTTTGATCAATTACACCCTATCTCTGATGATGAATGGGCAATGTTAGACACCTTACCTAATATCACCGATACGTCTCGTTTAGGTTGTCAGTTGAAACTAGATGATAGTATGAATGAAATTACAGTAAAAATTATGGGTGACGGAAACTAAACTCTGATTCCAATTACTAATACATCATCCACCTGCTCTAGTTTTCCTTTCCAGTTTGTAAATCGTTCTTCAAGAATAGAACGCTGTTTGTTCATTGGTAAATCTTGGTGTTCTACTAAAATATCTTTGAATTGTTTGTATTTAAACTTCTTGCCTTTCTCTCCGCCAAACTGATCGGCATAACCATCAGAAAATAAATATACGACATCATTTTGTTGAAGTTGTATTTGTTTAGCTGTAAATTTTTGAACCTGCTCTTCTATAAATGCCCCTACTGGAAATTTATCGGCACTAACCTGACTTAATTTATTATTTTGAATTAAGTAAATAGGATTATTAGCACCTGCATAAGTCATCTCTAATGTTTTTGTATTTAATACACATAAAGAAATATCCATTCCATCCTTTACTGATGAGCCTTGAAAACTTTGATGAAGTGCAATAATTAATTGAGTATTCACATAATTTAAAATATCAGCTGGATTATTTAAATCTTTTTCGAGAACCGCTTTATTTAATAAATTATAATTGACAATTGATATTAAAGCGCCTGGCACACCATGCCCTGTGCAATCGGCAGCGGCCACAAAAATTAAATCGCCTTTTTGTTCAATCCAATAAAAATCGCCACTTAAAATATCTTTAGGTTTATAAAACACAAAGGACTGTGGCAATAAGCTATTCCACATTTGTTCAGGAGGTAAAATGGCAGTTTGTATTCGTTCGGCATATTTAATACTATCTGTAATGTCTTTGTTTTGTTCTTCAACAATGTGTTTTTGATGTTCAACGGTTTGTTTTTGTTCTTCAATAATTTTGTTTTTTTCTTCTAAGGCCATATTTACTTTTTGCTTTTGACGCAAGCCTCTAAAAATAAAAAAGGCTAATACCAATAAAAATCCGGCAACGATAATAAAAATGGTTTTCACAAACGATTCGCTTTTAACTTGAAGATTTAAAATTTCGTTTTCTTGCTGCTTTTTTTCGGTAGCAAACTTTGTTTGAAGCTCAGCTGTAATTTCTGTTTGTTCTTTATTATACAAGCTGTCTTTTAAACCTGAACATTGAATACTGTAATCAAGAGCCTTTGTATAATCACCCAAGGCTTTATAAGCCAAAGTTAGATTCTCTAAACTTACCACACGTTTTGAAACAGAATTTAATTTCATGGCAATGTCATAACCTTTCTCAAAATAAGATAAAGCTTCTTTAGGCTTTCCCGTTTCTAAAAGTACTGAACCAACATTATTGCAAGCTGGGAAAATACCGATGGCATCATCCATTTCAATATAAATATCGTATGCCTTTTGAAACTGAACTAATGCCTTGGTTAAATCTTGCATTTGATAAAAAGTAGCGCCCAAATTATTGTATGCAACCGCCAAGCCTTTTTTATTCCCTAGTTGTTTTTTTATTTCGATAGATTTTTCAAGATATTCAATGGCTTTTTTAAAATCACCTTCCATGGCATAAACACCTCCCAAATTAGTGTAAGCAGAAGAAACAGAAGAAGGATCGTCAATCTTTAAAGCGACCTCTAAAGCCTTTTGATAAAAATCAATAGCTTGCTTAAAGTTATTTTGTTCATCATATAAAATAGCAATATTTATATATAAACCTGGCAAACCATTTTCATATTTTATTTTTTCAAATATCTCTAAAGCTTCGCTAAAATGAGTTAAAGCGGCAGATGTTTCTCCTTTTTTATACGCTAATTTCCCTAATCCAGATTTTGCTTCACCAATACCAACCTCATTTTTTAAGGTAGTATATTGAGACAAGGCTTCAATAAAATGACTATTTGCCTTATCCATATCTTCTAAGATATAATAAGCTTCGCCTAATATATAATTGGTTTCGGCTTTTAAAACATCTTGGTTATTTTTTTCGGATAATTGCTGTGCTTTATTGGCATGAATCACAGTTAGATCAGCATTTCTATCCATGAAATACCTGGCAATTTTAATATGAGCCGCAATTTTTTGAACCTCTGTTTTACTCTTATTTAATTCTGTAAATAAACTTAAGGAATCGGCCTTTTGAGAGTGTAACATAGTAACACTTCCAAAACATAGGATTAAACAAAAGATAAATTGGATTGACTTCACAAAAAATTATATTACTACAAGGTATATAAAATTATGTAAACTAAAAAGGACATTGTTTAGCTCTATAAATGATTTTAGGCAATGGTTTATCATAAATTTGTATTTTTATAAAACTAATTGTAAGCAAAAAACTGGTGTAATATTGTTAAAAATGCAATATAAGTGCTTTAAAATGGTTCCTATTAGCTAGTTATATGCGATTGCTGCGGCTACAAATTAAACGAGAAATATAATATGACAAGAACACTTTCTTTTTTTATATTGACACTTCTAGGACTCATTCTTACAAATAGTTTATTTGGACAAATTGACTCATCATCATCTACTGTATCAACGTTTACTGTTCCAGAAATCATGGCAGAATATCCTGGCGGGGTAAAACAACTACAAAAGTACATTCTAACAAATGTTTTAGATAAGCTAACTACTTCTCAAATAACCAATAATATCGGAACGATTGCTGTGAAATTTTTCATTGACGAAAATGGTAAAACATCATCACCTGAATTAATTAAAAAATCTTCTGATCCAGCGATAAATAAATTAGTTATTGATGCGATTAATAAAATGCCATTGTGGAAACCAGCCGAGAACCCAGCAGGTAGGAAAGTGAAACAAGCGTTTTCGTTTCCTATATACATAAGGGTCAAATAGCAAATATCTGCTACATTTAATTAAACTGTGTGGCCGCAAAAGCATATAACAGTACCTACCAAAAATGCGGGCAGACATCAAAGCATTTGCAAATTCACAGAAACAAACTATCTTTATTGGAAGGTTGGTTAGAGATAAAACGTAAGTAGCATCCAATTTAAACCCAAACAAAAGCTAATAATGTTACGACCAATAATCATTCTTGTTTTATCGACTGTTATGTTAACATCATGCTCTCTAAATCCACCAGAATGGCTTCATGGGCAATGGACAGAAAAAAAGGACAGTTTAAATAGTAATGGTTTAGGCACAACTTGGGATATAAGTAACAGTGGTATTTATCATAAAACAAATGTAACTGAAAACCACGAAACTAAATCAAGCTCAATGATTACAATAACAGAAATTAATGAACCTACTCGTTATGTTTTACGCATTGACCACGCCGCAGAATCTCAACCATATTTTCAAGTTTTTAAATTAAAAACAGAAAATGAAATAATGTATTATGACTCAAGCTCTATACTACCTAAACATGAGTATACTTTGACCAGAACTAAATAACACACCCTACACAAACAGTTTAGCCACCACCACAACTTTTGCAAATTCACAGAAACAAGCTATCTTTATTGAAAGGTTTAAATAGATAGTGCTTCAAAAACGCACAAGTTCTAGCAAAAAATTTAGCCACAATTGCATGAAGACAATACACATACCGCCAACAATACTATTCTTCATGTTTTCTTTCGCTATCTATGGCCAAAATTTAACAAAGACTGACAGCATAAAATTATTAAATACTTGGAACATAACATCTAAGTATATGTTAACGAAAGACACTATAAAACTAAAAGAGTTGTGCCTTGACACTATTGAGTGCACACTTTGTGGTTATCGTAATGACACAATCGTTGACTACATAAAACCCGTAAATTATTTCCTAAAAAACGGACTAATAAAACTAAGTGATAACACTAAACTGTGGACAATAATTGCTACTGATAAGCCAGACATTATTGTTAGTGGTTACAATGACAATTTGGGACATGGAGAAAGGGTTTATGGAATTGACTACACATTATATAAGCCCAACGAATTAGGAAAAAAACATGAAGGTGTTCAAGTTGTTTTCGACTATGTAATAAGACAAAAAAACTTTAAACTAGCCGCAATAACAACTATACCCTAGAAAATGTAACTATAGCTAACAAGCAATAAATGACATATAGAAGAAAATATATTATTTCATTATTCATATTATCTTTAATTGGGGCACCCATGACAAGCTGCATTCCAAAATTTAACTTCGACACAGAATGGACTTATCCTGAAATAATAGGATTCGTAAAGGATATCACAAACGGCAAACCTTTATCAAATGTTTTAGTAATAGCTGACAATGGAGATAGCACATTGTCAAACAAAAATGGATTCTTTCATTTCAAAGCAAAATCTAAATTTATAGCAATTAATTGGGTTGTTATGGATCCTGGCTATCGTTTGCATTTAAGATTTATGAAGACTCAATTTATTTCTAAGGAATTAGAAATTGATTATAAAAAAATTATGTTAGGGCGGTCTAATGCAGACACATTAAAGTTTGGCGCCATTTATCTTCAATCAAACAATTCGCCAGCTGCCAATACAAATTATAAGTAATACAAGCTACCACCAAAGCTTTTGCAAATTCACAGAAACAAGCTATCTTTATTGAAAGGTTTATGCAGAGGGAATGCGGTATATTGAATAATATGTAGAAAATGAAACAAATACTTTTAATATTGACTTCATGTTGTTTCTTATTAGTACTAACTAGTTGTTTCACTTTATTCGATAGAGATTCAGACAAGATTATAGACAACTATGAACTTGCATGGATTGACGCTGAGGAAAGTAGAAGTATTTATAGAAAAGAAGAATTAGTTGATGCATATGTTTTTGCCGTAGGACACAACTCTAAATTTATTGTCGCAAAGCAACACCCAAACCCAGGGTATAATGGCATAAACCAAAGTGTAACAAACTACTTTATTATAAAAATATCTGATAATGAATATAATGACCGTAATGATATTTTTGGACCATTAAATATTAATCAATTTGACAGTTTGAAAACTACTTTAGGAGTTGGAAAAATAGAATTCGACCTAGTATATCCTGACAAACCATAGAAGGTGTTTATGACAACCAAATTTATATTTTGTATACTTTTTCTTACACTTTTTGCTTGTAGCTCAAAGACAACGGTGGACAATTCATCTAAGCAAATTTTAAGAGACACGACAAATGCAGATGACGCGTTAGTAATCCGGACAGACTTTTCAAATGATGTTACATGGAATAACACTTGCGATAAAATAAAAAGACCATCAAAAGACTATGGTTTTGTAGCATATGTGAAATTTTTGAGTGACAACAAACTTCGTTCACTAGATAAAGAGCAAGTTATAACCAACTTACCTAAAAACTATAATCAGTTATTTGTATTCATTTATGATAGCATAAGCTCATCTCACAAAGACAATATTATACTATGCGTAGACCTTTACGGACCATCTCACAGGGCATTCAGAGTAAAACCGAAAGACATTTGGATTATTGAAAATAATCTTTCTATTGCAAATGCTGAATTTGATGATTTTGCAAGAGATGTAGACAGTAATAATATTTTTAGAGGGCTTCACTAAAAGAAACAATAACACAAAAAAAACAACTTTTATTATTTGGGCAGCCACCAAAGCCTTTGCAAGTTCACAGAAACAAGCTATCTTTATTGAAAGGTTTAAGCAGAGGGAAACATTAAACGCAAGTTTATAACAATAACAAGGTGTCAAATAGAAATAAATATTTAACCATATTATTTAGTTTTCTTGCTATTTGCATAGCCACTTTTACTATTTATAAATTCTTAAAAAAACCTATAGACCCTCTGTTTGATGCAGAAAATGATATAAAACACGGCGACATCCACTTAATTAATTATGGTTTGCCTATAAATGCACCCGACGAATTAAATGCTAAGAAACAATTAGACAGCATTGAAAAACAATTAGGATTTTATTGGAAAAATTACGGATGCATTGTCGACAGCGAATCAAATGCTTTAGCTAAGCAGTATAATGATAAAATAATTCAATATCTACACAAACGCAATGGTAAGGATTGGTTTATTAAATATACATATACAGCAGACTCAATATATAAAAATGTTAAATAAAAGAGAAGCAGCTAACACTTACTAAAGACCAAATAAAACCAATTCTACAAATCCTTCATAAGGGCTTTGTATAATTCAATCATGCCTTCAATATCTTTTTTGTGAACCTTTTCGTTTGGTGTATGCACAAATTGTTCGGCAGCGCCAATAAAGCACCAGTCCCACACATTTTCTGCCATTTGCAATTCCTTCGCATCACTTCCACCCGATCCTTCTACTTCTAATTGAAAGGCTAATTTGTGTTTTTTCGCAATATCAATAATACGGTTAATATAACTACGGCGTGGTATTAAACTATCGCGCATACTAATTACTGGTCCTTTTGCAGGAAACACCCCATCCGAAATCCAAGAAATATCAGATATTAAAGCTTGAGAAATTTTATAATTATCTACTAAATACTTTTGTAAGTAGGATACACTTCCACCACCATGCTCTTCCCATGTGCTAAATACAATCACACCATCTTTCAACGTCTCAGCTACTTTTAAAGCATTATAACAACCAAGGCGGTTATCCATATAACAACATTGCACGTAGTCTTTATCTTCTCTCCAATTAGCTTTAAACACTAATTCAGTGCCAGTATCAAAGTTACGTTTGGCTTTGTACTCTAATTTATCTTTTACAATATTTAAAGTGGCTTCGCATTTTCCTTTGCTATCACTACCTACCAATTCAAATCCTTTTTGAATTACTGGTCCACCAATTTTTACTAATTGTTTTCCGTAACGCACAGTATAACCAATGCTATCGGTATGAGCAAAAATAGCAGTACGTGGTTTACCAAATACTAAAATGATATTATCCTGAAAGCCTTTCCCATGAATAACTTTTGGTTTGTGTTTCCAGTTTTTAGATTCTTTTTTAATATAGTCTAATAAAAATTCTTTCATGGCTACTTCGTTTCCGCTTGGCGAATGAATAGCACACATTGTTTTTAATATGGATAAGTTCATGTTATAGTTATGAGTTATGAGTTTTTGTCAGTTCGAGCTGTCACACTGAGCGTAGTCGAAGTGCGAGAACATTTACATAGCCACATCTCGACTTCGCTCGATGTGACATGATATTTATACTAATGCGGTAATTTATCCTGAAAATAACCATACACCCAAGTGCCCGTCACAGCACTTAAAAAGGTAACGATAATCACCGTATAACCACTTCCTATTTGTGCAAATAATGGTCCGGGACAAGCGCCAGTGATAGCCCAGCCTAAACCAAAAATTAATCCACCAATAATCACTCCTTTGTTATATGTTTTAGGAGTTAATACCACTTGCTCTCCATCTAAGGTTTTTAATTTGTATTTTTTAATGATGAATACTGAAATCATTCCCACTACAACGGCTGTTCCAATAACACCATACATGTGAAACGATTCGAAACGAAACATTTCTTGTATGCGAAACCAACTCACGATTTCTGCTTTCACAAACACAATTCCAAATAACATTCCCATAAACGCATACACTAAGTTTGCTGTCCAAGGCTTTTTAATTTCTGAGTTATTAATGCAAGTTGCTTTTAATTCAAACTCATCATTTTCAATAGTTTTAGTATTTTCTGTCGTCATGATTTAAGAATTAAAGGTTTAACAAAAAAGGTAAGATTAACCAAGTCATAATAAAGCCACCTGCCATAAAACAACAAGTAGCAATTAAGGACGGTAATTGTAAATTAGATAAGCCCATGATGGCATGTCCGCTTGTGCAACCACCAGCATAGCGCGTTCCAAAGCCCACCATAAAACCACCTACTACCATAAAAATAAAACCACGAAGTGTTAGTAAACTATTCCAGCTAAAAATATCGGTTGGCAATAAATGTTCGAAGTCTTTTACGTTATGAGCAGCTAAAGCTTCCTTAGTGCCTTCGGCAATAACCATTGGATTAGGATTAGTTAAAACAAAGGATGCAATCACACCACCAATAGCTACACCACCCACAAAAAACAAATTCCATGATTCTTTTTTCCAATCGTATTTAAAGAATTTAATATTTGCTGGAATACACGCTGCACAAATGTGACGTAAGGAAGATGAAATCCCAAAGGATTTATTTCCAATTAATAATAGCGCAGGAACCGTTAATCCTATAAGGACACCTGCAACGTACCAAGGCCAAGGCTGTTTTAATAATTCTAACATAGGGTTTTGTTTTAAATTAGCACAACATCCTCCGTCCTGCGGACACCTCCTTCAAAGGAGGAATAGGTTCGCATTTCATTTCAGCAATTCCCTCTTTGAAGAGGGTGTCCGCCAACTGGCGGACGGGAGATGTTAAACTAATATATTAATAAGCAATCTTTTTCAACTTCGCTTTCACATTATCATTAGGTTCTACTAATGGCAAACGAACAGTAGCTTGAGTAATTTTCTTTTGAGCTAACACTACTTTTACACCACCTGGGTTTCCATCAGCAAATAATTGCTCAGTAATTTCCATTAACTTGTAATGTAACTTTTGTGCTGTTTTTAAATCATGTACTAAAGCATGACGAACCATATCGCTAAAATCTTTTGGATAAGCATTAGCTACTACAGAAATCACTCCATCAGCGCCACTAGCAATTAAAGGCAAGGTTAAATTATCATCCCCACTAATAATTAAGAAATTATCAGGACGGTGTTTAATAATTTTCATGCACTGCTCAATGTTTCCGCTAGCTTCTTTAATGGCAATAATGTTTTTAAATTCATTTGCTAGACGTAAAGTAGTGTCAGCAGTCATATTAGAAGCAGTACGTCCTGGTACATTATACAATATAATTGGTAATGGACTTGCTTTTGCAATGGCTTTATAATGTTGGTAAATACCTTCTTGAGAAGGTTTGTTATAATATGGAGATACAGAAAGAATGGCATCAAAACCAGATAAATCATCTTTCTTTAATTGTTCCACTAATTCAGCTGTATTATTACCACCTACTCCTAATACCAAAGGAATACGTTTTTTGTTTGTCTTTATGATATGAGCAATCACTTGCTTTTTTTCTTCTTTAGATAAAGTAGCTGTTTCGCCAGTAGTTCCTAAAACAACGATGTACTCTACTCTACCCTTAATAATGTGTTCTACTAATTTTGTTAATGCCGGAAAATCAACTTCTCCTTTTGTTGTAAATGGTGTTACAATAGCCACACCTGTTCCTGTAAAATTTGTTGCTTGCTTCATTATTTATTTGGTTGTTTTAATCATGTTCAAATATACGATTACTTGCTCTAGAAATTTCGAAGTATTATTTGTTTTATCACCATCAATACTAATATCAAAAATAGGGTTTTGAAAATGACTGATTTTGCATTTAGCCGATACTAATTTACTTAAAGCTAAAGTCTTTATTTGCTCCAAATCACCCAAATTAATTAAGGCATCAATGGGTTTTAAACTTAAGGTTTGAATAGCATGCTCGTTTGGTAATCCAAAAAAATTGAATTGTTTTTTATCTAAGATCGTATGCTCAAAATTTGGTTTAGGCGTTTGTTCAGGTTTCCCGTCAAATACCACAGCCACATGAACATGTATGTTGTCTTTTTTGCATGCATTGATAAAATCAACCACATTACTTAATTGGTTATCGTAAGCAATAATCAACACATTGGATATCTGACTCCAATTTAAAAATTGTTTATTGCCCTTAGCACTTTCTTTTGAAGAAAGTAAATAGTTGGCTATGTTGTTTAATAGTGACACGGTTATTTTTTATTCCTCCCCCTGCCCCCTCCAGAGGGGGACAAAGTATATTAATGTTCCATTTTCTTTGCTTCGTTCCAAAACACATCCATTTCAGCTAGAGAGCAATCTGCTAAAGCTTTGCCTTGAGCTAAAATTTTTTGCTCCATATAATTAAAACGAGAGATGAATTTTTTATTTGTTTTTTCTAATGCATCTTCTGAGTTTATATTTAAGAAACGAGCATAATTTATTAAGGCAAATAATACATCTCCTAATTCAGATTCTAATTTATAATGGATTTTACTTTTCGATTCTTCATCTTTAGCCGAATGCATAGAAGCCACTTCTACTTGCAGCTCCGCTAGTTCTTCTTGCACTTTTTCCCAAACTTGATTTGGATCTTCCCAATCAAAACCAATGGCTCTTGCTTTATCTTGTATACGTAAAGCTTTTAATAAAGAGGGCATACTCTCTGGCACTCCAGATAAAGCACCTTTGTTACCTTCTTTTTGTTTTAATTTTTCCCAATTAGTAGTTACTTCATCTGCATCTTTCACTTTTACATCACTATAAATATGCGGGTGACGAAAAATCATTTTTTCGCAAAGAGAATTTATCACATCCGTGATATTAAAATCATTGGTCTCACTTCCAATTTTAGAATAGAAGACTAAGTGTAATAAAATATCCCCAATCTCTTTTTTGATTTCGTTTTTATCGCCCTTTAAAATGGCATCGCTTAATTCATAAGTTTCCTCAATCGTTAAGTGACGTAATGTTTCCATGGTTTGTTTTTGATCCCAAGGGCATTTCGCTCTTAGGTCATCCATGATGTTCAATAATCTTTCAAAGGCAACTAATCTTTCGTCCATCTTATAATGCTTTTAAAATCGCGTTCTCCACTTCTGCACTATCCCACTTCGCTTCAATATCAGGCATAGCCATAATTTTATCCATAATGGCTTGCTGTTTGTTTCCATTCACTAAAGCTTCGCTATATCTAATATGCGGGCTATACGTTACCATACTGTATAATGGAATCCATTTTTCTGGATGCTTCGCACTAAAGTGTGCTTCAATTTTCTTTTGTAATAAGAAAGTTTTATCAGCCGTTTTATCACGCATCTCCACAAAGTTTGCAATCGCTAAATCAGCAATCGCATCACCATCTGGCTTACGCATTGTTTCGTATTCTTTTAAGCAAGCGCCATTTAAATCGCCGTGCTTATCCATCAATTCATTTAACACCACACAGTCTTCAAAACCACAATTCATTCCTTGGCCGTAAAAAGGAACAATCGCATGAGCAGCATCACCAATTAAAGCAATTTTCTCATCCCAAACCCAAGGCTTACACTTAACAGTTACTAAACTAGATGTTGGATTATTCATCCAATCTTCTATTAAAGTAGGCATTAAAGGCACTGCATCAGGAAATTCTTGTTTAAAAAATGCCATCACCTCTTCTTTAGTTTTAATCGTATCAAAAGACACTTTACCTTCCATTTGAAAAAACAAGGTACAAGTAAAACTACCATCCATGTTTGGTAAGGCAATCATCATAAAGCTACCACGAGGCCAAATATGAAGACAATTCTTTTCAATTAAATGTTCTCCGTTTGGTCCTGCAGGAATTACTAATTCTTTATAACCTGCGTCAATATAAAATTGTTGGTAGTCAAAACGATCTGATTGAAATTGCATTTGAGTACGCACCGCACTAAAAGCTCCATCTGAACCTAATACGATATCGCTTTTTACATCCGTGGTTTTATTAGTCGATGTATTAAAAAACGATAGTTTATTCGATTTTCTATCTAACTTATCACAACGCTCTTCAAAATGCAACGTCACATTGGGTTGCTGTTCGGCTAAATCCATCAAACGCATATTAATACCACCACGCGATACCGAATAAATGGCTTGATTGTCTTTACCATAAGCTTGGTAAGTGGATGAACCGTCTTTCATATGAATAGCACGACCATACATGGGGATGGCTATTTTTTTTATTTCATCAGCAATTCCAACGCCTTCTAATCCTCTCCAACCTCTATCACTTAACGCTAAATTAATAGAACGACCTGCTATAATATCCGCTTTACGCATATCAGGGCGACGTTCGTAAACATCCACTTTATATCCACGTTTTGCTAAATAAATTGATACTAAAGAACCAACTAATCCGGCTCCAACGACGGTTATATTTTTTTGAGTACTCATATATTGTTTAAATTTCTATTTTCAATTCGAACAGCTAATTTATCCTTTTGTTTGGTAAAAGATAAGTAAGTTAATTACTTTTTATATTTAGCGTGCATGCTCTGTTTATCTTGCAATTTCTCAATTGCTTGTTCAATGCGTTTTGTTCTGGTTTCTTCCTTTTTAGCGGATTCAATCCATTGAATATATTCTTTACGATGAGAGAAAGCTAAGGAGTCGAAATATGCTAAAACCTTTGTTTTTTTAAATGCTTTTTCTACATCTGAAGGAGTTACTATGGATTTGTCTTTAGTTTCAATAATCTTCAATCCTTTTCTATTATTATCAATGGCTTCAAATAAATATTCCAAAATAACCTTATCGTCAATTTGCTTCACATCTGTAAACTTAATGTGGCGGTTATGAACGTTTCCTGGGTTTTCAAGCAATATTTTTTTCTTATCCTTTAATAAAGAACCTTGAAAAAACACAAAACTCACATGCTTTTTAAATCCCCAGTAGCCACAAACCATTCCGTTTAAATAATAATTTGGCCCCCATTTCCAATCTTCAATTATATCTGGGTCGGCACTTAAAATCAGTTGACGTAAACGATTGCAAATAATTTGAGCAAAAGGCTCTATTTCAGAAATACCTTTATCAATTAAAGCGGCTGCATCCGGATTATGTTTCACTTTTGCCATAATAAATGTAAATTTGAAATGTGCTTAAACAATTTGAAATAAATATCTATAAAAATACGCTTTTTAACAAAACGGATAAACTATTAGTGGCTTTTAGCGGCGGAGTAGATTCGGTTGTATTAGCCGATTTATTGCATAAAGCAGGCTATAACATTGAATTAGCACATTGCAATTTTCAATTAAGAGGTCAGGAAGCAAAAGATGACACAGCCTTTTGTGAAAATTTTTCTAAATCAATCAGCGTACCCTTTCATGTTATTTATTTTGACACGAAGGCCTATACTGCAGAGCATAAGTTATCTATTCAAATGGCCGCTCGTGAGTTGCGATACAATTGGTTTAAAACACTAAAAGCTGGGTATCATTTTGATTATATTTTAACCGCCCATCATGCTAATGATAATGTAGAGACCTTATTTGTAAACTTAATTAGAGGCACTGGCATTAAAGGATTACAAGGTATTCCTGAAAAGCAAAATGATATAGTTCGCCCTTTATTATTTGCGACTAAAGATGAAATTAGAGCGTATGCTGATAAACAAAATTTATTATTTAGAGAAGATAGCAGCAACCAAGAAGTAAAATACAAACGTAATTTTATTCGTCATCAAATTGTTCCTGAATTAAAAAAATTGAATCCTGCTATTGAAGAAACTATTCATACCTCTATTCAGTTCTTTAAACAATCGTCCGAAATTATTACGGAGTATGCTCAATTAAAATTTCAATCTATTTGTAAAGAAGAAAATAATTGGCTTTATATAGATATTCAACTACTGTTATTAGAGAAACAAAAAGAAACTTTATTATTTGAATGGCTTTACAATAAACTATTTAAAACCAGTCAGATACAACAGTTAACCGAAGCTTTAAATACAGAAGATAAAATTGGCAAACTATTTTCTTCGGCTACTCATCAATTAGTAATTGATAGAAAATACATCATTGTAAAAGCTTTAAACAAAGAAGAAGAAATTAAAGAATTTACCATTACTTCTATTTCGGACACAACGCATTTACCAATTCATTTGAGTTTTGAAGAAACAAGCCATGTGTCTTTTTCAAAAAATGTAAATGAAATTAGTATTCCGTATTCTGTCAATTTATTCCCAATAAAACTTCGTCGATGGAAACAAGGCGATAAGTTTAAGCCCTTTGGAATGGATGGTTTTAAGAAATTGAGCGACTTTTTTAAAGATCAAAAACTCTCTTTGTTTGAAAAAGAAAACGTTTGGGTTTTAGAAAATAAGGAACATATCATTTGGGTGGTTGGCTACCGAATGGATGACAGATGTAAAGTGAATGAGGGAACTGAAAAGATTTTAAGGATAACCTTAACCCTTGATTGATTCGTCATGCTGAACTTGTTTCAGCATCTCACTAAACAAAAATTTATACAGATGAAACTTACGAGAGCCTTTATCTACATAATGTCAAACAAAAATCTAACAACCTTTTATATAGGAGTAACAAATGATTTGGAAAGACGAGTAAAAGAACATAAAGACGGAGAAGGTTCTGAATTTACTTCTAAATATAATTTACATCATTTAGTGTATTATGAAATAATTTCTGACATTAAAACAGCTATCAAAAGAGAAAAACAATTAAAAAGGTGGCATCGAGAATGGAAAATTAATTTAATAAAAGAATTGAACCCTACTTTCGAAGATTTAGCCAAAGATTGGGAATAAATGATGTCTGATGTCAAGACATGTTAGATATCTCAGATATTTATCAATAAACACTGTGAGACCCTGAAACAAGTTCAGGGTGACGTAAACCAAAAGAGAAACTCTATTACTTCTTCAAAAATCTAGCATCCGTTAAGGATACCAAAAACGCTTCTAAATCTTTTTTATCTTGCTCCGTTAACCCCAAAGGTTTAGCTAATGATGTATCTCTGTTTACAGAATTATTAATAAACTTATCTGGTTCATTATAGTAATCAATCACTTCTCTTAATGTTTTATGCATACCATTATGCATGTATGGAGCAGTTACTGCTACGTTTCTTAAGCCAGGAGTTTTAAAACGTCCAATGTCTTTAGGGTCACGAGTTACTACAAAACGTCCGCTATCATTTAAATCTTTACCATTAAAAATACCAATGTTTCTAAATAAATCGGTTGTGAAATCGGGTCCGAAATGACAGTCGAAACATTTTCCTTTCACATTAAAAATTTCACGTCCACGTTTTGCAGAAGCTGTAAACTGAGTGGTATCTTTTCCGCTCATGTAATTGTCAAAAGCCGAATTACTTGTTTCTAAAGTTCTTTCAAAAGCCGCAATGGCATCTGTGATCGATTTTTTATCAGCTGGATGTCCGAATATTTTAATAAAAAACTTTCTGTATTGCTCATGTTTATTCAACTTATCTACTGCTGCGGATAATGGTAAATCCATTTCTACAGGATTTTCAATTGGTCCAGCCGCTTGTTCTTCTAACGTTTCCATTCTTCCATCCCAAAACTGAAATACTCTACCAGATTGATTCATGGCGCTTGGTGTATTACGACCACCTTTTAATCCATCCACACCAACACTCACTGGAGTAATATCAGCAAAAGCATGATCTGGTTTATGACAAGTAGCACAAGCCACTTGATTACCTCTTGATAAGATAGAATCATGAAATAATAATTCACCTAATTGCTCAATAGTTGAAGGCTCTTTTAAGACTCTTTCTTTTGAATCTGAACTAGTTCCACAAGAATAAAATACACTAATAAAAATTAGAGATGCGAAGGATAATTTTAATGAATTCATGTCACAAATATAGATTATTAAATATTATCTATTGAGCCTCATTAGCTGATTAAACTCAGTTTTCCTAAATCAATTGAGATTAAAATCCGCCGATAAATGGTGTAATAAACCATTTATGTATAAAATCTATAAAACTCCATAAAAATGATAATTTTGTGTAGTATGGAAACAAATAACACAATTGAAGAAAAAAACGTTAATCCTTTCCCTTTTAGTAATCTATTTTTATTAAAAGGTTATGTTACAGGTAAAAACGAATTTTGGCAATATGCTTTAGGAATTGTAGCTGCATTTTTAGGATACTTATCCTTTCAGTTAATCATGATGGTTCCGTTACTTTCTGCAGCGATGAGCAATGGAATTACCATGAATGAAATTGCGGAAAACCCTAATATCTTATTTAACCCCGAAAAAATAGGAATCAACAAATCATTGCTTTTGGCTTTAATGATGGGCATGTTTGTTTTCTCATTATTGTTTTTATGGTTAGCTATAAAATTCATTCAAAAAAAATCACTCACCTCAATCATTACTGGTTATGAAAATATCAGATGGAAACGCTATTTCTTTTCATTTGGTGTTTGGGGCATTTTAATCATCATCTTAACTATTGTTTCTTATCTTATTTCACCACAAGACATTGAAGTAAGGTTTAATGCTGGTCCTTTCTTTATTTTATTGATTGTTTCGGTTTTATTAATTCCTATTCAAACAGCAACTGAGGAATTAATTTTTAGAGGTTATTTAATGCAAGGATTTGGATTAGCTTTTAAAAATGGTATTGCTCCTCTCATCATCACATCTGTTTTATTTGGCTTGATGCATGCACAAAATCCAGAAGCACAAGCTCATGGATTACTCATCATGATGCCTTACTATATATTCTTTGGAGCATTTTTAGGAATATTAACCTTGTTAGATGAAGGGGCTGAATTAGCGATGGGTATTCACTGTGCTAATAATTTATTTTCGAGTTTATTGGTTTGTTCAAAAAATTCAGTACTTCAAACTGATGCTATTTTTTATTCCACTTCAGAAAATCCAGGAGGAGAGTTTATAGTTTGGTTAATCATGGCAGCCATTTGCTTTTTCATCTTATTTAAAAAATACAAACTATCTAATTGGAAACTATTAATTCGCTAATCAATCCTTATATGCAAAAGTCACTTTTTTTTATTTCAACTTTATTTACCCTTAATCAGGCTTTTGCTGATGGAGATTATCATTATTCTGTTGATTTAACCGCTGTTAAAAACGATAAATTAACTATTAAATTAACCCCACCAGATATTACGGAAAACGAAACTGTCTTTATGTTTCCTGCCATGGTTCCTGGAACATACGATGTTTACGATTTCGGGAGATTTGTATCTAACTTTAAAGTAGAAGGTAAAGATGGGAAAACCATTAAAGTAGAAGTATTAGATAAAAACTCTTACAAATTATCTCCTGCTAATGCGATTAAAGAAATTAGCTATGATGTAGAAGATACATGGGACACGGATATTAAAGAAAAGGTTGTTTTTGAACCAGGAGGAACAAATATTGAAGAAGGAAAAAATTTCTGCTTAAACACTCATGGCTTTTTCGGATACTTTAAAAATAAAATAGAAGCAAATTTTATTATAGAATTTACAAAACCTAAAGGTTTTTATGCTTCAACCAGTATGACTGATTTAAAAAGCGGAGAAACAAAAGATGTATTATCTGTTTTCAATTACCATGCGTTGGTAGATTCTCCTATTATGTACACACAACCAGATACAGCAACTATTCAGGTTGGAAAAGCTCAGGTTTTAATTTCGGTATACTCTCCCAATAAAATATTGACGTCAGATTTTATTGCACGAAACTTAAAAGAATTATTATTTGCACAAGCCGAATATTTAGGTGGCGAATTACCAATTGATAAATACGCTTTCCTTTTTTATTTTTCTGACAAGCCTTCTTTAAGTGGAGCTGCCGGTGCCTTAGAGCACTCCTACTCTTCTTTTTATTACCTACCCGAAGCAGATACTTCAGTTATTGCTCAAGAAGTAAGAGATGTTGCAGCGCATGAGTTTTTTCATATTGTAACTCCTTTAAGTATTCACTCAAAAGAAATTGGAGACTTTGATTTTAATAATCCTCAAATGAGTAAACACTTATGGTTATATGAAGGCTTAACAGAATATGCGGCACATCACATGCAAGTTAAAACTGGCTTAATAGAGTTTGATGATTTTTTTGATTTAATGGTTGGTAAAATGCAAAATGCTCGTCAAAACTATAATGATACAGTACCTTTTACGGTAATGAGTAAATATGCTTTAGATAAATACAAAAAAGAATATAATAACGTTTATGAAAAAGGCGCATTAATTGGAATGTGCATGGATATTATGTTGCGCTATTATAGCAATGGTAATTATGGCACACAAGAATTAATGAAAGACTTATCAAAGCAATATGGTAAAAACAAATCATTTAATGATGATGACTTATTTAATGATATTGAAAAATTAACGTTTAAAGAAATTCGTACATTTTTAGATAATCATGTGGCTGGTCCTAAACCATTGCCATACAAAGAAATATTTGAAATGGTAGGATTAACCTACCAAGAAAAACGTGTAGAAGAAAGAATTACTTTAGGTGGTATTTCTGTTGGTTATAATCCTACAACTAATCACCTGGTTGTTGTGAATACTGACAAATTAGATGCATTTGGTAAGAAATTAAAATTCAAAGAAGAGGACGAAATCATCACCTTTAATAATCGAAAATTATCTTTAGATAATATGAAAGATGTGTTAGGTGGCTTTATGGAAAAAGCAAAACCTGGAGATAAACTTATTATCGAAGTTTTAAGAAAAGATAAAAAAGGAAACGAAACAATTAAAGAACTAAAAGCAAAAGTAAAACCAGTTAAAGTAACTGAAACTGATGTGATTGAGGTAAACGAAAAAGCTACTCAACAACAATTAATGGCCAGAAAAACATGGTTAGGAATAAACTAAAATGAGTAAAAAAAACAACATATACTGGACGTGTCAATTTGTTGGCTGGACTTTGTATGCAGCTATTAATTTATTTTTCTTTAAACTAAGCTATAATACCAATTTCAAAGACATTCTTTTGTTTTTAATTTGGCTGCCTTTAGGTATCACCATTACTCATGCTTACAGAT
This sequence comes from Bacteroidetes bacterium UBA5697, assembly GCA_002420145.1. GTDB lineage: Bacteria > Bacteroidota > Bacteroidia > B-17B0 > Aurantibacillaceae > UBA4416. The sequence continues at coordinate 44,070 of DIHL01000019.1, forward strand.
TTATTGTTTTAAAATATAACATACTAAAGGTTAATTTATTTTTTCAGATTCCAATTATCATAGCGTCTTCATTAATGATGTCGATACTATTCTTTATTATCAATATTGGCATCGTTAATCTATTTAGCCACACATCCGAACAAATAGATTTATTAGCAGCTACTTCAAAAATATTAAGCCTAGTTTTAATTTTTATAATATGGTCGGTTATTTATTTTGGATTTCACTTTTTTGATAACTACAAAAAAACAGAAATCCAAAACCTTAGACTAGAAGCCAATACCAAAGAGGTAGAATTAAATAAATTAAAATCTCAATTAAATCCTCATTTCATGTTTAATAGCATGAATAGTATCAGAGCATTAGTTGATGAAGATCCAAAGAAGGCAAAAGTAGCTATTACTCAATTATCAAATATTTTGAGAAATACTTTAATGATGCATAAAAACAAATTTATTACCCTTGAAGAAGAATTAGTTTTAGTGAAAGATTATTTGGAGTTAGAACATATTCGTTTTGAAGAAAGGCTAAATTATAATTTCGACATTGATCCAAACACATTAACATTAAATGTTCCGCCAATGATGGTTCAAACCTTAGTGGAAAATGGAATTAAACATGGCATTAGTAAATATCCTGAAGGAGGAAGTATTTCAATCATCACTTTAAAATCTGAAAATGGTTTTGAAATCGAAATCATTAACACTGGACAAATAAACATTCATGCAATATCAGATTCTGGTGTAGGTGTTGAAAACACAACCAATCGATTAGAATTATTATTCGGTAAAAAAGCGAGTTTTTCTCTTAAAAATTTAGATGACAAAAATGTCATTAGTAAAATAATCATTAACAATTAAATCTATTTTCAAATGAAAGCTATTATCATTGACGACGAGCGCTTAGCAAGACAAGAACTAAAAAATTTATTAGCAGCGCATAAAGAAATTGAAGTAATTGCAGAATGTAATAATGCTCAATCTGCAAAAGAAAAAATAGCAGAATTAAATCCTGATGTTATTTTCTTGGATATACAAATGCCTGGTAAAACAGGATTAGAGTTAATTGAAGAAGTATCTGCCCTGCCAGATGTTGTTTTTGTAACAGCTTATGACGAATATGCTATTAAAGCATTTGAAGTAAATGCTTACGATTATTTATTAAAACCAGTTTCGCCAGAACGCTTAGCCGAAACTATTAAAAAATTAACCTTAAAAGAATCTTCAGAAAAAAAGGAAAATACAACTCCATTAAAAGAAAACGACCAAGTGTTTATTAAAGATGGAGAAAAAACATGGTTTGTTCGTTTAAGTAATATTCGTTTGTTTGAAAGTGAAGGAAACTATGTACGTGTGTATTTCGATAATTTCCGCCCTTTAATTTTAAGAAGTTTAAATAGTTTAGAAGAACGTTTGGATGAAAAAACATTTTTTAGAGCTAGCCGAAAACATATAGTAAATCTAAGCTGGGTAGAGAGTATTGAAACTTGGTTCAATGGAGGATTAATGGTGAAATTAAAAGGAGGACAAGAAATAGAAATATCTCGTCGTCAGGCTGTTAAATTAAAGGATATGATGAGTTTATAAGCCTCAAAATAGTAAATTTGCAAAATGAGACATAACGAAGATCACAACATAGATGATTTAGACGATTTATTACCAGAAGATTTAAAAGGTGATATCGTTCCTGAAATAAATCCCGAAAAATTATTTGACGAAAACGAATATTCAACTATCATTATTGGCAACGAAGGCATGTCGAAAAAAGACACCAATCATGCGGATGCCGTAACTGTTTTAGTAAGTAGTAAATCAACGCGTGAGGAAAAAGATGAAGCTCTTAAACATTTAAAAGAAAATAATGCTCAAGCATTTATATTAAGTGCCATTACCAAAACTAAAAACTCAGCTCATAAAGCCTTAATTATTGCTTCCTGTTGGGAAACAGGACTAGATTTCAGTAAGGATTATGCCTTTTTCATCAATTTAATTTGTGATAAAGATTTCCTTGTATCTTTTGAAGCGTTTACCGTTATACAAGAAATGGAAGCAGAAATTGATGAGACTACTTTAAAACAATCTTTAGATACATTAAAGAAAGTAAAAGAGCCTAGTATTTCAGTTACTGATGCCATTCATCTTATTGAACAAAAACTAAACGCTAACTAATTGAAAAAAACATTACTAAACGGATTATTCTTCTCTTTCTTTTTAACTTCTTATTCTGCTTTTTGTCAAGAAAAAGGAGAAGTACACAAGATTAAAATTGAAAAAGAAAAACTTTTTGTAAAAGCTGCTTTCGATGATACTGAGTTCAAAGTCATTGCTTTTGATAAGTATGGTAATCCTCATGAAAATGCCATAAAAAGCTTTACCATATTTTATAAAGAAAATAATACGGCTTATCAAGCTCCTGTTGAAGGAAATACATTTCCAAAAAAGACAATTGATTTTTTAACCAAAAAGAAAAAATTAGCAACTAAAATCTGCTTAACAAATTTAAAAGTTCAAGATAAAGACGGACATGAAGAAGATTTACCTGATTTATGTGATATCGTAATCTTCCCTGATTGTAAGAAAGTAAACAAGACTAAATAAAAAAGGGTTCGCGAATTGCGAACCCTTTTTTATTTATAATTTCTCACCCATTTGATAATTTTCTGTTTTAGTAACATTTCCTTTTTCATCATAATAGGTCCAAGTCCCATCTTTTTGATAATCACCAAGGTCTTTTCTAAAAATCATTGAGCCTTCTTCTTTTAAACGACCATTTTCATAAAACTCTTTCTTAATATATTTTTTAGTTTTTTTATCAACCAGTTCAAATAACGATGCTGGCAAGCCATTTTCGTAATAAGAATTACGCTTATATAAAAACTCTATATTTTTATCGTTCTCTTCTACATATTCAGGAGAACCATTTCTAAAAAAATCATATTGATTTTGAGGGCTTCCTTCGTAATAGTTAATGGATGATTTTACTTTACCGTCATCATAAAAAATCTCCAATTTGGCATGCTTTAAATCTGTACTAGAAAAACTACGTTCTACTTGTCCATTCTCATAATAGTTTTTAAACACCTTTATAAATCCATCCGCATAAAAACCTTTGTGTAATAATTTTCCACTCACATAAAAATCTTCCTGCCAACCTTGTGCATTATAACCATCTTTCGTGTAACGTAAAGAATCCCCTCCCATCATTGGTACCAAGTTATTATATCTTATAATCCCATAATCAGGATCAATAATTTCGGCAGGAGTGTAGCGCTTTAACTGAGGTACTTGGCTAGAAAAAGATTGAGAATAACCAATAAAAGAAATCGCGGAACAAAAAATAAAATATGTTAGTTTGTGAAAATTCATGATTAATCTAAAAGCAATTTGTATGCAAAATAATAAAATTTAGTTGAAAATAAACGTTAAATCTACTAATGTTTTCCAGAAGATGCTAAATAACGCTCAGCATCCAATGCTCCCATACAACCACTACCCGCTGCTGTTACTGCTTGACGGTATGTTTTATCAGCACAATCTCCTACTGCAAAAACACCTTCAATATTTGTTTTAGTAGATCCAGCAACCACATCAATATAGCCTAATTCATCCATATTGATTTGTCCTTTAAAGATATCTGTGTTAGGTTTATGACCAATAGCCACAAAAAAACCTGTTACATTTAAAGTACGCAGTTCATTAGTAATATTGTTTTTAACAACAACTCCTTCAACCATTTCTTTTCCTAAAATATCGTGAGTTTCGCTATTGTAAACCATTTCAATATTCTCTGTATTAGTAACACGGTGCTGCATAGCTTTGCTGGCACGCATTTCGCCTTTACGAACAATCATGTAAACTTTTTTACACAATTTAGATAAATAAGTAGCTTCTTCAGCAGCAGTATCCCCTGCTCCAACAATGGCTACCTCTTGTCCTTTATAAAAGAAACCGTCACATACAGCACAAGCTGAAACTCCACCTGCATTCATACGTAAGCGAGTCTCGTTTTCTAAACCTAACCATTTAGCAGATGCACCAGTAGAAATAATTACTGTATCTGCCGTAATTTCAGTTGTTTCATCAATCCAAATTCTTTTAGGATTTGTTGTTAAATTCGCTTTAGTAGCTAATCCAAAACGTACTTGGGTTCCAAAACGCTCAGCTTGAGCTTTTAAATCTTCCATTAATTCAGGGCCAGTCACTCCTTTTGGGTAACCTGGAAAATTATCTACCTCAGTAGTTTCAGTTAATTGCCCGCCAGGGGTTAATCCTGTGTATAAAACTGGTTTTAAATCAGCACGAGAGGCGTATATAGCCGCAGTATATCCTGCAGGTCCAGAGCCTATAATAAGGCATTTGATATGTTCGGTAGTAGTAGACATAGTTTTTGTTTTTTTTGAGAGTACGAATTTACTATTATAAAAGATTAAATGTTTTGAAAGTTAAAAAGTTTTGAAAGTTTGATTTTGAGAAATTGGAATGCTAAAAAGCATGGTTAAATCGGTATTTGTTTTTAATAAAAAACCAAAATCCCAATAAGCATCCAAAACTATTTGCAATAAAATCAAGCCAATCACCACTTCGATTGCTAAATACTGTGGCCTGCATAATTTCTAATAGTCCGCCGTAAGCTACACACAACAATATGATAAAAATCATAGAAAAATTAGAAAAATTATTAGAATTATAAAGATATACAAGCCATAAACCAACCAGTATAAAAAAGATACTAGCATGTACAAACTTATCAAAACTCAACAACTCCAACCAGTTTGTAGTTGGAATGTATTGCCCTGGGGTACAACACAATACAAAAATAATGAGCGTCCATAAAATGGCTACTAAAAGACTATATTTTAAAAGTAATTTTATCATAAAAACAAAAAAACCTCCTGATAAGCAGAAGGTTTTAGTACAATATTTATATTAAATACTATGCTCCGATTAATGCTTTATAAGCATCAGCAGATAATAAATCAGCTAATTCAGCTTCATTATCAATAGTAGCTTTAATCATCCAACCTTTTCCGTAAGCATCGTTATTTACTGATTCTGGAGCACTATCAATATCTTTATTCATTTCTAATACTTTACCAGTAATTGGCATAAATAAATCAGAAACCGTTTTAACTGCCTCAACTGTTCCAAAAATCTCTTCTCTTGCAACCGTTTCGCCAATAGTAGTAATATCTACATAAACGATATCGCCTAATTCTTTTTGAGCAAAATCAGTAATACCAATTGTTGCTACATTACCTTCAACACGAATCCATTCGTGGTCTTTTGTGTACTTTAATTCTGATGGGAAATTCATATGTTTTAAATTATTGTTTTTTAGTTGTCATATGGTATACCCTGTTTAATTTGTTTGTGTTTTTGTAAACACGGGTATTTCATATAATTGTTTTTTAGTTTTAGTGCAAGTTTTGACAAATATATAGGTTTATATTAATTTTTTAAAGAAATAAGTTATCAAATTAATACCAAAAAAAGGTTTAAAACTCTATTTGTATTTATGCCTTACCATTTTTAGATTTACATCGCTTAAATAAAGGTTAATTCTTTGATTTGGCGCCCTAATTTAAATCTAATAAAAATGAAAAATATTACAGTTATAGGAAGCGGTACAATGGGAAATGGTATTGCTCATGTATTTGCTCAATTTGGTTACTCTGTAAACTTAGTAGACATTAGCGAACCAGCTTTACAAAAAGCCTTAGCTACGATTGCTAAAAACATTGATAGACAAGTAGCAAAAGGCACTGTTACTGAAGCTGATAAAACAGCTACCTTAGCTAATATCAAAACCTTTACAAAATTAGAAGAAGGTGCAAAAAACGCAGATTTAGTAGTTGAAGCCGCTAGCGAAAATGTAAATGTAAAACTAGCTATCTTTAAACAATTGGATGAAATTTGCCCTCCTCACACTATTTTAGCAAGTAACACATCTTCTATTTCTATCACTCAAATTGCAGCCGTTACTAAGCGTGCAGATAAAGTTATTGGAATGCATTTTATGAATCCAGTTCCAGTGATGAAGCTAATTGAAGTGATTCGCGGTTACTCTACAAGTAATGAAGTTTGTCATTTAATTATGGAAACTTCTAAAAAATTAAATAAAATCCCAACTGAAGTAAATGATTATCCTGGATTTGTGGCTAACAAAATTTTAATGCCAATGATTAACGAAGCAATCATTACTTTATACGAAGGCGTTGCAGGTGTTGAAGAAATTGATACGGTCATGAAATTAGGAATGGCTCATCCAATGGGGCCTTTACAATTAGCTGATTTTATTGGACTAGATGTTTGCTTAAATATTTTACGCGTATTACAAGATGGTTTTGGAAATCCAAAATACGCTCCATGTCCTTTATTGGTAAATATGGTTACGGCTGGACATTTAGGAGTGAAAAGTGGAAAAGGATTTTATGATTACTCTGCAGGTACAAAAGATTTAGTATTAGCAGAACGTTTTAAGAAAACATCAACAACTGTTTTAGCATAATATATGCCTGATAGCTCTATATTTCAAATTGAATTTCCACCAATAAAAAGTGCTGGAGTGTATTATTTTAATACATCTTCTGGTTTGCGCTACGAAGTTCGCTTTGGACGTAGACAAGATAATATACTACACTCTACTATTGTATTTGGAGTTATTAATGAAGAGTTTGAAGGCGAAGAATATGTAACAACAAATCGTGGAGAAGTTTACAGAGTCATGAATACCATTGTGAAAATCGTAAAAGATTTCATGGAGCAACATTCAAAAGTAAATATCTATGAATTTCATGCCATTGATAGAGATGATGAAGAAGAGCATCAGGCCAACGAAACTGATGTAAAGAAAAATAAAATAAAAGGAAACGCTCGATTGAAATTATATAAACGTTATCTACCAAAAATTTTTGAAGATGGTTGGAACTTTAATTTTGATGGAAATAATGCAATAGTAACAAAGATTAACTAAGAAATTAAACATGGCTGTATACAAGTTTAAATTATTCATAGAAGATAACGAAGATATTTACAGAGAAATAGAAATATTATCTGGACAAACTTTCGAAGATTTTCACAATGCTATTCAAGAGGCTTACAAGTTTGATAAAAAACATGCTGCCTCTTTTTTTGTAAGTGATGACTACTGGAGAAAAGACCAAGAGATTACACTTCGACCTGAAGATTTACCTTTAGATGCTGATGAAGTTCGTAAAGGCGTATCTCCTAAAAACTTAATGGCAAAAACAAAAATTGCTAAATACATTGATAGTCCTCGTCAGCGTTTTATGTACGTGTTTGACCCAGCTGTAAAATGGGCTTTTTGTATTGAGTTAATGAAAATTTTACCAGATAATCCAAAAGGCACTTATCCTTCTTGTGTAAAATCTATTGGAAATCCGCCTAAACAATACAAACAATCTTTAATGGCTAAAGGTGAATTAACACCTGACCAAGCAATGGCTAGTATGCTAAATGACCCTGAAATTGCTGACGAAAGTGAAATTTATAAAGCTATTAAAAATGATACGATTGGTATTGATGAAGGAGATTTAAATCATCTAGAAGGTGAAGAAGGAGAAGATGTTGGAGGTGAAGAAGATGAATTTGGAAGTGATGATGACGAAATGGATAATGACGATGATCACGAAATCCCTGAAGATTACGGACACGACGAAGATTAAAAATTAAAAAACAAATAAGTACGAATAAATAAACCCCAAAACTATGCAAACCAAAGAAACAGCAAATGCCGCTTATGAAACGCAACTAAACGATTGGATTGTTCAGGAGAAAGCAGCGATTGAATTAATTGGAACCATTGGAAAATTATGGTTCGAAAAATCTATTGAATTAATTTTATTCAGAAATCAATTAGTAGATAGAAGTGTAAGTGAAATTATGAACTTACATTTATACGCTAAAAATATAGTAAAGAAAACTATCTCAGTAAATGACACATTAGCTATTGCAACTGCTATTAATAATGCAGCTGTTTGCCCTTCTCGTGTTGATATTGGAAAATTGGCTTACGAATACCAACAAGAAAAATCTAACTTTAAATCAGTTGATGAATTTATTGGTAATAAATTAAAAGATTTAATCGGTGCAAAATCAACTGTTACTCCTAAAGATGTTGTATTATATGGTTTTGGTCGTATTGGACGTTTAGCAGCACGTGAGTTAATTTCTCAAGCTGGTAAAGGGGAGCAATTACGTTTACGTGCTATTGTTACTCGTGGAAGCAGTAATGATGATATTGTTAAGCGTGCAGATTTATTACGTACTGATTCAGTTCATGGTAATTTCCCAGGAACTGTTATTGAAGATTTAGAAAACAAAGCCTTAATCATTAACGGACATACTGTTCATATGATTGATGCTAAAAATCCTGAAGATGTAGATTATACAGCTTACGGTATCGATAACGCTTTATTAATTGATAACACAGGTGTTTTTAGAGATGATGTTGAATTAAGCCGTCACTTAAAAGCAAAAGGAATTAGCAAAGTATTATTAACAGCTCCTGCAAAAGGTAATGTTCCTAATGTTGTTCATGGTGTAAATCATGAAACGGTAGACACTAAGAACGGACAAATTTTCTCTGCAGCATCTTGTACTACAAATGCGATTATGCCAATCCTTTATGTTATTGACAAAGAATTAGGAATTCAAAAAGGACATATCGAAACAGTTCACTCTTATACAAATGACCAAAACTTGTTGGACAATTACCACAAAAAATACCGTCGTGGTCGTTCAGCAGCTTTAAACATGGTTATTACAGAAACTGGTGCAGAGAGTGCTTTGAAAAAAGTATTACCTCACTTAGCTGGTAAATTTACAGCTAACTCAGTTCGTGTACCAACACCAAATGTATCCTTAGCTATCTTAAACTTAAACATCAATAAAGAGGTAACTCGCGACGAAGTAAACGAAATCATTCGTAAATATGCTTTAAACGGTGCTTTAGTGGAGCAAATTCAATACGCTTTTAGTAATGAGTTAGTATCTTCTGATGTGATTGGTAATCCTTGTCCTTCTGTATTTGATAGTAATGCCACAATTATCTCTCCAGACAAAAAGAGCATTGTATTATACGTATGGTATGATAACGAATACGGATACACTCGTCAGGTAATTCGTTTCAGTAAACATATTGCTGAAGTAAGAAGAGCTACTTATTACTAGTAATCATTCATGAAAAAATAAAAAAATCCCATCCACTGATAGTGGATGGGATTTTTTGTAATTATTTAATCCACAAAAAAGCCTTCCGGTTGGGAAGGCTCTATGCAATATTAATATTTTAACTATTCAAAATATTCTTTCATTCTATCAAAGAAACCTTTTTCTTTTCGATTAGGATTTGGCGCAAAGTTTTTAGATGCTCTAAAAGCTTCTAAAGCTTTTTTCTCTTCAGCTGATAGATGTTGAGGAGTCCAAACATTAATATTAATCAATAAATCACCTGTACCATATGAATTAACATCTGGTAACCCTTTACCTTTCAATCTCAACACCTTACCACTTTGAGTTCCTGGTTCAATTTTAATTTTCACTTTGGCATCCACTGTAGGAATTTCGATACTCGTTCCTAAAGCAGCATCTGCAAAATTCACATAACTATCGTAAAACAAATTACTACCATCACGTTTCAATTCTAAATGTTCTTCCTCTTCAATTAAAACTAACAAATCCCCATTAATTCCACCACGAGGCGCCGCATTACCTTTACCTCCAACTGATAATTGCATCCCTTCTGCTACACCTGCAGGAATATTAATTGAAATTACTTCTTCCGCTCTAACAATTCCATCGCCATGACAGGTATTACATTTATCTTTTACTGTTTTTCCTTCGCCATTACAACCACTACATGTTGTTTGTGTTTGCATAGCTCCTAAAAAAGTTTGTTGAGTTCTTACTTGAACTCCAGAACCATTACATAATTTACAAGTATCAAAAGTTCCATTTTTAGCCCCGCTACCCTTACAAGTATTGCAACTTACAAACTTATTTACTTTTAATTTCTTCTCTACTCCTTTTGCAATTTCTTGAAGATTCAATTTCACTTTTATACGTAAGTTTGAACCGCGCACTACGCGTCGTCCACCACCACGAGAGCTACCACTAAAACCACCAAAGCCGCCGCCGCCAAAAATATCACCAAACTGACTAAAGATATCATCCATATTCATTCCGCCTCCATAGCCACCATTGCCACCACTTGCTCCACCAACTCCAGCATGCCCAAATTGGTTGTAACGTTGACGTTTTTCTGGATTACTTAAAATCTCATAAGCTTCAGCTGCTTCTTTAAATCTTTCTTCAGCAGCTTTGTCATCCGGATTTTTATCTGGATGATATTTAATAGCTAGTTTACGATATGCTTTTTTAATTTCATCATCGCTAGCGCTTTTTGACACTCCTAATATTTCGTAATAATCTCTTTTGCTCATTTTTACAATAATTAATTACCTACAACAACTTTAGCAAAACGAATTACCTTATCTCCTAATTTATATCCTTTTTCAACTTCATCGATTACTTTACCCTTCATGTCTTCTGACGGAGCTGGAATATTAGTAATTGATTCCATGACATCCACGTCAAATGGTTTTCCTATACTTTCAATTGGTTCTAAACCTTTTTGAGTACAAGCTAATTTTAATTTATGGTAAATTAAAGAAATCCCCTCTTTGATTGGCTCTACTTCAGTAACGCTTTCGTTAGCTTTAATCGCTCTTTCAAAATCATCAATAGATGGAATAATGGCTTTAAATACATCTTCTCCAGCTGTTCGAATAATATCAGATTTTTCTTTGATGGTACGTTTACGGTAATTATCAAATTCTGAATAAAGACGTAAATATTTATCGTTTAACTCAGCAATTTTTGCCTCGTAGTTAATAGGTTGATTCGTATTTTCTTGGCTATTTTCAGTAGCTGAATCCTCTGTAGTTTGGTCGTTATTAGACACAGTATTTTCTTCCGTTTGGTTCAATTGTTCTTTCTCGTTCTGTTCCATAGTAAAATTTTTGGCAAATGTAGCCAATCAATATGCTTGCCACTTATAAAAACCCGAAAATTTGTCAGTTTTTAATGAACTTAAACTCAGTTCTGCGGTTATATTCGTGTTCTTTGTCAGAACAAACCACACCATTGGCACATCGGTTCCTTATTTCAAGCTCACCTTTTCCAACCGCTTTTAAGCGAGATCTATTAATTCCCTTACTAACTAAGTAGTCAATGACAGCATTTGAACGATTTTCAGCTAATTTTAGGTTACTCGCATCATCTCCTTGTGAATCGGTATGAGATATCACTTCTAAAATCACATTTGGAGAAGCATTTAAAATCACTAAAACCTTATCAAGCACAATCTCACTTTCTGTTAAAATATTATATTTTGCTGATTCGTAATAGATGTTTTCTGTGACCGTTAAGTTTTTATTAGCTGTAGAATTAAACTTTTTATACTTCATCGTAATATCATCGTCCTCTTCCAACTCGCTTAATTTGGCAACATCAACCGCTAATAATTTATATTCAAAATTACCTAGAGCATTTTTTTTAAATTCAGAAACTATCTCACCATTTTGTTTAGCTAGATAAACTTTTGGCCCGCCTTTCGTTGTATTATTTTGTTCAATTCTAATACTTAAGTTTTGGGTAGTATCCACTTGTTTAAATACAAAATCACCAAATCCATCTGTAGATGTTTTATTAATTGTATCCGTATTCCCTTTTACTAAATACACTTGATGTTCGGTTAAAGGACTTTTTGCTTTATCTCCTAATAATAATTTACCCGAAATGTCGGCTGTAGAATATGCTGCATTAACTTTACAAATATTTTGAAAGGTCTTTTCCAACACTTCAAAACTATCAGTTTCTAAATACAATCTTCCTTTAGGATTTACTAAAAATAAAGATGGCATTTTTGATACTTTAAAAGCCGTTACCGTTTTATCTTTAGAACCTCCTTCGGCTAAATAATTTGTTTTTTTACCAGTAAATTTAGATTTAGCGTAATTAGTTTCAGTTAAAATAGTTTGCCATTTGCTGTAATCTTTCTCAATACAAATAGTCACATATTCAATGTCACTAGCGCCTTTACAAGAATTATTTTGGTATTTATTTAAAATACGCTCTACATCATTATTAAACGCTATTAATTCTTTTGTAGATTTCTCACCAGAATAAAAATATACTAAAACAAATCGATCAACAGTTGATTTAGCATTCGGTAAATCAATATTAGTGGATTTTTTATCTTGATTTAAAACAACAATCCTTGAAAAAGGTATTTTTTCACCTACTCTTAGTTTTTCGGTTTTTTGAGCATTTGCTAAAAAGCTTAAAAGTATAGAGGCAAATAAAATTATTGTTTTCATTTTTTCGAAAATTTAAATTCTGTTCTTCTATTATATTCATGTTCCTTATCAGAACATTCTAATCCGTTTACACACCTATTTCTTATTTCAGTTTCGCCTTTTCCTTCTGCACTTAATCGTTCTGAACTAATACCTATCGAAGTTAAATATTTAACCACAGTTTCCGAACGTTTAAGGGATAAATTTAAGTTACTTTCGTCATCTCCCTGAGAATCAGTATGTGAAACTATTTTTAACTTATATTCAGGATATGAATTTAAGCCATTTTTTATTTTTTCCAATAATTCTTTAGAGTTTTTTGTCAATTCACTTTCTCCCAATTCATAATACAGAGTTTCTGTAATTACAAAGTTGCTAACCCGTTTCGTTTTCAATTCTGCAAATTTTTTCTCAATAGGATCTTCCTCTTTAATTCCTGGAAGAGTTATTAATTTAGATTGTAGTACTTTATACTCAAAGCCCTCGTCATTTGACTTAAATTTACCTAATAAAATACCCGTTTGAGTTCCTAAAACCACAAATTTTATATTTTTATCTTCTTCTTTTACTTTTATTACATAATTTTTTGTCAAATCTGGAATTTCAATATTTATTTCACCATCATTATTACTTACCAAAGTAGCCGTTGTATCGTTATCAATCCCACTTAAAACAGTAATAGGTTTGTCTTTGTACGCTTTTACTCCACTATTAGTTTCCACTAGAAGTTTTAAACGTAATACTTTATATTTAATAGTATCTGTTTTACAAGCTATATCTCCAACCGATTCAAAATTTTTGGTAATGCCACACAATTCATTTTTCTCGTCATATACCACTAACAAAGGAAAATCTGATTCTTTTAAATTTAAATTGCTAAACATTGAATTTTCGGGTACTCGATAAAGTTGAGTGGGAATTTTAGTTCCAATGTTATCAGCTCGTTTTTTCATTAATTGACCTGAAAAATAAATAGGAAATAAGGTGATTTTTCGTTCTCTAAACACAAACGAAGCAGCATTTGCAATCAAATCTGCCGCATTTTCGGTGTGAATATCAAAAAACAGAAAAGCTTTCTTTTCATGTTTAGAAAACTTATAAGTATGTTTTACTTTTGCCTTATCTAAATATTCAATGGTTTCGTAAGGTAATTTATTAGGAATATTAGGCTGTGCAAAATAACATAAGCCTATTACATTAAAAAGGACAAACAAAATCTGCTTCATTGTTTTAAGTTTTAATGAATTTTATAAAATTTAAATTCAGTTCTTCTATTAAACTCATGTTCTTTATCAGAACAATCTACATTATTCACGCATCTATTTCTAATTTCTATTTCACCTTTTCCTTCAGCGCTTAATCGTTCCATTTTTATTCCTAAAGAACTAAGATACGAAATAACAGTTTGTGAACGTTTTAATGAAAGATTTAAATTACTATCATCATTTCCTTGAGAATCTGTATGAGATACTACTTTCAATCTATATTCAGGATATAAATCAAGTACTTTTTTTACCTTATCAATTAATAATTTAGAGCCATTAGTTAATTCTGTTTCTCCTAATTCATAGTATAAGGTCTCAGTAATATCAAAATTATTAGCTGTATTTATTTTTTTGACCGTGAATTGCATCTCAATATCCTCTTCTTCAGCAATATCTGGCAGTTTTGATAACTCTACTTTTAACAAACGATATTCAAATCCCTTATCGGTTGATTTAAATTTACCAACTAATTTACCAGTTTGAGTTGCTAAAACGGCAAAATTGATATTCTTGTTTTTTTCGTTTACGGTAATTAAATAATCTTGCTCCAAATCTGGAATTTCCACATTAAAATCACCGTATTTATTTGTGGTTAAACTTGCTATTGTATCATTTTTTTTCAATCCTAATATAAATACAGGTTTGAATGCGTATGGAGATAAATTTTTATTTTTCTCCTCAGTCATAATTTTAAGTCTCAGTACTTTAAACTTAACCATTTCAATACCACATTCGATATCTGTAATCTCTTGAACATTTTTAGCAAAGCCACATAATTCATTTTTCTCATTATAAATTACTAAAACAGGAAAATCGTCATGTGTTAAATTAAAATCTTTGAAAATCGACATATCAGGCGATCTTAAAATTTGTGTGGGAATTTTAGAATGAATATCGTCACTCGTTTTTTTAACTAACTGCCCCGAAAAGTAAATAGGAAAAATAGAGATTGTTTTTTCATTAAATACAAAATTAGAGCCATTAAACATCACTTCAGCTAATGGTTCTGATAACATATCAAAAAACAAAAAACCTTTTTTTTCATTTTTTGAAGTACTATAAACTTGATTTTGTTTTGATTGATCTAAATAAGATATAGAGTCAAAAGGTAATTTACTTGGAATGTTAAGCTGAGCAAAAACACAAAAACCATAAAGATTAAAAATAATTACAAGAAAGTTCTTCATGGTACATTTAACGTATTCTATTGAATTGTGTAAAATTTAAATTCAGTTCGTCTGTTATTCGCATGCTCTGCTTCTGAACACAAAACACCATCCTTACATTTATTTAAAATCTCATCTTCACCTTTTCCAGTAGCCTTTAATCTGCTTTTTGAAATTCCTTTAGAAACTAAGTAAGTAACAATGCTATTAGATTGAGCTAAGGTAGCAGTTGTATTTGCTTTAACATCACCATTTGAATCTGTATGAGAAATAATCTCTAAACGTGTTTTAGGATTCTCTTTTAACTTTGCGATTACTGCGTTAAGCTTAGCCATCGATTCTTTTGATAAAACAACTTCTTTTGCCTTAAACAATTTTTCGATTGTGTTTAAATTTTTTAAACTTTTATCTTGAAAAGCAGATGATTTATTGTCATTAAATAATGGCTTTAGATAAGGCATTTCTATATCCATTATTTTGTATTCATAACCCACTTCATTTTTAGTAAAAGCTGAAATTATTTCGCCATTATCAGAAGTTATAAAAGGAGTTTGTTCATCGCTAATTTTAGTATTAGCAGGAAAAAAAACATGTAAATCAACGGCAGTATTTACATTATCAATAAAAAATTTACCTTTTTCATCAAGCGTTACTGTTTTTATAGTATCGTTATTACCATTGATAAACCAAATTTTTTCGTTTGAAAAAGGAGCCAATGAGTTATTTCCAAACATTATTTTTCCACTTAGTTTAGTTTGAACTTCGGGTTGAGATTCTAAATTTCTTCTTTCATCTAAGTATGAAATAATTGATTTTAACGGAGGATTGATCGCTATAATTTTACCATTTTCATCAATTAAAAAACTGCTTGGCGTTTCTTTAATTTTGTACGCTCTCACAAAAAAATCATTATATCCTTTTAATGAAATACAGTTATTTATATCTAATATTCTGTATTTAATTAAATCTTGAGCCCAAGTAACTTTATCACTTTGCAAGGCAACAGATATCATATCAAATCCATCACATGATTTATATTCTAAAGAGGAATACTTAGCATAAAGGCGTTTGTATTTATAAATATTTTCTTTTGATTTAGAAACTGTAGACGACCAGAAAAACACTAATACTACTTTGTTTTGATGAGGAAAAGTAAAACTTTGTATAGCATTATCTGTTGAGTTTAGAACTAATGCAGGAGCCGTGTCTCCCACATTTAATGAAGTGGCATCTTGAGCAACACTCGCATTAATAAAAATGAAATTGATAATTAGAACAAAGATAAAAATAGGCTTTAACTGTTTAATTTTGAATTGATTCATTTCTCTTAAATTATAATTATGTGTTACTTAGTTTAAATTAATTATTTCAATAACATTTCTAATGTTTTTCCTAAAAGATCACCTCTTAAATTTTTTGCAATAATAATGCCTTCTCCATCTACTAAAACATTTGTTGGAATACTATTCACTCCATATCTTAAAGCAGCTGCATTACTCCATCCTTGTAAATCACTCACATGATAAGGCCAATGCAAATTATCTTTATCAATCGCTTTAATCCATGCAACTTCATTTTGATCAAGAGAAACACTTAATATTTCTAATCCTTTTCCTCTTTTGAATTCGCTAGCGTGATATTTATCAAAAGCAGCCACTACTTGAGGATTCTCTGCACGACATGGACCACACCAACTTGCCCAAAAATCAATTAATACTAACTTACCTTTAAAAGAAGATAGGGTAATCACATTTCCTTTTGGAGAAGCCATTGTAATCTCAGGAGCTTTGTTTCCTAAATTAATTCCTTCAACTACATCTACTTGTGATACAGTTGTCGTTGATGCTGTTGTTTTATCTGCTTCTTTAATTGTAGTCGTTGTTGTTTCTTTATTACTCTTACATGAAAGTAAAAACACTCCAACAATTGCGCACGCTGTGATTAAATTTAGTTTCATGATTTAATTATCTTTTCTAATAATTTCTGCGCCAATGGCATTTAAACGGCCATCAATATTTTGATATCCCCTATCAATTTGGTTGATGTTAAAAATAGTACTCTTTCCTTTTGCGCTCATGGCAGCAATTAATAAAGCCACTCCTGCTCTAATATCTGGTGAAGCCATTTGAATAGCACGTAATTGTACTTTTCTATCTAATCCCATAACTGTTGCACGATGAGGATCACATAAAATAATTTGAGCTCCCATGTCTATTAATTTATCTACAAAGAATAAACGGCTTTCAAACATTTTTTGATGTACTAAGATATTACCACGAGCTTGAGTTGCTGTTACCAAAATAATACTCAATAAATCTGGTGTAAATCCTGGCCAAATAGCATCAGCTACTGTTAACATCGAACCATCAATAAATGTATCTATTTCGTAATGAGCTTGAGAAGGGATATAAATATCATCGCCTCTTCGCTCCATTTGAATTCCTAATCGAGAAAATACTTTTGGAATGCAACCTAAATTATCATATGACACATCTTTAATTGTAATTTCAGATTGTGTCATCGCTGCCAAACCGATAAAAGAACCTATCTCAATCATATCAGGTAAAATACGATGTTTAGTACCTTTTAATGAGCTCACTCCTTCAATGGTTAATAAATTAGATCCAACGCCAGAAATTTTTGCTCCCATGGCATTCAACATCTTACATAATTGTTGTAAGTAGGGTTCGCAAGCCGCGTTATAAATAGTTGTTACACCTTCTGCTAAAACAGCTGCCATCACAATATTTGCTGTTCCTGTTACTGATGCTTCATCCAATAACATATAAGCTCCTTTTAATTTCTTAGCAGAAACTTTAAAGTTTTCGTTATCACTGTCATACTCAAACTTAGCTCCTAAGTTTTCGAAACCAATAAAGTGAGTGTCCATACGGCGGCGACCAATTTTGTCTCCACCTGGCTTTGGCATATAAGCAACACCAAAACGTGCTAACATAGGTCCAATAATCATGGTGGAACCTCTTAAGCCTCCACCTTTCTTTTTAAACTCTTCAGATACTAAATAATCAACTTTGATATCATCTGATTGAAAAGTATATTCTTCGTGACCAGTTTTTTCAACTTTAACTCCTAGATCTCTTAATAAATCAATCAGTTTATTGATATCAACGATATCAGGAATATTACTAATGGTTACTTTTTCGGGAGTTAATAAAACAGCACACAGAATTTGTAATGCTTCGTTTTTTGCTCCTTGAGGAATGATATCCCCTTTTAATTGTCTGCCTCCTGTAACTTCAAAAATAGCCATAGATTAAGATGTTGGTCGGTTATTGTTATTTCTGTGTTTAAATTTGTTTTTATTTTTTTTGTGACGATTTTTATTATTTCCACCGCCTGCATTTACTGTAATTGGAGTTTGATTATTGTGATTTTTGTTTTTTAATTCATTAGCATGAGTTAAAGCCGAACTTTCATCAATATGCAACTCGTTATTCGTCATCTCTTTAAATTGCTTAAAAATCACATCATCCGTTACCGAATCTTTATTCCAGTTGACGTATGATTTTTTTAAGTGATTAGCAATTAAACGAGTTAATTCTTTTTTCTCTGGGCCTTCTTCAAATGATTTAGCCGCTTCTATAATTCGCTCAATTGTTTTTCCATAATGTTTGTAGCGTATTTTAGTTGCTGGATAAGGTACATTTTTGGGCTTAGTGGTAAAGGTCTCAGCATTAGGTCGTGGATAAGGAGAATCTACATCTAATTGAAATTTAGAAATCAAAAACAAATGATCCCATAATTTATGTGTAAAATCTGCAATGTCACGCAAATGAGGATTTAACTGTCCCATGATTTGAATAATAGCTCTGGCACACTTATTTCGCTCATCTCTATCTTCAATAGTGATGCAATAATCTATCATTACCTGAATATTTCTTCCGTATTCAGGAATCTCCAATTTTGGAAGCTGTGTATTATATTCCATAGTGTATTTAAAAGTTTAAAGTTAAGAAATTTAGACCGTTGTTTTGAGGCTTTTAAAAGAGATATAAAGAGTCGAAGGTTAATAAACTCAACTCTTATCAAAAGATGTTTTAGAGCAAAAACTCACTCTACAAAATAAACGATATGTAAAAATACGAAAACTATTTGATGTTTTTCACCATCACAAAATCATTCATTTGATATCCATCACCAATATCAAAATCTTCTACTCTATCTATTTTAAATCCATTTTTAAAATAGAAATTAATCGACTTGTAATTTTGTCTATTTACAGTGAGTGTCAGTGATTTAGGATGGATTGTTTTAATTAACAAATGAAGCACTTCAGTTCCTATTCCTGAATTTGATTTTTGCTGCTGAATATAAAACTTATGAAGAAAATAATCTGCATTGTTTTCGGAACTCACTGATAAAAATCCAATTGTTTCATTATTATTTTTTATCAAATAAAATGCATGTTTTTTAACTGTTAATTGCTCAACCAAACTTTGATGGTTATACATTTTATCCAACATATAATCTACCTGAACTTGACCAATAATATTGACGTAATGATCATTCCAAATTTGCCTTGCTAAATTGGCAATAGTATCTAAATCTTTTTGTTGAGCTATGGTAATATGTATCATCAAACAAGTATTTATGTATCTTTACACCCTAAATTAAATCATTTCTAATTGAAACCGAATATACAGCAAAAAATTTCAATCAAAAACCGTAGAGCTAGTTTCGACTATAGTTTTATTGAAAAATATACAGCAGGCATTGTGTTGGTTGGTACCGAGATTAAAGCTATTAGAGAGGGAAAAGCCTCTTTAGTAGATAGCTTTTGCTATTTTAGAAATGGAGAATTATTTATTAAAAATCTAAATATTAGTATTTATACGGAAGGTAATTTATATAATCACGAGCCAACACGCGAACGAAAACTACTATTAAACAAACAGGAATTAACTAAACTACAAAAAAAGATGATGGATAAAGGTTTAACCATCATCCCTACTCTTTTATTTACATCTGATAGCGGTTATGCTAAAGTTGAGATTGCCGTAGCAAAAGGCAAGAAAAACTATGACAAACGCGACGATTTAAAAACCAAAGATTTGAATAGAGAAATGGACAGAAAATTTAAGTAATTAACATCGTTTAATACTTAATAAACAACAAAAACATTAATTTTACAATAACATTTATAAATCATACGATGAAAAAAATATTCTTCTTAGCCTCATTAATTAGTTTAGCTTGTATTTCATGTAAATCAAAAAAAGAAGCTGTGAAAACAACCGAAAATACAGCAAACACTGCAACTAGTTCAGTTGATACCCCAGTAACTTATCGTTTAATTGTTTCTTTTATTAGTAAGGGCGCTGGAACAGATAGCCAAAAACGCACGGCTTTTTTAGCTTATGTTGATGGACACGCATTAAAACCAGCCTACAAAACGGTAACTTGGGGTCGCGAAGGAGAAACTGACTACTGTTTTAACTTAAGTGAATTAACCGCTAAAAAAGACCTAGTAGGTTTTATTGAAGAAATTAAAAAAATTGGAGCTGGTTCAGATATGATGAATATTTCTGAAAATGCTGAATGTCAGCATAAAGGCAGATAATGTACAAGATGATTTTAATCAGAATTATTATAAATAGCTTATTTTTCAACAAAAAATAAGTTTTCACCTCAAAATTGTGGAAAATCGAGTCCTTTACGGCTCGATTTTTTTTTTACTTTTGTACCCTAACTAAAATTAAATTCTTTTTAAAATGAACGAAATTGGATTAAAAGCACAAGATGCTTCTGTTGCCCAATTAGGCTTAGCAAATGTTGAAATGGCTTATTGGAACTTGCATCCATCTGAATTAGTTGAAGAAACTATTATTCGTGGACAAGGTGTATTAACTGATGTTGGTGCTTTAGCTATTGATACTGGAGAATTTACTGGACGCTCTCCTAAAGATAAATTTGTTGTTTACGACGAAAACACTAAAGATAGCGTTTGGTGGGGTGATGTTAACAACCGTTTTGAATCTGATAAATTTGATGCTTTACATAACCGTATGTTAGCATACTTAGGTAAAAAAGAAGTTTGGGTGCGTGATGCTTATGCATGTGCTGATCCAACTTTTAGAATTAATATTCGTGTGGTAAATGAAACTCCTTGGAGTAACTTATTTTCATATAACTTATTTTTACGCCCTACAACTGAAGAAATTAAAACATTTAAGCACGATTGGGTGATTTTAAATGCTCCAGGTTTTATGGCTGATCCTAAAATTGATGGAACTCGTCAACATAACTTTGCTATTATTAACTTTACTAAAAAAGTAATTTTAATTGGTGGTACTGGTTACACAGGAGAAATTAAAAAATCTATTTTCTCGGTATTAAACTATATTTTACCTCACGAGAAAAAAGTGCTTTCAATGCACTGTTCTGCTAATATTGGTAAAGATGGTGATACTGCTATTTTCTTTGGTTTATCTGGAACTGGTAAAACAACCTTATCTGCTGATCCTAACCGTAAATTAATTGGTGATGATGAGCATGGATGGGCTGATAATTCAGTATTTAACTTTGAAGGTGGTTGCTACGCTAAATGTGTAGATTTAACTGCTGAAAAAGAGCCACAAATTTTTAATGCGATTAAATTTGGTTCGTTATTAGAAAACATTAACTACTACGAAGGAACAACTACTGTAAACTATGCAGATATTTCTCGTACTGAAAACACTCGTGTAAGTTACCCAGCTAATTATATTGATAATGCTGTTACTCCAGCAGTTGGTGATATTCCTAAAAATATTTTCTTTTTAACTTGCGATGCATTTGGTGTTTTACCTCCAATCTCTAAGTTAAACACAGGTCAAGCGATGTATAACTTTATTAGTGGTTATACAGCTAAAGTGGCTGGTACCGAAATGGGTATTACTGAGCCTACAACAACTTTCTCTGCTTGTTTTGGTAAAGCGTTTTTACCTTTACACCCAACAAAATATGCTGAGTTATTAGGAGAAAAATTAAAGAAACATAATGTAAACGTTTGGTTATTAAACACTGGATGGGTTGGTGGTTCTTACGGTGTTGGTAATCGTATTAAATTATCATACACTCGTGCTTTAATTACAGCAGCTTTAAATGGAGAATTAGATAAAGCAGAAATGGGAACTACTAATTTCTTTGGATTAAAATTCCCTAAAACTTGTAAAGATGTTCCAACTGAGATTTTAGATCCTCGTAACTCTTGGTCTGACAAAGCAGCTTACGATGCAAAAGCTAAAAACTTAGCGGAACAATTCATCAAAAACTTTGACCAATACGCTTCTGCAGCTAATGCTGAAATTTTAGCAGCAGCTCCAAAAGTTGCACAAGAAGCTTAATAGATAAATTTTATTAAAATAAAAATCCCCCCAACAGTATTGTTGGGGGGATTTTTTTATGCTCGTCATTGCGAACCGACTTTAGGAGGTGAAGCAATCTCTCATTTTGTAATCGTTTGAATTTGCTTCGTCTCACGCCAAGTCGTGATTTGATTTTGTGATAGGTAGCTCGCTCACATACTGGCTCAATTGTGTACTATACAATAGAGTATTTTATTGATTCAATTCTTCTAAAGATAATCCAGCCGAATCAGCCGTTGAAACCCAAGCTGTGCCTGATTTTTTAAAAACTTCCACACCTAAGCCATACACGTCTCTAAAATTCTGTTGTAAGTTAGCAGCCGTCATGTGTGGCGTAATAGTTATTTCTCCAGATTCATGAACTGTTCTACACTCTGATAAGTGAGCACTATGTTTGCAATACTCGTTATCGGCTGCCCCAGCTGATTGATGTGGCTTAGCATGAAATTCTAATTTAAAATTAGAAAAAGTGGCGCTAAATTCTTCCTGAATAGCAAATACTTTTCGGTGATCATTAATAGCAATTTTCATATGTCAAGAGTTTAGATGATTAATATTAACCACAAGTTCGGTAATATAAACACAAGCTCAACTGATGAAAATCATAAATTCAAGAAAATAAAAATGATTATTGATTTAAAATCCACTCAATAACTTTATCTCATTGCGATATAGCACCAGCTTTTTATCGTTTTCTAATTGCTTTAATAAACGGGATATCACCACCCTACTCGTTCCCATTTCTTCAGCTATTTGATTGTGAGATAACTGAATAGATGATTTACCTGAAACTTTAGTTTTGTTTTTAAGATACTTTATTAATCGTTCATCTAATTTATTAAAAGCAATACTTTCTAAGGATTTTAATAATTCATTAAAACGTTGAGTGAAGCTATTGAAGATATAACTCTTCCAACTTTGATATTTTACCAACCACTCATCTAATTTTTCATGAGGGATGCCAATTAACTCCACATTATCTTCGGCAATGGCTTTAATTTCACTTTTCTTTGCCTCCATACAACAAGTGTATGCCATGGCGCAACTTTCGTTTGAACTCAAATAATATAATAAAATTTCCCGATCCTCTTCATCTTTGCGCATGACCCTAATCGTGCCGCTTAAAATTAAAGGCATGAATTTTATTTTTTTGCCATAATCCATAATCACATCACCTTCTTTAAAGGTCATCACATTATCAAGGGCAATAATTTCGTCAATTAATTTTGACTCTAATATTAAGCTCAGCTTTTCTTTTATACCAATTGACATAATTTATGAAATAAAATAATTTGTTCTAATTTACAAATTATCTGAATTCGTAGGTAGTGCCTTTTAACTGAGTTAACAAAGTTTGTGGTTCGTCAGTAGCAGTCGCTCTACCTTCAATTTTTGGAGCAACGGGCGAATGATTTTTTAAATACTCAATAATCACATCATGCATTAATAAAGGTGATTTCTTAGGATTTTTCACATGCTCAATTCTACACAATGTATCATCTGGATCTCCTTCTCGCTCACAAGCCACAATACTATATTCTTTTGCTAAATCAATTGGCTCCCCTCCTACTTTTACGGAGTTGACGCGTTTACCAAATTCATTACCAATGGTAAAATTAACTTCCATGCCATTGTAACGTACAAACCAACCACCAAAACGTTTGGAAGGATCTTTAGCAAAAGCATTTTGTAACTCTTTTTCTAACCAATCCCACACTTGCTTACCTGTTACAATACCAGTTTTAGCTTCGCTGTTAACAGGTAACATGTTCCATAAAAATTCTTTAGTAATGGTGGCTACACCTGTTTTTGGGTCAACTGCTAAAGGTTGGCAAAATCTGAAACCATTAGATAAAGCAATGTCTGGTTTAAATTTCCATTTAATAGCATCCGATATTAAGTTATCCATAGGCGTTTCCATCACAAAATAACGCACCAAAGGAGTTGTGCTAGTACCAATAACGGTTTGCATATCCTTTTTAAATGGTTCAAATGCTTTGTCAATCATGGTCTGCATGTTTTTATCAGCAGGAAATTTTACAGGATCCACATCTAATAATTCATACTTCGTATCAATTAATTTTCCGTTTTCAATAATTAAATCTAGTTTTCCTAAGAACGAACCAAAGGCACCGCACTCAATTACTTTTGTGTACTTACCTTGAATAGGCACACGCACACGTTCATGAGTATCAGCTCCTAAAATCATATCAACACCCTCGGCAGCAGGATTGTTTGCTAAATCAACTTGTTGTGCTAAGCCCATGTGAGTAGCCACTAACACAAC
This sequence comes from Bacteroidetes bacterium UBA5697, assembly GCA_002420145.1. Lineage (GTDB taxonomy): Bacteria > Bacteroidota > Bacteroidia > B-17B0 > Aurantibacillaceae > UBA4416. The sequence continues at coordinate 68,534 of DIHL01000019.1, forward strand.
AGCACAACCTTCTACTTCTCTTAATAGTTTGACGTATTTTGCTAAATTCACTTCAGCATGATCAAAACGTAAACCAGCACTATAAGCTGGCGATTGGCGTTTAGGAATTAAATGATCAGTATAACCAATCACTCCCACTTTTACACCTGCAATATATTTAATCCAATAAGGTTGATACACTAATTCGCCATTATCCGCATCGTTGGTTTTATGCCACATGTTAGCGCAAATTTTAGCCGCGTTAGCATGTCCCATATCATACAACATTTTCTTTTTCTTGTAAACCACTTCCCAGTTACCGGGCAACATTAAGTCGTAACCTAAATTATTGAAAATAGGAATTAAAGCCTCTCCCTCGGTTAATGAAGCAACCGCATGTCCATGGAAATAATCGCCTCCATCATACACAACAGTGTTAGCTGGATTTTTCTTTTTATAAGAATCAATCATGGTTTTTAAAACCGCCATGCCTCCACGCTTTTTATACACAGCTTGATTGTTTTCCCAAAAAAATTCATCATGTGTATTAATTTGAGAATGTATATCTGTTGTAATTAAAAAAGTAATCGTTTCTTTTTTAGATCCAGCTTTATCATCAATAAAATCTGTTTCATCAGAGGTCGTATTTGCAGCAATCACATCTGTTAATGGATTAAACACAGAGGCTAATCCAAGTAATGCCGATTTTTTAATAAAATCTCTACGATTATCAGATGCGGTTTCTTTATTGTTTTTAGTACTCATAATTTCTATTTTTTATTGATTATTAATATACGATTAAATTTTAAAATCAAGAATGAAATTAAAATTTATCATATTCACTTTATTATAAACATATTTTAAATTATTATATGTTTCTCCTTGTTTTATTTTATAGGCTACAATAACTTTCATTTCTAAACCTTTTAAAAATTTACGAAAAGAATAAAAAGCATCATAATTAATTTGATGATAAGACGGTAAACCATATTTATTTAAACGATAATCTTTTACATCAGGTAATTGGTAAAAACCATAACCTAATCC
>DIHL01000069.1 GCA_002420145.1 Bacteroidetes bacterium UBA5697
TCTGGTCGAGTTTCCCACAACTCAAAAATGTATTCGGTTTGGTTGGCACTATTAGGGCTTCCAGTATTCATGGGAGTCCAACCAAAAACCACATTTTGAGGCATGTTTGTTTGCACGGTACTGCCACAGATAGGAAAATTTAAAAAAGGAGGATCACTCAAAGTCATCCAAGCCTGTGCGCAACTTTGATTACTTACTTGCGATGGAGTTGGGCTGTTATAATCGTAAGCTGTAAAACAAATACTGTAATATCCTTCGGGTAATGCCTGTCCTTGCTCATAGGTGTTTTTATTAAGCCCGCTAAAATCTAAATTAACTGAGTTTAAAAAATCGTATATATCACTTCCACTAATTTCAACTGGCACACCTGCTTGCAAACTAATGGGCTGCCCTTTAAAAAAAGGTTTTGTGCTAATGGTGTAGCCGTTTCCCTCCAACTTCATGGCTAAACGCACATTGTAAGTTGGCTGCGTTAAATCTTTTTGTAGCAGTATTACTTTTAGTTTTTCGTTACCTGCTGTTGCATAATCGGGCAAATAACCACTATAGGGCGGCATTAACTGTACGTTTAATTGTATAGGGTAATTTTGTTGGGCAAGAGAAAAAAATGAAATAAAAACATTAATTAAAACTAAAAATATCTTTTCAGGAATTTTTAAGATCGAAGAATATTTATTTTTTGGAAATAAAGAATTATTCAACATTTTTAAAACGAATAGCCTAAATTAAGCATTATTGTTAATTCCTCGAATGGGGAAGTTGTGGTTGTTTTTAATCTTGTTAAATAATTTGTATTCAACCCAATATTAGGCTTACCTAGTTTTTCATTTTTAAGTTTAGGGCTGTAGGTTAATCCAAACCTCGAATTTAGAACAGAGCTATTTTCTTTACCATTTAATAGGCTTTTATTATAAGTAGTACCCAATGTACATTTTACTAAATTCTTTAAAAAACTTTTACCTACTGATAAACTCGGCCCATAAAATTCATTGATGATATTTGGTAAATAACTTCTATTATAATTTACGCCAAAAGAAAGACTGGTTTTTGTTTTAGTAAAATTACTACTGTAAATTAAATTGCCATTAATTACTTTAGTATTTGCTCCATCCGACATACCATTGGTTTTATTATTGGCAATTTGATAAGCTCCAGTAGCTGTAATTGTTTGTTTGATTGTTTGTTTGCCAAAGCTATGAGAAACCGTTCCGTTTGCATTTTGAGAAACCTGATAAAAATTTAATGAGTCTAAATTATCTTTATAAAAAGGATCAGTTTGCTGACGGATTTTTGTATAGGTACTAAAGTTTGAATACGAAGCATTAAAATTCCATTTTTGAGTTGGGCTGTATGAAAGGTTTAATGCTCCTACCCAACGACTGCTAGTGCTAAGTTTTTCATTATTTAAATTATTTTTTTGTTTCCCTACGTTTGCACTAATTGTTAATTTATTTTTTAATAAAGTTACATTTGGTGCAATTGTAATGTTCTCTAAATCATTATTAAAAAAGTATCCGCCAAGTGTTTTATAATTTGGATCAATTCGTTCATATTGTAATTGAATGCCGTACCCTTTACCTGTATAACCTAATGCTGCTTTGTAAGCACTAAAATAGCTGGTGGTAGTTCGGGTTTTAAGTATAGAATTATAAACTGCTTTACTGTTTGGCTGTCCTGTTTCAGAAAATAAATTTCTAGTTAAGCCACTCAATGCATATTCTCCACTTAGATTAATATTTTTAGTGATTTTTGTTTTACCATTTAAGGACATTACAATATTTTCCTGTGGCGTTACCTGAGTATTTTCGGGAATATATTGTAATGAATTTAATTCGTCCTTAGCTCTGAAGAATGTATAACCAATTGCATAACCATTTTTTTCATAGCCAACATTTAAGCCCATTCCCATTCGTTTAAACTGCATGGTTGCGTCTGATTGATTTAATACATCGTACTCAATAGCTTTATTTAGCCTTCCATACATTGCTGCTATTTTCCAGTTTTTTGGTGTAAGCTCAATACCACCACCAGCAAAAATATGTCCTGCTAATGTGTATTGAGAGAAATTCATGCTCGTAATACCGGCATAACCTTTAATCCATTTATACGTTGGATTAAAGCTTGTCATATTAAATGGTTGTGTGTAAGTCCCTTTGTAATTAGAATAATTAAAAGTGAATGGTAACGAAATGTCTAAAATATTCACTGCAATATTTCCACTTAAAAAGTATGTAAAAGGCTCTCGTTTAGAAGATAAACCATTTGCATTGTAATAAATAGAATTCAGATTTAATCCTCCTCCAACCGTTACCATATCTTTCTTTCCTATTTTATCTAGGTTCTGACTAAATAAAAATACAGGAGTAAATAATATAAGTAAAAAATATGTCAGCAAATACTTCAAGTTGACAAAAATAGAAAAAAGATTAACTTTGAATTAAATTTATTTTTCCAATATTTAATTACCTTAGCATCACTTTGAAAACTTCTTTTTTTAAAAAAATATCAACGTATTTGTTATTAGCATTTTTTTGCACAATGCAATTACATTCACAAACCATTTACCCTGTGGATTTGTTTGACAATGCAAACCTTGGTCCTGATGCTGGCAAACGTACCAAATGTTTTGCTTTTGATAGTATAGGAAATAGATTATTTCAGGCGGGTGATTATGGTGGGGCGAGTGTTTTACCATATAAGCCGTTATTAAAAATAGTTAATGCTATTAACTATGCAACGATACCTTATGCTTTCCCTGCTATTACTTTAGGGGGAGGAGGTAATGTCGCTGTTTCAATTGAGACAATGGCATATAATAATGATATATTGTACATTGCTGGATTATTTGATAATGTTGGTGGTCAAGCTAAAAATGGATTAGCTGCTATTCAAATTTCTAGTGGCACTGTTTTATCATGGAATCCTTCTCCAGGAGGAAATGTTACCAATCTTTTAGTTGATGGAGGTTATTTATATGTTACATTTAATTCGGCTGTGTCTACATATAGCTTGGGTGTTAGACGTTATAATATTTCAGGACTCGCTCCTGACTTAACATGGTCGCCAAATTTAGCAACCTTACCTGGAAGTTTCATACCTGCTCCAACTTTTGGAGCTGCAGCTCCTTATACCGATAAACTAATTGCCGATGGAACTAATCTGTACAGATTATTTGAAGGTGATATTTATAAACTAAACAAGACAAATAACAACATATCTCCACTCTATAATTATATTATCAATCAAATAAATGATTTTACTATTCAAAATGGTAAAGCATACATTGTTGGAAATTTTATATCTATTTACAATTTGAGCAATGTAGCTGTTAATAGAAACAATGCAGCATGTATTACATTGTCTACTAGCACTTTCACTAGTTGGAACCCTGATTTTTCTGAACCACAGCAATGCGTAGCTGCATATGGAGATACGATACTAGTTGGAAATAATACTTTCAATCCAGCAACAGTAAATGGTTCAATAAACCTTACTTATTATTTAAATCATGTCAATTCAACAACTGGAACTTTTGTAAATGGTATCGCCCATTCGTTTGTTACATTTGCAACAGGTAATATATTTGGATTTCTTAAATTTCATCAATACAATGATCGTATACTTGCATTAGAACATGATGCCCCAAGAGGAGCTGCCAATCAAAACAAAGATGGTTATTATGGAGATCCTTATTGTTTGCACCCTCGAAAACGTATGTCGTTTTTAGCAACCAATACTAATATTTGTCCGGGAACTAACAACGTAATTTATAAAGCAAATATTGTAAATGAAGCGGCTTCTTATAATTGGGCATACTCAGGTGCAGGAGTTACGATTACAGGCAATGGAACGGCAACAGTAAGTTTAAATTTTGGAGGAAATGCTACTTCAGGCAACCTAACGGTTCAAGGAACATCGGGGTGTGGTTACACAATTCCTTCAGCTAGCTATTCTGTTAATGTTTATCCTAATCCTGTTTTAAATACCTCTATAACAACCCCAAAATCTTGTTTTAAATACGGAGATACAATTGTAACCACATCCCCAAGTATCTTAACTTACACTTGGAATAAAGGAGGAGCAGTTTCAGGCTCTCCAAATAAAACTATTGTAACCGATACAGGTACTTATGTTCTAACGACATTTAACCCTAGCACTTCTTGTACTTTTGTAAGCTCATTTAAAATAACTTCCATTGCTCCAAACACCAAATTACCAAGTCCTTTACCTGTTTTAACGTGTTTATCAAATTCTCTTAGTTTAAATGTAACTACTATTAATCCTCTCGATTCTTTAGTGTTCAAAATCCCAGGCACATTCTTTTCTAATGCAAATCCTTGTGCTATTTCTAATAGCGGTACTTATATCTTTGAGGCTCATCAAAAACAATTTCCTGCTTGTACCTACACTACAAATTTTACGGTTACAGAACAAAGAAGCAAACCAAACATAACAACACCTTCAGCATCCTATACACTCAATTGCTTAGCAGATACCATGTATGTAAAAGCGAGCAGTGATACTGCTAATACAATTCTTAACTGGACTTACACCACAGCAAGTTTTACCTCTACACCTTCAAATATAGATTCTGTAAAGATTTATACACCGGGTTCTTTAGTGCCAATAGCTACTAATACAGTTAACGGCTGTCAATCATCACCAAACCCATTTATTGTTATTACTGAGGATAAAACATTACCTAATGTTGGTATTGCTCCCGGAAATTATGATTTTAACTGTTCGCAATCTTTAGCAGTAATTACAGGCACAACCAATACATTTGGTGCAAACCTTAATTGGACAGGCCCATCATCTTTCAGTAGCCCTAATCCAGCAACAGTAAACGTTGTTGGAAATTATACCTTAACCGCAGATAATCCTGTTAATGGCTGTACTAAAACAACAACTATTAATGTGGCACAAAATAATGTATTACTTATTAATGCAAAAAACGACACGTTAATATGTAATGGTTCAAGTGCTTTATTAGGGGCAACTCCTATTGGTGGAACAGCACCGTTTGTTTACAGTTATAGTTCTGGTTCGGCAACAGTTAATCCAACAGATACCACACAGTATATGATAACTATTACAGATAATATAGGTTGTGTAGGAAAAGATTCGATGATTGTAAACGTGCCAAGTCCTTTACAAGATAGTACAAAAGCCTTTAAACCCTGTGATCCTTCGAGTTTAGGTTCAATCGTGTTATATCCATACGGTAGTATTGCTCCGTATCAATACTCTATTAATGGTGGTGCCACTTATACAAACAATCCATCATTTCTTAATTTAGCCTATGGTTCACATCAATTTGTAATTAAAGATGCACTAGGTTGTATTAAAACTGAAAGTACGACGATAACGGCAAATAGCTCAGCGCCACAACCTAATTTTTTAATTAGTAGTAATCAATTTAATGGCGATAGTATTGTGGCTGTTGATATTAGCCAACCAAAACCCGACTCGGTTCAATGGGCAATTAGTAGCCCTTGCTCCATACAAAATGTAAACAATATGTTTAGCCCAAATATATTATGTGCTACCAGTGGCTCGTTTGTTGTTACTATGCAAGCCTTTTTTGGCACTTGCCAAATTGCTGTAACAAAAACAATTACTATTACTCCTTTTGATACTACTTATGCTAATGGTACTAATAATAATGGCATTGAAAGTATTACCCTTTATCCTAACCCTAATACAGGAACTTTTACTGCCGATGTAAAGTTGTATAAAAAACAAAGTTATGCGGTATTTATTTATAACGCAACTGGCACTGAGTTCTACAGGCAATCGTTTCACGAAAGTGATTTTAATTCGCTAAATATTAACCTTAATGCACCGCAAGCAGGAACTTATATTTTTAAGGTAATTGCTGAGTATGATGCCAAAAGTAAACCGTTTATAATAGGCAATTAAATATATGCGTTTACAAAAACTATCTTACATATTTCGTATTGCACTTTTAAATTTTGCATTTTTATTTTTTAATTGCTTACTTGCCCAACAAAATTATCCTATACAATTAAACGTACAATTAATACCGCCCTATAGCGGTTATTTGCCCGATTATGCAACAGCAGGTAACGAAAAACTAAAAGTAATACTGCTACAAAAAGATTTAACGCAGCCAACTTACAATGTGCGTTTAGCCATGAAGTTGGAGGGAAACGGCTACACCATTAGCACAAAACCTTTTTTTAAAGGGCAGCCCATTAGTTTGCAAGCAGGTGTGCCAGTTGAAATTAGTGGAAGTGATATATACGATTTTTTAAACTCTGTTAATTTAGATTTTACCGGGCTTAATAAAAACATTTATGAGCAAGGGCAAGCATTGCCCGAAGGCTATTACAGTATTTGTTTTACAGCTTACGATTATAACAGCCCAACTCCATCGCAAGTTAGTAATCAAAGTTGCGCACAGGCTTGGATGACTTTGAGCGACCCTCCTTTTTTAAATTTTCCTATCTGTGGCAGTACCGTGCAAACAAACACGCCTCAAAATGTGGTTTTTGGGTGGACTCCCATGAATACCGGAAGTCCTAATAGTGCCAACCAAACCGAATACATTTTTGAATTGTGGGAAACTCGACCAGA
>DIHL01000022.1 GCA_002420145.1 Bacteroidetes bacterium UBA5697
TCTATTGAAAAAATAAAATTTACTAATTCAACATCATCAGAAAACGGCACTCTGCTTTCAATCCCAAAGGCCATACTGCATCTATCCTCACATTTTAAATAAGATTTTAAACGCCCATGATAATCACTTTGCAATTGTTGATTTAAAGTGTTCGCTATTTTTTCATTTTTACTTTTACCAAATTGTTTTTTTTCAGAACTAAAATAATTCGAATAATCAACACTTAAGCCAAACGCATCTTTTATCACTATTTTTCCTAATAACATAAAGCCATTTGGAACTGTTTGTTTAGCTTCGTTTATTTGCTTAAAAGTTCCCAATCCTATATTTTCTTTCCATAAAGCCAAATAGTGGTGGGAATATCCTCCAAATAATTCATCCGCTCCTTGTCCATCTAACACAACTTTAATATGATTTTCAGAAGCTAATTTCATCACTCGATGTTGTGAATAGGTACTAGTACTCCAAATTGGCAAATCCTGAAAATAGTTTAAAGCTTCAATATCTCTAAAAAACTCAGCCGCTGTTGGACTTACAGTTTGCCAGTTACCTCCAATAAAATCAGCTACTTGTTTGGCGTAATTCGTTTCATCAAATGATTCGTTTGGAAAAACAGCCGTAAATAATTTCATTTGCTTATTAGGTTGCAAATGTTTTGTAACACCAGCTATAATAGAACTATCTAATCCACCACTTAAACAAGAGCCAACTTCTACATCACTTCTTAATCTTAGTTTTATAGAGTTAATTAACTTATCTTCAATAACATTTATAATCTCTGCTTCACTTTTATTATTATACGCCTGATTGGGCAATGAATAATAATTAATTATTTGAAATGAATGAGAAAATAAATTATACACTAAATAATGAGAAGGTTTTAATTCGTAAATACCTTTAAATAAACTCTGTTCTGTATTTTCTAAATTACCATTCACGATAAAATCAAACTGCTGCTTTTCATTAATTTCAAAAGGAACTAATTTTGATTTTATAAATGCTTTATATTCGCTAGCAAATGCAAATGCATTATCGGTATTAGAATAATAAAAAGGTTTCACCCCTACTCTATCTCTGGCACAAAAAATTTGATTATTTTTTTTATCCAACAAAGCAAAAGCAAACATGCCATTAAACTTCTGTAAACATTCAAAGCCCCATTCTTTATAAGCTTCCAATACAACTTCGGTATCTGTTTGTGTTACAAAAACATGTCCTTTGTTCTTTAATTCTTCGCGTAATTCAATATAATTATATACTTCACCATTAAATGTAATCCAATAATCTCCTTGGACATCACACATTGGTTGATGCCCAGATTCAGATAAATCAATGATTGATAAACGACGATGTGCAAATGCTATCTCATAATTTGATTCTATATTTTGTATAGATGTATTAGGATTAAATAAAAGTGAATGACTCTCTTTATTTATTTGTGGCGTTTCATTTGAATAAACAGGTATTGATTTTGTTTTGGAAAAAAAAGCAAAACCTTCTCCATCAGGACCTCGATGTTTGATAGATTGACTCATAGAATAAACAGCATCCTTGAGAGATACCGTATTATTTTTAGAAATGATACCAGCTATACCGCACATATTAATAGATAATTTTTGATTTTTCTAAAAGTTGCTTATACACATTTATCCATTCTTTTTGAGATGGAACAAAGCTATCATTATGCCACACCGAAACAAATTCCCCGCCTTGATTTTTCACTTCATTTAATAAACCATTTATAGTGGCATTTGCATGCTCCACAGTATATCCATTATAATCTCTTAAAGTGCCTTCCATAATTGTACTTGGATGTATGATTAATGAAGTGATTTCATTATTCGCTAAATCAAACCAAGGATAAGGAGTACATAAACCTGTTCTTAAACCTGATTGAGAAGCGTAAATCATTGTATAATCATCAGTGATACCCGCTTTTATAAAAGCTCTATAAGTTTCAGGAAACTTCACTCTTAAAAAATGACATCGAGCAGAAGTAACTTTTTTCTCAATAATATCCTCTAAGCGTTTTTTTTCAATTTCAATTTTTTCTGGGTGGTTAAATGATTCATAAGAAGGGTGTAATCCCATTTCATAATGATTTGATAAGCCTTTCAATAATTTCCTAAAACCTGTATTATGGTAGTGTGGATTTTTATCGTAAGCAGAGTAATCACCAATCAGCACAAAATACTGTAATTGTGTTTGAGTTTCTTTACTTAAAGTATTAATAAATTCAAATGTATTATATGGATCTTTTTCTTCATTTAAATTACTAACGATACGTTGAGCAACTTGATTTATTTTTAAAGAAAAAACATCTTTCACTAATCCGCCAATATTACGTTTCAATCCTTTGTTAGCGAAGGCAAATGCATTATCAATATCTATGGTTGAAACAAAATTAAAAGCTCGTTGATGAAATTTCAGAGAAGAGAATTGATTTTTTAACTTATCTCCAAATTGCTGTATCGCATTATTTAAAAAGGGGATTTGCAGACAATTATATTTAAAAGAAATGCTATTTTCTGCCTTAAAACGTTGATGCTCATCTAAGTCAGATTTTAAATATTCTTCGTATCGTGTGGCAAAATAAAACACCATTGCAAAAATATCATAACCTAAAAAATCTTTAGTGTCGGATGCAAAAAATTTGGGAAAGTCTATGTAATTTATGTTTGCAGTTGGTAATGTAGATTTAATATCTGTTTCAAATAATAAATTATCGGGTCTGATAAATATTCTAGAAATACCAAGTTCTTTAGAATAAGCAATTTTTGGAAGTGTATAGGACTCAAAATAAAATTTGTCATCAGTTAATTCGTACGTTGTATTTAAAACTGAATTAAAAACTAAATCAAAAGCATAAATTACCCGAGCCTTTATTTGATGAGTATAAATTAAAATCATGATTTACTTGTTGCTAATTGAACAATTACCTCATATACATTTTTCCAATCAACCCACTCAACAGATGTTCCCATGGTATCGTTATGGAAAATAGTAATTAATTCGCCATTGTATTTTTTAACCTCGTCTATAATTGGTTTAGCAAACTCTGAAATAGTTTGAGGAGTTGCATGATCTTTATATCTCAAAGAAGTTTCGCTTAAACAAAATGGATGAATTTTTAAACCTGTTTCTAATTCATCATCTAAATCATACCAATAAAAGGGCATACAAAAACTTGCTCTAAATCCATTAAAATTAGCGTAACCCATCGAAAAATCATTCGTTATACCTAACTCTAAAAGAGTAACGTAAGTGTCAGGAAATTTCAACATCGAAAAATGTTGGCGCGAATTAAAAATATCTCGATGGGTGATTTTTGCCAAACGATTAATTTCAACTTTTACTTGGTTCAAATTTCCATTTGAACCAAAAGATGGATGAATACCCGGAGATGCGTAATCAGATAAATGTTTAATTAACTGTTGAAATCCATAATTATTAGATGGATGATTTTTATCGTTCATTCCGTAATCACCAAGTAAAAAGAAGTAAATTACTTTTAATTTATATTTTTT
>DIHL01000032.1 GCA_002420145.1 Bacteroidetes bacterium UBA5697
ATGGAAGCTTTGGATATTTTTTATCCTGAGCGTATGGCTGATCGTATTTTGGGAATGGGTGACGTTGTATCATTAGTAGAACGTGCTCAAGAACAATTTAATGAAGAAGAGGCTCGTAAATTATCTAAAAAAATAGCAAAAAATCAATTTGATTTTAATGACTTCTTAGGTCAATTACAACAAATCAAAAAAATGGGTAACATTAAAGATTTAGTTGGAATGATTCCTGGAGTTGGCAAAGCAATGAAAGATGCAGAAATTAACGACGATGCGTTTAAAGGAATTGAAGCGATTATTGGCTCTATGACTCCTAAAGAACGTTCAAACCCTGAGTTAATCAATGGTTCTCGTCGTCAGCGCATTTCAAAAGGAAGTGGTCAGTCTATTCAAGAAGTAAATAAATTATTGAAACAATTTGAAGATACTCGTAAAATGATGCGAATGATGGGAGACAAAAACCAAATGGCAAAATTGATGAAAAATATGCCAGGTGGAATGCCAAAAATGTAATCAATAAGTTAGGAAAGTTAAAAAGTTGAGAAAGTTATTGAGTTATCAAACTTACTAACGAACTTTCTAAACTTTCCAAACCAATAAACTTTCTAAACTAATGATACTAATCGACGGAAAAAAAATATCTCTTGAACTTCAATCTGAAATTGCTCAAGAAGTAAAAGATTTAATTGCTAAAGGAAAAAAACAACCTCATTTAGCCGCTATTTTGGTGGGTGATGATCCCGCGTCTCAAACTTATGTAAGTAGCAAGGTTAAAGCTTGCGAAAATGTTGGATTCAAATCAACTTTGGTTCAGTTTGAAGCAAATGTTTCCGAACATCAATTGTTATCAAAAATTGAAGAATTAAATAATAATGATGATATCGACGGATATATCGTTCAATTACCATTACCTCGTCACATTTCCGAACAAAAAATTATTGAAGGCATCAAGCCAAGTAAAGATGTAGATGGTTTTCATCCCATTAATGTTGGCCGTTTAGTATTAAATTTACCAACTTATGTAAGTGCCACACCTTTTGGTATTGTAACTCTTCTTGAACGTTATAATATTCCCACAGAAGGAAAACATTGTGTAGTTATTGGTCGCAGTAATATTGTAGGTTCGCCCATGAGTATTTTAATGGCTAAAAACACCAATTTAGCTAATTGTACAGTAACTCTTTGCCACAGTAAAACAAAAGATTTGAAAGAACATACTTTGCAAGCCGACATCATCATTGCAGCAATTGGTCGACCAAATTTTGTAACAGCTGATATGGTTAAAGAAGGTGCTGTTGTAATTGATGTAGGTATTAATCGCGTGGATGACGATACTAAAAAAAGTGGATTTAAGTTAGTTGGAGATGTTCAGTTTGAAGAAGTTTCTAAAAAAGCTGGTTTTATTACTCCTGTTCCAGGGGGTGTTGGTCCAATGACTATTGCCTCTTTGTTAAAAAATACATTAATTGCTGCTAAAAGAGAGTTTTAATAGCTTATTTTTATCTAAAAAGCTTATAAAAAGCGAAAGTCCCGGCCACTACCCCGAGACTTTCTAACCAATTAATCTAGAACAAAACTACACTAAAACTTACTACCAACAGTAACAGCAATTGTCGTGCCAGAATTTTTAAGTGTTGATTTATCAACGAAATTTGGATTGTACATATAATAATTTTCGTTACTCATACTTTTTGTAAAGGAAATATCTAAATACATTTTTTCTCTTCTAAAGCCAATTCCTCCAGTATAAAAAGACCTCACAAAGTCTCCAGAAAATGTTTCTCCAAATGGACTACCATACATGGCATATCCTAATCTAACAAATAAAGGTTTTAAATTAGCTTCAGCTCCTACTCTTAAATTAGATGTTTGATTGTATTTTGTTCTAATTGTATTATTTACATCTGTAAATTCCTGAGGATTACTTTGTAATGAAGCCTGCTGATAATTTATGACATCATAATCAATATTTAAAGCTCCTATTTTTTTATATAACAAAGCTATACTTCCTGTCATTTTCATGGGAGTAATTATTTGATAATTAAATCTTCCTCCATTGTCTGGCGGATTTTGTGTACTAAATGAACCTCCCTCATCATAATCTGCCGTCATTTTATACACATAAGCATCAGTCAAATTATAAATAGTAGGCGTATGAAAACTCGCTCCTAATCTAATGAAATCAGCAGCTCTGTAAATTACACCTAACTTTAAATTATATCCAGTTCCTGTTGTTTTATAAGTTTCTTGATAAGACATGCTCTCAAATCCACCTACTCCTTCAGATAAATAAGCATATGTAGGAGATGTGTTAGTACTTACATTCATTGAATCCTTATCATCTACTTCTTTATAAACAGAATTATAATTGTATGAAACACTTGGTATTCCTAAAGTAGCACCGATATATAATTTATCCTTGTAACCGTAAGCGTAATTAAAACACCATTCGTTAATTCTTCCTGATGTTTCAATAGTTTTTGATTGTTTTAAATCATATTTAGTATTAATTAAACTACAATACTGATTTGTGAGGGTATCATAAAGATCAATTAAATAATTATCATAAGCCATTCCAGAAAAATTATTATCTAAATTCTTAAGAGACTTTCCGTTCGCAGAAGATAAAAAATCATTAGCAATACTCTTATTATTGGATCTTCCTTCTATTGACACATTGCTATTAAAATTAGAAATCTGATTACAAGAAAGACCTAAAGCATGATGGTTATCAGGCTGAGTTTTACTGTTCCAAGCGCCTACTAATGTTAATCCATCAAAAGGTACATTAACTTTGTATCTTTTACTAGCGGTTCCATTATGAGTTGCTTCAACCGAAAAAACTCTTAATCCGAAAGACAAATTAATATCTCCTTTTTTATATAAACCAATCCCTGCTGGATTATTAGCCATGCATGAACCGTCTGCACCTAATGCACCAAAAGAACCTGCCATTGCTTTGCTTCGAGATGTGCCTCCAAAATAAGTTTGAGAATATCTCATCGCATCTATATCGTTTTGAGACATGAGAGATAATGATAACAAGCTTAATGTTGTTACACTAAAAAGTAATTTCATAACTATTTGTTTAAATATTAAAACGGGGAATAATTATTTATCTAGGACGACGTCCTCCACTATTATTACTTGGCGTAGACCCTCCACCATTATTACTAGGAAAACTTGGAGTTGGATTACTATTATTTTGCCTTGTTGGAGCTTCAAATTTAGGAGTCTCAACACGAGGCTTAATAGGCTCGGAAGTTTTAATAGGGTTTTGTTTAACAGGTTCCGGATTTCTTATTGGATTTTGTTTTACTGGAGGCGTGTACTCGTTAGTTTTAGTAGGTGTTGTTTGCTCTTTAACTGGAGCTGTATCATAATCTTTAATTGGATTTTGACGAACTGGCTCTACCTCATTACCATTTTTAGGATTACTATTTCCTCTCGTAGGATTAGCCATTCCATCATTTTTTGTTGGTTGGCTTCCTGATTTTATTGGAGTACCATTATTATCAACTCTAATAGGGTTATCATAGTCTTTTACTCTAGGGGTAGACGCTGTTGAAAATTTAGTATCTCGTACCTGCTGTTCTGCCATTTGGCTAATAAATTTTTCGGAAGAAGACAATTCTCTTTTTCCATTAGTTCCTGGATTAGACGTTCTTCTACTATTACCTCCACCATACGAAGAACGAGGCCCGTAAGAATAACTACTATTATGATCATAACTATTATAATATCCCCATCCATTGTACGGATTATTGTAGCCATATCCATAATATGGATATCCATAACCATAATTACCATATCCGTAACCATAATACGGACTACCATATCCATAATAATTTCCGTAATATCCATTATAAAACCCATTATTATAACCAGCCATGTATCCAGCCATATAAGGATTGTATCCGCCGTAGTAACCGTAACCAGGATTGCAACCCCAGCCCCAATTGCTATAAAAATTAATAGAAGGATTATAACTATAAGTATTGTAACTAGGACCCCACCAACTATAACCGCTGTATACACTTACTCCATAATTATATGGATTTGGATTATACCAATACGAATTGGTATAATAATTATCATAATAGCTTAAACCATCAATTCTATTATTAAAACGTCTTACACGGGTAGCGTATTCATAATCATAATAATCATCATATTTAAATTCTCTGTCTTTATAATATGGATTTGCATCATCCTTTTCTTTTTGTGCTTTTTGCACAGCAGCAATAGAGTCATTATAACGCTTATCAGCAGCCTCTTTGGCTTGTTTTTTCTCAGCAGCAATTCTTGCCTCTTCTACCCTATCTTCTTTTGGGTTAGCATAAACATCATCATTATAGCTTGAAGTCCCCGTTTTTTGCGAAACACAAGACGATAAAAGCATAATTGCAACAGTTGATATGACAACTAATTTTTTCAT
>DIHL01000030.1 GCA_002420145.1 Bacteroidetes bacterium UBA5697
AAATTTAAGTAAGTCCGTTTTTTTAAATAGACTTATCTTCTCTAAAAGTCCATTAATCGTACTATTAAAGTAAATTAATATGTGGCTAAAAAAGAAAGCATCTGAATTAAGGGTTGTAATCATATTACTTCTTATAATCCTTATGGTGTGCATTACAGGTATTATATTATATAAAAACTTGTCAGCCATTGCAAAAAACGTAAGTTCCAGCATCAATGTAAACAATAAAAACTCGCAAAATATTCGTCAAATTTTACTTGAGATCAGAGAAGCTGAAAACAGCGTTAAAACTTATAATTTAACCCACCATAAAGAACATTTAATCTCTTTTTATTCCTCCGCTGTCATCATAGATGATAAAATAAATGAGATATATAAAGAGACTAATATTAAAACTAGGGAATCGATTATTATTGATAGTATTGTTTTATTAAACAAAAGGAAGTTTGAGCTATTAAGAAATCAATTATACGCTGACGACGAAACAAAAATAACTGACGAATTAAATACTATTTCAAAAAAAATTGATGAAGCGTATGAGAAAAGAAATCATGAAACAATAACCCAACCTATTTCTAAAAAAGATAGCTCCATAAAAAAAGAGCATTTTTTAAAAAGATTATTTAATAAACAACATTCGGAGTTAATTAATGATGAAAAAGTAAATAGTTCAAAAACTGAACTGAAGCAATTTTCTGACACTAAAAATGAATTAAAAAAAATAGTAAAAAAGGTACAGAATAAACAACTAGAAAAATTAACTGATAAAAAAAATTTAGAGTTAAAAACAGAAAACGAAGGTAAGTTTATCGTCGATAAAATTCGTGCTTTCCTAACTGAACTAGAAGAATCTGAAAAAAACGCGACAAATGAAAAAATAGCAATAGCAAATAAAGATGTTAATGTTATTAAAACACTAGCAATTATCATCTCTGTTATTATATCATTACTTTTATTAATAGCAAGTTTTTTAATTGTAAATTATGTAGAGAAAAAGAAGGAATATGAAATAGCTCTCATACAAGCTAAACAAAATGCTGAGGATTTAGCTAAAACTAAAGAAACATTTTTAGCAAACATGAGTCATGAAATTCGAACACCTTTAAATGCTATATATGGTTTTACAGAACAGGTGCTAAAAAGCGACTTAAATCCGGAACAGTATGAACAATTAAACATTGTTAAGAAATCGGCCTTTCACTTAATAAACCTAATTAGCGATATTTTAGACTATTCTAAAATTCAAGCAGGTAAACTCAAGATAGAAAATATTGAATTTAACCTTGAAAAAGAATTAAATGATATTCACTTATTATTTGCACAACAATGTATTAATAAGCAACTAGAATTAATTTTTACTGTAAATCCTAATGTGCCAAACTTTATAAACAGTGATTTAACTAAACTAAAACAAATTATGTATAACCTTATTGGTAATGCTATAAAGTTTACTGAAAAAGGTACTATTACCGTTATTGTAAAAAACATAAAAGCTTATAATTCTCAACATTTACATATTCAAATTATAGATACAGGAATAGGAATTCCGAAAGAAAAAATACCAAAACTATTTAACGAATATGAACAAGCTCATTCTAATGTTAACAAACAATATGGGGGCACTGGTTTAGGTTTAGTGATTACAAAAAAACTTTTAGAAAAAATGGGGGGTTGTATTTTTTTAAAAAGCGAAGAAAAAAAAGGAACTAGAATTACTATCAAAATACCATATTATATATGTCAAAATTTAAAAAAAAATAGTAATACTCCTATTGTCTCATCACATCATATTGAAGAAGTTTTAGTAAATAGAAGGATCTTAATTGTTGATGATGAAGAATTTAATAGATTATTACTGAAAACAATATTACTAAAATTTGATGCAACTATAACTGAAGCAGAAAATGGTGATGAAGCAATATCTTTAATTCAAAAAAACAACTATGATATTGTTTTAATGGATATTCGAATGCCTAAAAAAAATGGAATAGAAGCCTGTACTGAAATTCGAAAATTTAATAAACAGATAGTTATTTTAGCAGCAACAGCGGCCATAAATCAAGCAAAAACTGAAAAATGTATCGAAGTTGGATTTAATGGATTTGTTTACAAGCCTTTTACAGAACAAAAGCTTTTGGAAAACATTTATCACTTTTTAAAACATCAAACACTACAACAAAATAAAATTAATACTTCTGAAATAAAAAATTCCGCTAACATGAGTGTAGACATACTAAACTTTGACGAATTGCGCTCTATTTCAAATGGTAATAAAAAATTTGAAAAAGATATGATTATGATTTTTTATAAATCTATTAATAGTGGTTTAAAAAAAATAGAAGCCTATTGTCAAAATAAAAAATGGAAAGAAGTGAGTGAAATTGCACATAAAATAATACCTTCATGCAAACATTTTGAGGCTAATAATTTATGTGTTCGATTAAACTATTTCGAGTCGTTAAAAGAAACAACTCCTAATGTTGAAGAGTTAAATACAAACCTTACACGATTAAAACAAGATATTGCCAATGTTAATATGCAACTACAACCTTATTTGTAAAAAACATTTAAAAATAATTTTATGTCAGCTAAAGTATTTACAATATTTGTATTAGAGGATGATGAATGGTATAATAAATATCTAGTTCACACTATTTCTCTTAATCCTGATTATCAAGTAAAAAGTTTTTTAACTGCTAATCATTTTTTTGAAACTATTCACGAAAAACCAGATGTTGTTACTTTAGATTATCGTCTGCCGGAAATAACTGGCGCCGATGCATTAGAAAAAATAAAGCTACTAAGTCCTGATACAGAAATCATTGTTATTTCAGAACAAAATGATATTACAACAGCCATAAATCTTCTTAAAAAGGGCGCCTATGACTATTTGGTTAAAGAAAAAAACATAAGTGATCGATTATTAACTATCATTCATAATATTTATAAAAACTTGGGACTCAAAAACAGAATTAATCTGCTTGAATTAGAGCTTCAAAAAAAACATGATTTTTCGCAAAGCATCATTGGCTCAAGTCCTGCTATGGAAAACATTATGCGTCTCGTAGAAAAAGCACTTAATGTTAATATAACCGTTACCATAACAGGAGAAACAGGTACTGGAAAAGAAGTTATTGCAAAAGCGATACACTATAACTCTTCACGAAAAAACAAACCATTTGTAGCCATTAATGTAGCAGCCATACCAAGCGAATTAATCGAAAGTGAATTATTTGGTCACGAAAAAGGCTCCTTTACTGGAGCAGTGGCTCGAAGACTAGGTAAATTTGAAGAGGCTAATGGTGGAACTTTGTTTTTAGATGAAATTGGAGAAATGAACTTAACTCTTCAAGCAAAGTTACTACGGGTTCTTCAAGAAAAAGAAATTACTCGAATAGGTAGTAATACTCCCATTAAAATTAATTGTCGCATTATCGTTGCAACTCACCGTAATTTAAAAGAAGATGTTAAAAATGGCACATTTAGAGAGGATTTATTTTTTAGACTATATGGCTTAATAATAGATTTACCCCCGTTAAGAGACAGAGAAAAAGACGTATTGATATTGGCAAAATATTTTATGGATACTTTTTGTAAAGAAAATCAACTTCCTAAAAAAACACTAAGTGATGATGCACAACAAAAATTAATGGCATATTCTTTTCCAGGTAATGTGCGAGAATTAAAATCTGTTATAGAGTTAGCAATCGTGCTATCAAATTCCAATATAATTACTTCAGATCATATCAATTTATCCTCTTCTGATATTATTGCAGAAACTTTATCCGAAGAAATGACGTTAAGAGAATATGATTTAAAAATTATAAAAAAATATCTCCAAAAATATGATGGAAATATGAAACTAGTTGCTCAAAAATTAGATATAGGTTTATCAACTATTTATAGAATCTTAAAAGAAAATTCCGACAAATAACTAATTCTAGTATCTCAATTCACATTTCTCAAAACGAGAAAAATATTTTCAAAAATAGAATTGTTTTTTTATACATGCTTAACTGATACCTGATTTTACTGGCATTAAATAATGGCACCTTACTTGTTTGTGGTTGTATGGATTAAACACAAACCATGAATAGAGCTATTGATATTCGAAAAATGACCATTTTATTGGGAGTGTTTTTAAACTTAAAAACAACTGTTATTAATGGCAAACCTTATACTCACGTTTTGCATAAAGAGAGTTTGTTTTTTTTGCTTTTACAAAGAGAAATAACCGTTATTGACGTGACTAACTTATATGAAAATTATTTGAAAACTTCTACTGCTGTGGGACGAAATTGCCATCATAAAGAAAGAAAAAATGCTAAAGTAATTATACTTAACAGAAAAAATGATAGTGAGAATAAGAAAATTAAGACGTGTACTTATCATCAAAACTCAAAAAATATTTGTCAATAAACACAAAAACATTATCAAATATAAATGACATAAACCATTAAAATTATAAGCCATGAAAAATTATCCACATTTTAAAATTGTTATTTTAGAAGATAATGATTTTTACAATAGACTTATGAGCAAATACCTTAAAAATCAAATTAAGCAATTTGCTATATTAAAGGGATTTACATTCGATATTACTTCTTTTACCTCTTACAGTGAATGTGCTCGAAATTTTCATAACGATATTAATATTATCATTACCGACTATTATTTAAATGATGGTTACTCAGCACTAAACATTCTTGATTTAGTGAAAAGACGTGGCTCTAAATGTAAAGTAATTGTATTATCTCAAATTCAAAATATAACAACATCTATTTGCACAATACTGGAGGGAGCTTATGAGTTTATTCCAAAGAACAAAGAAACCTTAGTCAGAAGCACAGACATCGTTGAAGATTTAATCATTCAAAATCTTCAGAAAGGAGATAGCAAACTCTACTTAAGCTAATAGATGTCAAAAAAGCCTTCAATTTTTGAAGGCTTTTTTGTGTTTTGTGACTTTTTTTAAAATTTAGCATTATACTAACACAAATCTGTTTAAAACATCGCTTATGATTTAATTTACTCGCGTCTTTCTAAAGTAACTTCGTGTAATTAAAATTTAAGCTCTATGATGTCATTCATTCTTCAGATAACAAATACAGTAGCATCTGCAGTAGCCGATACAGCATCTGCTATTCAACCAGCAGTAACAGGAATTCAAACTGCTCCCGAATTACCTCCAAATGAAATTTCATTATTTAGCATGGTGGCAAAAGGTGGTGTTATTATGATTCCTTTAGCAATATTGCTGTTAATGTCTATTTATGTGATGGTAGAGCGAATGCTAACTATTTCAAAAGCAGCAAAAAAGAATGCTACTTTATTAGCTAGTGTTAAGGAAATGATAAATAATGGAAATTTAGCAAATGCTCGTAGTCTTTGTAAAAGCGTAAACACTCCTGAGGCAATTATGTTAGAGCAAGGGATTTCTCGTATTGGGCAATCCATGCAAGAAATACGTGAAGCAATGGATAAAACGGGGTCTTCCGAGTTGTCTCGTTTAGAAAAAAATATGAGTATTTTAAATATAACGGGGCGTATAGCTCCAATGTTTGGATTTATTGGAACTATTATTGGAGTTATTAAAATTTTCTATGATATATCCGTTGCTAAAACAGTTGAAATTGAAGTCATCTCTTCGGGTTTATACCAAAAAATGATTACGTCTGGTGGTGGCTTAGTAGTTGGTGTGATTGCATTTATTGGATATCATGTTTTAAATGCACGTATTGATAAATTAGCTCACCGCATGGAAGAAACTCAAATAGCTTTTTTAGATATTTTAAACGAACCTTCAAAATAGATATGAATTATGAGTTATGAATTTTATAACTCAACACTTATCACTTATAACTATTAAAATGGGATTACGTAAAAAAGCACATAGAGACGCCGAAGTAAGCACAGAGTCATTAAATGACATTATGTTCTTCTTACTTTTATTCTTCCTTATCTTATCAACTATGGTGAGTCCTAATGCTATTAAGGTAAACTTACCTAGTTCTAAACCTACAAAACCTGTAGAAAATAACAAAAAACCGATTCACTTAGATGTATCAAATAATAGAAATTATTTTGTTGAAGGAAAAGAGGTAGATTATTCAGTATTAGAGGCAACATTAGTAGCTGCAATTAATGGTAATCCAGAACCAACTGTTGTTTTGCAAATGGATAAAGATTTAAGTATACAAGATGCAGTTGACGTAATGATTATTGTAGATAAATTGAAATGTAAAATGGTTTGGGCAACTAAACCCTCAAACGGAAAATAGTCATGATTTTATCTCAGACTGAAGAAAATAAAAACAAGATTATATCGCTAGTAATTTCACTAGCAGTATTTGGCTTGCTTTTATTATTCTTATTCTTATATATCATCATCACACCAAATCCACCTTTTCCTGTGACCGAAGGCGGCGGCGGTGGAATTGAATTTAACATTGGAAACTTAATTGAAGGAACTGGTAATGTTGAAAATAATGGTATTGGTGATGCGGTTCAAGTTATTGAAAGCACGGAAGTAACTCCGCCTACAAATCAAGAAAATGGCTCTGACAATTTAGTCACCTCAGATCAAGGAGAGGATATTAATATTACAAAAAACGAAACTAAAAACAATACAACAAATCCAACAAACAATCCAACTGTAGTAATACCAGTAAAACAAAAAACTGCAGCCGAATTATTAGCCGAAAAGTTTAATAAAACAAAAGGCAATAATGGCGGCGGTGATGGTAATAGTGGACATGAAGGAAATGATGGGCGCCCTGATGGAAATCCAAATACTCATGGTAATGGCGGCACTGGTGGTGGAACAGGTGGCGGTGATGGCACTGGAGATGGACCTGGAAAAGGACCCGGAAAAGGTGGTTATGGCTTTAGTTTAGCAGGTGCTTCAATTATAACTCCTCCTCCTTTATCAAAAGACACTAAAGAAGAAGGGAAGGTTGTAGTGGAAATTACAGTAGATAAGAATGGAAAAGTGATTAAAGCAGACCCTAATGGACGAGGAACAACTACAAGTAGTCCAATGCTAAAAGCAAAAGCACGACAAGCAGCTTTAGCGACAATATTTAAGGTTTCTGGAGAATTTGAAGAACAAAAAGGCACCATCACAATTATTTTTAGCTTCTAAAATTCATGTTCTATATACAAAGTCATAATCCTTTAAAACAATTCAAGGCATGACTTACCCGCAAACACTCGATTATTTATTTTCAAAGTTACCAATGTACCAACGTGTTGGTGCTGCAGCCTACAAAGCTAATTTAGATAATACCATTGTTATTTGTAATGCCTTAGGTAATCCAGAAAAAAAATTGAAATGTGTACATATTGCAGGAACAAATGGAAAAGGTTCTTCTTCGCATATGTTAGCAGCAGTTTTACAACAAGCAGGTTACAAAACTGGTTTATATACATCTCCCCACTTAGTTGATTTTAGAGAACGTATCAAGATTAACGGGAAGATGATACCGAAAGCAGATGTTGTGAAATTTGTTGAGGACTACAAAGATGTGTTTGAAAAGATTGAACCTTCTTTTTTTGAATGGACCGTTGGATTAGCCTTTCATTACTTTGCCCAACAAGAAGTAGATGTTGTAGTTTTAGAGGTTGGTTTAGGTGGGCGATTAGATTCAACAAATGTGGTTAATCCTGTGGCTTGTTTAATTACCAATATTGGTTTTGATCACATGAATTTATTAGGTGATACATTACCTAAGATTGCAGCAGAAAAAGCAGGCATTATTAAAACAAAAGTTCCTGTTACTATCAGTCAAACTCAATTAGAAGTCATCTCTGTGTTTAATGATAAAGCTAAAGAAGCAAAAGCACCCATTGAATTTGCAGACAAAAACTATAAAGTAGTTTCATACAAACATCAACATCAATTACTAGATATAGAATTACTTCATAAGAAAACAAACACTAAACATTTATATCATTTAGATCTTCAAGGTAATTATCAAATAAAGAATTTAATGGGTGTTTTAAACACCATCGAAAATTTAAGACAAAAAGGTTTTTTAATAGAAGATGATATGATTACTAAAGCCTTACAACAAGTTCAAAAAATAACAGGACTTCAAGGCAGATGGCAAATCATTCAAGAAAAACCATTAGTAATAGCGGATACTGGACATAATGAAGATGGCATTAAAGAAGTACTAGAAAACTTGAAGAGATACAATTACAAAAATCTACATTTTGTTTTAGGTGTCGTAAATGACAAAGACATTTCTAAAATTTTAAAACTATTACCTAAAGAGGCTACTTACTATTTTTGCAAAGCATCTATTCCAAGAGCATTAGATGAAAAAGAGTTAACTGCATTAGCAAAAAAAGCGGGCTTAGAAGGTAAAACTTTTAAAACAGTAACTGAGGCTTTAGAAAAAGCTAAAAAGCAGGCTAAATCAAATGATTTAATATTTGTTGGTGGCAGTACTTTTACAGTAGCCGATATTCTTTAAAAAACATAATTCATAAAAAAGCCATCCGTTAATTAGCGGATGGCTTTTTTTGTATTTAGTATTTAATTATTGAAACACATTCACAGTTCCTTTTAAATCATAGGTTTTATTGTCTAACCCAGTAGCTGTAATAATATAAAAATAAGTTCCATCAGTTACTGTAGCTCCACCTTTGTTTTTACCATCCCACTTCACATTACCAGTAGCAGTTGATTCAAACATTTTCAATCCCCAACGGTCGTAGATAAGAACATGAATTTCACCCATATTAAGTGCATCAAAAGTAAACACATCGTTTACTCCATCTCCATTAGGTGTAAATACATTTGGAACTGCAAAATAAGAAATCAAATCTACTTTAATATATGCCACTGCCGTATCAATACAAAAGCCATTTTGAGCAGTTAAAATAACTGGGAAATTACCATTTTGATTATATACATGTGTAACTGTTGTATCATTTGAAGCAAGAACATTTCCATCACCAAAACTCCATGAATAATTTGTTCCTGCTGGATTAGATCCAAAAATACTAGTATTAGTAAATGTAACTGGCAGAGGCATTAATCCATTATAAACACTTGCATTAAATGAAGCAGTAATATTATCAAAAACAATTGTTTGAGAAGCTGTAGTAGTACATCCATTTACAGCGTTAGTAGCAACAACTGAATATGTTCCTGGTGTAGTAGCTGTAAATACACTTCCAGTAAAAGTAGGCGTACTAGGAGACCAACTATAAGTATAAGGATCAAATCCTGGTGTAGTAGCAGGCAAGGATAAACTTCCAGTTGCGCAAGGAATTATTGTTGGTGATGTAATACTAACATTAGCAAATGTATTAGTTGTAACAGTAATAATACTTTGACTTGAACAACCTAAAGAGTTAGTTGCAATAGCAGTATACGTTCCATTTGTTGTTATAGGTAATGGGTTAGTTGTTACAGTTGATGTACCATTATTCCATGTAATGACATCTCCTGGACCTGAACTAGCATTCGCATTAACCGAAGTTGTTAAACAAGTTAAAACATTGGTTGTAGGTGTAGTGGCAATACTAATTGGAGGTAGTGCTGTTAACGTAGTGTATGTTTGAACACATCCATTACTAGGATCTGTAACTGTCAACGTAAACACTCCTGTGGCAGTTGATGATGCTGGATTTCCAAGTGCTGTAGGTGGACTTGTAGGTTCAAACCAAACTGCTGTATGAGTTGATGATGCAGGAGCTGCGGTTAAAGTTACTGTATTTGTATTACAAGTTGTTGAATAGGTTGCGCTTGGCAATACGACATCACTTGTAATAACGATTGAACCTGTTAATGAACAAGTACTAACAGTATTAATCGCGGAATATGTATAAGTACCTGGTGTTGTAACTATAACATTGGTTCCTGTGATTGTCCCTGATGGTCCTCCCCAAGAAACACTTGTATTAGTTCCCGTTGGTGCAAAAGTAATAGTAGTACTTGGAGATGCACAAGATAAACTATAACTAGGATTAACATCTAGAGTGTAGGAAGGTGCGGGCGGATATGGATCGATTGAGAACGATGTTGTTCCAGTACAACCATTATCATCTTCAACCAATACGGTATAAGATGTTCCAGCAGGTAAATTAGTATTAACGGAATTTGACGGAGCCGCTGGAGTCCAAGAATAAGTATAAGGTCCAGTCCCTCCAGAAATATTCATAGTGGCTGTTCCTGCTGGTAATGCGCAAACAGGTTGAGTTAATGATGCTGTTACTGTTGGATTAGGAACCGAGTTAAACGTTGAATACAATACCGGACTAAACGAACAGGTTGTCCCAGCAATTCCTAAAGTGACGGAATATGTTCCATTTGAATTAGTATTAACGCACTGACCTGTTTGACCAGTAACACCAGGCCCTGACCAGTTATACGTAAATCCAGCTGGTGCACAAAGTGTATTAGTAGTTGATGCGCCACAAAATGAATTATTTGTTTGACCAACTGGAATATCTGTACCATTTAAATTTAATGTCATTGGGCTACAAGATGCATCGATATATGCATAACCACCATGAGCGCCTTGTGAAGCAACACAACCAGCAACCGTAAATTCTAAATTTACGCATTGACCAATATATGACGTTAAATCAAAAGCAGCGGTTGTCCAATTTTTATAGGCCCAACTTCCTGAAGTAACAAATGTTGGATCTCCACTTGAACAAGATGTACCAATAGCAGTAACATTATATTGTCCACAAGGAATAGGATTTCCGTTACAATCTTTAAATGATACATTAAAAAATGGTTGTTCTGAACAAGAATGTGGCGCCTTATTTAATAAAACAGCGTATTTATAAATAAATACCGAGTTCGCTGGTGTTACAGTAAAACTTTGTGCCATACGATAAGATGTGCCTCCACTTGAAGTACCAGTTGGTCCTAAGCGACAAGCAAAATTACCTCCTCCAGGAGGTACTCTTGGAATAGCTGCAACATTTGGATCAGCACCTGGAGTTACTACAACAATTTGAGACGTTGTATTTGGACAACATCCTGCCATTGTTAACGAATTATTATTTGGACCCTGTGTAGCAGTCCATCCAGATAAAGTTCCATTTTCAAAATCAGGGTTAGAGCATGGTCCTTGAACCGTTGGAAGTGGAGCGGGTTTAGAAAAACCATATTTAAAATCAATAAAATTTCTCTTTAAAACAGCAACAATTCTTTCTTGTCTCCAATCCTGATCCGTACTCATTTTAGCCTGTTGCCAAGCTGCTTCTTCGTTAAACCCCTTTAAAGAATCTTTATCAAACTCTAAAGGCAAATAAAATTCATCAACATGCTCGTGATTATGTCCGTTATGGATTTCACTCTGTTGGGCTTTCAAAGAAGAAAAGCCAATAAAGAATAATGCTATTAGTGTTTTTGTAAAATTTCTATTCATATATATATCATTAATGCTTTTAGTGTTTTTAAATAAAACTCTAAAAAAGTTTAAGGTTAAAAATATATAAAAGAAAATAGGATTACAATAGTATCTGATTAAATTGTCTAGACTAGAATTAAAAATAATACTAAAAAAGTTTAGTAATAAATATAATGTATAATATTAAGTCCAAACCTTAGTCCCTTCGCTACAATTTTTACAAATGTCGATTTCTTGACGAGATTTTAAAATTGATTGTCTAAAATTTTGGTATTTGATAGACTTCCACAATTCTTTAAACGATTGTTTTTTCAAATCACCCAATTGGTGTTTAGCATCTTTATCAAAACAACAAGGCACCACTACTCCATCCCAAGTTACTACACAACTGCTCCACATGCGCCAACATTGGTTTAGCAATTTGTTTTTGATAGAGTATGTTCCATCAGTATTTTTTTTATAACGACTGTATTTAATATTATCTGGAATTAAAGGATTACCGTTTTCAAAATCATACACCTGTGCTGTTTTAAAAACAACTTCATCAACTCCTAATTCGTTAGCTAATTTTTTAACATCTTCCAACTGATGTTCGTTTGGTTTTACTACCAAAAATTGAAATACAATATGAGGAGTTTTAGAGTCTAATTTTTTCTTTGCCTCAATTATATTTTTTGTGCCGTCAATTACTTTTTGTAAAATTCCGCCTATACGGTATTGCTCATAGGTTTCTTGTGTAGTACCATCAATCGAAATAATTAAACGATCCAATTTACTTTCTACCGTTTTTTTTGCTTGCTCTTCAGTTAAATAATGAGCATTAGTAGATGTTGATGTATAAATTCCTTTATCTGAGGCATATTTTACCATATCCAAAAAATTAGGATTTAAATAGGGCTCTCCCTGAAAATAAAAGGTTAAGTATATTAATTCTTTATATACTTCGTCAATAGTCTTTTTAAAAAAAGTTGGTTCCAGCATTCCAATTGGCCTAGTAAACTGTCGTAACCCACTAGGACACTCAGGACAACGCAAATTACAACTCGTAGTTGGTTCAATAGCCATGCTTATAGGAAAACCTATTGATGTTATGCTTTTAGTGTTCTTTGAAACATGATAACTTACCCATACTTTAAATGCGTTGAATAGCTTTTTAAAGCTGAGTTTTCTCAGTAATTGTATGTTATTAGATAAAGACACTATTTCAAAGATAAAGATTATAATTTATTATTAAATTTATCCTGTTTTTATTACACATCATTATGACAAATTTTTCCAATACCCTTGAATTTGCTAAACAATTAGATTCTCAAGACAAATTACATTCATATAGAAGTAAATTTCATATTCCTCAACACAAAGGGCATGATATGGTTTATTTTACAGGTAACTCATTAGGCTTACAACCAAAAACTACTAAAGATTATTTACAACAAGAGCTAAACGATTGGGCAACTTATGGCGTGGAAGGGCACTTTTTAGCAAAAAATCCATGGTTAAGTTACCACGAAATTTTAACTGATAAAACAGCTAAAATTGTAGGCGCTTTGCCTTCTGAAGTTGTGGTGATGAATCAACTAACCGTAAACTTACATTTATTAATGGTATCGTTTTATCGTCCAACCAAACAACGTTACAAAATATTATGCGAAGCAAAGGCTTTTCCTAGCGATCAATATGCTTTACAATCGCAAGTAAAATTTCATGGATACAATATTGACGATGCTTTAATTGAAATTGCACCTCGTGAAGGAGAATACGAAGTTAGACATGAAGATATTTATAAGGCTATTGAAGACAATAAAGATTCATTAGCCTTAATTATGATTGGTGGCGTGAATTACTTTAGTGGACAAGTATTTGACATGAAAGCTATTGTTGAAGCTGGACATAAAGTAGGTGCTATTGTTGGATTTGATTTAGCTCATGGTGCTGGTAATTTAAAACTACACCTACATGATTGGAACGTTGACTTTGCTGCGTGGTGTTCTTATAAATATTTAAATGGTGGGCCTGGATGTGTAGCCGGTGCGTTTGTTCATGAGCGTCATCACAAGAATACTGATATGCCTTTATTTGCAGGTTGGTGGGGTCATGATAAAGCAACCCGTTTTAAAATGGATAGAGAATTTGTTCCAATTCAATCGGTTGAACGTTGGCAATTGAGTAACGCTCCTATTTTATCGATGGCAGCTTACAAAGCATCTTTAGATATGTTTGATGAAGTAGGTATGGATAAACTGAATGAAAAAAGTATAGTGCTAACTGAATATTTAGAATTTATTGTTGGCGAAATCAATAAACAAAAAAATAATTGTTTAGAAATCATCACGCCAAAACAAAACAGAGGGTGCCAAATTAGTATTGTTGCTCACGGGCAAGGAAAAGCTTTATACAATAAATTAATTGAAAATGGCGTGATACCAGATTGGAGAGAGCCTAACGTGATTCGTTGTGCGCCTGTGCCTATGTATAATTCATTTGAAGATATTTACAGATTTGGAGAAATATTAAATCGATTATTGTAATCCGCTAAAACATCAATAAAATAAGGAAAACTAAAATAATTTCTAAAAAACTTGTTTCATTCAGATTTTTTAATTTACATTTGTCACATCAAAATGAAAAACTTTAATCAAATACATCATCATCATTCTACTACTGCACTGGTAAGTGGGAGTGTTAATGCTATGATTTGATTTCATAAATAAAGTATTAATAACATCTAAAGGCTTACCAATTGGTAAGCCTTTTTTATTTGCAAAAAATTAAATAATATTAAAAAACGAAATCATGAAAAATAAATTAAAAATTGCTATTCAAAAATCAGGGCGCTTAAGCGAGAACTCATTAAAGCTTCTAAAGGAATGCGGAATCGATATCGATAATGGATTAAATAAACTAAAAACAGAAGCGTCTAACTTTCCAATCGAAGTCTTCTTTTTAAGAGATGATGATATTCCTCAATACGTTGAAGATGGTGTAGCTGATATTGGTATTGTTGGAGAAAACGTTTTGTTAGAAAAAAACAAAAGTTTAAAATTAGTTGACAAGCTTGGCTTTGGAAAATGTCGTTTATCATTGGCAATTCCAAAAGAGCAAAACTATAAATCCATCAAAGATTTAAACGGAAAACGTATTGCCACAACCTACTCTACTATTTTATCTAAGTATTTAAAATCACAAAAAGTAAAAGCGGAGATTCACGAAATTAGTGGTTCTGTGGAGATTGCTCCTAGTATCGGGCTTGCAGATGCTATTTGTGATTTAGTAAGTTCTGGAAGTACTTTATTTACGAATGGATTAAAAGAAGTAGAAGTTGTTTTGAAATCGGAGGCAGTATTAGTAGCTAATAAAAAACTAGGAAAAGAACAACAAACAATTTTAGATAAATTGTTGTTTAGAATGAATGCGGTTAGAAAAGCAAAAAACACGAAATACATTTTATTGAATGCTCCAAATAATAAACTAGAAGCTATATGCAAAATATTACCAGGCATGAAAAGTCCTACTATTTTGCCATTAGCTAATAAAGGTTGGAGTTCTGTTCACTCAGTTGTTGAAGAAAATCAGTTTTGGGAAATTATTGAAAAATTGAAGACAGAAGGTGCTCAAGGAATATTAGTTGTACCAATTGAAAAAATGATATTATAGTTCTCGTCATTACGATTCGCCATCTGGCGGAGAAGTAATCTCGCACTTAGCATTGTTTGAGATTGCTTCGTACCTCGCAATGACGAATTAAAAAAATAAAAACATGAATCTAATAAAATACCCCACAAAAGAAATCTGGAAAGATATTTTAAAACGTCCAGCCATTGACACAACATCACTAGAAGCAACAGTACAATCTGTATTGTCAGATATTAAAGCAAACGGACAATCAGCAGTCAATAAATACACTTTACAGTTTGATAAAGTAAATATTTTAAACGTTCTAGTAAGTGATTCAGAATTTATAGAAGCTGAGAAACAGATTTCAAAAGAATTAAAAGAAGCGATTCAATTAGCTAAAAGCAACATTGAAACATTTCACTCAGCTCAAAAAGAAAACACTCAAGTCATAGAAACAATGCCTGGCGTGAAGTGTTGGAGAAAATCAATTGCTATACAAAAAGTTGGATTGTACATTCCAGGTGGAACAGCGCCTTTATTCTCAACCATCTTAATGTTGGGCGTACCAGCTAAATTAGCAGGCTGCGAAAAAATTATTTTATGTACTCCGCCTGATGTAAATGGTAATATCAATCCTGCAATTTTGTACACAGCACAATTAATTGGTATTTCAAAAGTTTATAAAGTTGGCGGTGTGCAGGCAATTGGAGCAATGGCTTATGGAACAGAAATCATTCCTCAGGTATATAAAATATTCGGGCCAGGTAATCAATACGTGACTTGTGCTAAACAACTGATCAATAAACAAGGTGTGGCTATTGATATGCCTGCGGGGCCATCTGAAGTAGCGGTATTAGTTGATGAAACATGCGTTCCTGAATTTGTGGCTGCTGATTTGTTATCGCAAGCAGAACACGGATCAGATTCACAAGTCATTTTAGTTTCTACAAATGAAAGTGTCATCCAAACTATTCAAACGGAATTAGAAAAGCAATTAGCTGTTTTGCCAAGAAAAGATTTAGCCTCAAAAGCATTAGAAAACAGCAAAGCTATTTTAGTAAAAACAAACACAGAAGCCATCGAATTATTAAATGAATATGCTCCAGAGCACTTAATTATTGCCTGCGCAAATGATGAACAATTAGCTGAACAAGTTGTAAATGCAGGCTCTGTATTTTTAGGAAACTATTCATGCGAAAGTGCAGGTGACTATGCTTCGGGAACCAATCATACCTTACCAACCAATGGTTACGCGAAAGCTTATAGTGGAGTTTCGTTAGATAGTTTTGTAAAGAAAATTACTTATCAAAAATTAAGTAAAGAAGGCATAAATAACATCGGCCCGGCAATTGAACTAATGGCAGAGGCAGAAGGTTTACAGGCACACAAAAATGCAGTGACCGTAAGATTAAAAAAGTAAATTATAAATAATGTTTGACGTAAATACTATAGTTAGAGAAAATATCAAATCGCTACAATCTTATAAAGTGTGGAGAGATGATTATTTAGATAACAATGAAGCTATCTTTTTAGACAACTGCGAAAATAATTTTGGTTCGCCTCTTGGATTGGGTTATGAGCGTTATCCGTCATCCTCTCAAAGTAAGATAAAGGAAGCTATTGCAACTTTCAAAAAATTAAAAGCAAATCAGGTTGTTATAGGAAATGGGAGCGACGAACTAATTGATTTATTAATACGTTGTTTTTGTGAGCCAAAACAAGATAATATCCTAGTTTGTGAACCAACTTTTGGAATGTTTAAAGTGTATAGCCAATTAAATAATGTGGAAGTTTTAAATGCTCCGTTAGTAAAAGAAACCTTTCTATTTGATGAAAAACTAATTTTAAAAACTATAACATCAACTACAAAATTAGTTTTTATTTGTTCACCCAATAATCCAACTGGCACAAGCATCTCTATTGAACAATTAAAAATAATCTCCACTAATTTTAAAGGCATTATTGTAGTAGACGAAGCATACATTGATTTTTCCGAAAAAAAATCTGCTATTGAACTTATTAATGAATATTCAAATATCATTGTTCTGCAAACTTTTTCAAAAGCTTGGGGCTTAGCAGCTCTGCGCGTCGGTGTAGCTTACAGCAATCCTTCAATTATTGAAATTTTAAATAAGGTTAGACCGCCATTCAATATTAATAGCAATTCACAAGAATTGATATTAAACGTCTTGAAAAAATCAGCAATAAAGGATACATTAGTAGAAAGCATTTTAAAACAAAAAATAGTATTAGAAAATGAATTGCTACAATTATCATTTGTGAAAACCATAACAGAAAGTGACGCCAATTTTTTATTAATTGAAGTAATGGATGCTAATAAAATATGTAGCTATTTATTAGAAAAAAATATTTTAATCAGTAACCGTTCAAGTTTACTAAATTGTGAAAACCGAATCAGAATTAGTGTAGGAACAGAAAAAGAAAACAAACAATTAATCACCTTATTAAAACAATATAACTAAGATGCAAAAAGTATTATTTATAGATAGAGACGGGACTTTGATTTGGGAACCACCAACAGATTTTCAAATTGATAGTTTTGAGAAATTTAAATTTTTGCCTGGCGTTATTACTTGGCTTGGAAAAATTGCACGCGAGTTAGATTACGAATTAGTAATGGTAACAAATCAAGATGGATTAGGCACAGAATCATTTCCAGAAAATACATTTTGGCCAGTTCATAATTTAATGGTTGATACATTAGCCAATGAAGGCATTACATTTGAAGACCAATTTATCGACAGAACATTTGAAAAAGATAATCAACCAACTCGTAAACCAAATACAGGCATGTTAACTAAATATGTAAATGGTGATTATGATTTAGCAAATTCATTCGTCATAGGCGACAGATTAACGGATGTAAAATTGGCAAAAAATTTAGGTAGTAAATCCATCTTCATTAAAAACTACGATAAAGAAACCGGATTTGAAAATGAGATCGATAAAATTGTGGAGACATGGGAAGAAATTTATAATTACTTAAAATTACCAGAAAGAAATATTACCCACACTCGAACTACAAAAGAAACTGACATTAAAATCGCAATTAATTTAGATGGTAGTGGTAAGGCAGAAATTAAAACAGGGCTTGCTTTTTTTGATCATATGTTGGAGCAAATTGCTAAACACGGTAATATCGATTTATCCATCAATGCAAATGGAGATTTACATATTGATGAACACCACACAATTGAAGACACTGCCATTACTTTAGGAGAAGCATTTGCAAAAGCACTAGGAGATAAACGAGGCATTGAACGTTATGGTTTTTGTTTGCCAATGGATGATTGCTTAGCACAAGTAGCTCTAGATTTTGGCGGTAGAAATTGGATTGAATGGCAAGCTGAATTTAAACGCGAAAAAATTGGAGATATGCCAACAGAAATGTTTTATCACTTTTTCAAGTCATTCAGTGATGCTTCTAAATGTAATTTAAATATTAAAGTGGAAGGGCAAAACGAACACCACAAAATAGAATCAATTTTTAAAGCTTTTGCAAAAGCTATTAAGATATCAGTAAAGAGAGACGCTAACAACATGAGTTTACCAAGTACAAAAGGAGTTTTATAATGAAAGTATCTATCGTAAAATATAACGCGGGAAATGTGCAATCTGTCTTATTTGCTTTGGAGCGAATAGGAATTAATGCCATTGTTACTGATGATAAAGATCTTCTAACAACATCTGATAAAGTTATTTTTCCTGGCGTGGGTGAAGCTAGCTCAGCTATGAAGTATTTAAAAGAAAAGAACTTAGATGAAGTGATTCTAAATTTAAAACAGCCTGTATTAGGCATTTGCTTGGGCATGCAAC
Source organism: Bacteroidetes bacterium UBA5697 (assembly GCA_002420145.1). Lineage (GTDB taxonomy): Bacteria > Bacteroidota > Bacteroidia > B-17B0 > Aurantibacillaceae > UBA4416. The sequence goes on from DIHL01000030.1 coordinate 18,834, forward strand.
TCATGTGTCAATATTCAGAAGAAGGAAATACGAATTGCTTGGGGATTTTTGATAATAAAATCAAAATTTTTAGAGGAGATTTTAAAGTCCCACAAATTGGCTGGAACACTATTTATGATCTAAAAACAAATTTATATCAAGGCATTAAAGAAAATGAATACATGTATTTTGTTCATAGTTACTATGCAGAAATAAGCGAACACACCATCGCAAAAACAAATTACGGTTTAGAATATAGTTCATCTTTACAAAAAAATAATTTTTATGCAGCTCAGTTTCACCCAGAAAAATCAAGTGATGCAGGTCAACAATTATTAGAAAACTTTATCAAATTATAAATATGCAAATCATTCCAGCAATAGATATCATCGACGGCAAGTGTGTGCGATTAACACAAGGCGACTATGCGCAAAAAACTATTTATAATGAGAATCCATTAGAAGTGGCTCAAGAATTTGAAAGCATTGGTGTTACTCGTTTACACTTGGTAGATTTAGATGGAGCAAAACTTGGTAAAGTAGTAAACTACAAAGTACTTGAAAAAATCGCCAGCAAAACAAAACTATCTATTGATTTTGGTGGAGGCATCAAAACCGATGATGATATTGAGACTGTATTTAATTATGGGGCTGATTTAGCAACTGTTGGAAGTATTGCCGTTAAGAATAAAGACCTGTTTTTTTCATGGATAAAAAAATATGGCGCTGAAAAAATATTCTTGGGCGCAGATGTCAAAAATGAAAAAATTGCTGTTGGAGGTTGGTTAGAAACAACCAATGTTTCTATCTATGATTTCATCGAAGAAAATTTAAAGGAAGGGATTAAACATGTGTTTTGCACAGATATTTCAAAAGACGGTTTATTACAAGGGCCATCCATTGATTTGTATAAAAATATGATGACTAAATTTCCTCAATTAAACTTAACAGCAAGCGGAGGTGTGTCACAATTGAATGATTTACACGAATTAAAAAACATTGGATGTTCAGGAGCCATTGTAGGAAAAGCTATTTACGAAGGGAGAATTACAATGGATGAATTAACAACATTTTTAAAATGATTACGAAGAGAATAATTCCTTGCTTAGACATTAAGGACGGACGAACCGTTAAAGGCATCAACTTTGAAAACATTAAAGATGCAGGAGACCCTGTAGAATTAGCCATTAAATATGCTAAACAAGGCGCCGATGAATTAGTGTTTTTAGATATTACAGCCACTAACGAAAAACGCAAAACCTTGTCGGAATTGGTAACGCGCATAGCTAAACATATCAATATTCCATTTACAGTTGGTGGCGGAATTAGTTCTGTTGAAGATGTATCTATCTTATTAAATTCTGGGGCAGATAAAATATCTGTTAATACTTCCGCTGTTAAAAATCCTCAACTAATAAAAGAACTAGCTAATCAATTTGGGAGTCAATGTGTGGTTTTAGCGATTGACACAAAATTTGAAGACAATGATTGGCATGTTTATTTAAATGGAGGGAGAGTAAAAACAGATTTAAAAACAATTGATTGGGCAAAACAAGCAGTTGCTTTAGGAGCAGGAGAATTATTATTAACGTCGATGAATAATGATGGCACTAAAGATGGCTATGCTATTGATATCACCAAACAAATTTCAGAAGCAGTAAATGTACCTGTTATAGCAAGTGGTGGAGCTGGAACGATGCAACACTTTAAAGAAATTTTTGAAAATGGGAAGGCAGATGCCGCGTTAGCAGCGAGTGTTTTTCATTATAAAGAAATAGCTATACCAGAATTAAAAAAATATTTACAAGAAAATAATTTAGAAATAAGAATTTAAGTCCCCAACAAAGACCCGAAAGGTTTATAAAACCTTTCGGGTCTAAAAAATAAAACTAAAACATGAAACCAAACTTTACTAAATCATCAGACGGATTAATTCCAGTAATCATTCAAGACAATATAACCAATGTTGTATTAATGCTTGGCTATATGAATCAAGAAGCATTTGATAAAACACAACAAGAAAAACGCGTTATTTTTTTCTCACGCTCCAAAAATAGATTATGGACCAAAGGAGAAGAGAGTGGTAATTTCTTAGATGTCAATTCGCTTCTAATTGATTGCGACAATGACACTGTTTTAATCAAAGCAACTCCTGCCGGGCCAACTTGTCACACTGGTGCCGACACTTGTTTTAACGAAAAAAATATTTCTCTTAATTTTTTAACAGAATTAGAAACCATTATCAGAGATAGAAAAAATAATCCAACTGATAAATCCTATACTGCCTCTTTATTTGCAAAAGGCATCAATAAAATTGCTCAAAAAGTTGGAGAAGAGGCTGTAGAGGTTGTGATTGAAGCTAAAGACAATAATGATGATTTATTTAAAGGAGAAGCGGCCGATTTACTATTTCATTATTTGATATTATTACAAGCCAAAAACTTTACATTAAACGACATAATTAACGTTTTAAAAAGTAGACACTAATGTAATAATTTCAAATAATTGTTTATTTTTAACCTTAATGAATTGGTTCTGTCTCAAAAATAATTTAATAGTATTTTTTGTACTTATCTTTTTTGCTAGTAAAGATACCTTATCTCAACAACAAAAATTTGATAGTTTAAGATTACTATTAAAAACAACCACTGTTCCCGAAAAACGAGCTGCCTTGTTAATTGATATTGCAAAAAGCATCTATAATTCCATTCCTGATTCTTCTATTGGTTATTGCGAAGATGCAGCGGAATTAAGTGAAAAATATAATTTAGAAGTTCAATTAGCGCATTCACTTCATTGCGAATGCCGATATCTATTATTAAAAGGGGATTTAAAAACGACTATAGAAAAATTAAATAAAGCCATTTCCCTTTTTGAAAAAAACAAAGAATTAAAGGGTTTAGCAAAATCCTATTCTTTAAAATCAATTGCTTTAGGACGTTTAGAAAAAAGAGAAGAAGAGCTTAGTTATTTATTAAAAGCAAAAGAAATTTACATTTCTTTAAATGACAATCAAGGTTTATCAAATACCTTACAAAATTTATCAAATGCTTATTCTGATAGTCGTCAATATCAAAATGCACTTGACGCATTAGAAGAATTAAAAAAATTAAATCTCCCTGAAAATGGAAAGGACTTTTATACTGAAATTAATTATGGTGGAATTTACTTTAATCAAAACAAAATAACTGAAGCACTATCCCATTTTCAAAAGGCTGTTAGTATCGCTAACGAATATAAAATGTTGGATAGTGAGATTACTGGAATTACGCGTATCGCTGAATGTTACCAACGCTTAAATAATCTTGAAAAGGCACAGGAATTCTACCAATCTGCTTTAACATTAGCAACTGAAAACCATCTATTGGTTGAGGAAAAAGATGCTTTAAAAGGCATTGTCGATCTATATGAAAAAGAAAAAAATTATAGCTCTGCCTTTTTCACCTTAAAGCGACTAAAGTTGATTGAAGATTCTTTATTGAATATCGAGAAAATAAAAAGTATCAATGATATTGAACACAAGCTTCAATTAACAGAAAAAGAAAAAATAATTGCTGAACAAAGTTTATCTCTTGAAAAAGAAAAAGTAGCCCTAGCCTCTTCTAAAAATAAGACATTAATGCTTATTGCAGGTTTGGTTATTGTTGGCATTGCTTTTATATTTTTATTCTATTACAACAGCAAAACAAAAAAATTATTTGCCTTAATTCAAAAACAAAAAATTGAAGTAGAAAGTCAAAAAGAAATTATTGAAATAAAAAATAAAGACGTGATGGATTCTATACATTACGCTAAATACATTCAAGGAAGTATGTTGCCATCCGCAAAAGCAATGAATAGTTTATTCCCTGATAATTTTGTTTTATATAAACCAAAAGATGTTGTTGCTGGCGATTTTTATTGGACAGAAACTATTAACAATAAACCTGTTTTAGCCGTTTGTGACTGCACTGGCCATGGTGTTCCTGGCGCTATGGTTAGTATTGTAGCATGTAATGCATTAAATAGAGCTATTAAAGAGTTTAACCTGTCAAATCCTGCTTTAATTTTTGATAAAGTAAACGAATTGATGCAAGAAACGTTTTCGAAAAGTGATTACGAAGTAAACGATGGAATGGATGGTGTGTTATGTGTGTTTGACTATGATGCTATGAAATTACACATTGCTGCTGCCAATAATCCAATCTGGATTGTTAGTCAACCTGCTATTAAAACAGATTTATGGGAAGAGCCATGGTCTTTATCACAAATTAGTGCTGATAAAAAGCCTATAGGTAAATTTAAAGAAGAGGTGGCTCCTTTTACTTTAAAAACAGTAAGTGTAGAAAAAGGCGAAATGATTTATCTATTTTCTGATGGTTATGCTGATCAATTTGGAGGACCAAAGGGTAAAAAATTTAAATACAAACCATTACAAGAATTATTAATTTCTATAGCAAGTTTGTCTTTACATGAGCAAAAACAGACTTTAGACACAACAATAGAGTCTTGGAAAGGAAGTTTAGATCAAGTGGACGACATCTTAATTATTGGGATTAGAGTTTAAAAACTTTAACCACATAGGCACATAGTTTTTTGGTTGTATAAGTACAGGATAGAAGCTTCGCTTTACAATAGAATAGCTATGTTTAAAAGCTTGCTTTTCTGAAATAAAACTCTTACAAAATAGACAACTCTTCAGTATATTATCCTATGTATCTATGTGGTTAATATTTAACTAGACAGTAAGTAATTTATTCGAAAATCCTCATAATAATGCTTAAATTTGCCCCCAATTATGGCAGATAACCAACCAGAAGAAATGTCGATGCAAATGTCGTTTATGCAACATTTAGATGCATTAAGATGGCATTTAGTGCGCAGTGCAATCGCCATATTTATATTTGCGGTTGGACTATTTATGTTTAATAATTTCTTATTTGACACAGTCATTTTTGGTCCATTAAAACAAGATTTCATTTCATATAGAGCATTATGTTCTTTAGGTTATAAAATTGGCGCTGGAGATGTGATGTGCATGATTGTTAAAGAACCCCATTTGCAAACACTATCAGCATCTGAACAATTTTTTACTCACATGTGGATTGCTTTATTGGGCGGAATTATTTTAGCCTTTCCTTATGTGTTATATGAATTATGGAAATTTATAAAACCAGCCCTTAAAGACACAGAATCTAAACCTGCGAAATGGTTTGTGATTGTGGCTTCTCTTTTATTTTTAATTGGAATTTTCTTTGGTTACTTTTTATTGTTCCCAATGTCCTACAACTTCTTAATTAACTATCAACTATCTGATAGCGGCATTGTTCAAACCAATAATACCCTAGATGATTATATATCCTTAATTTCAACTATGGTGTTGGTTTCAGGCTTAGTATTTGAATTACCAGTGTTAGTGTATTTCTTAACTCGTTTAGGAATATTAACGCCTAACTTTATGCGCAAGTACCGTAAGTATGCGGTGGTAATTATCTTAATCGCTGCTGCGGTTATTACTCCTTCACCAGATGTAACTTCACAGATGGTAGTAGCAGTGCCAATGTATTTATTATATGAAGTAAGTATTTTTGTAAGTGCTTACGTAATTAAAAAACATAAATTAGAAGTATAACATGTCAAACCAAGTTAAAGAATTCAACGATTATCGTTCAAAAATGAATGAGGTTATTTTAGGAAAAGATAACTTAGTCATTAAACGTTTATTTAACTTAGATACACAAACATATTCTGATGGTGCATTGAACGTAAAGACAAAAGAAATGTTAGGCTTAGTGGCTAGCATGGTATTACGTTGTGACGATTGTATTAAATACCACTTACTAAAATGCCACGAACAAGGTTGCACAACCGAAGAAGTTTACGAAATCTTTGCTGTTGCCAATATTGTTGGCGGCACCATTGTTATTCCTCACACTCGTCGTGGTGCTGAGTTTTGGGAAGAGTTAATCAAGAAATAAATTTTTTGTAACTTTTTTTAACATCTACGTTATTCGCGTAGATGAAGCTTCAAAAATATATCTTCCCCATTTTCATTAGCTCCAATTTATTGGGACAAAATAATGACGATGTATTTCCTGATTTTCAATTCGGATTAACACATTCTATTTATAGTAGCGTTTGTTTTAAATCAAATTCAATAAAAAAATCTATCCAAGAGAACAACGATAATACTTACAATTCATCAAAAGTTACTGAAATTCAATATGGCTTTGGTTTAGGAATGTTTTTATGGATGCCTCTTAACGAAATCGTCATTTTTAAACCTCAAGTAGAAGTTAATTTTTCTAACTCTTGTTTAAAACAGAAAAAAACCATCTACTCTACTTGTTTTGATTTTAGTGTGTCTCACGGATTCGCTATTGCATTATCACCAGCAAATGAAAACGGAGTAATTTGTATGGCAAGAGACATGAGTTGTTATTTAACAAGCAAACAACCTTATTTATTAATTGGTCCAAAAATGAATTTCAGAAAATTTGATAATGGTTACATAAATAAAGGATTTCAAAATGAATTTAACTTAGGTTTCTTTGTTGGATATGCTACCAATTATGAATTTCATGGCACAAATTTTTTACAAGAAATCACTTATAATGTTTCAACAACAGCACAAAATCAAATAAATGATTCTAAAAAAATCGCTCACACGATATCACTAGCCTTAAGCTTTTATTAGTTGATACGGTGTAAGTTGCAATCTTTTGGAGGATTAATAATCATTGGGAATTTTTCAATTTTCACCGAACTACTATCTAATCCAAACGCTTTTGCTTCGCTTAAACTGAAACGCTTCAAGAAGAAATAAGCATTTAAAATAATTTTTTCAAATAAAGGCAATTCATTTTCGTATGACAGGAATTTTTCAATCACCACAAATTTAAAATCACCAATGATATTGTTTTTATTTAATGATTCGTAACGACTTGTAATATCAACTTCTTTATTTTTCACTAAATCTTCCACTACTTTTCTAAACATTAAATTTACACGTGGAGCAACTCTAAAACCTAATCTAAAATCTACTCGGATAATATCATCAGCCGCCACATGAGTTACTTTATAATCCATACGATATGGTTCATCCATAACATCCACATGCACAAACCAATAGATGTCGGCGCGTTTAGGGCGTTTTTGTAAAATAGAGTAAATCACTTTTGATTCAATCTCTTCAGGATTATTTGCCCCAGTCATATAAACTAAGTGAGTAGCGTATTTAGGAATCGATTCATCATTACTTAAATCAACTAATTTTTGTTGGTGATCCGCTAACTTAACAACGTCAGCATAACGATTACGTATTTTTTTAGCCAAAAACCAAATAGCCATCACCGACATTAATATTGATGCAATTAACAAGGTAATCCATCCGCCATGAGAAAACTTACTTAAGTTAGCCGCCATGAAAGCAAATTCAATAATTAAATAAACTGTTATAATAAAATAAATGAAAAACTGATTATAGCGCTTCATATGCATATAAAAATTCAACAAAGTTGTTGTCATTAACATACATAATACAATAGCTAAACCATAGGCAGCCTCCATATTTATAGACTCTCTAAAATATAAAACCACACCTATACAACCAGCTAATAATAACCAGTTAATAGAAGGGATATATAATTGTCCTTTCATTTCAGAAGGGTATTTTACTCCAACTTTTGGCCACAAATTTAAACGCATCGCCTCGTTTATTAAACTAAACGAACCACTAATTAAAGCTTGGGAAGCAATAACAGCCGCCATAGTAGCAATTACGATACCGTATGGCAAAAAGCTTTCGGGCATAATAGCATAAAATGGATTACTAGATTTAAATGAATCTAACGTTTGACCTTGATGAGCAATTAACCAAGCACCTTGTCCAAAGTAATTTAAAACCAAAGTTGTTTTAACAAAAATCCATGAAATACGAATATTCTCTTTACCACAATGTCCTAAATCTGAATACAAAGCCTCGGCTCCTGTTGTACACAAAAACACTGCACCCAAAATTAAATAGCCTGAAGGATGGATTTGCAATAAATGATAAGCATAATATGGATTTAAAGAACTTAAAACACTCCAATTGCTTGTCATTTGGTATACCCCTAAAACACCCAACATTAAAAACCAAAGCATCATCATGGGTCCAAAAAATTTACCTATAAAACTTGTTCCGAATTGTTGTATAAAAAATAAAGCACATAAAATTCCAATAACAATTGGAACCGTGTTTAATTCTGAATTATAAACCTTTAATCCTTCAATCGCGGATGACACAGAGATAGGTGGTGTAATAATTCCATCTGCCAATAAAGCGCTACCTCCAATAATAGCAGGCACTAACAGCCACTTAAATTTTGTGCGTTTTACCAATGTAAATAATGAAAATATCCCTCCTTCTCCTTTGTTATCAGCTCTTAAAGTTAAAATAACGTATTTTATAGTTGTTTGAAGTGTTAACGTCCAAAAAATACAAGAAATACCTCCTTTTACAATATCGGCATCGATAACTCCCTTTCCTACAATGGCACTCATTACATAAAGTGGAGAAGTACCAATATCACCATAAATAATTCCAAGAGTAACGATAAGACCTGCAATAGTAACTTTGCTAGCGTGGCCATGATTTTGAGAGCTCATTTAAATAGGTTGTTAAAGAATTGTAAAATTACTACTAATCCTAATGCTAAAACGTTTTTTAGAATAATAATTATAAAATAAAGATGGTTGAAAATTTGACTTTTTCATTCAAAAGCTGTTTACTTGCAAAAACTAAACTTTAGGTCAATTTTTCAAATATTTTCGCTATCTTTATTTACTGTTTTTAACTCTATTAACTATGGCATTCAAAGCATACATCATATTATTTATTTTTTCCATCTCTTCCGTATTTTCTCAAACAAATACTTCTAGAAAATATTTTAGTCATACTAAAAAAGCTACTGTAAATTTTGAGAGTATTACTCAGGATTTTAGCCCAACCCTTTTAGTGAGAGAAATGCCAAAACCAGGGTCAGGAAAAATGGTACATTATAATTATCCTGAAACAAAGGATAAAAGCAAACAAACTCAAAAAACACAAACTACTTTACCAAACTTAGCATTGGGGTCTAGTTTTTTTGGGAATCCATTTGGCAATAGCACCCCAACAGATAATGACATTGCCATTTCCGATTCAGGAATGATTGTTTCGGTTATCAATACAAATATTTTAATTTATAATACCAAAACATCTACTGCTTCTCCAGTAAAATCATTAGCAGCATTTACTACACCAGTAAACAACAAACATCAAGAATTCGATCCAAAAGTAATGTACGACCCAAATGCTGATAAATTTGTACTGATGTGTCCAGTTGGATTTGTTGATTCTACTAGCAAAATTATTGTAGGGTTTTCTCAAACTAACGACCCTAATGGAAATTGGAATTTATATACTTTACCTGGCAATCCTCTTAACAATAATTTGTGGTCGGATTATCCAATGATATCTATGACAGACAAAGAACTATTTTTAAGCATTAATTTATTGTATAACGACAGTTCTTGGCAAACAGGATTTGTTGAAACAATTATTTGGCAAATGAAAAAAGATAGCGGGTATGCTGGATTACCTCTAGGCTCTTATTTACATCACAATATTAATTTTAACGGAAAGGCCATTCGTAACTTATGTCCTGCAAAAGGCGGCAGCCAATTATATGGGCCAAATATGTACTTTGTTTCAAACAGAAATTTAGCCTCACAAAACGACACCGTGTTTTTAGTAGAAGTAACAGATACTATTGGTGCTCCAACAAACACTGTTACAACTAAAGCATTAATTAGTAATCAACCTTATTATTTTCCGCCAAGCGGGCGACAAGCGGTAGCTACACAGAGTTTAGCAACGAATGACTCAAGAAATTTAGGCGCTTTTTACGAAAACAATAAAATTCAATATGTACATAATACCAATAACCCGCTTAATAATCAAGTAACCATTTATTATGGCGTTATTGATAGTCCTCAAAATGCAACCCCAACAGTAACTGGATATATCATAAACAATGACACTGTTGATTTTGCCTATCCAAATATTTCGTATGCTGGCTTAAATGCAACCGACCATACTGCCATTATCTCATTTGACCATAGCTCTAATAAAATTGCCGCAGGAGTATCAGCTATTAAAGCAGATGCAATGGGTAATTTTTCAAACATTTTACGAATTAAAAATGGGGCAGCCCACGTTAATGTTTTAACAGATAATTTAGAAAGATGGGGCGATTATTCTGGCTCTCAAAGAAGATATAATAAACCTGGAGAAGTATGGATGAGCGGTTACTATGGCTATAACATTAATGCTTTTAATAAAAATAGACATGGTGCTTGGATTGCTCAATTAGCTACAGATGCTAGTATTATTACTAATGTTTCGAGTACAATAAAAAACAATTCCTCTCCAGCATTGTTATTCCCTAATCCAGCACAAGATTTATTTAGCGTGGAAATTAATTTAGAAAAACCGGAATATTTAAGTTTTGAATTATACGATGTCAATGGAAAATTAATAGAAGTTCTTTTAAGGGATTGGGTGAAAACAAAATCAAACACATTTAGTTTTAGTTTAAAAGATGTGAGTAATGGCATTTACTTCTTAAAAATTACTGGTAATAATAATACTAACATCACTAAAAAAATCATTAAACAATAAATTGAAACTCAATAAATTCATATTTGGTTTGATACTAGCGTTTAGTTTTTTAAAAATGAACGCGGGCTACCATGCTGGTAATATTACTTACAGTTGGCTGTATGGATATACCTACCAAATTAAATTAACAACATTTACTGACATCGGTAACGCAAATTTTTACGATCCTTGTCAAGATACTTTATGCTATGGTGACGGAACAGGAATTGCTATTTTAAGAAGCAATGGGCCTATTGCTGGATGCGCACCAGCTCACCAAGGAGTTCCTATTAATCCAAACATCAATATGAATGAGTATGTAACCACACATACCTATCCAGGACCTGGCAATTATATAATTTGTTTTAATCAACCAAACAGAAATGTAGGAATCAATAATATTCCAAATTCAGTTAATCAAGCCTTTTCTTTAGAAAGCTATTTAATCATTCCACTCTTTGGTTCTGGAAAAAACACTTCATCTGTATTTGGAAATTTACCTTTAGATTATGGATGCATAACCAATAGTTGTTATTATTATAATCCTGCTGCAACTGATATTGATGGGGACAGTTTATCTTACGAGGTTTTTGCTTGTTTAAATCCAGGCTCAACACTTCCAGCTTCTGGAGCAAGCGGAACATTTAGCATTAACCCAATCTCTGGTTTATTAAGTTGGTGTAATCCTCAACTAAGTGGTGACCATAATGTTATTATAAAAATTAACGAATGGAGGAAAGATGATGATGGAAGTTATTATTTAGTGGGTTATGTTCATAGAGATACTCAATTTAATATTTCTAGTTGCACAAACATTGATGAAGAAAAACAATTAGAAAATAAGATTATAGTATTTCCTAATCCCACAAATAATTATGCAGAAATTGGTTTAGTAGAAAAAGAAAATTACACTATTCAGTTATATGATGTCATGGGTAATATTCTTATCTCCGAAATTAAAGTAAACAATAACTATACTCTGAATTTAGGAAATATGGCACAAGGCATTTACTTCTTAAAAATCACTGACAGTTCTAATACTAGCATCACTAAAAAAATTATTAAACAATAACACATTATCATGTTTAAAGCAAAGCACTATTTATTTCTATTTTTTGTTGTAGGTTTTTTCCTTACATCAAAAGCTACTCACAACAGAGCGGGAGAAATTACATACAAATGGCTATATGGCTATACGTATCAAATAAAAATAACAACCTACACCAACATTGCTATTATTGGAGGGCAAATGCCAGCCGATAGATGCGAAGATACTTTGTATTTTGGCGATGGTACTAGAGCGGTTGTTTTAAGAAGTAATGGTGTGGTTGGAGGCTGTGCTCCAGCTGGTGAAGGCGTTCCTATTAATTCTGATATTAAACTAAACGAATACATTACAACACATACTTATCCAGGTCCAGGAAATTACAAAATGAGTATGGAAGACCCCAACAGAAATGCTGGGATTAACAATATTCCAAATTCAGTGAATCAAGTGTTTTATATCGAATCGTATTTAGTAATTCCTTTGTTTGGAACTGGAAAAAACAGCTCACCAGTTTTAACCTTCCCTCCTATTGATAATGGATGTGTAGGCAAATGTTTTTTACATAATCCTGGAGCTTATGATGTGGATGGCGATAGTTTGTCTTATGAGCTCACTTATTGCAGAGGACATGCAGGCGCAATGTGTCCTGGTTATTCATATCCAGCAGATGGTGGTGGAACTTACAATGTAAATGCCATTACAGGAACTTTAACTTGGTGTACTCCTCAGCTGCAAGATGAATTTAACTTGGCCATGATTATTAAAGAATGGAGAAAGAATGATGATGGAGATTATTTTTTAATAGGTTATATTTTAAGAGATTTACAGGTAGATATTATTGCTTGTAATAATAATCAACCAATTATAAAACCAATTACAGATACTTGTGTTTTGGCGGGAAGTATCATCACTAAAACCATCACAGCAACCGATCCTGATAATGACATTTTAACCATGGAAGCCAATGGTGGACCGTTTGGAGTAACTGCTCCCATTGCTACATTTTCGGCACCTGCTGGATTAACACCTATTAATGGATTATTTACTTGGCAAACGAGTTGTGCTCACATTAGAAAAGCACCTTATCAAGTTACTATCAAAGTAAAGGATAATGATCCAACAGTAAATTTAGTAGATTTTAAAACCTTTAATATTACGGTTATTGCTCCGCCGCCATTAAATTTAACGGCAGTTCCAATGGGAAGTAATATAAAATTAACTTGGCAAAAACCCGTATGTCATTTAACTACTGGAAATAAAATTGAGCGATATTGTGTTTACAGAAAAGACAATTGCTCACCTTGGACACCTTCTATTTGTGAAGTTGGAGTACCTGCCTATACTGGTTTTGTTAGAATTGGTTGTACTACCAGTTTAAATGACACCACTTTTTTAGATACTAATAACGGAAATGGACTATCACAAGGAACCAACTATAGCTATATTATTGAAGCTGTTTACACTGATGGCTCCCTTAGTTATGCTTCTAATCAAGTTTGCGTTCAATTAAAACGTGATGTTCCTATTTTAGTGAATGTAGATGTGCAAACTACCGATGTAACAACTGGAGCTGTATTTGTGAGATGGATAAAACCATTATTAGGCGCAAATGCATTAGATACTATTTCAGTTACTGGACCTTACGAATTTAGATTGGTTCATCATGATGGATTTACTGGAACTTTTAGTACGGTTTACTCTGTTACCAAACCCTATTTTAAAGCTTTAGATCAATTAACCGATACTACTTTCCTTCATGTGGGAACAACAGGAACTCCATTAAATACAAAAACAATTGCTCACACATATAAAATAGAATTTTATGCAAATGGACAATTTATAGGTAACGGACAAAAAGCTTCTTCTGTGTTTTTATCATTAACTCCTAGTGATAATAAAATGACACTTACGTGGCAACATCAAACACCATGGACTAATTACTTGTACTACATCTACAGAAAAGGTCCTTCTCAAGCCGTGTTCACACTAAGAGATAGCACTAATTTATTAACTTACACAGATACTGGGTTAGTAAATGGTATTGATTATTGTTACAAAGTTCAATCAAAAGGTCAATATTCTGATCCTAGCATCTTGAGACCTTTATTAAATTTCTCTCAAGAATTATGTGAAAAACCTAAAGACTCTACTCCTCCATGTGCGCCAACTTTAGGCATTCAATCAGATTGTTTAATTCCAAATGTAATTTTAACATGGAATAATCCAAATCATACTTGTAGTGATGATGTGGTAAAATACAATATTTATTTTTCTGAAACGGAAGATGAGCCACTAGTTTTGGTTGACTCAATTAAAACTGTAAACGACACCATTTTAGCTTTTGATAATTTAGTATCTATTGCTGGTTGCTATGCCATTAGTGCCGTTGATTCATTTGGTAATGAAAGTGCATTAAGTGCGAAGCTATGTGTAGATAATTGCCCTGAATACGAATTACCAAATGTGATTACAGTAAACGGGGATGGAATCAATGATTTCTTTAAACCTATAAAAAATAAATTTATTAAAGATATTGACTTAAAGGTGTATAATCGTTGGGGCACACTTGTTTTTGAAACTACCGACCCTGCTATTATGTGGGATGGAAAAGTGATTCAATCTAAACTATTGTGTACTGAAGGAACTTACTTCTATGTGTGTCAGGTTAATGAAATTAGGGTTAAGGGAATTGTATCAAGAGACTTGAAAGGCTTCCTGCAAATATTCCACAAGTAGTTAATATTGTGTCGAAACGAACAACTCTTATATTTTCTATTTTAGTAGGATACATCGTCCTTCAATTTTTATGGTGGGAAATTTTATTGGTACGTCAATCAGATAACATCATTTCTTTAAAACAAAATATTGCAGCGCTATCTTCCAGTGACGATAAAATTATATTTAGAGATGTTGCCGATTTACAAAAAAAGAAAAACGCCAGGGTTTACATGATTGTAGGCGAAGGTACTGTGTTTCTTTTAATACTATTATTTGGTGTGTACCAAGTACGTAAATCCATTAAAAGAGAAAGTGAATTGGCTAATCAAAAAAGTAATTTTATTTTAAGCGTGTCGCACGAATTAAAAACACCCATTGCTGCCACCAAATTACAATTACAAACTCTTATAAAACATGATTTAGATCGTGATAAACAAAAAGAGTTATTGAATAATGCTTTAACTGAAAACAATCGTTTGCACAAATTAGTGGATAATGTTTTGATGGCTAATCAAATTGAGAACAACAACTTAAGCATACAAAAAGAAAATTTAAACTTAAGTGAGTTACTTGAAAATACAGTTAAACGCTATTTTTCAGAACCATTAGAAAAGAAACATATTTCTTTAAACATAGAGCCAAATATCTTTTACTCTGGCGATAAAGAATTATTACCTTCCATCTTTATCAACCTTATTGAAAACGCCATCAAATATTCGTTTGAAACTATCTCCATTGAGGTGATTTTAAAAAGCATCAATAACAAACCATTATTAGAAATTAAAGACCAAGGCTGCGGTATTTCTGATAAAGAAAAAGAAACCGTGTTTCAAAAGTTTTTTAGAAGTGGTAGTGAAAACACTCGCAAAACGAAAGGCACAGGCATTGGTTTGTTTATTGTAAAAAGTATTTGTGATTTACATCAAATCACTATAAAAATAATTAATAATCAACCAAAAGGAAGTGTTTTTCAAATTCAGTTTTAATTTTGTCACGCTGAGCGCCTGCCTTGTCGTTAGACAGGGAGTCGAAACGCTTAAACCACTAGCAATTATGTTCAATAAATACATTCTATTTTTTCTATCAATTATTCTATTTTATGCCTGTTCACCAAGTGTAGAAACAAAAAAAGACAATACATTAACATCCGTTCCTCTTTCATACGCTAAACGCTTCACAATTAAAATATCGGATGACTTTTCTGTTTTAGAATTGCATGGAAATAAAAATGATAGTGATGTTACGGCTACTTTTGTTTTATATAAAAATCAAAAGCCTAATTATAAAAAAGATGTATACTACATTAAAACTCCAGTAACAAGGGTTGCCTCAATGAGTTCGATATACACTACTATGATAGCCGAACTAAATTGTGAAGATAAAATTGTTGCTATTGACAACGTAGATTATTACAATAATCTATTTATACAGGAACACGTAAAACAAGGTACAATAACTGAATTATCAAAAGGGCCACAAATAGATATTGAGAAAACTATTGCCTTAAATCCTGATTTATTTTTAACTTTTGGTATGGGAAGCCCAAAAGACGATGTCGATAAAAAATTGGCTCAATCAACTATTCCCATTGCCGTTAGTATTGATCATTTAGAAGAAACTCCATTGGCACGTGCCGAATGGATTAAGTTTTTTGCTTATTTTTTTAATAAAGAAAATTTAGCAGATTCATTATTTAAAATCACTGAAAAAAAATACAATGATTTAAAAACCATTGCCTCAGCAACAACTAAAAAACCCAGCGTATTAACCGAAATTAAATATGGTGATGCTTGGTATATTCCAGCTGGAAAAAGTTTTATAGCCCATTTAATTGAAGATGCTGGTGGAGACTATTTTTGGAAAGAAGACACAAAAACAGGAAGTTCTGCGCAATCATTTGAAACAGTGTATGCCAAAGCAAAAGACTGCGACATTTGGATTAATTTGTATAACCTCAATTCTAAAAAAGAATTATTAAGCTATGATGAGCGTTATGGTTTATTTAAAGCTTGTAAAGACAATCAATTGTATAATAATAACAAAACACAAAACACTTTGGGGTATAGTAACTATTGGGAAACAGGCATCACACATCCCGAAGATGTATTAGCTGATTTAATTGCCATCTTCTCTCCTACTTTAATGCCTAATCATGAATTTATATTTTATAAGAAATTAGAATAATTATAGAACACAGATTAAACGGATTTTAAGTCATGCTGAACTTGATTCAGCATCTCATGAGACCCTGAAACGAGTTCAGGGTGACTCATAAACAATCAACCTTATCCATGTTCCAGTATTCAAAAAGAAATGTAAATTTGAAAGATGTCAAAATCTAAATTCATATTCACCACCCTAATGCTCCTGCTAGTTTTAGCAGTGCTAGCTATTTGTGATTTATGTTTTGGAAGTACTAATTTGTTTAGCCTAGAATCATCAAACCCCATGTTCTCTTCTATCTTATATGATATTCGTTTACCTAAAACGCTAACCTCTATTATTGCAGGTTCTGGATTAGCTTTATGTGGTTTACTCATGCAAAGCTTATTTCGTAATCCCTTAGCTGGGCCTTATGTATTAGGTGTGAGTAGCGGCTCTAGTTTGTTTGTAGCCATTGCCACTATGATGATTTCATCTATACATGTTTCTGGATTTTTTATTATGGGAAAAAGTATTGTGACCTTATTCTCCATCATGGGTGCATTTTTTGTAACGCTCATTATTTTATTAGTTTCTCGCAAAAACAAAAGTAATGTTACTGTTTTATTAGTGGGTTTAATGTTAGGACAAATATTAAGTGCCTTTCAGGGATTAATAGAATACATGAGTAATGCTGATAATTTAAAAACTTTTGTGATGTGGGGCATGGGAAGTGTGGGAAGCACCACCTTACAAGATTTGTATTTTGTGATTCCTATTTATGCCATTACCATTGTAGCTAGTTTCTTTTTTATTAAACCGCTTAATGCTATTTTATTAAACGAACAATACGCTCAAAATTTAGGGGTTAATGTCAATGCCTTACGATTATCTGTTATTATTCTTTCTGCTATTTTAGTTGGTGTTATTACAGCTTTTTGCGGACCAATTGCCTTTGTAGGGATTTCGGTGCCTATTGCTTCGCGTTTGTTTTTTAAAACCTCACATCATTTACATCAAATGACCTTTTGTTTATTGTTGGGCGCTTGTGTAGTGTTAACTGCCGACGTTATTTGCCAAGTATTAAGTAGTCAGTTTATGTTACCTATTAATACGGTGACTACATTAATTGGCTCGCCAGTAGTCATTTATTTATTATTCAAATCTAAATTAAGTATAGGATGATAGATATAAAACACTTAGAAATAGGCTACCAAAACAAACGCCAACACAACTCGGTATTTAAAGACATCAATCTGACTTTAAATGCAGGTGATTTAGTTGGATTAATGGGCGATAATGGTGTTGGAAAATCTACCTTCTTAAAAACCATTACTGGAAATTTAGCGCCACTATCTGGTGAAATACATATCAATAATAAAAGCATTTCGCATTATACCGCTCAACACTTAGCACAATTATTATCCATTGTTGTTACTGAAAAAATTGGCGGCTTTAATTTAACGGCTTGGGATGTAGTAGCAACAGGTCGAACGCCCTACATTAATATTTTTGGGAAACTAACAACAGAAGATGAAAGTATTGTTACCAAAGCTTTAGAGCAATTAAACTTATTACCACTAAAAGATAAATTAATTGATGAACTGAGCGACGGGCAACGCCAAAAAGTAATGATTGCAAAATCTTTAGCGCAACAAACGCCGATTATTGTGCTTGATGAACCAACTGCTTTTTTAGATCACACATCCAAACACCATTTATTTGCTACCCTCAAGCAATTATGTGTTGAGCAAGGTAAACTCATCATTGTTTCTTCTCATGATTTGGAATTGATGAAGACTTATATTAATAAGTCGGTGATGATGGCGGAAAATAACTCCATTAGTATAAAATAAAAAATCCCAACCGAAACCGATTGGGATTCTTTAATATTATAAAGAAAATCTTATTTCTTAACTCTCTCTACATAAGTAGCGGTACGTGTATCTACTTTTACTAAATCACCTTCGTTACAAAATAAAGGAACGCTTACTGTTGCTCCTGAATCTAAAGTCGCTGGTTTTAACGTGTTGGTAGCAGTATCTCCTTTAATTCCTGGCTCTGCATAAGTAATTTCGCAAACCACAAATGTTGGTGCTTCTGCTAAAATAACTGTATCACCTTCAAAAGAAATTTTTACTTCCATTTCTTCTTTTAAGAATTGGAAACTATCTCCAAATAATTTTACAGGAACGTAAACTTGCTCAAATGTTTCTTTATCCATACAAACAGCAAATTCACCTTCTTGGTAAATGTATTGCATTTGTTTAAAGTCCACACGCACAACATCTACACCTTCCCCACTTCTAAAACGGTTTTCGGTTTGTTTACCATTTAATAAGTTACGCATTTTAGCTTGGTAAAACGCACGTAAGTTACCTGGTGTACGGTGTTGCCATTCTGTAATCACTACTAATTCATTATTAAATCTAATAATCGATCCTACGTTAATATCGCCTGTATCTGCCATTTGTTCTAAATTTTATTGTGTTAATTATATTTTTTTTAGTCTTCTAATTCATGTACTACACCCATGTTGCTGAATTTTTCAATACGAGCATTGATGCGTTCTTCTGGAGTTTGTTTTTTTAACGTTGCTAAGTGTTTTAAAATCTCAGCTTTCACTGTTGCAAACATCGCTTGCTGGTCGTTATGAGCGCCACCTAATGGTTCTTTTATAATTCCATCAATTAAACCATTTTTACTCATATCATCAGCCGTTAATTTTAATGCTTCGGCTGCAGTTTCTTTAAAACTCCAGCTACGCCATAAAATAGACGAACAAGATTCAGGAGAGATAACAGAATACCAAGTGTTTTCCAACATTAATACTTTATCACCAATACCAATTCCTAAAGCTCCACCACTTGCGCCTTCGCCAATGATGATGCAAATAACTGGAACTTTTAATTGAGCCATCTCTAATAAGTTACGAGCAATGGCTTCACCTTGTCCACGCTCCTCAGCCTCTAATCCTGGATAAGCACCTGGAGTATCAATAAAGGTAACGATTGGCTTATTAAATTTTTCGGCCATTTTCATTAAACGTAATGCCTTGCGGTAGCCTTCAGGATTTGCCATACCAAAACGACGTATTTGACGCATCTTAGTATTAATTCCTTTTTGTTGACCAATAAACATTACTGTTTGTCCATCAACATCACCAAAACCGCCAACCATTGCTTTATCATCTCCAACAGTTCTATCTCCATGCAATTCAATAAATGAACTATTAGAAACAGCGTCGATATATGCTAAGGTATAAGGTCTTTCGGGATGACGGCTCACTTGAACGCGTTGCCATGCAGTTAGGTTAGAGAAAATTTCTTCGCGTTTAGAATGTATTTTTGCTTCCAGCTCTTGAATGCCTTTGCTCATATCCACCTTGCTTTTTTCAGCAACGCTTTTCAATTTTTCTAATTCTTCTTCTAACTCCTGAATTGGCTTTTCAAAATCAAGATAAATCATAGTATAGTGGTAATTAGTTAGGGGGCAAAGATACTAAAAATTTGAAAAAACGCCACTCGTAAGTAGCTGATTATCAATATTAAATTATGTTGATTATGAGTAAAAGAACCAATTTTACCACATAGAGACATAGTAAAGACTAATAACACATAGTCACTTCGAGCGGAGTCGAGAAGTGTTCTAATATTATTTTTCTATGTTCTCGCTTACGCTCGAACTGACAAAAACAATTCTCAACCTATGTTTCTATGTGGTTTAATTTTTAAGAAAAAAAATTTCATTAAAATGTATAGTTTTACAAAATGATTTGTTTTCCAAACGCCAAAATAAACTTAGGATTAAATATTACCGAAAAACGTTCGGATGGTTTTCATAATATAGAAACTGTATTTTATCCCATTGGTTGGAATGATGCTTTAGAGATTATAGAAAACAACTCTTCGGCTCAGGAATTCAATTTGCACTTAAGTGGTTTAGCTATTGCTGGAAATATAGAAGATAACTTATTGTACAAAGCCTATCAAATTATCAAGCAAACAAAAATGCTACCTCATGTTGATGTTTATTTGCACAAAACATTACCAATGGGTGCTGGCTTAGGAGGCGGAAGTGCTGATGCTGCTTTTTTTATTAATTTAATAAATGAACAGTTTCAATTACAGCTTACTGAAGCTGAACGTATAGATATTGCTCGTCAATTAGGAAGCGATTGTGCGTTTTTTATTAAAAATACTCCTGTGTATGCTACACAAAAAGGAGATGTGTTTTCGGATATTAAATTAGATTTAAGTCATTTATATATTGCTATTGTTTATCCAAATGTTCATAGTAATACTAAAGAAGCCTATAGTTTAGTAAAGCCACAACAACCAGCTAAGTCTTTACTAGAAATCATTAAACAACCCATCTCAACTTGGAAGACAGATTTAGTGAATGATTTCGAAAAGTCTATTTTTAGTTTATATCCTATCGTTGAAAAAACTAAACATGATTTATATGAATTAGGCGCTCAATATGCCTGCATGAGTGGCAGTGGCAGCGCGGTGTTTGGCTTATTTGAAAAAGAACCTGACATAAAACACTTGGCTCAATTTCCGCATTGGATTGGGAAGATGAAGTAGTTGTAATTGGAACGCGGATAACACTGATCAAACTGATTTACACAGATTGTTTTTCGAGTACTCTAATCGTTTTATTAAAAAAATCAGTGAAAATCCATCAAATCTGTTTCATTTGTGTTCCATTTAACTACAAAAAAAGTCCCAACAAAAATGCTGGGACTTTAAATAAAATTCAAATGGAATACTAATTCTTCACAACCTTAGTTGTTTTAATCACATCACCTGATTTGTTTTTAATCGATACAGTATAAACACCATTGGCGTATTTCGAAATATCAAACTCTACATGCGTATCAAAACTTTGTGTTAATACTGATTTTCCTGTTATATCAAAAATTTCTACACTTGCTTTATCATTATTATACATGTAAATATTTAAAACATCAGAAGTTGGATTTGGGCCAACAAAAACAGACGCTTCGGTATTTGCTAACTCAACGCCACCTGTTGTTACATCTTTAACAATAGTTCCAACTTTATTAAGTATCCAATTATTTGGGTCAACTCCAATACTAGTTACCGTTCCTGTTAAAGCTAAGGTGTAATTTTCAATCGACTGGCCATGGAATAATCTTACAATCGTATCTGGTTTAGCAGTTCTGGAAATTCGATAATCAACATCTGTGATAAACAATGGAACAGAGCTAGGAAATGAAGTCGTTTGAGTTGCCTTTAAATAAAATACATTACCTACATGATTCCACGTTGCACTAAAGGTTGGATAACCTTGTCCGTAATACCATTGATTAAAAAACTGTGTAAAATTAAGTCCGCTTTGTGCTTCCATAAAATTTTTAAAATCAATCACACTAGCCGTACTATTTGCATAAGTATTTTGAAAAGCTCTAATTGCAGGAAAAAATACCGAATCATTATTTATTGCATAACGTAACGAATGAACTACAGCACTTCCTTTATCATAAGTTAAACGTGAACTAAAAATTACATTCGCATTCATCGTATCAGCGTTCGTAAAATAACAGCTTCCTCCAGGTTGAGACATAACATTAGTATGTACATCTTGCATTTTTTGAGCAGCAGTTGTTCCTGTACCTGTCATATATTGGTGACACAAATACTCAGAATAACTTGCCCAACCTTCGTTAATAAAAATATCTTTCCATGCTGCACAAGTCACATGATCACCCCACCATTGATGTCCTAATTCATGCGCATCTAATTCAAAATCAAAAAAGCCTAAACTTGTCATGGTTTGATGTTCCATTCCACCACCAAACGGCGCCATACAGTGACCATACTTTTCTTTATAAAAAGGATACATCCCAAAAATTTTACACATAAAATTCATAGTAGGCACAATTTTATTTAATGCTGTTTTTTGTGTGGCCCAAGCTGTATTATTAATAGCATTATCGTAAATAAAGTTTTGTATGTAAATAGAATCATTAGCTAAATACTGTGGCTTTGCATATAAAACATATGGTTTATATTTTGCAGTTGCTACAGAAATTAAATAGTAATCAATAGGATATTTTGATTGCCACTCGTAACGTTTTTTGTTGCCAATAGTCACTATGTTTTTTAATAATCCATTTGAACCAACCATGTTTGCTGAATCTGTTGTCGCATAAACCCAAGAAGAGTCTATTTTATCTCTTAAATCTTGCTTACACGGAAACCAATGGTAAGCACATAAACTTTCACTTAAACTCCAAGTTACTTGATTCCCCCAAGCGCCTGAAGTTCCCATGTTATATCCATTTCCAATAGCCGATCCGCCAGCAGTAGTACAAGTTCCTCTATAATAAACTATGGCATCAAATAATTGATTTTGTGCAATAGGTGTTCCTGCAGTTGCAAGCACTAAACTATCTCTTCTCACAAAATTACGTTTAGCTCCGTTTACATATACCGAATCAATCGTGTGATTTTGGTGCAACACAAAAGCAAATGAATCTAAACTAGCAGTAACAACTTTTGCAATACTTTTCACATTACCACTTACATATAATGAGTTTCTTTCGATATTAATGTTTAAATGATAAAATTTTAAGTCATACTTGTTTTCAGCAGGAGCTATGGCTGATTGTGCTGTTTTTTTAACTGATGCATTAATGGCAGCTTGTTTATTAAAACGTTGCGCTTTATGCTCGGCACAATAATGTGTTTGAGAAAATGAATTTAACATTGAGAAAAATGCTAAAGAAAAAGTAATAAGTTTTTTCATGTTATTAGTGTTTTTAAGTTCGTCAATAGCTTGTAATAAACATTGAATATCTAAGCTAAACTATAAATTTGTTAAACACAATATCTTTAGTCGAAAACTATATGAACGGTAATTTTTATATTTAATTTTGTTTAACCTTTGTTCAATTATGAAATTTTTCTGGATTTTTATTTTTAGTATTTATTTTGGTTTGTTAGGCAAAACCAAACTAATCGCACAAACTGATACTTTACATTTATATCAGGTATACCCATCGTTTTCAAACGAAGAAAAAGCTGAATGGACCGCCTTTGAAAATAATTGGAATTATTTTGATTATAGCTCTATTAAGAAAACATTTAAAGTCAAACGCCTAAATTGCAAAAACTGTGAAAGCTTATATGCAGATATGTTTATTGAAATAAATAACGATGGTAAAATTTCAATTATCAAATTTTTAAAAGGCAAAAAGTGTGGCATTCCTTGTAATGAGGAACTATTTATAAATCAGTTTGAAAATTCCCTGAAAAAACAACAATTTAAATCCCTTAAAAACAAGCAATTTATTGCCAGATTTGGTCATATTTTAAAGTGCTAATTTGCCAAAACCTGTTAACTTTGCAATTCAATTATGGTAACATACAATCCTAAAGACTGGTTCACCCTCATTATACAGTTTCATAAAAGCGATACGTTTAGAAGATTATTTTGGTCTTTAGTGAGTATTGGTATTTATGCCGCTATTATTGTTTATGCAGAAGCTCATTTTCTTCATTTAAGCTCAAAAAACCCAACGGTGATGCATTCCATTTTAGGTTTTGTATTATCCATGCTTTTGGTGTTTAGAACAAACTCAGCCTATGATAGATGGTGGGAAGGTAGAAAAATATGGGGAAGCGTGGTTAATAACTCCAGAAATTTAGCTCTTAAATTATCTGCCATGTTAGTTCACGAAAAAGACAAACAAGAGATAAAACTTTTAATCTCAAATTATGTATTTGCATTTAAAAATCACCTCAGAAGCAAGTATATTCAAGAAGAATTTACACCAACCGACAATATCAATTTATCTCAATTTGCTGATGCAAATCATAAACCTAATTTAATTGCAAAATCTTTATATGCAAAAATAAATAGTTTATATGCAAACAAAGATTTAACTGGAGAGCAATTAATTATTTTAAATGATGAGTTAAAATCATTTACAGATAGCTGCGGCGCTTGCGAGAGAATTAAAAACACTCCAATTCCTTACTCATACAATATCTTTTTAAAGAAAATGATTTTTTTATACTGCATCAGTTTGCCAATATTTTTTGGGAGCGAATTTGGTTACACAACAGTTGCAATTACTATTATTGTATTATATGTTTTTGCAAGTATCGAATTAATTGCTGAAGAAATTGAAGACCCTTTTGGAGAAGACGATAACGACTTGCCTTTGGATGATATTTGCAATAGAATAAAAACTAACTTAAACGAAATTTTAAATTAACATGTATCAAAACGACATTATATTAAGAGCTGCAAAAGGAGAAAAAGTAGAACGTGTGCCTATTTGGTTAATGCGCCAAGCGGGGCGTATTTTACCCGAATACAAAGCAACACGCGCTCGTGCCAAAAACTTTATTGAATTTGTAAAAAACCCTGAATTAGCAGCGGAAGTAACCATACAGCCAGTTGATATATTAGGAGTTGATGCGGCTATTATTTTCTCTGACATTTTAGTTATTCCAGAAGCAATGGGCTTACCGTATCAAATGATAGAGGCAAAAGGACCTAACTTTGAAAAAACAATTAAGTCGCAAAAAGATATTGATGATTTGCGCATTGCAGATGCTGGTGATTTAGATTATGTGATTCAAGCTATAAAATTGACAAAAAAAGACTTAAATAATCGTGTTCCTTTAATTGGTTTTGGCGGTGCGCCATGGACATTAATGGCCTATATGGTAGAAGGAAGTGGAAGTAAAACATTTAGTCAAGCAAAAAAGTTTTTATACCAACAACCTGAATTAGCGCACCAGTTATTAGAAAAAATCACACAAAGTACTATCAACTATTTAAAAGGACAAATAGCAGCAGGCGCTGATATGATTCAAATTTTTGATAGTTGGGCAGGTGTTTTAGGTCACGAACAATATTTAGAATTCTCATTAAAATACATTTCAAAAATTTGTGATGCTATTGAGCCTCTTGTTCCAGTAACTGTATTTGCAAAAGATGCGCACTTTGCCTTGGCAGATATGGCAAAATTAAATTGCAATACCATTGGTTTAGATTGGACCATTAATCCACAAGATGCACGTATTATTATTGGTCACGAAAAAACATTACAAGGCAATGCCGATCCTTGCATGTTGTATGCTGATGAAAAAACAATTGAAGCTACTGCTCGCAAAATGGTAAACGCCTTTGGCAAACAACGTTACATAGCTAATTTAGGCCATGGTTTGTATCCTGACTTAGATAAAAATAAAGTAAAATTCTTTATTGATTGCGTAAAGAGTTTATAAAACAAAAAGGCTTACAAAAATTTGTAAGCCTTTTTTAATTCTACATCTTCTCTAACTGATGATTAGTTAATTTACAATTAACCCATTCTCCATCTAAAGTGGCATTATGCTTTTTATAAAACTCAATGGCTGGAGTATTCCAATCTAGCACTTGCCATTCCATACGACGCACTTTCATGCCTTTACTCACTTCAACTACTTTATCAAATAACAATTTACCGAGTCCTTTGCCTCGCTGAGATTCAGTCACAATAATATCTTCCAAAAATAAACATTTGCCTTTCCAAGTACTGTATTTGAAATAATACAATGCCATTCCCACAATAACACCATCTAATAATGCGACATAAAAATCAAATTGCTTATCAGCACCAAAGCCCCATTCCGTCATTTCGGCAATCGTCACTTCTACTTCATTTGGCGCTTTTTCGTAGGCAGCTAATTCTTTTACTAAGTTTAAGGCAAAAGGGATGTCAGTTTGAGTTCCTTTTCTAATTTCAATGTTCATGCTATTTGGAATACTGTTGTTTTAAAATTACTTTTTGCAAAATGCGTTTAACGATTAGTTCTGCTAAAATTTGCTGGAAATTTTTATCTTGATGATTTGCTGCTTCCTTTTTTATTTGAAGTTCAGTCACATCAATTCTATACAGTAAATTTTGTAGAGAAGCAGAATCTCTTTTTTCAATAATCATCACTGATTTCAAAACCTCTTGAAACACATGTTCCAAATTATTTGATTTTAATTGAGGGGCTTCATCTGTAAAACCACACAATTCAAAATCGCGATGTAATTGAGTTTTAAACTTCTCAAATAAATCAGGTTTCTGTAGATCTTGTATGCGTTCTATTTCCATTCTTTCAAAAGTAAACGTTCAACTGGAACTTTATTTACAATATGTGATTGTACAATTTCAGTAACATCTTCCTTTTTTACACCTACATAAAAGATGCCTTCTGGGTAAATGGCAATGGTTGGTCCAAAATCACAAATACCCAAACAGCCGCTTTTATTAGCACGTGTTTTCAATCCAACATTTAAATTTTTTAATTGCTTTTTAAACTCAGCAACTAATTCTAAGCCATGAGCTTCTCCGCAACTTAACTTTTCGGAGCCAGTGCGTTGATTGTTGCAAACAAAAATATGTACGTCAAATATTGGGTTCATAATTATATTAACTTTAAACAAAGTTACAGCTAAATTGTAATTAATACATCATGGCTATTATATTAATATCAGGAGGAACAGGTTTAGTTGGCAAAGCTTTAACTAATCGCTTAATTACCGAAGGGCACGAAGTTAGAATTTTGTCGAGAAGCCCTAAATCAAATGAAGAAATCAAATCATTTTACTGGAATGTTGAGAAAAATGAAATTGACGAGAAAGCATTTGATGGCGTTGAACATATCGTTCATTTAGCAGGCAGTGGAATTGCCGACAAACGCTGGACCGAAGTAAGAAAGCAAGACATTATTGATTCGAGAGTTAATAGTATGAAACTAATTACCGATGTCGTAAAAAAGAAAAACATTCAATTAAAATCCTTTGTTGGAGCCAGTGCCATTGGTATTTATGGGATGAGCACTTCTGAAAAAATATATACCGAAAACGATACTGGCACAGATGACTTCTTAACACAATCATGCACACAATGGGAAAATTCCTATCAACAAATTCAAACACTTTCCGCTAAAAATTGTATCATTAGAATTGGCGTTGTATTAAGTAAAGATGGTGGAGCTTTAAAAAGATTATTGCCATTATTTCAATTAGGATTAGGTTCAGCAGTTGGTTCAGGAAAACAATATATGTCTTGGATTCATATAGATGATTTAGTATCTGTATTTCATGAAGCACTTTTTAATCCAAATTATAATGGGATTTATAATGCAGTTTCTACCCAAGAAACAACCAATCAATCATTCTCAAAACAATTGGCTAAAAGTCTTTCAAAACCATTTTTTTTACCCAATGTTCCTGCTTTTGCCTTAAAATTAGTGTTTGGAGAAATGGCTAATGTGCTTTTAGAAGGTTCTCGAGTATGTTCTGAGAAGCTTATCAATACTGGATTTCAATTTCAATTCCCTACTCTCAACGAAGTTCTAAAAGACATCATTTCTAAAAAATAAACTTAGGTTTAATTGTGAATTCGTAGCAATATTTTTGCAAAAAAAGCGTTATATTAGCCTTGTCTTTTTAAAGAAATATTATGTGTGGAATTGTAGGATATATTGGAAATCGCGATGCGTTTCCTATTTTAATTAAAGGTTTACAACGTTTAGAATATCGTGGTTACGATAGTGCTGGTGTGGCAATGATTTCGCCAGAAGGAAACCTGAATGTATATAAGAAAAAAGGGAAAGTATCTGATTTATTGGAGTCGTGCAAAGACAAAGATAAGTCTGGAAATATTGGTATTGGACATACGCGTTGGGCAACGCATGGAGAACCTAATGATGTAAACTCTCATCCTCACTATTCTCAAACAAAGGATTTAGTAATTATCCATAATGGAATTATTGAAAATTACGCTTCAATCAAAGAAGGCTTACAAAAACGTGGGCATACTTTTTTATCTGAAACAGATACTGAAGTGTTGATTCATTTAATTGAAGATATTCGTCAGCATGAACCTGCAATGAAATTAGGGCATGCTGTGATGGCTGCTTTAAAACAAGTAAATGGCGCTTATGCCATTGTGATTTTAGATAAAAATGACCCTGATACTTTAATTGCTGCTAAAAAAGGTAGTCCAATGGTTATCGGCGTTGGCAGAGATGAATATTTTATTGCATCGGATGCTTCACCAATTGTTGAATACACAAAAAATGTAGTTTATATTGAAGATGAGCATGTGGCAATTATTCGTAGAGGTGAAGAATTAAAAATCAGAACTATTCGCGATAAAGAAATTACACCTTATGTTCAGGAACTAGAAATGGAATTAGAAGCTATTGAAAAAGGAGGCTACGACCATTTTATGTTGAAAGAAATTTATGAGCAACCTCGTTCTATTTTTGATAGTATGCGTGGACGTTTAAATTCTGAAACAGGCCATTTAAAAATGGGTGGTATTGAAGAGCACGAAGGTAAATTTAAAAATGCTAAACGTATTTTAGTGATTGCTTGTGGAACATCATGGCACGCTGGTATGGTTGCTGAATATTTATTTGAAGAATATGCTCGTATCCCAGTTGAAGTAGAATACGCATCTGAATTTAGATACCGTAACCCAATTATTTACCCAGATGATATCGTGATTGCTATTTCTCAAAGTGGAGAAACAGCTGATACTCTTGCAGCTATTGAATTAGCAAAAGCAAAAGGTGCTACTATTTTCGGAGTATGTAATGTAGTTGGTTCTTCTATTGCACGTGCTACTCATGCTGGGTCATACACGCACGCAGGACCAGAAATTGGTGTTGCTTCAACAAAAGCATTCACAGCTCAAGTAACAGTATTAACTTTGATGGCATTACACGTTGCTAAGGTTAAAGGAGCAATTGCAGAAAGCCGTTACCGTCAGTTATTATACGAAATGGAATCTATTCCAGCTAAAGTGGAAGAAGTTTTAAAATTAAATGATTCTATTAAATTAATCGCTGCTGAATATAAAGATGCTTCTAATGCATTATACTTAGGAAGAGGTTATTCTTTCCCTGTCGCTTTAGAAGGAGCTTTAAAATTGAAAGAGATTTCTTATATCCATGCGGAAGGCTATCCAGCTGCAGAAATGAAACACGGTCCAATTGCTTTAATTGATGAAGCAATGCCTGTATTTGTGATTGCAACAAAAGGCCCTAACTACGAAAAAGTGGTAAGCAATATACAAGAAGTAAAGGCTCGTAAGGGACGAATTATAGCTATTGTAACAGAAGGAGATGTGGATGTGAAAAAAATGGCAGAACATGTGATTGAAATTCCTGAAACAGATGAATCATTAGTGCCTTTAGTATCTGTTATTCCTTGGCAATTATTATCATACCACATTGCTGTGATGCGTGGTTGTAATGTGGATCAACCTCGTAACTTAGCAAAAAGTGTAACTGTTGAATAAAAAAGAAATCACATAAACTAAAAAAAGTCTGTTTCGTTTGAAACAGACTTTTTTATTAAATCAATCCTCTTGATTTTAACTCCAGATACTTATTTAATGTATTTACTGTTAATTGCTCGGGTTTAGTATAAACACATTGTATTCCTAATTTCTGTAATTCAAAGGTTATTTGTAGTTTTTCATAGTCAAACTTTTTAGCAATTGTTTGGCTATAAATTTCGGAAGTACTAGTAGCTTTGGTATTTAATAAATCGTGAAGCTCAGTATTTTCAAAAATAATAACTACCACTA
The DNA here is from genome assembly GCA_002420145.1 of Bacteroidetes bacterium UBA5697. Taxonomy (GTDB): domain Bacteria; phylum Bacteroidota; class Bacteroidia; order B-17B0; family Aurantibacillaceae; genus UBA4416. Next base: position 49,004 of record DIHL01000030.1, read on the forward strand.
AATGATGTTTAGCAAGTTGTCTGATATATTTTAACTGCCGTTTTAAGCCACTTAACGTTTCGAAATTAGTAAACAATAACAGCAAACTACGTTGAGTAATTTTAGTTCGAATGTGATTTAATAGAACTTCATAATTGCTTTCTTGAAAACCAGTTTTAGCATTATATAATGCTTCCTGTAATCTAAACAATTGATTACCTCTTCTATCAGCAGATACTGAATTTTGAATCGTGTTTGAAAACGTAATTAAACCAGGTTTATCTTGTTTAATAAAGCTAATATGACTTAAAACTAATGAGGCATTAATAGAATAATCTAATAAACTCATTTCTTCAAAGGGCATTTTCATGATTCGTCCCATATCAATAATAGAATAAACCTGTTGCGCTCTCTCGTCTCGAAAATGATTGACCATTAATTGATTTTTACGAGCAGTCGCCTTCCAATTAATAGTTCTTATATCGTTTCCAATAACATATTCTTTAATGTTGTCAAATTCCGAACTCAATCCAATTTTTCTTAATTTTTTAATTCCAACATCCGTTAGTCTATCTGTAAAAGCCATCAATTCAAATTGTCGCAACTTTAAAAATGATGGATAACATGGCAGCATTTCTGCATTATCAAAAACATAACGACGTTGTGCTAAACCAATAATACTAGAAACAAATCCTATACTATTTCCAAAATAATATTCTCCTCTAAAAACTGGACGTAATTTATATTTAATTTCGTGAATATCCTGAATTTTTAATTTTCTGGTAAATACAAAATCTCGTTTTTGAAATTGATCAGGGATTTCATCCAGTATTTGTGCCTGAATAGGAAATGAATAATTATTTTTAACCGTTATTAAAAAATCATTATCGTCTCCATTCGACAATTTTTGATGTGTTGTTTTTCTTTGAATTTCTATGCCATTTTTATTAGCAAATAGAATTATAATGTCAGCTAATAATAATACAGCTAATGCCCAAAATAATAAAAGTCCAATCAAATGCATCCAAGGATAAATAAATGCAAATACAAAGCAACAAACTACTGTACCAAACGCTATATACAAACGTTTAGTGAAAAATAATGAAGAAAATATGTGCTTTATTTTTTTGATACTTATCTAGGAATTTCGATTTTATCTACTAATTGTTGTATAACGGCATCACAGGAAATTCCTTCCATCTCTTTTTCAGGAGTTAAAATCACACGGTGTCTTAATACTGGAGCGCATACATATTTAATATCGTCTGGGCTCACAAAATCTCTACCTCTTAAACAAGCACATGCTTTTGCTGTATTTAATATGGCAATTGAGGCTCTTGGTGAAGCGCCTAAATATAAAGATGGATTTTGACGAGTGCTACTTACTATTTGAGCAATGTATTTAAAAAGATGTTCTTCAACTAAAATACTGGAAACCGTTTTTCTTAATGATTTAATATCTTCTTTATGTAAAATAGCTTTTACTTTACTTAAATCTAATTGGTCGCTATTAGCATGAGCGTTTTGTAAAATAGTTGTCTCTTCTTCTACAGTTGGATAATTAACAACCAATTTAAATATAAAACGATCGAGTTGTGCTTCTGGTAAACGATAAGTGCCTTCTTGTTCAATAGGATTTTGAGTTGCCAATACCATGAATGGAGCTTCTAAAAGATATGTTTTTCCATCAACAGAAATTTGGCGTTCTTCCATGGCCTCAAACAAAGCTGCTTGTGTTTTTGCTGGGGCACGATTAATTTCATCGGCTAAAGCAATGTTGGTGAACAATGGTCCAGGTTTAAATTCAAATTCATTGGTTTTTGAATTATAAATAGATGTTCCTGTAATATCACTAGGCATTAAATCAGGCGTAAATTGTATCCTTTTAAAATTTGCATTAATACTCTTAGCCATCAACTTAGCGGTTAATGTTTTTGCTATTCCTGGAACACCTTCAATTAGTACATGTCCGTCTGCTAATAAAGCGATGATTAAATAATCAACTAATTGATGCTGTCCGACTAAATAATTAGCTAGCTCAGATTTAATTTGTTCGACTTTTTGAGTAAAATCAGTTAAATTTACTCTTGATTCAAATTGTTCCATTATCGTATACTTTTTTGTTTAAAATTATTAATTCTATCATTTAATTCTAGTAAATCGTACTGTGTAAGACTAGGTGCTTGTTTCAAATTTTGACAATAAGAAAAAAGTTTTTTTACTTCAGATAAATCTACTCCGCTCAATTTACTAATAACTCCATAAAACTCATCATTCATTTCATTAGTGTTAGCATTAAATTTTTTTCTTATAAAGAAGTAAAAATACTGTATAGTTTCTTCAGCTATATGCTTATGATTATTTGAATTAAAATAAACATGGCTGATAACATCTACAAACTCAAGTGTTGAATTTTGAAGAGGTTTAATGATTGGAATGGGTCTTTGACGGCGTTTCATTTCAAAAATCATAAACACAAAAAGCCCTATGATAAGTATAATGTATCCCATGTAAAGAGAGTCGTTATTGAAAATAAATTGAAAAATGCCTTTTTGCTGAACATTATAAGTTTTGTAATATTCGTCCCAAATAATTGTATTGTTTTTTATTTTACTTAAAAGAGTGTAAGTGTAATACCGGTTATTGTGATTTACTATAAATAAATTACCAAATACATCCGGTAGTGAGCTTATCAATAATTTGCCTTTCCCAACATTAGCTTCTATTAAAACAGGGTGATTTTGTTTATTTATTGAACTAACCTTAAATAAAGTAGTATCAAAACTAGTAAAATAACTTTCGGTAGCTACTTGCGAGTAAATGTATGACTTTAAAAAATTATTCTTTTGAGCAACATACTTAACTTCAAAAGAAGGCTTTAATATTAATGAATCTAAAGAACTATTTGTTGTTCCCCAATTGTATTGAGTGTCAAGCTTAAATGTATCTTTTAATGTGTTTTGATAAAGATTTGAAGCAAAAAAAACAGTATTTCCTTTTTTAATAAACCTAAATAAACTTTGCAAATCTAACTTCGATAATTCAACCTTATCATTTATAATAATTAATGTGTTTGAGGAGTCGTTTGTTTGATTATCAATATCATACATCGTTTGCTGATTAACCAAAACGTGGTTAGCATAATTAGTTTCAAGCAAATTAAAAATTGCATAACAACCAAAAGGGATTTTATCTTTCTTTAAATAAGTCCTGCTCCAATTAATAGGTTTAGGTTGCATATATTGTAGTACAATAACACCAATAAAAACTATTGCCAGTATATAATAATATTTTTTATTCCCTTTAAACATTTATACTTTGTTCAAATTGTTTAAACTCGGTTTCAAATGCTTGAAAATCACTTACTGTAATAGGATATTTCCCATACCATACATAATCATATATTCTACTAACAGATTTAAACGTTTTTGTAAAGCTTGTAGCAGAAAGTTCATGAGAATAATCTATATTAGTTTTATACGGCTGATAGTTTATCGCTTTTTTTTCGTTTAAAAGATATAGTTGCTTTAAATACAACCACCGAATAGCAAATCTATAATCTCCAATATCAATAGCTTTATTAATACGCGAATTAAAATCTATCTGCGAAATATCTTCTTCTAAATCAGAAAAATTAAATGGTGTATTTTTTGTATTCCCTCTTAAAAAACTAGTAAACTGTGTTCTAGTAAGAAGCCAAATAATCAAAATAAAGCCCGCAATTGCTAATACCCAAAGAACTATTTTTTGCGCGTTCAATCTTGTTTCATAATCAGCATTTCCAAATAATAATTCTAAAAGCCAGTTCCAAAATCTGTCCCATAAGCCAATATCTTTATCCTCTATTTTTTTAGCAAAATCAAGATTAACTTCTTTAAATACTTTTTGTTCAGCACTTTTTGAAGGAACACAGATTTTTACAACAGAAGAATCGAACTGAACCTTTTTGTGGATTGGCGCAGCATAACTAATGTTTTTAGAAACAATAAAAACAACTAATAAGCTAGATATAAATTTTAAAATACTCAATGAAATTTAATTGATTTCATCAATGCGTGACATCAAACCTTTTCCTTCGTGTTGTTCTTCGTGACTCATAAAGTTAAAGGCCGAAATTAAATGAGAAATTGAACTTGTGCAGTAGGTTAAAAACATCCCTAAAGTGTAAAACACCATCAATAAAATATTATTACCTGCTTCTGGCTGAACATTGCTCATATCACTCATTCGGGTAAATGTATTCGTCATAGTTACAATACTAGCCGGTAAATTAAATAACATTTGTAAAATACCTAAACCAAACAAAGCTACTACCATAATTAACCAGGTCCACCAAAAATTACCTGATAAATATTTTTTTACTTTAGTCATAGAAGAAAAAATAGATAAGTTATCTCTAACTACTACAAAAAATGAGGCTGGTATAAAGTATGTTAAAACAGGAGTAAAAATTAATAGGCCAAAAATAAGTGCCAAAGCTAATAATACTCCTGCCACAGCTCCTAACATGGACACAAAGCCAACACCGATAAGGACTAAAATCGTTAAAATTAAAATAAATACAATAATAAAAATGATGGAAGCAATAGTCAGTCTTCCAATATTACTCCACACCCGTTTACCCACTTCCGACACAGTAATTGCTTCTCCAAATTGTTTTTCTTGATATATAATCATGTAATTATATACCACTCCACTCAATAAAATATTTGCCAACAAACCACAAAACATCATAACACCTATTGATAAAAAATAAGTACTATCAAACATGGCTAATGGATTACTAGGTTTTGAATACATCATATTCATCATAGACGTTTGCATATAAGCATAGCCTAATCCCATTAATAAAATAAAAGGGCCTACTATTAAGATAACACTTCCAAAAAAAGATTTGAAATTTTGCTTAATAAACTTTAAGGAATCGCCCAGTATTGAGCCAAAATCACGTTCTCTTCTGAATTCAATTTTTTGTTGTTGCATAATTTATTTTTTTTAATTTAAGAGGTAGCCATATAAAATACCATACTAAAAATGTTAACGAACCTAAAATGATTATTAAACTAAGCCATAAAGGCATTTCAGTATAACGAGTAATAAAACTTTCTAAAAAACCTGCACATATAAAAATTGGAATTAATCCAACAACTATTTTAATTCCATCCTTTGCACCACGTTTAAATGATTCTAATCTGCTATAAGAGTCTGGGAACATAAAACTATTTCCCAAAATAAATCCAGCGCATCCAGCAATAACAATCGCAGATATTTCAAGAGTGCCATGTATCCAAACTACTTTTAAAGCCTTACCTAAAACATTATACTGATAAAACATGGCAAAAAATGAGCCCAACATTATACAATTGTACATAATATAAAAACCAGTGCCAACCGAAAAAAACATTCCCATGGCAAACATCATAAACGACACTCTTATGTTATTTATGGTGATGTAAAAAAACATAAATCCTTGGGGCATTTCGCCATAAATCCCAATTGGATTACCATTTTTAATGCGTTCAATAGTTTGATTTACATAATCATCTCCCATAATAATACGAACAAATGACTCGTCGTATAATTGAGAAACAACGCCTAATAACGTGCCAATAATTCCTACAACAAATGAAATCAATAACAAATTATGATACTTGCCAAACAAAGTGGGTATTTCTATTTTCCAAAATAAAAAAACGCGTTTACTACTTTCTTTTTTATTTCGGTAAACTAACTGATGAACTCTTGAAGTGAGAGAATTTAGATATTGTGTTGTTTTACTTGCTTCGTAATTACTTTTTGAATAAGAAAAGTCATCCGTTAATTCAATAAACATTTCGGCAACCTTTGCAGGATGTTCAACTTCCTTTTTATCGAGAGAAGATTCATAGCTTTCCCACTTAGAAGCATTTTGTTTTAAGAATGTAATTTCTTTCACTGATTATTAATTACTCTCTAAATTTATAAAAAATGTAGAGAAATTAATTATATTTATGTGTTATATTATTAAAAGTATGATTTTTAATCGTCTGTAGTTACAATGGAAACTATTAAAATTACCACCTCTCAGAATGTAGATTTAGAATATGAGGCAGCGGGTGTTGGATATAGAATTTTAGCAACATTATTAGATAGTGTGTTTATTGCAGTTTACATTGTTATTATTGTTTTGCTTTGTATGCAACTTGGGTTTAATTATTTTTATGAAAGCAATCAATACCTAGCTTCAACTTTAATTATTATTTTAGGTTTACCTATTCTACTCTATCATTTTTTAAGCGAAACCTTTATGAATGGGCAAAGTTTAGGAAAAAAAGTAGTAAAAATAAAAGTGGTGAAAATCGATGGTACTCAACCTGGAATTGGTTCATTTATTCTTAGGTCTATTCTTCGTGTAATTGATATTCAACTTTTCAATGGATTAGTAGCTTTAATATCTGTGGCCGCATCAGAAAAAAGTCAGAGATTAGGTGATATGGCAGCTGGAACCACGGTTATTAAAATAGGCTCTAATGTATCTTTACGTAATACTATCCTTTATAAACAAGTTATAGATTACAAAATAGTATTTGAACAAGTAGCTCTTTTATCAGATAAAGATGTGGGAATTATTAAAGAAATTTTAGAACATAGTTTAGCAAATAATAAACCTCAAAACCTTAAGGCTTTAGCCCAAAAAGTAAAAACCAAAATGAATATTACAACTACCCTAACTGACGAACAATTTTTAAAAACTGTTTTATTAGATTATAGTCATTATCAATTTGAAAAATAATTTATTTTTTTGAATAAGCTTGATAAACAGCATCCAATTCTTCATACCAAGCATCTCCATATTTTCTAATCAAAGGCTCTTTCAAAAATTTATATACCGGTACATTTAATTGCTGGCCACATTCGCAGGCTGGTTTACAAATATGCCACGAATGATAATTGACTGCATCATACTCCTTATACTCCTTAATCCTAATTGGATATAAATGACAAGAAATTGGCTTCTTCCAATCAATCTTTCCATCTAAATATGCTTGTTCAATAGCGCATTTCGCAATATTTTTCTCATCAAAAAATACAAAAGCACACTCTTCACCATCACTTACTAAAGTAGTTGTATAATCTCCATCACTATCCAATGTGTATGTTCCGTTTTTTTCAACTGCTGCAATTCCTTTTTCATTCATATAGGGTTTAACCGTTGGATAAACCTTCTCTAAAATTTTCAATTCTTTTTTGTCCAAAGGCGCACCACTATCGCCAGAAACACAACATTCGCCTTTGCATGCGTTTAAATCACAAACAAATTTTTTATCAAAGATGTCTTCTGAAATTAAGGTATGGTTAATCGCTATCATAAGGCAAAGGTACAACAAATAAAATTTTTGAACACAAAATATTTGATTCATAACTTCATTTATAAAAACTATATTTGAGTGGTAAATAATTTAAAAATGAAAAAAGTACTTGTTGTTTATTTTTCTCAAACCGGACAAGCTAAATTAGCTTTAGATGCTGTTTTAAAACCTTTTTCAGAAAATCAAAACTATCAATTAGATTATTTATTAATACAACCTAAAAAGAAATTCCCTTATCCTTGGAGTTATACTGAATTTTTTGATGCATTTCCAGAAACAGTTCATGGCATACCCTGCGAATTAGAGCCTATTAATATTGAGACAAACGCAAATTACGATTTAGTAATAATTGCTTATCAACCATGGTTTTTAAGTATATGTGTGCCAATTAGCAGTTTTTTACAAACTCCTGAAGCCAAAAAACTATTGGCTAATAAACCAGTTATAACAATTATTAATTGTCGTAATATGTGGTTGGGCGCTCAAGAAAAAATGAAAAAACGATTATTGGATTTACACGCCAACTTAGTTGGTAATATCACATTTGTGGATAGATCTTCCAATTTAATAAGCTTAGTTACCGTATTAGCTTTTGTTTTAAAAGGAACTAAAGAAAAATTTATGGGCATATTTCCAAAATATGGTGTTACTGACAAAGATTTGAAACATGCTCCCGTTTTTGGAAAAATAATTCTGGATAACTTAGAGACTAATCAGCTTCAAAACATACAACCTCAATTAAATCAACAAGGAGCTTTAGATATTAGAGGGAACTTATTAATTATGGAAGGAAGGGCAAAATTTTTATTCCCTATTTACGCCAATTATATTTCAAAAAAAGGCACACAAGGAAGTGAGCAGCGTAAAACAAGGGTGCGTATTTTTGGGATTGTATTACCAACTGTTATTCTTCTTGCATCTCCTATTATTACCATTATATCTCGATTAGCCCCAATACTTGCAAAAAAGAAGTTTGACAAAGAAATTGCCTATTTTTCTCAAAATTCGTTAAGAGAAAAATAACGGAACGTTTTTTGTTTTATGTCATAAAAAATATCGTTATGAAGAAGATTAGTTATTTATCAATATTGTTTTTAGGATTAGTTGCTGCATCTTGTACTGATGACAAATCTGATGATCCATCATCTCCTGAACCAACAACCGATGCTCGTGATAAATTTGTAGCGTATTGGAATGTAAATGAAAATAGTGCGCTTACTGGTCCAAATTCGCACACCGTAAACATTGTAAAATCTACCACCAACTCCAGTGAAATTCAATTAAATAATTTTTCTGGACTTTCAGTTTCTGCAAGAGCATCTGTCAGTAATAATATCCTTACAATCCCCTACCAACAATTGGGTAGTGTTGGCTTCACACAAGGCACAGGAACTCTTACAAGTGCAACTTCAATCTCTATGAACTATACTACTACAATAGGTACCAGTAGAGATAGTAGCACAGCCGTATACACCAAACAATAATTCCATTTTTAAGTAAATACTTACCACTTACCAACTCAAACTAACCACATCTCAAATGGATGTGGTTTTTTATTTATACTCGATCTACTTTTACATCAGCAAACACATCTTAAGCGCTAAAGAGAAGTTTGAAAAAAAAGTATAAACCCTGTCTGCCGACGAGGCAGGCTCTAAAAACAAGTGTTATGAATATCTTAGGAAATAATGCCAACAAGCTCAACGATGTAATTTTTGAAAACAGAAATAAAAACTACGGAGCTTACGCCATCAGAACAAGTTACAATGATTCTTTAAAAAAATCATTAATCTATTTAACTAGTATTGTTTCATTACTATTTGGTTCAGTAATTATTAATAATAAAATTAATAGCTCTGACAAAAATAACGGACTAGTAATTTTAGATGATCCAAAAATTGAAACTTTAACGTATACTACTGAAGTTAACATTGAACCTCCAGTAATTGAACCAAAGCAAAATAATGCGGCGGCAGCTCCTAAAGGAACTATTGGAACTGTGATAAATGATAATGCTGTAGTAACCAATTCAGTAAATATTGATAATCCAATTAGTGGCGTTGGCTCCTCAACTGCTACTGGAGTTGATCCAAACAGTACAAATGAATCTACTGTTACTGTTACAAATTCTGTTACTGTTACAACACCATCTGTTGATACTGGGCCAGTAATTGTAGCTGATGAGATGCCAGAGTTTGAAGGAGGTGTGGCTGGCCTAATGAGATATGTTAGTCAAAATATTGTTTATCCTCCAGTAGCACGAGAAATAGGAAAAGAAGGGACTGTATATGTGTCTTTTGTAGTTAATGAAACTGGTAATGTTGAAAATGTGAAAGTAATGAAAGGAATTGGTTTTGGTTGTGATGAAGAGGTTGTGAAAGTAGTTGGAAAGATGCCTCGCTGGAAAAAAGTCGGAAAAAATGCAGGACATCCTGTTAAAGTAAGATTTAATATTCCAGTTTCATTTAAATTAAGATAAACAGTTCTTAAAAACAAAAAGCCCCATCTATACTTAGATGGGGCTTTTTTTTTATAAATAACAATTAAGCTTCTGCTTTTTGTTTTTCAATAATTTTTTTAGCTGAATCTAACATTTTTTGAATCGCATCTTTGCTTAATGGCTCACCATCAGCAGGAACTACATCTTCAAAAACATAAGTATTGTTGCCAATTTTTTGAATAGAATAGAAATGAAATTCAGGTTTTGTGATTGCACTTTCCCACATAATTGTTAAAGGTTCATCAATTACAAATGATTTAAAGATATTTACATCATTTGATTTAATATCGCTTTTTCTTAATTCCATATCACCTGGATCTTCAGTAATTGATAAATGAAAGCCTTTTCCAACTTTTATTTCTAAAGCACCCCAGCTTTGTTCTATCACTTCTAATTTTGCCGCAGTAGTATCTGGAACAAAAATAGAAAATTGTTTTCCGAATTTGCTTAAATCTAGAGCAACCATTCCTGCAGGTGCTTCAACATTTTCTTGAGTTTCTTTACCGCCGCAAGATGAAACGACAATTGATAAAGCAATTACTGATAAAATTGTAAATAGTTTTTTCATAATTATATGTTTATTGTTTGTTTGTTGTATTATGGTATAGCTAGTTTAATAATTTGATTGTGTTTTTATAAACTTAGCTATTTCATAATACGTTTTTTGTTTGTTGAACAAATATAATGTAATCACGGATGTTACAAAAATAATAATGCCACTATTTTGTATAGTGGCATTAAACAAAAAACCCCGCTAATGCGGGGCTTTTATTACTTCTTCTTAGCTGCTGCTTTTTTTGGAGCTGCTTTCTTAGCTGCTTTCTTAGGAGCTGCTTTTTTAGCTGCTTTCTTAGGAGCTGCTTTTTTAACTGCTTTCTTAGCTGCTTTTTTTGGAGCTGCTTTTTTTACTGCTTTTTTTGCTGCTTTCTTAGGAGCTGCTTTTTTAGTTGTTGCCATGGTTTTTTGTTTTTAAGATTTTTGTTACTACGAAGTAAATAAAATTATTAACGCTAACTAATTTCCAAGCAGTTAATTTATTAACATAAAAATGTTGAAATTGTTAATACCGTTTTTCAATTCAGTTATCAAAATTAGCAATATGAAAAATATTTTTTTAAACCAAATCTCGAATAGCTTAAACATGTTGATTTTACTAGTGTTTCGAAAGGTGTGTGTTTAAATAAATATCAGAACAAGAATTATTCTTTCTAATAAATTGAATTTGAGAGCTAAAAACGTTTGTAAAAAAAGTTTGGTTATTTTTAAAAATAAATTGAAAACTATTTTATTTCACTATCCATTCGTTTTCAATTTCCCAACCTGGTAATAATTTTATGGGTGTAGTATTCATAAAAATAATCTCTGGTTGAATATTTAAAAAATAATTTCCCTCATCGAAAAGCCCATTTTTATTGACATCTTCAACGACTCTGATGAAATACTTTCCTGGTGGAAGATTATTATACTCCATTAATTTTTCGGAAGTAGAGGTTAACGAAAATTCAACTACACGTTCATTAATTAATTGTTCTTTGTCATTTAATAGCCTAACTAAGTAATTTTCTTTCTTCGGGAACATTAATTTAATTTTTAACAACGCATAATCATCCATTATTGTTGTTTTAAACTTATATACAGTAGAATCATTCGTTCTGTCTCCATTATCTGTAATTGCACCTCTTTTAATGGTTAACTCATAATTAGATTCTTGTTTGAAAGTCGCTTGAATTTTAAAAGAGCTTACAAATCCAGTATCTTTTACTAAAATGAAAGGCAAAGGATTAGAAGCTGAATCAAGTTTCTCAATCAACTCTATTCGTTCTGTATGAATGTTTTTTGACTCCACTGGCACATTCAACTCAAAAGTTGGTAAATCAAAGAAAGCTAATACAGTTCCTAAGTTCGATTTCAAATCGTATTTAATAGACTTATTACTTGTTTGTTTGTTAAACGATGCTTCTGATGAGATCTTTATATAAACAGTATCTACTTTTTGGTTCTCATGATTAACATACACCTCAAGAGTATCAAACTTTTTATTGTAGTATAATGACAATGTATCTTTAAAAACATTTAATTTATATTGTAATAATCCTTTAGCTGTAACCGTTTTTATATCCGTTTGTGGTTTATTATATATAATGTATGTCTTACCATATTCTACAGAGTAGCTTTTTTTAATAAAACTTTTTGATGGCTTCTCCTTAAACAAGTTTAAAGTGATACTAGAAGAATCTCCAGGATAAACTAACTCTTTTATAAAAGCAAGCTGTTCTTCTGAGCCATCGTACAATAAATTCTTATTTTGATCTTTAATAGCCACAATCTTAAATGGCATATTAGGAAGATAATTAAAGTAAAAGACGCCTTCCAAATTTGTTTTAGATATGTAAAGCGGCTTTTCTTTATACACTACGCTATCTTTAGAGTCTTTAGAATATAACCCAACTAAAATTTGAGATTCAGGTTTTTTATCAAGAGAGTTGAAAATTTTGCCCTGAAACTTTAAACTGTCGATAGTGGAGCCTGTACTAAATATGTATTCGAAATTTTGTAAAACATTAGATTCATTTAAATCAGAAATAGCATTACCAAAAGCTAGTTTATAGGTTGTATTTGGTAATAGAGTTTCATTAAAGGTGATTTTGAGTTTTTTTCCTTGTGTTTGAATTTCTGGAATTTCTTTAACCTGAGGTGTAATAATAAACTGGTTAGCAATATCTTTTAAGGTAATATATTCATCAAATTGTATTTCAATCGTTTTTGTATTGAAATTTAAAGAAGCATTCTCTGGATTATAAGACAATACTTTGGGCGCAGTGATGTCTTTTTTACCTCCGCTTAATGGAGTAATTTGGGCACAACGAGTAACCAAAAAGATAATACATATATATATAAGTAACTTTTGCAATTTTTATACAAAGAAAGTGATTTTTTGGAAATGACTCTACATATATATAATATGTAACATTTTTTGGATATCCTTACTGACGAATTGACGTTAAAAACTTTTTGGCATTCATTTGGCTTTACCCAATCCAACAAGTATATTTGTTTAACAACTTAAAACCTCAGATTATGTTTGATCAAAATGAATTTAAAAAATACGCCACAAAACATGTTGGCATCAGTAGCTTAACTTACGATAGTTATGTATCAGCTATTACTCCAGGAATTAGAAACTTAACTCCAAATATTATTGAAGAAAGACAATTAAACGTTTCGGTATTAGATGTATTTTCTCGTTTAATGATGGATCGTATTATCTTTTTAGGCACTGGAATTAACGACCAAGTAGCAAACATTGTTCAAGCTCAATTATTATTCTTAGAGTCGGTTGATTCTAAAAAAGACATTCAAATTTACTTAAACTCACCAGGTGGTTCTGTTTATGCTGGTTTAGGAATTTATGATACGATGCAAATTATTAAACCAGATGTAGCAACTATTTGTACAGGTATGGCTGCAAGTATGGGTGCAGTATTGCAATGTGCAGGTGCTAAAGGAAAACGTACGGCATTAAAACATGCTCGTATTATGATTCACCAACCATTAGGTGGAGCAGAAGGACAAGCGTCTGATATCGAAATTACAGCTCGTGAGATTCAAAAATTAAAGAAAGAGTTATACGAAATCATCGCGTTACACAGTGGACAAACTTATGAGAAAGTTTGGGCGGATAGTGATCGTGATTACTGGATGATTGCTCAAGAAGCAAAAGATTACGGTATGATTGACGAAGTTTTAATTAAAAAATAAACTAAATGTTATAAGAAAAGCCCTGATAAGTTTATCAGGGCTTTTTATTTTTCAAAACTAAAGGTTTCGTATACCTCCCATCTATCATTCAAATGCTTTAGTAAACAAATATCTTTACAAGTGAACGTTGCTTCAAATGTTCTGTCTTTGTATTCTTCCCACATTTTATAAAACATAGGTTTCTTTAAATCTCTAAAAGCAATAGTTACATGTGGATGAAACCCTCGCATATCATCTGATTGATTAAATAATTGAAGATGTTGTTTGGCATATTTCACCAATTGCTGCTGCATCTGGCATAAAAAATCATTTTTTTGCACATTAACAAATATAACTCTAGGTTCAAAACAAGAAAAGCCAGATAATGAAATTTGAAACTCTTTTTCAAAAGAAAAATCTTGAAGAGAGCTAATTAACTTTTCCTCTTTATCTTCTTCCCAACTAAAAGGCATATGCAAGGTAATATGCCCTGGTGAACGCAAAGCGCCTTTTGTTCCATATACTTCAAAAATGTTTTTCTTAAGCTCTTGAATTTGACTTAATAAAGGTTCGGAAGGAACAACAGCTATGAAATACTTTTGAAGCACCGTTTATATTTTTATACCAATTATTAATATATCATCTACCTGTTCTTGATTTCCTTTCCAATTTGTGAAAGCTAATTCTAACTCCTGTTTTTGATGAGTTAAAGGAGCATCTTTTATTTTTAATAACAAATCATTTAATTGTCTGTATTTAAACTTCTTTCCTTTTGGTCCGCCAAACTGATCAGCAAAACCATCCGTGTATAAGTAAAGTGCATCACCAGCTTTTAATTCTATAGTCTGTAATGAGAACATTTCTGTTTTCTCACCTTTACCAACTGGCATTTTATCCTTTGCCAATTCTATAATTTCATTATTTCTAATGAGTATGGGTTCATTATTAGCAGCTGCATAAGTTATTGTTCTCGATTCCGCTCTCACGCCTTGGAGTGATGACAAGCTTGTGTCAATACAAATTAAAATGCCATCCATGCCATCTTTTTGTCCACCATCACTAATCGTAGAAATCAACCGCTCTCTCACATAATTAAAGATCTCATTAGGTTTTTCAATGTTCTTTTCTTTAATGGCTTCACTCAAAAAACCCATATTTAATAAACTCATAAAAGCACCAGGCACACCATGGCCTGTGCTGTCACAAACACCTAAGTAGAATTTATTATTATGTTTGGTTGCCCAATAAAAATCTCCACTCACAATATCTTTTGGATTGAAGTAAATGAAATTATTAGGGATGTTTTGAGTAATAAAATCAGAATTAGCAATTAAAGCGGTTTGAATTCGCTTAGCATAATGAATAGAATCTAAAGTTTCTTTTTGATGTTCTTCTACTATTTCTTTTTGAACTTGTAATTCGGCTTTTTGAATTTGAATTAAGTCATTTTGCTTTTTTGTGACCTTAAAACGGTTAAACATAAATACTCCAAACAATCCT
The DNA here is from genome assembly GCA_002420145.1 of Bacteroidetes bacterium UBA5697. Classification (GTDB taxonomy): domain Bacteria; phylum Bacteroidota; class Bacteroidia; order B-17B0; family Aurantibacillaceae; genus UBA4416. The sequence goes on from DIHL01000030.1 coordinate 64,070, forward strand.
ACTAAAAAAATGCCGCCATATAAAGCAAAGCGTTGTGTTTTTTCTTGTTTCAATTGAGCAGCAGTTACTTTCTTTTCTTCCGCCACTTTTACACTATCTGCAGCGGCTTTTTTTTCATATTCAATTTGAAATCCTTTTTTCAATATCACCCTTTTGGTTTCTTCATTATCTATTGTATCACGCATTTGAATATATAGCTGATACATCTGTAATGATTTTTGAAACTGCTTTTGCTTTTCATATATCTGTTTCAAAATAAAAGCGGCATCTCTAATTTTTTCAGGCGACCCTAATTCTTTAGCTGTACTCATACATTTTATCCCATAGTCGAGCGCCGAATTTAAATCTCCTCGTTGAAACATATACTCAGCTAAGCTATTGTAAGATAATGAGATGCCTGGGAGATTATTAATTTCAATACGAAGCATTAAAGCTTTTTTATAATATTCAAGTGCTTTTTTACTACTTGATTTAGCGCAATCTTGACCAACTAAACATTCAGGGTCACCATAAACATCATAAATACCACCTAATAAATTCAGTGAATTTGACAAGCCAAACTTATCTTTCATCTCCTCGTATATTTTTACAGACATATTTAAATAATGAATTGCCATTTTAATTGATAAAACTTGGCATTCATTTTTTGAGCCTTTACATGAAGGATCTCCATATGTTTTGTAGATATACGCTATATTAGAATATGAATTGGCCACACCATTATTGTTCTTTATTTGAAGATAGCTATCCAAAGCCTTTCTATAATACTCTAAAGCTTTTACTGGCTCACCTTGATTATCGAAAATAAATCCGATATTATTATAAGATGTGGCAGCACCTAATTTATCATTAATTTCAATTTGCAATTTTAATGCTCTATGATATGATTCGATTGCTTTGGCGATATTTCCATCTTGTCTATATAAGTAGCCAAGATTAATTGACTCCGTCGCAATTCCTTGCTTGTCATTAATCTCCTGATAAATGTCAAGCGCTTTATAATAATATTTATAGGCAGAGGGCATCATGCCTTTTTGCATATACAAAAAACCTAAATTATTAAAAGAATTAGCATAGTGTTTTATAAAAAATAAATAAAAATCAGACTTAGAATTATTAATATTTTTTTCTGATATTTCCTTTAATTGATTATTATAAATTGGCCAAAGACTATCGTTCGACTCATTTTCTATCATTGCATTTAAAACATTACAACGAGTCGTATCATGCTTAGCATTTTTCAATAGAATTATTAATGAATCAATAACAAATGATTGAGAGAACGTTGTAATAGAAAAAAATAAGACAAGAATTAAAAGTAACAACTTCCTCATACACTAAATCTTCACCCCAATTACTAAAACATCGTCCACCTGTTCTTGCTTACCTTTCCAAGCATTAAAACTTTTATCCAAGGCATTATACTGCTCGTCCATTGATAAATGGGCGTTTTCTATTAGTACATCTTTTAGTTTGTTGTACTTAAACTTTTTGCCTTTTGGTCCCCCAAACTGATCGGCATAACCATCCGTGTAAATAAAAATACAATCATCTTTTTGCAGTTGAATGGTATGATTTGTAAAAGTATCAGCTACACCATCTTGATTGCTGCCTATAGGAGATTTATCAGATTTTATTTCTAATAAATCATTTCCGTAAAATGTTTCTCTTTCATTTGTAACTTGATATGTATTGGCAATATTTTTTCTTATCAATACTAGCGGGTTAAACGCTCCAGCATATTGCAATGTCAATGTTTTATAATTGATATTACACAAAGCCAAATCCATTCCATCTTTCACAGCACCTGGGTCATATGATTGACGGAGAGTGTCATTTACTGCAATGTCCAAAAACTGTAACAAATCCGAAGGTTTCGTTAACTGTTTATCTTGAACAGCTTGACTTAATGATTTTAATCCTATTACGCTCATCATCGCTCCTGGCACCCCATGTCCAGTGCAATCGACTGCCGAAAACAAAACCTCATCTCCAATGGTATCAATCCAATAAAAATCTCCACTCACAATATCTTTTGGTTTATAATAAACCATGCTTTTTGGCAATAAAGACTTTACTCTTTGTTGAGTAGGAATAATTGATAACTGTATTCTTAAAGCATAACGAATACTATCTGTAATTTCTTGTTCCTTATGTTTTAATTCAGCCGTTCTTTCTTCTACAATTCGTTCTAGTTCAATTTTAGATTTTTTTAATCTTTTATCTCTTAGCTTAAATAAAATAAATGCTACTAAAGCCAAAAATATAATTACCTGAGTTGGACCCAACTCATATGTAACATTAATATCTAAAAGAAAAAGGCTTATCATCTCATTAAAAACTTAAAAAAAGCAAACAAACAATTTACTTTTATATTTGTATATAAAAATAGTCAAATTTAGTTAATCACAAAATAGTAATTCAATTGTATGGCAGAAGACCTTCAAATTAGTGGAAACACAAAAGAAGAAATATATCAATCTATTATTCCTCAAATAAAAGCTTTAGTTGAAGGAGAAACGGATATAACAGCTAATATGGCAAATGTTTGTGCGGCTTTAAAATTTGGATTAAATTTTTTATGGGTTGGATTTTATCTGATAAAAAACAATCAACTGGTTTTAGGGCCTTTTCAAGGACCGGTAGCTTGTACAAGAATAAATTTAGGAAAAGGAGTTTGTGGTACCTCTTGGCAAAACAATGAAGTAATTATTGTAGATGATGTTGATGCTTTTCCTGGACATATTGCTTGTAGTTCACTATCAAAATCTGAAATCGTATTGCCTATATACAATTCCAATAAAGACGTGATTGGAGTTTTAGATGTTGATAGCGATACCTATAAAACATTTGACAAAATTGATGAGCAATATCTAACTCAAATTTTACAAATTCTAAAATTTTAATCTTTCAAACATTTTAGAATTACAGACTTGTATTATTGTACAATTTTAGTAATCTTTGGTAGTAAATAAATTCAGAAAATTAAATGATGATGGAGATAACACGTGTATTTGATATTTTAGAACTATATAAAACACAATATAAAAAAGATGATGTTTTATCAGGAAAAGAAAACAAACAGTGGAAAAAATACAGTAGTGAAGATTTAATCAATACCGTTAATAATACAAGCTATGGTTTATTAGCTCTTGGCTTAACAGATAAAGATAAAGTAGCTATTATCTCAAACAATCGTCCTGAATGGAATTTTTGTGACTATGGCTGTCAGCAAGCAAACATTGTTACTGTTCCAATTTTTCCAACTATAAGTAATACTGATTTACAATTTATTTTAAATCATGCCGAAGTAAAAGCCGTTTTTATTTCCGATAAATCAATTTATGCTAAGTTAATAGCTATTGAAAAAGAAATTCCTAACGTAAAACATATTATTAGCTTTAATCCTATAGATGGTATTATGCCCTTCTCTGATTTTATTGAATTAGGGAAAAAGCACGCTAATTCAGAAAAATTAGAAGCTATAAAAAAATCCATCTTACCAAGCCATCTATTAACCATATTATATACCTCAGGGACAACCGGAACCCCAAAAGGTGTTATGATTACACATCATAATTTAGTTTCTAACGTAACAGCTTGTCAAGGTTTTGCTCCATTTAGCAGTACGTGGAGAGCCTTAAGCTTTTTGCCACTCAATCACGTTTATGAAAGAATGGTAAGTACTTTATATTTATATAAAGGCATTTCTATATACTATGCAGAGGGGTTGGAAACCATTGGCGATAATTTGAAAGAAATTAAACCACAAATATTTGTTTCAGTTCCTCGATTAATTGAACGTGTGTACGAAAAAATTACTGCTACTGGCGAAAAGTTAACGGGCGCTAAACGTAAAATTTTTGATTGGAGTATGCGCATAGCAAATACCTATGAACTAAATAATAAAAATAGTTTATGGTATAAAATACAACATAAAATTGCCGACAAATTAGTGTTTAGCAAATGGCGCGAGGCTGTTGGTGGAAACTTAGTTTGCATCGCTTCTGGTGGGGCAGCATTAAATCCAAAACTAGAGCGCATTTTTTTATGTGCAAATATTGTTTGCTTACAAGGTTACGGATTAACGGAAACCTGTGTTGTTGTCAGTGTAAATCGCTATGGAGAAGATAATATTCGTATTGGAACCTGCGGGCCAGTTATTGATGGTGTTTCTGTGAAAATTGCTGAAGAAGATGGGGAAATTTTAGTAAAAGGACCAAACTTAATGCTTGGGTATTACAAAAATCCAGAAGCAACTGCCGAAGTCATGGATAGTGAAGGCTGGTTTCACACAGGGGATGTAGGAACATTTATTGAGGGCCGCTTTTTAAAAATAACTGATAGAAAAAAAGAGATTTTTAAAACAAGTTCGGGCAAATACATTGCACCTTTAATGATTGAAAATAAAATTAAAGAATGTCGATTTGTTGAACAAAGTATGGTAGTTGGTGAAAATCAAAAATTTGCTTCAGCTATTATTGTTCCTTCTTTCGTTAACTTTAAAGAGTATTGTAAGGACCATCACATTACCTGGACTACAAACGAAGAAATGAGTGGTCACGAAGAGTTAAAAAAATTAATTAATGATCACATCAAACTGATGAATAAAACATTAGCGCCATACGAACAATTAAAACGCGTAGGCATTTTAAGCAAAGAATGGAGTATTGAAGGTGGCGAATTAACGCCTAAAATGAGCTTGAAACGTAAAATCATAAAGGAAAAAAACATTGATGCAATCAATAAAATTTTTGCGGTAGAGAACTAATAAAATGCCTCAAACTCATCCTATTTCTGATAAACTTATTGCTTGGTACAAAAAATACAAGCGAGATTTGCCTTGGCGTAATATTAGCGACCCATACAAAATTTGGCTGTCTGAAATTATACTTCAACAAACACAAGTTGTTCAAGGACTAAACTATTATATCAAGTTTACGGAAACCTTTCCAACAATTATTGATTTAGCTAATGCTCCGGAAGACAAAGTGATGCGTTTATGGCAAGGACTCGGTTATTACTCTAGAGCAAGAAATTTACACACGGCCGCAAAAGCAGTTAAAACTAATTACAAAGGAAAATTTCCAAATACTTACGAATCTATTAAAGAATTAAAGGGCGTGGGCGATTATACAGCGGCAGCCGTTGCTTCCTTTGCTTTTAATTTACCTCATGCTGTAGTAGACGGAAATGTTTACCGAGTTTTATCTCGTTTGTTTAATATTAGCACGCCAATTAATTCTACTCAGGGTAAAAAGGAATTTCAGTTATTAGCTGATGAACTTTTAAATCATAAAAAACCAGGGCTTCATAATAGTGCGATGATGGAATTTGGAGCTTTATGGTGTAAACCTCAAAACCCAAAATGCGAAGAATGCCCTTTACAAGAATATTGTTTAGCATACGAAAAAGACACGATAAACTTGTTGCCCGTAAAAGACAAAAAAATAAAAATAAAAACCCGATATTTACATTATTTTATTTTTAATTATAAGGACAATGTTTATGTACAAAAACGAACGGAAAAAGATATTTGGCAAAATTTATATGAGTTCTATCTCATAGAAACAGAGGAGGTCACAGACCCTGAATTAATTTTAAAAAATAAAAAATTAAAAAAATTGGTTAAAGATATAAACGTGATTTCTATTACAACCGAGAAAAAACACATTTTATCTCACCAGCATTTATACGCTATTTTTTACGAGTTAAAAATTAAAAATCCTATTACATCAAAAATATTAATTAAGATAAAACGAAGTGATTTAATGCATTTTGGGCTACCACAACTAATCAATAAATACCTCCACAACAAAAAAACACAAGATTAGCTGTTTTTGTAAAATGCTTGTAAGAATGTATTAAATAATGCTATTGTTGAGTAAGTGAGTGCAAATATTAAGTAAAAAAACACATTATGGTAATAATATTTTTATATTTTTATGTCTTATTATTTTAAATAAACCATTTAGCAAACTTTAAAATCAATTTTATGAAAAAAATTTTACTATTATCGTCAATTATAACAGTTACATCACTTACTGTTATATCAACTTTAAATACTACAGATGCAAGTTCTTCATTGCCTAATGATGGAAATGCAGGTGCTCCGATGGATAATTCCGGGCAAACTTGCACAAGCTGTCATAGCGGTACTGCAACCCAAACCACAGGTGTTATTTCATCAGATATTCCTGGCTCTGGATATATTGGAGGTACTACATATAATTTTACAGTTTCGATGTCTGGAGCATCGGCATATGGCTTTGAGATGACGCCTCAAACTCCAACATCAAATGTTGGCTTGGGAACTTGGATTGCAGGAACAGGGTCAAGTGTTTCAGGAAAATACATTAAACAATCTGCTAAAAAAACAGGTGCAAGTGCAACTTGGACTTTCCAATGGACCGCCCCATCTACAGCAACAACTGTTACTTTTTATGGCGCCTTTAATTATGCTAATAATAATAACAATTCATTAGGAGATGTTATTAAAACTTCATCTATTACCTATTTAGCTAATACTTCTAGTGTATCAGAAAACAACAATATTGTTTCAGTTTCTGTTTTCCCTAATCCTACTACAGACGATTTATATATTGCATCAAACATGTCATTTTCTGATGGTTCTATATATGGTCTTGATGGAAAATTAGTCAAAACAATTTCGGGACAGGAATTAGACTCCAAAATAATCTCTGTATCTGAATTACCTTCTGGCATATACTATCTTCATATTTCTTCAAAAAGTAATAAAACATATTATTCTAAATTCATCAAAAAATAAATTATTATTTTTTAATAAGTGCCCAGTTCTTAGTATTTTTACTAAAACTTGGCACTTTTTTAGTTATATAGAATTTTAAATTAAACCATTATGAAGTTATTTTTAATTTTTGCATCCATGCTTAGCATAAGCTTTGTATCCTGCACAAAAGATATTGGACCTAATCCAGATTTGATAGTAAAAACTTCAAATGCTTGTGATACAATAACCTTTACTAAACACATTTTGCCAATTTTTAATAGCGAATGTGTTATCTGTCATTCAGCTGGAGGTCAAAATCCTGAATTATCGAATTATACCTTAATAAAAACTCAAGTTGATGGCGGAAGAATTAAAGCCAGAGTAATTGACGGCCCTTCTTTTATGCCAGCCTCAGGTCGTTTGCCCGACAATCAAATCAATTTAATTAAATGCTGGTTAGACGCTGGTGCCCCTAATAATTAATTTTAATATAAACCATTATGAAAAAAATAGTATTTACAATCGTATTCTTGGCAGGGCTAACAATTAGCATTCAGGCACAAATTTTTAAAGGTAAAGCAGACGCTTCAAGTATTTCGTTTTACTCTAAATCACCATTAGAAGATATTGATGCCACAAGCAAAAAAGTAACCGTTGTTATAAAAACAACCACTAACGACATTCAATTTGCTGTTCCAATGATTAGTTTCAAATTTCCAAAAGCATTAATGGAAGAGCATTTCAACGAAAACTATGTTGAGTCTACAAAATTCCCTACATGTATCTTTAAAGGGAAGATTATTGAACAAATAGATTTCAGTAAAGATGGTGAAAATAAAGTAACTGTTAAGGGCACCTTAGATTTGCATGGTGTAACAAAAGAAATAGAGGTTACAGGAACTATTACAGTTAAAGGACAAGAATTGATAGTTGCATCTACATTCAAGATTAAAATTGCAGATTATAATATTAAAGTACCTTCTTTATACGTTCAAAATATTGCCGAGATTGTTGACGTGAAAGTAAATGCAACACTTGAACCATTTGTAAAAAAATAACATATAATCTTACAACTAAAGCCGTTGATTTTTAACTACCTTTAGTGCTTTAAATCAAAACATATGATTAAAAAAATAATTATTTGCCTTGCTAGTTTAGTGTCTTTTAACTCCTTTGCTCAGGATGATTTATTAGATTTAGTAAAAGAAGATCCAAAAAATGAGCCAGCTAAAAAAGTATATGCAACTTTTAAAACAACTAAAATTGTAAATGCTCAAAATATAGAAACTGTAAAAAAACGCAATTTAGACTTTAGAGTTACTCACCGTTTTGGCAACATATATAATAGCAGCAGCCCCAATGCATTAAACGAAGCGGCTCATAGTGGTTTTGGTTTAGATAACTCAACTGATATCAGAACCTCATTTGATTATGGTATTACAGATGAACTTACAATTGGAATAGGAAGAAGTAAGTATAGAGAAATGAATGACGCTACAATCAAATGGCGTTTTTTAACTCAAAGAGAAGACAATAAAATACCTGTATCTGTTTGTTTTTATGGAAACTTAGGCTACACATCTATGACTACAGATAATTTGTATGCTGGCACTATTCGTCCTAAAACAAACGAAGCGCACCGTGTTCAGTATGCGAGTCAATTATTAATTGCACGTAAATTTAATTCTTGGTTGTCTTTACAAATTATGCCAACTTATATTCACCGAAACTTCATTAAACAGCAACTTAATACAAACAACGGAAAAGAAGATCAAAACTCATTACTATCTCTTGGAATTGGCGGAAGATTAAAAATGTCGAAGCGCATGGCCTTGGTGGTTGATTATTTTTATAATTTTTCAGAATACCAAACAAACAATCCTAACGCCTACTACAACCCATTAGGAGTTGGCCTTGAAATAGAAACAGGAGGTCACGTATTTCATATTAATTACACTAATGGCGCAGCTATTTTAGAGAGTAGTTTGTTAACATCAACGCAAGACACTTGGACTAAAGGTCAAATTAAACTTGGATTTAATATTTCAAGATGGTTTGCGTTATAAGATAAATTTGTGAGTAAAAAAGATTCAGCATTAGTTTATAAAAGTGATTTAGTTTCAACTAAAGATACTAATGCTGTTCTTCAAAATACTGAATCTATTTTTTCTGGACACTTATTAATAAAAACTCACGACACTCCAATATTTAATGCTAGCAACCCAACGTATTGGCCTGGCATAGTTTTATTTATTATTTTTTCTATTTATGTTTTAATAAGAATATCAGAACCAAAAAAAATAATTAAAGTTTTTACTTCCGTTTTTAGTCTCCAAGAAGCCAAGCAATTATTTAGAGAAGAGTTTAAATTAACAAAACGTGTTTCAATTTTACTTGGAATTAGCTTTATTTTAGTGATGGCCTTTTTTGTTCAAATTATAAACGAATACTTTGGATTGATATTAAATGACTATTCGCAATTAAAACAATTTATCTTTTTTATAGCAGTTATTGGTTTAATGTATTTAATTAAATTTCTATCAAACTATCTATTAGCCTTTATAACATCAAATGAAGAATTAGGTAAAGAATATTTATTTAATGTATATGTTTTTTCTCAAACTATTGGGATCGTATTGTTTCCTATGGTTATTTGCTTACAATTTACAAAGTATCCTATAGAGTGGTTTTTATACCCCGCATTAATCATTTGTAGCGGTTTTTATGCCTTAAGAATGTTCCGGGGCTTTGTTATATCCTCATCTGAACAAAACATAGGAATTTTGTATATTTTTTTGTACCTTTGTGCCTTGGAAATTTTACCTCTATTAGTATTGATAAAATTTTTATTAGTTAATTTTTAAGCGTTGATTTTTAATATGGCTATAAAGAAAAAAAAATCTATTAAAACACCATCTACTAAAACAAATAGTAAGGTAAAAAAAGCTACTGCTAAAAAAGCAGTTAAAAAAGTAACTAAAAAAGCAGCTCCCAAAAAACCAATCAAAAAAATTGTAGCCAAAAAAAAGGTTGTTAAGAAGAGTGTTTCTCTACCTGCCAGAAAAGCAGCTAAAAAGGTTACTGCTAAAAAATCAGTGACCAAAAAATCACGCCCTAGCGTAACAAAAAAATCAGTAGTCAAAAAAAGTGCTCCTAAAAAGGCCATAAAAAAAGCAGTTGTTAAAAAGACTGTTGCGGTTAAAAAAACAATTGCCACAGTAAAGCCGAAAACAGAAACTAAGGTAAAAGCTACAATAGCTACCACACCAAAAGCAGAAGTTGTTGCAAGTGCCGAAAAATTTGTGAAAATTGGAGTTAAAACCAAAAAGCAATTAGTTCCAGTTACTCCTCAACCTGTTATTGAAGTTTCTAACTATCCTAAAAATAAAATAAAAACGATTTTAATTTCTCAACCAAAGCCTGAGAATGACAAAAATCCATATTACGATTTATCCAAAAAATATAACTTAATAGAAACTTTCCGTCAATTTATTAAAATTGAGGGATTGCCTGTTAAGGATTTTAGAACACAGCGTATTGATATTTTAGAACATAAAGCTGTTATTTTAACGAGTAGAATGGCCGTTGATCATTATTTTAGAATGTGTAACGAAATGCGTGTTACTGTTCCTGAATCTATGAAGTACTTCTGTATTAACGAAGCAACAGCATATTACCTTCAAAAATATATTCAATACCGTAAACGTAAAATATTTTTTGGTCACCAAACCATTCAAGATTTAGTTGACGTTATTAGAAAAAATAGAGAAGAAAAATTTTTATTGCCAGCAGCTGACGTTCAAAAAGAACAAATCTGTGAATTTTTAGACGCTATCGATATTAAGTATACAAAAGCAATTATGTACCGCACTGTAAGTGCTGATTTATCTGATATCAAGAATTTAAATGATTATGATTGTTTAGTATTCTTTACACCAGCAGGAATTAATTCTTTAAAACATAATTTTCCAAACTTTAAACAAGGTAATACTCGTATTGCTTGTTTTGGCGCTGCTACAGCTAATACATTAAAAAAACATGGTTATCGTTTAGATATTTATGCTCCTAATCCAAAAAACCCAAGTATGTCGGGAGCTTTGGATGAATATATTAAAGAAGCGAATAAACGCTAGTTTTTTCTATTCTTGTTCTATATGCTTTAGATTAATCTAATTAGATAGAATCATTGATAATAATAACAGCAAGAAGAGCTTCAAGAAACGATGTTTTTTCACATAGTCGCTATGTTTGAAGCAAAGCTTCAACTAGAACTACTACACTCTTAAATTAAAAAACTATGTGCCTATGTGGTTAAAAAATACCTTATTTTTAACTCCGTAATAGATAACAACCCTCATGAATTTTACATTTACTAAAATAGAACGTTTGTGTAGCAAAAAAGCTATCGACGATTTATTTGCCAATGGTAAATCCAAAACTCAATTTCCATTTAAATTAATTTACAAAGTCTCAGAATTCGAAAGTCCTTTCCCTGCAAGAGCGATGTTTGTTGTCCCAAAAAAGAAGCACAAACGCGCCAACAAACGAAATGACATTAAACGCCGTATGCGCGAGGTATATCGTTTAAACAAACACCCGCTTTATGAATCGTTGAAAACTCAAAAAATAGACTTGATGTTTATTTGTTTGAGTAATGAGGAATTAGAATATCCAGTGATTGAAAAAAGTATGCTTCAGTTAATGGAGACACTAACAAGGGTAAATTTCTCTGAAACAAAAAAAGAGTAATTCTATTTCTTAATCTCTTCCAAACTTTTCATCACCTTTTCTTTTAGCTCTTCTTTAAATAAAACTAATTTATCAAAAATAGCTTTGTCTTGGCAACCTAAAATTTGTGCCGCTAAAATTCCTGCATTTTGTGCTCCATTCACAGCTACGGTAGCAACAGGTACTCCATTTGGCATTTGAACAATAGACAATAAAGAATCCCAACCATCAATAGAGTTACTTGATTTTACTGGAACGCCAATAACTGGCAAGGGTGTTAAGGAAGCGACCATTCCTGGTAAATGAGCTGCCCCACCAGCTCCTGCAATAATAACTTTTAATCCTCTATCATGAGCAGTTTTTGCATAATCAAACATACGCTCTGGTGTACGATGTGCAGATACAATTGTTATTTCGTAAGGAATGTCTAATTTTTTCAAAAAATCTGCTGCATCATTCATGATTTTTAAATCACTGCTGCTACCCATTATTATACCTACCATGTTATTATTATTTTAAATTTTATCATTGCACTTTGTCTTCGACTCCGCTCAGACCGACAGTACAATGATTAACTAACTATCTTAATTAAATCTTTTACTGTAATCGCTTTCTTTTTTGCTAAACTTAAATCATCATCTATCACTGTTACATGTCCCATTTTACGGAAAGGCTTAGTGGTTGTTTTGCCATACAAATGCACATACACGCCTTTGTATTTAATAGCATCCGTTAACCCTTCGTATTTTGCTGGACCTTCATGATTTTTTTCACCTAACAAATTAATCATCACCGCTGGTTTAATAATACTTGTATCTCCAAGTGGTAAATTTAAAATAGCGCGTAAATGTTGCTCAAATTGTGAAGTAATATTCCCTTCTATCGTTTGATGTCCGCTATTATGTGGCCTAGGTGCTACTTCATTCACTAATACTTTACCATCTTTAGTCACAAATAGTTCAACAGCAAGTATTCCAACAATATTTAATTTCTCTGCGATTTTTATTGCAATCTCTGTTGCTTGTTTATCAATGCTTTTTTTAATGTTTGCCGGCGAAAATAAAAACTCAACCAAATTAGCTTCAGGATTAAATTCACATTCCACAGCAGGGAAACATTTCGATTCTCCACTTTCGTTACGAGCAACAATTACCGAAATTTCCTTATCAAAATCTACTAAGCGCTCCAACACACTTGGAACTTCAAAGGCATGTTCTATTTTATTTGGATGCCCTAATTTAACGACGCCTTTTCCATCATAGCCGCCAGTGCGCATTTTTTGAAAAAAAGGAAAAAAATCTTTGTACTTTTCTATTTGAGATTTGTTTTCTACAAGAAAAAAGTCAGGGCTTGGGATATCATTACGCTGGTAAAACATTTTTTGTAACCCTTTATCCTTAATAATTTCAATCACTTCAGGCTGAGGAAATACTTTTTTACCCAGCTTTTGTAAATCTTTTAATGCTTCAACGCTTACATTTTCAATTTCAATGGTAATAATATCTTTATCCTTACCAAATTTGTAAACGGTATCATAATCGGTTAAACTTCCTTTGGTAAATTCATTAGCAATAGCTTTGCAAGGAGCATTTGCATCAGGATCTAAACAACAGATGTACAAATTATAATTAATGGCGCTTTGAATCATCATTCGGCCAAGTTGTCCTCCGCCTAATACGCCTATTTTGATTTTATCGGGTTGAAAATAAGTCACGATTTAAAGGTAAATATTTTATTTTGTTTTCTAAGTCAATTTTATAATTCACGTCAGTTCAAATAAAAAAATGTGCCTCTTTTCATTTTTTGTATCGAGAACAACCGCAGTAATCAACTACTTCTCGATACACATTTGCAAGAGGCGTGCAAATGTACTCGAAGTGACATACGCTTTTATACATCAAATAAAAAAACCGCTCGAAGCGGTTTCTTTTATTTATTTAGCTGCTTTTTTTGCTGCCTTTTTTGGAGCTGCTTTTTTTGCTGCTGCTCCTGCTGCAATTTGCTCTGCAGTAACTGCTTTAGTTTTTTTACGTGGACGAAGGTTACCAAATGAACCTACTTGAATTTTTCCACGTCTTGATCTTTGATCGCCTTTTCCCATGATAAATGTGTTTTTAAATTAATGTCCTCAAAAATAGCTTAATTAATGATATTTTCAAACATAAAATTAAACTATTACCTATTTAAGTCTTAAAATCGCTTATTAGGATTAAATGGCTTTGTTGGTTTTTCAATGGTGGTTAAAATTGAGGTTATTTTTTGTTTATCAGCTAGCAATTTTTTTGCCTCAGCTACATCTAAATCATACTTCAAAGCCGTTCCTATCCTTCCTTTTTGAAACTCAAAACGTGCTGCCATTTCTTCTTCAATAAATTGTTTGATTTCTGGTTTAAAACGCACTAAATCATCTTTTTTATTAGAAGCCATTTTATTTAATAACGCTTCGTATTCTGCTTTTATGCTTTCGTAATATTTTTCATTTGTGGCGTCTAATTTTAGATCTTCTAAAGCAAAATCACTTTGAGTTTTATAATTATAATCCTTGTCTTTTAAATAAGAAATAAAGTCATTATAATCTGCATCTGATAAAGATACACTAGCGGCAGTTGTTTGATATTGAGGATTTTTTATTAAATATTGATTTACAAAAGTAAATACATGATTCTTGTTTAATAAAGTTGCTAAAATATTACTGTATTTAATAGGTTCTGTTTTTACATCAGGCAAAACTCCAGCGCCATCATAAATAATACGACCATTTTTTGTTTTAAATGCGGTGATTAATGAATCAGGCACTTTTTCAACTCTTCCTTCTTCGTCCTTGTGCGTGTAATCTAATGCTTGAATACAACGTCCACTTGGAATATAGTATTTAGCTACAGTTACTTTTAGTTTAGTATTATATGTTAAGTCTCTTGTTTGTTGAACCAGTCCTTTACCATATGAACGTTGTCCTAAAACTACAGCTCTATCTAAATCTTGTAAAGCACCCGAAACAATTTCGGAAGCTGAAGCAGAATTATTATCTACCAATACCACTAACGGAATTTGAGTATCTACAGGAGAATACAAAGAAAAATATTGTTTGTTCCATTCTTTCACTTTGCCTTTAGTGGAAACTACTTCATTGTTTTTATCAATAAATAAGTTGACGATATTCACTGCCTCGTGCAATAATCCCCCTGGATTTCCTCTCAAATCAAGAATCAAAGATTTGCAGTTTTTTTCTTTTAATTTTAACAAGGCCTCTTTTACTTCACCCGAACAGTTATCAGTAAAGCTGGTTAATTTAATATACCCTACCTCAGCATTTAACATGCTATAATATGGAACAGCTTTCACTTTAATTTCTTCACGTTTTAAATTAACTTCTGTTGGGGTTGTTTGTCCTAAATGAATAATTTTTAATTTAATTGGAGTTCCTGCTTGTCCCTTAAGCATGGTTGTAATATCTTCTGTTTTTTTACCAACTACATTCACTCCGTTTACTTCTACAATTTCATCGCCAGCTCTGAGTCCTGCTCGGTATGCTGCAAATCCTTCGTAAGGCTCTGTGATTGTAATTTTCTTATTAACATCCTGAATTAATGCGCCAATGCCTCCATATTCGCCAGTAGTCATCATACGATAATCTTCAATATCGTTCTCGGCAATATAGTTTGTATAAGGGTCTAAAGATGCTAACATGGCTTCAATACCTGTTTTCATTAATTGCCCTGGCTTTGTTTCATCCACATAAGCAATATTTAATTCACGGTATAGTGTATTAAATACATCTAGATTTTTAGATATTTCGAAATAGTCTTGAGAGAAATTGAATGCAAAAAAAGATGCAATACTCAAACAAATAATGACAATATATTTTTTCATTTAATAATTAGGTGTGATTACTGGTACATAAAAATACTGTAAAAATTGCATCAAAATAAGTCATTTATATATTTTTATAAAACAATAGTACAAGTGGCTTGTTAAGTAAATTAGTGGTTTTACTAATTAAAGAAGTAGTTTCACACATCAGCTCTATAAATGGCACTATTTTTCTGTAATTTAGTAGTGAATCCCCGAGTTAACACATGTATAACCATTAAAATTTAAACAATGGCAACGCAACAACTCACCATTCCGATGTTTCCCCTTAACATGGTATTATTACCTGGCGAAACAAAAACGCTCCATATTTTTGAGGAACGTTATAAGCAATTAGTAACTGATTGCTTATTAAATGATGCGCATTTCGGAATTCCTTTTATCAACCAAAAATCAATGTGTAATTATGGTATAGAAGTGAAAATTAGTAACGTGATAAAAAAATACGAAAACGGCGAAATGGATATTGCTATTGAAGGTATTCGTGCATTTAAACTCATAGAATTTTCGCAAGTACTTCCACCAAAATTATATGGCGCTGGTGTTATACAATATGAAGAAGATATTTTTGAAAAACCGTCTCATTTTCTTCAAGAAATAACCAAAGAATATATGTGGATTTCGCAACAACAAATTATACCCATTGACGCCTTTGATCATTCTAATGTTTATGGAATTGCAAGATTACTAGATTTATCTCTTATCGAAAAATATGAATTACTTAGCGCCGAAGATGTGAAAGCAAAAGAAGAATTTTTAAAACCTAAAATCAAATTATTTATTCATTTAGTTAAAACAGAAAACGATTTAAAATCAAAGTTTGTACTAAAGT
>DIHL01000027.1 GCA_002420145.1 Bacteroidetes bacterium UBA5697
TTGTAACATATAATGTTATAACATATATTTGTATTCAAATTATTAATATATACAAAATGAAAACTACTTTTAAAACATTAATAGCCGTAGCAGCTATCTCTTTAAGTGCAAAAGCACAAACAAACTGGAATGTAGATGCATCTCACAGTAAATTAGGATTTGCCGTAACTCACATGATGGTTAGCGAAACCGAAGGAAAATTTAAAATTTATGAAGGAAAAGTTTCTTCACCTAAAGCAGATGCAGATTTTACGGATGCTAAAATCGATTTTTCAGTTGATGCAGCAAGTATTAATACAGATGATGAAAAAAGAGATGGTCACTTAAAAAGTCCAGATTTTTTTGATGTAGCAAAATTTCCAAAAATTACTTTCGTGAGTAAATCAATGAAAGCAGGGAAAATCAAAAATACATATATTTTAACGGGTGAATTAACTATGCATGGAGTTACTAAAACAGTGACTTTAAATGCGATTGGTGCTTCTAAAATTGTAAAAGATCCCTATGGAATGGAGCGTTATGCTTTTAAAGTTACTGGAATGATTAACCGTAAAGACTTTGGCTTAGCATGGAATGCTGCTTTGGAAGCTGGTGGAGTTGCTGTGAGTGAAGATGTGAGATTAGACATTAATGTTGAAATTACTAAAGCAAAGTAATTAATAAAAAAACTTAATTTAGTCCCTGGTTATACTAGGGACTTTTTTATATACTATAATTGAAATTAGAAGACGAAATACAACAAAAAAAATTCAAAAGCATTCAACAAAAGTTAATGCTCAATTTAATTTATACGACTAACTGGCTCACTGCCAAACAGGATTCTTTATTTAAAGATTCAGATGTAACTGTTCAACAGTACAATGTTCTTCGTATTTTAAGAGGGCAATATCCTAATCCTTGCAATATTAAACTCATCAAGGAACGCATGTTGGACCGAATGAGCGATGCCTCGAGAATAGTTGATAAGCTATTTGCCAAACAATTATTACTTAGAAAAGAATGTCCTAATGATAGACGAAGTGTTGACATTATTATTACCGAAAAAGGTTTGGAGCTATTACAATCATTGGATTATATTGATGAATTATCTAAAGAAAACATTAAATCGTTAAACGACGACGAAATCAACACTCTTAATAATCTATTAGATAAATTAAGAGATTAACAAATTCCTTTCATCTTATTGTTATATATCCTAATTTTACTGAAATTATTTCACCGTAATATTAAAGCACATGTTAGGACTAAAACTTGAAACCGACCCTCGTTGGGTAAATATTGTTGAGAAAAACATCGAAGAAATTTTAACCGATCATGCTTATTGCGAGCAAAAGGCGGCAACAAACGCATTAACCATTATGATTTCATTTCCTTATTACACGGACTTGGTTGATGAAATGGTGAAATTAGCGAAAGAAGAACTCAGCCATTTTGAAATGGTTCACCAAAAAATACAAGAAAGAGGTTTAAAACTAGGCTATGAGCGTAAAGACGAATATGTAGGAGACCTTTATAAATTCATGAGAAAAGGCGACCATAGAAAAGAAATTGTTTTAATAGATCGCTTATTATTTGGAGCAATGATAGAAGCTAGAAGTTGCGAGCGTTTTAAATTACTATCAGAAGAAATAAATGATGAGGATTTAAAATCATTTTACAGAGAATTAATGATTAGCGAAGCAACGCATTACACCTTATTTATTGGCTTTGCCCGAAAATATGGTAGTCATATAGAAGACATTGATGCCAGATGGCAACAATGGCTAAACTACGAAGCTGAAGTGATTAAAAACTACAGCAAAAAAGAGACTATTCACGGATAATTTTTTTAAAAAACCAAGACTTTTTTATTGATTGAGAAGATTTATATTTGAAATCTAATATTAACTTAAATAAAAATGAAAAAATTAACATTATCAGTTTTAGCTTTAGCAGCTATTTCGTTTGCTTCTTGTAAAAAAGATTACACTTGTGTTTGTAAGTATAAAAGTTCTAACGTTGAGGCAAGTCGTACAACAATAAAAGACACACAAGACAATGCTAAGAGTACCTGTACAGCTCTTTCTTCAAGTGTTACAGATTGTACTATTCAATAGCCTAAAGCTTATTTTTCTTTAAAAAAGCTGCCTGTAAAAACGGTAGCTTTTTTTATGCACTAAATAAAATCTGAAGTCATTAAAACTATATTTATAGGGCATACACAGATAAAATCAGATAATATTTTTTGTTTTTTTGAAATTGAAAAAATAAAAATGATGTTGGTATCTAAAAAAAAATTAAATTTGAGTAAATAATAAACAAAATGAAAAAAATTATCTTATTAGTCATCGTTATAGTTTCATCTGGTTTAGCATCTTGCAGAAAAAACTACACTTGTTCATGTACTTATGATGTTTCTGGCGGTTCAGCAGGAACATACACTATCAGAGATACAAGAAGTAATGCATCTTCTACATGTAGCTCATACGGAAGTTATGGTTATACATCTTGCTCACTTGATTAAAAAACAAAAATCAAATTCTAAAAAGGTTATTACTACTGTAATAACCTTTTTTATTTCTGTTATACTTGAAATTATTTTTGTTGTAAAAAACAGACCACAAAAAATTGTAAATTCACCTCATTATTATGAAGCCATTTTTTTTTAAAATAGTATTTTTTATAGCATGTTCTATTATAGGCTTCGTATTTATCTATAGCGGCTATACAAAGCTTTATCCTATAGAGCCATTTGAGTATACCTTTGTTGATTTAGGAATTGGAGGATGGAAAATTGCCCCTTTTATAGCGAGGTTTATGATTGGTCTTGAATTTTTTATTGGTTTACTATTAATATTTGGCTTATACATCAAACGTTTTACCCTTAAATTAACTATTGGTTCATTGGTAATTTTTTCGATTTATCTTTTGTTTATCATTATCAAAACTGGAAATAACGGTAACTGTGGTTGTTTTGGAACTGTCATTGTTATGAGCCCACTTCAAGCTTTAATTAAAAATGGGATACTCATCGTTTTTTCTTTGGTCATTTATAAATATTATGATGGTATTGATTATCATAAATATGGGAAAAAACTTTTACTAGCAACTTTCATAACAGCCTTTGCTATGCCTCATATTTTAAATTATGTAGACTTAGATTATTCTTCCTCGTATTTATCAAAAAAGGAAGATCAATTTAAATTAGAATTAGATAGTGTATACAATAATGCTAAAATACATACGCCGCCAAAATCATTAAGCAAAGGAAAACACATTATGGCGTTTATGAGTTTAACCTGCTCTCATTGCCGAACAGCAGCAAAAAAATTAAAATTAATCAAAGAACAAAACCCATCCATCTCTATCTATTTTATTTTAAATGGAGATTATGAAAAAATTCAACCATTTTTTGAAGATACAAAAGCAAGAAATATAGATTACTGTATTTTAAATGGAAGTTCTTTTATTTATCTGGCCGGATACAAACTTCCTACTATATACTTGGTTAATAATTCTATTGCTGAAAACAGCATTGATTATGCTCATCTAGATCAAGTAGAGATAGAAAAATGGTTAGCTAAACCATAATGATTAAAATAATTCTTTTAAATCAATTAATCTGTTGATTTGAACATAATTCGAATCTTGATTACTTGTTTCTGTTTGAGTCAAATAAATAGCCTTCCATTGTGCATTTAAAGCTCCAAGGATATCAGCATCATAATTATCCCCTATCATCACACATTCGTGAGTTTGGGCATTGGTTAACTGTTGTGCTAAATCAAAAATTTTAATATCTGGTTTATTAAAACCATGTTCTTCCGAGATAATAATGTGCTCAAAAAAAGGTTTCAAATTACTGTAATCTAATTTGATATGCTGTACTTCTTTAAAACCATTAGTAATAATATGTAGCTGATATTTTTCTTGTAAATACAACAATACATCCATGGCTCCATCAATTAAATGCGTTTTGTAGGGAGATATTTTCAAGTAATCATCTGCCCAGTGATGTGCTAATTGTAAATTATCGTAATTAAAATGCAAAAATGCTTTATAAAAACGTTGATAACGTAGTTCTTCTTTGCTTGTTTGCTTTAAGCTATACAAATACCATAATTCATGATTAATGGCTTCATAAACTTCAATAAAGTTATCAAAATTTGTACTGCAATTTTCGTCAATCTTATGCTCATTAAATAAATGCAAGAGTGCTTCCCTGGAGTTTTTTTCAAAATCCCAAAGCGTATTATCTAAGTCAAAAAATATATGTTTTACTTGTTTAATCTTCTAGCGTATTAAAATAATGTAACTCTTTACTTAAATCAATATATGTATATTCTGCCTGAAGTGTCACACATTTTTGATAAAAATTATGCTTAAACTTCATAGAGGTTTCTGTAGTTTTATTAAATAAACGATGATGATAGGCTTGATGAATTTGTAGCACTCTTTCGTTTATCGCATTAGTCAACTCATTAAAGTAAACTTCCGAAAATTTCTTCCAAACATAATTAATGGCTTGAGTGTTTGGATGGGCCATATCTGATTCATAAAAACGATAATCACGTAAATCGTCTGTTACTAATTCGTACGCCGGAAAATAAAAGCAGTTTGTATTTTGTTTCACTAGTTGATGAACAGCTTGTATTAAAATAGCCTTGCTTAAATTATTCTCCACTACTCCATCACGTAAATGTTTAACCGGCGAAACTGTAAACATCCATTTCAATTGCGGATTAATTGTTTTTAAGTCTTCTATTAATTCTTGAAAATCAACAATAATCTCGTGATTTTCTAATAAAGTTTTATCAAATAAAGCTTGAGGTAATTTATGACAATTAGCAACTATTTTTTCTTGTTGCTTGTGTTGATAGGCAAAAGCGGAACCAAAGGTGATAACCAAATAACTCGCTTGATGGAGTTCTTGATTCCATGTATCAATAGAGTGATTTAAAGTTTCTAATAATTCATTTTTAGAAATTGAAAAAATAGAACTATGAGACTCAAACGAATACCATAAGCCTTCTTTTTCAAACACATCTTCTTCTTTAAAATACTTTTTATGAATAATGCGGTATAATGAAGTAACTATACTTTTAGGATTAAAAACAATACCAAATGGATTGGTATGAATTTTAAATTTCAAATCAAGCATTCTATTAGCAATATGTTCGCTAAAACATGAGCCAAAAAACAACACACCATCTTGGTGGGTAATTTTATGCTGACTAACTGCTGGTTGAAATCCTAAATGAAATTGCATGATTAAATATAAAACAAAAAAGGATTCCTAAATAGAAATCCTTTTTTAATATATCATTCTAATAAATTAGAAACGCTCGATTTGAGAGAAAAAGAAATTTGCTTCGATGTTAGCGTTTTCGTCGCTATCAGAACCGTGAACTGCATTAGCTGCAATTGACTTAGCAAATAGTTTACGAATAGTTCCTTCATCTGCTTTAGTTGGATCAGTTGCACCAATTAAAGTTCTGTATTCTGCTACAGCATTAGCTTTTTCTAAAACAGCTGCAACAATTGGTCCGCTGCTCATATAACTTACTAATTCTCCGTAAAAAGGACGCTCTTTATGAACTTCATAAAATTTACCTGCTGTTTCAGCACTTAATTTCATGTATTTCATAGCTACAATTCTGAAACCAGATTGGTTAATTTTCGCTAAAATTGGTCCGATGTTGTTAGCCTCAACTGCATCGGGCTTAATCATTGTAAATGTGATATTTCCTGCCATTATATTTTTTTTAGGCTGCAAAGATACAATTATTGTGTTTATATCAAATACCTAGCACTACAATTAGTTTTTTTAACCACATAGGATAATAGAAAGAGTTCTATAGCCATTAAACTAAGCCCTAGATAGAAAGCTTTGCTTTTAAACATAGATATCAACTATATGAAAAAAAACTTGTTTTTTCTATGACTTACTAATACTGAACATACCTATCTATGTTTCTATGTGGTTAAAAACTCAAAAACTTAAACACACAATTAAAAATAAAATACCCTAAATTTGTGCCACAAAACAAAATCATGCAAAAAGACTCGTTTCCTAAATTCAAAGCTTTATTAAAGAAATCAAACAATATTGTTATTGTAACTCATTATAATCCTGATGGAGATGCCATGGGATCTTCTTTGGCGCTTTATAACTATTTAGTGAAGATTGAAAAGAACGTTACTGTTATTACACCTAATGATTATCCCGAGTTTTTGCAATGGTTACCTGGAAACAAAAAAGTTGTAGAGTTTCATAAAAATCAAAAGAAAGCAGCTGGAATTATTACTAAAAGCGATTTGATATTTACACTTGATTTTAACAACTATTCACGCTTAGAAGGCTTAGGAGAATTACTTCAAAATTCAACCGCTAAAAAAATATTAATCGACCATCACCAACAACCTGACACTTATGCAACTTTGATGTTTCATGATGTAAAAGCGTGTTCAACCTGCGAATTAGTGCATGAATTTATTGTTGGTTTAGGAGGTAAAAAACTCATCGATAAAAACATAGCCGCTTGTTTATATACAGGTATTATGACAGATACGGGTTCTTTCCGTTTTGATAGCGTCACACCAAAAACCCATTTGATATTAGCCGATTTATTAGCGACAGGATTACATCCAAGTGATATTCACAGTGCAATTTATGACACGTACAGCGAGAGTCGTGTGAAATTATTAGGTTATTGCTTAACCGAAAAAATGGTGGTCATTCCCGAATTACAAACGGCTTACATGGCTTTATCAGAAGCTGAATTAAAAAGATTTAATAACCAAAAAGGTGATACAGAAGGAATTGTTAACTATCCATTCTCCATCAAAGGAATTACTTTCTGTGCTTTTTTTAGTGAAGGAGAAGGTAAAATTAAAATATCTTTCCGTAGCAAAGGTAAATTTGATGTGAACCAATTTGCACGCAAACACTTTAATGGTGGCGGACATATAAACGCTGCTGGTGGCAGAGGAACAATTTCAAATTTAGAAACAACGGTTCAAGAGTTTTTAGCTTTATTGCCAGTTTACAAAAAAGAGATTTTAAAGAAATAAATAATTGGAACGCGGATTACGCTGATGGAACTGATTTTTACTGATTTTTTATTAGTATACCATCAAAAAAACATCTGTGTAAATCAGCTAAATCCGTCAAATCTGTGTTCCTATTATATTACTCTTTAATAAACTTAACCTTAGCCTCTGCTCCACTTTCTGTTTTAACAGTAATGAAATAGATACCTGATTTTAATTTATCTACTGAAACGGAATTTGTATGCGTTGTTTCTGCTAGCACTAATTTCCCTAAAACATCAGATACTTCAATAGCAATAGATGTTTCATTCTCTAAATTAAAATTCAATACAGAGGTTGCTGGATTTGGATACACTTTCAATGTATTTTTCAATAGTTCGCTTTCATTCACTGCTGTTAATGTTGATAAAGAATATTTACTAAAAAATCTCCAAATTTCCTTTGAGGCATTCATATCCATATTTGTTCCAGAACCACCAAAAGGAAAGCCTGGCCAAGTGTGAGTTCCTCCAATGATTTTATATAATTCTACAGAACTACCCGAAGTTCCATTCAAATATTTATAATGCTCAGCCGTGCAACCATCAGTTGTACTTGTGTTTGGAACATTACTAAACGTTGGTGTAGTATTACAGTTATTTTTAGTCACCCAATATTTTACAATAGTATCAATTGGCATCATTGTGCTTGAACCAGCGTATGGAACCGTTGGATCATTGGTACCATGAATTTGCATAACAGGCACTGGGCGAATTGGATGACAATTTCCTCCATATTGAGTCGTGAAAATACTTCCAGTTACAGATGCGATAGCTGTAATTCTATTACTTAACTCACAAGCTAGGGTATGACTCATAAAACCACCATTACTCATTCCAGTAGAGTATACACGATTTAAATTGATGTTATACGTTAAATCCAAAGAATCAATTAAAGCATTTAAAAAAGCGATATCATTCACTATAGCACTTGACATTCCTGCATTCCAAAATGGTTGATTAGAGCCATCTTTTGTTCCGTTTGGAAAAACCATTAAAAAATTAGCCGTATCTGCAATAGGCTTAAAATTACTGTATTGCTGTTGCTGAAGCGCGTTACTAGTATACCCATGTAAATTAAAAATCAAGGGACGAGCAGTTGAACCATTGTAAAGAGCTGGCACATACAATCTATAGTTACGATAAATACCACCTACAAAAATACTATCTACAATAGTAGATTGAGCTTTGATAGTAATAATTGATGTAATAAAGATAAAGACAAGTAAAGTTTTTTTCATTGAAAATAGGGATAATAATTATGGCTAATATATGAATAATATAGCAAATCTTAACTCAATAATAATTTACTTTTTTGGCTTAAAAACAGTATTTTCGTTCTCTTAAATTTAACATTTATGGCAAAATTTAGAAAACAAGATGCCCTTGATTATCACTCTCAAGGAAGACCCGGAAAAATTGAAGTAATTCCCACTAAACCATATAGTACTCAAAGAGACTTAACTTTAGCGTATTCACCAGGTGTTGCGGAACCCTGTTTAGAAATTGAAAAAAACCAAGAAGACGCTTATAAATACACAGCTAAAGGAAACTTAGTAGCGGTAATTAGTAACGGTACTGCTGTTTTAGGATTAGGAGATATTGGTGCATTAGCATCAAAACCAGTAATGGAAGGTAAAGGTTTATTGTTTAAAATCTTTGCAGATATTGATGTGTTTGATATTGAGGTAGACACAAAAAACATTGATGAATTTGTTAATACCGTAAAAAATATTGCTTGTACTTTTGGAGGTATTAACCTTGAAGATATTAAAGCGCCAGAGTGTTTTGAAATTGAACGTCGTTTAAAAGAGGAATTAAACATTCCTTTAATGCACGACGATCAGCATGGAACTGCTATTATTTCTTCGGCGGGTTTATTAAATGCTGTTGAATTATCGGGCAAAAAAATGAGCGAAGTAAAAGTCGTGATTAACGGTGCCGGTGCTTCTGCTAACTCTTGTGCTAAAATGTACATTGCTGTTGGTGTAAAAAAAGAAAACATTTTAATGTTAGATAGTAAAGGTGTTATTAATAAAAACCGAACTGACTTAGACCAATACAAAACTTTTTTTGCGTCTGATAACACTAAAGTAAACACATTGGAAGAAGCTATTAAAGGCGCTGATGTATTTGTTGGTTTATCAAAAGGAAATATTTTATCGCAAGATATGGTTCGTTCAATGGCTAAAAACTGTATTGTGTTTGCCTTGGCTAACCCTACTCCCGAAATTAGTTACGAAGAAGCTATTGCTGCTCGTCATGATATTATTATTGCAACAGGCAGAAGCGATCATCCTAACCAAGTAAATAACGTATTAGGTTTCCCTTTTATTTTTAGAGGGGCTTTAGATGTACGTGCTACTTGTATTAACGAAGAAATGAAATTAGCTGCGGCTTTAGCCATTGCAGCCTTAGCAAAAGAAAGTGTTCCTGATTATGTAAACCTTGCTTATGGATCTAAGAACTTAACTTTTGGTACAGAATATATTATTCCAAAACCAATTGATAACCGTTTAATTTCTATTGTAAGTTCTGCCGTTGCAAAAGCAGCGATTGATAGCGGAGTTGCAAAACACATGATTACCGATTGGGATGCATACCGCATGGAGTTAGATAACCGTTTAGGTAAGGATAATAAATTAATGCGAAGCATTGCTAACAAAGCAAAATCAAACCCTAAGCGTGTTGTATTTACCGAAGCTGATACTTACAAAATATTAAAAGCAGCACAAGTTGCTAAAGATGAAGGTATTGCTAAACCAATTTTATTAGGTAATAAAGAAAAAATATTAGCTTTATTAGAAGAGCACCAAATTGATATGGGAGATACTCCTATTATTGATACTTGGTTATCTGAAGAAGAGACAAGAAGAACAGAGTTTGGAGATTTATTATGGCTAAAACAACAACGCCGTGGTTTAACGCAATACGATGCTCGTAAATTAATGCGCGACCGAAATTATTTTGGAGCCATGATGGTGGAGCAAGGTTTAGCAGATGCTATGATTTCGGGATTAACTCGTAAGTATGGCGCTCCTATTAAACCTGCTTTAGATATTATTGGCGTGCAAGAAGGTGTGAGTCGTGTAGCTGGTTTGTATATTATGGTCACTAAAAAAGGTCCATACTTTTTTGCAGATACAACCATGAATACAGAGCCTACTGCTCAGCAATTAGCGGATATAGCTGTTTTAACGGCTAGTACAGTGAAGCAATTTAATATCACACCGCGTATTGCGATGTTATCATATTCTAACTTTGGCTCTGCCGAAGGAGATGTGCCGAAAAAAATGCAGGAAGCTACCAAGTTATTACACAAAAACTATCCAGGTTTAATTGTGGATGGTGATGTACAAGCTAACTTTGCTGTAAATAATGATTTATTAAAAGAGCAATTTCCATTTAGTACTTTAGTAGATAAAGATGTGAATACCTTTATCTTCCCTAATTTAGCAGCTGGTAATATTGCCTACAAATTATTACAAGAGTTAGGTGGTGCTGAGGCTATTGGTCCTGTATTAATGGGATTAAAAAAACCAGTACATGTATTGCAATTAGGTAGCTCTGTTCGTGAAATTGTGAACATGATTACCATAGCAGTAGTGGATGCACAAAATAAAAAGTAGAACATTATTGCATATATATAATCTTCAATGATAAATTATCATTGAGGATTTTTAGTTTTTCATGATATCAATCATACTTTACCATAACTTATGTTTTATTTTTCTCATTTGTTTGGAGGTAACTTTGATTAAAATTAAGAACATGAAAACAGATAAAATAATTATTGCCAACTTAAAATGTGGTGGATGCGAAAACACCATCAAAACTAAATTAGCTGAGTTAGCAGGTGTAGAAAGTATAGTGGTCAATCACGAAGAAGACTCTGTCACCATAACCCATAACGAAAAAAGTACCAGAGAAGATTTCACTAAAAAACTACACGACCTTGGTTATCCAGAAGCAACCGAAGAAAATGGATTATTATTACAGCTTAAAAGCTATGCTAGTTGTGTGATTGGCAGAATAAACAAATAATTTAGTTTTATAAGCTAAAAAAGCCCCTTACTGTTTTTAGCAAGGGGCTTTTTTTTACAAACAAACAATTTATTTTTTGTACTCTACTTTCATTTCTACACGGCGGTTTTTCTGACGACCTTCAGGTGTCGTATTATCTGCAATTGGCACCGTTTGCCCAAACCACTCAGCTATTACTTTATCTGCTGCTACACCTTTGCTCACTAAGTATTTCTTAACAGCCTTAGCACGTTTTTCTGATAACAATAAATTCTTTGCCGCATCGCCTTGGTTATCTGTATGCCCAGATAATTTCAATGTCCAATCAGCAGCATGCTGTTTCATTAATTTAGCTAAGTCGTTTAATGATGGTAGCGATGTTTTTTTAATAATATCTTTTCCAGTAGCAAATTCTAAAC
This sequence comes from Bacteroidetes bacterium UBA5697, assembly GCA_002420145.1. Classification (GTDB taxonomy): domain Bacteria; phylum Bacteroidota; class Bacteroidia; order B-17B0; family Aurantibacillaceae; genus UBA4416. The sequence goes on from DIHL01000027.1 coordinate 11,513, forward strand.
TAGAGAAAGCACGTTCCAATATTTTTTGCTCTTCTACTTTTAATACAGGTGCTGGAGGACAGCCTTTTAATTCTTTTAAACCAGCAGTAGTAGGGCAATCATCTTCTCTATCCACTACTCCATCTTTATCTGTGTCTGGCCAAGGGCAACCTTTGTTTTCAACAGCACCTACTACTTCAGGGCATTCATCATCTTTATCTAATACAGTATCGCCATCTTTATCTGGACAGCCTTTAAATTCTTTTGGTCCAGCTACATCTGGGCAAACATCATATTTATCTGGCGTTAAATCTCCATCTCTATCTGGGCAACCTAAAAAGTCAGCTAAACCAGCATCATCCGGACACTCATCATCTTTATCCATAATTTTATCTCCATCTCTGTCAGGACATCCATTAAATTCAACCAATCCTTTATCATCTGGACATTTATCATCACCGTCAGCAATCATATCACCGTCTTTATCAGGACATCCTTGTAGTTCTTTTGAACCAGCAACATCTGGACATTTATCATCTTTATCTTGAATATGATCTCCGTCTTTATCAGGGCAGCCCATAAATTCCCAAGTACCTGGAATTTCTTTACATAAATCTTTTTTATTAGAGATACCATCTTTGTCTTTATCTTTTTTATGTCCATAAGGAATCGGCACTTTAAGCATCGCATACACATCTGCCCCATACACTTCTTTTTTACCAATTAATGGAGATAAATTACTTGTACCAACCACCAATGGACCTAAACGCACGGCAGCTCCTGTTCTAAAGCCATTCAAGAAATTATACTGAACAGGAATAAACACACCAAACCATTTATGGTCCCAACGTGGTGTTAAAGTAATACTGCTAATATCATGAACCTTGGTATCATTGTTTTTAAACTGAAAAGCAATAAAAGGAGTTAAATTCACATAAATATCTTTCCAAATTAAATAATCAATTTGCAAACTAATAGCTGTAGGCAAATTCATTTTATAAGTAGATGATTTATTGGTGTTTACAAATCGTCCTTTTAAAGTATCATCAAACTCTCCAACAGTTCCTGGATCTACAGGTTTTAAATTCCAAAAACCAACATCCGCTCTAAAATCTCCACTCGTTGATCCCTTTTTAAATTTAATGGAACCAATATCTGTAACCGAAAGTCCCACTTTTAATTTGTATTTATTTTTATCTTTTCTCCACAAATCTTTTTCGCCATCCATATCATATTTAAACTTTAAATATGATGGGCGCCATTCATAAACGGCACCAAAATCAAAACCAACACCAGGATAAGACTGACTGTAATCAAATACTTTAGTTCCTGTGCCAGAACCTCCAATCTTAATATCACTAAAATTCAAATTATCAGAGTGGCCATAACTAACATCTGATTGAAAAATAGATAATGTAGTATCTGTTTGAAAATTGTACTCTAAATCTTTTACAAACATATAAGCCGACTGGATACCCTGTAATAATTTTACAGTTGCTCCACCTTTAAAGTAATGTTCGTTATCATCTTTAAAAACATGCGCATAAGTTAAACCATACTCCGCCCAAGTCATTTCCTGAATGCTTAAGTTTTTGTTGGTTAAATTAGTTACCCATAATGTTGGATATTTAAACTCTTCGAAAGCTAATTTTGCTAAATCGGGCGAAACACCATCAATGTTTACATACGTTCTCACATTACTTGAAATAGCAATCGCATTTTTACGGTTGATGTTCACTAAAAAAGAAGGTCCTTGAATTCTGTTACTGAAATAAATACTTTTGTCTTTATTATTTGTTTTTTCCACTAGGTACTTATCCGAAAACTCCTTGTCCTCAAAGGCAGGAAAAGTTGTTTGTCCATCTACTTTTTCTCGTTTAAAAGCATCTCGCTTAATGCCAATGTAATTATTGTAGGCTGCTACATTGATTCCAATCAGATTCATGTCAAATTTCATCCTTCCATCCACAATACTAGCTGGTTGAATATGAATGCCAGATACACCAGCATAATTACTTTGATTAAATCCTGCAAAATCCTGAGATTGAGCAAAATAACCTAATGCAACTAAAGCAATAGATAAAATTCTTTTCATAAAAGTTCGATTTTAGTTTAAGGTTCAAAAATAAGCTATTTTGTTTAACAATGTCGATTATTCAAAATTTATCCAGTAAATTTAACAAAAGTGTTGAAGAGCAATGGGCAATCACATTACATTTAGTATCTTCGCGCTTTGTTTACAGAAATATGTTAGAGAAATTAGAAGAAATTAAAAGAAGGTATACTGAAGTTGAAGCAAAACTAGGAGACCCTGGAATAATTGCTGATATGCGTTTATTTAAAAAATTAAATATTGAATACAAAGGTTTACAACCTGTTGTGGAAGCTTATTATAAATACAAGCAAATAACCGACAATATTAACGGAGCTAAAGAAGTATTGGCTACTGAAAAGGATAAGGACTTTTTAGATATGGCGAAAGCCGAATTAGAAGAAAACCGAGCAGCTGAAGAAAAATTGCAAGAAGAAGTTCGTTTATTGTTAATTCCTAAAGACCCCGAAGATGCTAAAAACTGTACCATGGAAATTAGAGGAGGTACAGGTGGAGATGAAGCTGCTATTTTTGCTGGAGATTTATTTGATATGTATCGCCGCTATTGCGAAATCAAAGGGTTTCAGTTAGAGGTAGTAGATGAGAGTCCAGGTTCAATGGGAGGTTACAAAGAAATTGTATTTAACGTTAAAGGAGATAATGCTTTTGGAACCATGAAATTTGAAAGCGGTGTGCACCGTGTGCAACGTGTGCCAGCTACCGAGGCAGCGGGGCGTGTTCATACATCCGCAGCAACTGTAGCCGTATTACCAGAAGCTGAAGAATGGGATATCGAAATTAAACCAGCAGATATTGAAATGGCAACCGCACGTTCTGGTGGTGCCGGTGGACAAAATGTAAATAAGGTTGAATCGAAAGTTATTTTAACACACAAACCTTCAGGTATAGTAGTTACTTGCCAAACCCAACGTAACCAATTAGGTAATAGAGAAAAAGCCATGGAAATGTTACGTTCTAAATTATATGATTTAGAATATCAAAAACGATTAGCTGATACAACGAGTCGTAGAAAAAGTATGGTAAGTACTGGAGACCGTTCTGAGAAAATTAGAACATACAACTATCCTCAAAACCGTATCACTGATCATAGAATTGGATTAACACTTTATAATTTAACCGACTTTACCAATGGTTATATTCAACAAATGATTGATGCTTTACAGTTTGCTGAAAATGCTGAACGTTTGAAAGAAGGAGGATTATAAAGACTTAAAAAGATTAAAGAGATTAAGGGACAATAGAGACAAAAATATTATGACACGAGCAGAATTAATACATGAAATTAAAACTAAGAAAACATTTTTATGTGTTGGCTTAGATCCAGATATTGATAAACTTCCAAAATTTTTATTAGAAGAAGAAGATCCTATCTTCGAATTCAATCGTCAAATTATTGATGCCACAGCTCCGTATTGCATTGCTTTTAAGCCAAATACAGCTTTTTACGAAGCTTATGGTTTAAGTGGAATGACTAGTTTAGAAAAAACGATTAAATACATCAAACAATATTATCCAAAACATTTTTTAATTGCAGATGCTAAACGTGGTGATATTGGAAATACATCTACCATGTATGCGAAAGCATTTTTTAATCGATTGCATGCAGATGCCATTACAGTGGCGCCATATATGGGTAGTGACTCAGTAAAACCTTTTTTAAATTTTGATGGAAAATGGGCTATTGTACTAGCTCTTACTTCTAATGTAGGTGCTCAAGATTTTCAATTAGATGAAGGAAAAACAGAACCGTTATATAAACATGTTTTAAGAACATCAAGTCAATGGGGAACTGCTGATAATATGATGTATGTAGTTGGTGCTACTAAAGCTGATATGTTTGATGATATAAGACGTATTGTTCCAAATCACTTTTTATTGGTGCCAGGTGTTGGTGCACAAGGCGGAAGCTTGGCAGACGTTTGCAAACATGGTTTGATTAAAAATGATATTGGTCTATTAATCAATTCTTCTCGTGCCATTATTTTTGCCTCAAACGGCGAAGATTTTGCTGCTGCTGCTGCTAAAGAAGCTAAAAAAATAGCTGATGAGATGAAAGGGTATTTTTAACCTAATTTAATACAAGAATAAATTCAAAACAAAAAAAGTAGCCAAATGGCTACTTTTTTTGTTTTACTTTCTCTGGTTCATCATCATCTTTATACTTATCGTAATCTAATGTATTACCCCAAAAGTTCATTTGTTGCTTAATCCAAGCCTTTCGTTGAGAAATGTAACTACTAGCTGGATTTGCTTTGTAACGTATTGGATTTGGAAGAATTGCTGCTATGGCAGCTGCTTCATCTTTCGTTAATTTTTTAGCCGATTTATGAAACCAATGTTGCGAAGCGGCTTCGGCACCATAAATACCATTACCCATTTCAATACTATTTAAATACACTTCCATAATACGCTCTTTACTCCAAAAAACTTCAATTAATAAAGTAAACCACAACTCCAATCCTTTTCTAAGATAACTTCTACCCTGCCACAAGAATACATTTTTGGCTGTTTGTTGAGTAATTGTACTACCGCCTCTTACCCGTTTTCCCTTTTCATTTTCTTTCATCGCTTTTTGTATCGCGCCCCAATCAACTCCAAAATGCTTTAAATAATTTTGATCTTCGCTGCACACCACCGCTAATTGAAGTTTTGGAGAAATCTCTTCCAAAGATACCCAATCATGCTCCATGACTAAACCTTTTCCGTCTCCTAACTGTTCAATGTTTCTAATAACCATTAATGGAGTTATAGGAACAGGAACCCATCTAAAAACAATAACTGATACTATGGATAAAATAAAAAACGTTACACACGTTTTCCAAACTATCGTCCATATTTTGCCTAATATTTTTCTCATAAAACAGTAAAACTATTGTATTATTTAAGTTAAGTTTGTTTCCTCTATTATTTTTAACAACAAACCTATTTTAATAACATGTCCAAAAAAACAACATATAAGATTTTAATCATTGCTATTCTTGGGGTTATAGGACTATATTTTTATAATAAATACAATATTGCTCCCTCTATTCAACTAACAAAATTAGACGTCGTTGATCAAAACAATTCTAAGTTTGACTTTAAATCGCTGATAGGTAAAAAGGTAATTGTTAGTTTTTACGCTTCTTGGTGTCCTAATTGTATTGAAGAATTAAAAACACTCAATAACATCAAAGCTCAAAAGTTACAAGATATTGAAATCCTAGCTATTACTGATGAAAGCATGGATAAATTAATCTCATTCAAAGATAAAAAACAATATCCTTTCACTTTTTTAAAATTGAATACCTCCTTCTCAGCTATAGGCATTGCCTCTATTCCTACCACCTACTTAGTAAACACAAAAGGAGAAATTGTATATAACAAAGTTGGCTACATTCATTGGGATGATGAGTCTAATTTAAATCATTTAAAAAGCTTAATGGAATAGAAACAGTAAAAAAATTGTCACTTCGAGCGCCTGCCTTGTCGGCAGACAGGAAGTCGAGAAGCGCTCTTAAGTTATTTTACTTGTTCTCGACTACGCTCGAACTGACAGCTTATTATAAATACAACAATAAGTTAAAACTTTGCTCAAACGTAAATAATTCAATATATTTAAAACCTATTTATATAATTTGATATGACAAAAATTAAATTTGGAACTGACGGCTGGAGAGCCATTATAGCACAAGAATTTACTGTTGAAAATGTAGCGCGTGTAACGGAAGCAACTGCTCAATGGTTAAAGAATAACTTTGATAAACCAAGCGTTGTGTTAGGTCACGATTGTCGTTTTGCTGGAGAATTATTTGCCGAAACAGCTGCCAAAGTTTTAATTGCTAATGGTATCAAAGTTTTTTTAGCAAAAGATTTTGTAAGTACTCCAATGGTTTCTTTAGGAACTGTTCGTCATAAAGCCAGTTTAGGCATTATTTTAACTGCTTCTCACAATCCTCCATCATACAATGGTTATAAATTAAAAGGAAATTATGGTGGACCTTTAGGTCCTGAAAAGGTTCAGGAAATAGAAGATATTATTCCTGAGATAAGCTCCACTAATTTAAATTCAATTGATTTAAAAGCAGCCGAACAAACTGGTCTTTTAGAAATAACTGCTTTAGAAGACATGTATGTGAAACATGTAGAAGCTAATTTTGATTTAGCTGCTATCAAAAACTCAGGTTTAAAATTTGCTTACGATAGTATGTACGGTGCAGGACAACGCGTGATGTACCGTTTATTTCCTGAAATCGTTCACCTTCATAACGAATACAATCCTAGTTTTTATGGACAAGCTCCTGAACCCATTCATAAAAATTTAACTGAGTTTTCTACTTTGATTAAAACCCGAAAAGATATTGATTGTGGTTTAGTTACTGATGGAGATGCAGATAGAATTGGATTATACAACAAAGATGGAGATTTTGTGGACTCTCATCACATTATTCTTTTATTAATTCATTACCTTAAAAAATACAAAGGAATGGATGGAAAGGTTGCTACTGCATTTAGCTCTACAGTTAAAATTAAAAACATGTGCGACCACTACAACTTGCCACTAGATGTTGTAAAAATTGGATTCAAATACATTTGTAATATTATGATTACCGAAGATGTATTAGTTGGAGGCGAAGAAAGTGGTGGTATTGCTATTAAAGGGCATATTCCTGAACGTGATGGTATTTGGATGGGATTAACTTTATGGGAATTTATGGCTAAAACTGGCAAAAGCTTAAAAGAATTAATTGACGAAGTATATGCCATTACTGGAACTTTCTCTTTTGAAAGAAATGATTTAACTATTACTGAAGAATTAAAAACTAAAATCATTGAAAACTGCAAAAACAACACTTACAAAGAATTTGGCAAATACAAAGTACAGCGTTTAGACGACTTAGATGGATTTAAGTTCTTCTTTGATGATAATACTTGGACAATGATTCGTGCTTCGGGAACAGAGCCCGTTTTACGTACCTATGCTGAAGCGGCTACTAAAGAAAAAGCCTTTGACATTTTAGCGGATGTTAAAAAAGTATTATTAGGATAAGCTACTTCTAACTATATCTAAGCCCTTCCATAAAATGGAAGGGCTTTTTTTGCTCTAAAATCCCAAAAACAAGTTTATTAAATTTAGTTAATAGTATGCTTTTTAGTAAAATTTCATTAAGTTTGTAATCCTATCAAAAATGTCATTAGAAACTAACATAAAAGCTGCCATAAGAGATGTTCCTGACTTTCCAAAACCAGGAATTATGTTTAAGGACATTACTCCTATTTTCGAAAATCAAGCACTTTGTAATGAAATTGTTGATGGTTTTATTGCCAGCATTTCTATTAAACCAGATGCCATTGTTGGTATTGAAAGTAGAGGTTTTTTATTTGGTTTATTATTAGCGAACAAAATGAATGTTCCATTTGTTTTAGTTCGTAAGGCAGGTAAATTGCCTTATAAAACAATTAGCTACGAATACGAATTGGAATACGGAACAGCAAAAATAGAAATGCATACAGATAGTATTAAAAAAGGTTGGAATGTATTAATACATGACGATTTATTAGCTACTGGAGGAACAGCTGAGGCTGCGGCTCACCTTATAAAACAACAAGGTGCCAATGTTAGTGGATTTAACTTCGTAGTTGGCTTAGAATTTTTAAACGGAAAACAAAAATTAAATATACACTCAAAAAATATCACATGTCTAGCGCAGTATTAGAACCAAATGTTGGAATGAACTTCCAAATAAATGAAAATCAACAAGCCATTGCGGATATGATTCGCAAATTTGGCAAAGAACATATCTATCCAAAAATGATGGAATGGGACGAAGCTCAAATTTTCCCAGTAGATGTATTCAAAAAATTAGGAGAATTAGGCTTAATGGGCGTAGTTGTTCCTGAAGAATATGGTGGTTCTGGATTATCTTATACAGAATATGTAACAGCAATTATTGAATTAAGTAAAATTTGTGGTTCTATTGGTTTATCAATGGCAGCTCATAATTCATTATGTACTGGTCATATTTTAGCTTTCGGTAACGAAGAACAAAAGAAAAAATATTTACCAAAATTAGCTACGGCTGAATGGATTGGTGCTTGGGGCTTGACTGAAACAGGTACAGGTTCTGATGCTGGTGGAATGGCTACTACGGCTAAAAAAGATGGTGACTATTATATTATTAATGGTTCTAAAAACTTTATTACTCACGCTATCACTGGTAATGTAGCAGTAGTTATTGTGCGTACTGGAGAAAAAGGTGATAGCCATGGTATGTCTGCTTTCATTATCGAAAAAGGAACTCCAGGATTTAAATCTGGTAAAAAAGAAAATAAATTAGGCATGCGTGCCAGCGAAACAGCTGAATTGATTTTTGAAAACTGCAAAGTTCACAAAGATCAAATGTTAGGAAAAGAAGGTGACGGATTTATTCAAGCCATGAAAGTATTAGATGGCGGGCGTATTTCTATTGCAGCTTTAAGCTGTGGTATTGCTCGTGGTGCTTATGAGTGTTCAGTAAAATACGCTAAAGAACGTGAGCAATTTGGAAAACCAATCGCACAATTTCAAGCAATCAGCTTTAAATTAGCTGATATGGCAACTGAGTTAGAAGCTGCTGAATTATTAACGTTCAAAGCTGCTGATTTAAAAAACCGTCACCAAAAAATGACAAAAGAAGGTGCTTTTGCAAAATATTATGCATCTGAAGTATGTGTAAGAAATGCAAACGAAGCTGTTCAAATTTTTGGCGGATATGGTTTCACTAAAGATTTCCCTGCTGAGAAGTATTACCGCGATAGTAAATTATGTACTATTGGCGAAGGAACTAGCGAAATTCAAAAACTAGTAATTAGCAGAGAGTTATTAAAAGACTAATTAAAATCTATACTAAAAGGCTTCAATAATTGAAGCCTTTTTTTTAATTATATAAAAAAAATCCCTCGCATTAGTGAGGGATTTTTTTGTTTGTAATATATAATCTTAATTACTGTATAATTAACTTACGTGTAATCTTTTCGTTATTATACATTAAGTTCACAAAATAAATACCACTGGTTAATTTTAAATCATTTACCACGATGTTATTAAATCCATTAGCAACATCAATATTTCTGTCGTATACAATTCTACCTGATACATCAGTCACATTAAAAGCAAATTTCTCAGCAACAGTTGCGTCTATCATTAAATAAAACTCACCAGAAGTTGGGTTAGGTGCTAATACATATTCAAAATGAGAAGCTGCATTTTCTTTAACGCCAACTGTTGAAGCAACATAACAAGGAAAATTAACTCCTGTAGTATACGTTGGATTTGCAATGTAAGTCATATTACTAAAATCAATATAACAAGCATAACGAACACTATCAATAAATGGGTTACGATTACCTTGTAATGAATCTAAAAAGTCGTTACGAGAAATCTCATAAGCATCTGGTAAATCTTGATAATGCCATTTCTTTAAAATATTTTGGTCTTGACCATAAGTAATAGTTGCACTAATAGGATTTTTAAATTTCCAATTTTGTACTGCACCAAATGCGTTTAATTGTCCATTGTAGGCTGTTGCCATATACATCACTGCACGAGCCCAATCTCCTTTATGATTAGCTCTTGGTTCAAATACAGTTTGCCCTAATGCATTTTGCCCTCTTTTTGAATTCATAAATGTACTTTGAACTGTTACAATTTCCCCCATAGGATAATTACTACGAACTGCATTTACATCGTCTTGATTAGTGGGGAATAAATGATGTTGATCATTATACTCTTTTCTCTCAACATTATTAGGTGCTGCAGCTGATCCATCTGCTGGATTAGTTGGCATCCATTGGTGGCAGTAGCTATGTTCACGGCTCATATATCCCCAAATTAAAGGTTCAGTGTAAACATAATTCTCGCCACTATATACACAAGTAATAACCTTTTGCCCTGCTGTCGTATCACGAGCCGAAAACAATTTCACCATCGTTTCATCATAATTACTATAAAAAATAGATGAATGAGGATAAATAAGTGCAGATAATGCCGTTACAAAATTAGTATTAGTTACATTTAATGAGCTATACTCCATAGCTGGTTGCATGGTGGATAAAGCTGTAAATCCTCCAGTTAATGGACTAGTGGTTAAATAATTTGTAAAAGCACCTGAACCATTATAAGCAAAAATCGCTAATTCATATTGTAATCCAGCGTAAATATTACTTAAACCTAAACTAGTTGCATTACCAGCATAAATTACTTTACTAGAGCCAATAGCATCACCCACTTGATAAGTAACACCATCAACTGGAACATCTGTAATAGCTGAGGCGCTTTGTTTTTTCAAAATCACATATCCATTTGGAGAACCTGCTGCGGCCACAAATGAAGCGAACGCTCTATACGATTTAATGTTAGAGAATGATAAATTTGTTGGTTGAGATGAAGGCTGAGTGGCTAAATTACCACCAATTCCATTTAAATTAATGACATAAGCAGATTCATTAGCATCATCATTATTAATGGTTAAAATCGCTGAACGAGTTCCAGCCACTGATGGATTAAAAGATAGAGTTAAAGCCACATTAGAAGCTGCATTTACAGTTGAAGGAGCGGTTGGCGCAGTCACTGTATAGTCTGCTGCTGCTGGTCCTGTAATAGCAAAAGAACTAATCGTTAAAGGAGATACACTTCCTAAATTTTCGATAGAAAAACCAACATTTGTTGGTGTTCCAACTGCTGAATTAAATAAAGCTGAATTTCCTCCAGATAAAATAGTATTAGTTCCTTGCTTTACGTTAATTTCTTGAGCTGTAATTGGAGCTGGAGCAATATTAATTTCATCTAATCCTACATTATGTCCAGAAATTTTTGTGGTTAAAATCCATCTAAGATATCTTGAACTAGAATTAGGAGTTACCGTATAATTTGTATAGGCAGTACTACTGATAGTTCCAGCAAAAACAGTTAAATCTGTCCAAGCGGTTCCATTAGTAGATTCTTGAAGTTTAAAAGTACCTTGCCAAGCTCCACCTGTATTCCATCCTTTTAAGTAATAACTCACAACACCCATTGCATCATTCGTAAAAACTTGCACATATTCATTGGCAATATCAATTCTTCCAGCTAAACCAGCTTGACCAGTTGCATATGTAAATGTGCCTCCAATATTTGATGACCAACTACCAGGATAAGGTGTATTAGCTGTAAAACTAGTTGCCGATATAAATCCTTCGAAAGATTCTCCAGTTGGCAATGGAGTTTGAGCATTAAGGTTTGCAACACCAAGACTTAACAGCGCGGCAAATAATTTTATTTTTTTCATGTTATTTATTTTTATCAATTATTAAAAAGTTAATTTGGTTCCAATAATAAATGTTCGTCCTACTCCAAAAAACACAGTAGCAGAAGTCGCATCAAAATTACCTGCGCTACCATTATTTTGAGCATCACTTATATATAAAGTATTTAAAACATTATTTACAGTACCATATATATTTACTTTAAATGCACCAAAAGGAATTTCATACCCAGCATTTAAATCAAATAAACCATAAGAAGGCATTTTCCAGCTTTCTTTACCTTTATTATCATCTTGTAAATCTGTTGCTAAAAAGTTTGCGTAGTTTCTACCGAAATAAGTATAACGAGGTTTAATATATAAACCTTTAAATGGCATAAAACGAATAGCTCCTCCTAGTTGAGTTTGAGCAGCATCCCCAACATGAACATTTTTAGCATCGTAATCGATTTCATCGACAAAAGCTCCATCCTCACTAACAATTGTAATGATGCCACCAGAAACATATTTCCAATCTCCAATTGACAATAACCCTTCTAGTTCAATTTGTCTTATTGGTTTGTAGCTTCCCTCAAATTCAATTCCTTTGTATTCAAGATTAATTCCATTAATATTATAAACATTACCATCTATATCAGTAATTGTTCTTTGTGGTTGATTCTCCCAAGAAGTATAATACCCATTTACAGTACCATGAAATTTATTATACTTAAAACCATAACCTAACTCAACAGACTTTATGAAATTCGGTTTAAAATCTTTTACTACTTCGTTTGAAAAAGTGAAAACATTTGCGAACTTCTGAGGAATTTGCATCCAACCTATATTTACAAAAACATTATGGTGATCGTTAATATTATAATTCGCTCCTGCTTTAAAAGTATATCCCCATTGCCATTTCCAACCTGGAGTTGCTGTTCTTAATTCTTTAGAATCTCTAGAATATGTTACTCCATTATGAACAATGGTATCACCCCACCCAACAGCATTATAATAAGTAGTATCTGATAATACTAAATCTTTTTTCTTGTAATAATCAACTCTATTATATCCAGAATAAGAACCTGTAGCTGTAAAAAAAGCTGACCATTTATCTTTTTTATATTCTAATTGACCAAATAATCCAGCCCATTTATTAATTGCCTCCCAATTTGAACCATACACATCACCTTTCTTTTTCACATAATTAGAATAATCATTTGGATTCAAATTTGGATTTTTATTAAACCCACTTTCAACAAAATAATCACCACCCAATAGGTTATAAACTGTATTTGTATGGTATCCTTTAAAATATCTTAAATCAATACCATAAGTTAAAGTAAATAACTTATTTAATTTGCTTGTTGCTGTAGATAAAATTCCAAACCATCTATGATCATTATTTGCCGACCTTAATATAGTGGTTGATTTATGTTCAGTTGGATGATAATTTGCATCAATAAATGTTGAATTAGCATTATATTTTGTTTGCACTAAGTAATAACCAGTTAAGGTATCTCGTCCTGAAAATGTTGGATTGTATGAGGTTCCACCACCTTTTCCAAAGGAAGCATAAACAACAGTTGAAAGATTAGTTTTTTCGCTAATTTTCCAAAAATGATTTAAGTTGATTAAAGGTTTATGATAATAATTTATTTTATCTCCTATAATCCCTCCATTTAATAGTCCTTGATCTGGATTCCAGCGCAAATCTCTATCGCCTTGTGTTTGGGTTGTATATCTGGTTGTGGTTCTAATTTTATCTACAACAGAATCATAATTAATTCCTAATTTTAAGGCCATGTCCTTGCTGTAAACAGAAATAGGAACTTTAGTTGTTCTTTGTCCATGTGTTTGAGGAGCTCCATTTGCACCAATACTAATAATGTGTCTAGGATTAGGCATGTATTGAATTTTAACAAAATATGAATATGCATTAGTCCAAGTTCCTTCTGCCCATCCATCTCCAGTTTTGTAAGTTCCTGCTAAAGTAAAGCCCCATTTATTATTAATAATTCCTGAATTATAAGAAAGAGCCATTACATTATGACGATTATTTCCCCATTCTTTTTTAACTATCATCTGCTGCTTACTTTCAATACCATTGGTGATAAAATTCATAGTACCTCCAACTGAAACAACCGCTAATTTTGAGGCCCCTAAACCTCTTTGAATTTGAGCACTTTTAGTAATATCTTTTAATCCATCCCAATTACTCCAAAATACTCGACCATTTTCCATATCATTTACAGGAATTCCGTCCACCATCACGGCAATATTAGTTTGATCAAATCCTCTAATATTTACTCTAGAATCGCCCGCGCCACCACCTTGAGATGTCGCATAAGCACCAGGAGTTGTGTTAGCTATCATACTGATATCTCTACTTCCTAATTCTTCCTGAATTTTAGTCGCAGATATAGAACTGAATGCCACTGGCGTTTCTCGTATTTGAGCAACATCTGCAAACACCTCTATCTCATCCAATGTATTGCTTTCTAACTTAACTTCAATTTTTTTGTTTGTATATAATTTCATTTTCTGAACATACTTTCTGTATCCCAAAAACGAAATCTCAATAGTGTACTCTCCTTTAGGTAATTTTAAAGTAAAATTACCGTCTAAGTCTGCGATTGTTCCAACCCCTACTTTAGCTAAAACGGTAGCGCCAATTAATGCTTCACCTGACTCAGAATCTTTTACAGAACCTGATAATACGACCTTTGAAGAATCTTGAGCTTTAAAAATTAAAGTACAAAAAACAAAAACGAATAATAAGCTATTTTTTAACATACACTATTTTAAATGTAAAGGGCTGAATATTTCATCAGCCCTATTTTTATTTCAATTAAATAATAATTATTGGATAATTAATTTTTCTGTTTTAGTACCTGCCTCAGTTTTCACTATAGCATAATAAACTCCTTTTGCAATACCTAGGTTTTTTAAAACCACAGTGCTCTCAGAAGTTAAATGAGTGAAAGTATAAACAACCTGACCTATAGCATTAATAATATTGATAGAATTAATATTTTTTGAACTTACAAAAGCAATCTCATTTCCATTTGATGGATTAGGGAATACTTTAATAGACACAGTTTTAGAAGCTTCTTTTAATCCTGAAGGAATAGAACAATCACAAGCATGAATTCCTACATTTGTCCAGTTATCTTTTGGTAAAGAATCCCACTGTAACTTAACGTTAAACTGAGCTGGATTAGTCATAACACCTTGCTTAACAACTGCTTTTCTTTGTAAAGAATGATCTTTTGTCCACCACTTACCTAAAGTTCCATCATAAGGAGCTACATCACTCCAAGCTGTTGCTGGTTGTTCACCAATTTTTCCAAAAATATCAATACGAGCATAAGGGCTTTTTCTTACTAAAACCATTGCGTCGTCTCCATTCATGAAAGTTGGAGCTGGATAAGCTCCATCAATTTGTTGAGCTAAAGCTTGTAACACAGGAGAACAAGCTGGAGATGTAGTTGTTGTACCCGACGTTACGCCAACACCATTTGCAATTACAAAAGTACTATATGAATTTATTGTACCAACTAAATCTGTACTATCTGACCCAGTAGAAGACCCATTAGAATAACGCACTAAACGGTAGTTATTCATATTAATAGTATTAGCTGTTGGATTGTAAAACTCCATTGCTTTGCTATTTCCACTTCCTTCTACATATTCAGAAATAAATAATTCAGAACAGTCTTGTGCTTTACCTACTAAAGCTACAGTAATTAATGATAAACTTAGTAAAGTTTTTTTCATGTTTTATGATTTTAGATGTTTTTAATTTTTTAAATTCTAAAAGCGGTTTAAGGCGGATTACAGAATAGTTTTCCTCTTATAGGGTGGTCACTTTTTAGCGAAACAAAAATAAGACAATTTGAGCTACCCACAAACAATTGTGAATAAAAATGATAATTAAGTAAGAAACATTTAACATTTAGTTAATGCTGAACTACTTTTCGGGTAAAATACCAATTTTTCAACTTTCAGTCAGCTTAAAATTTTCATTTTTTAACGAATTAGCATTCCTTACTCCCGCAATAAAAACTACATTTGTTTGTTAAACATAAAAATAATGACAAAACTATTCATCATAGGATTTTCGGTTCTACAATTAGCTTCTTTTGCTCAGTCTAACTCTAGCTTTACAATAAATGGTTCGCTTAAAAATGTGAGCGATAATTCATACGCATACATTCATCATAAATGGAACAATTTAGACATTACTGATAGCGCTAAAATTAAAAATGGTCAGTTTTCTTTTTCAGGAAAAACAGCTGAACCTAATATGTATTGGCTAACAAAATCACGAAATATTAGTGAGCAACCAAACCTTATTTTCTTTGTAGATGGTGGTAAAACTTCTATCACTGGAAACGTAGATAGCTTACCACAAGCTAAAGTAGTTGGCGGGCAAACTCAAAAAGATTACACCGATTACAATGCCATGATGATTGGATTTGGCGCTAAACAGCAAAGCTTAGTAAATACCTACAATGAAGCCAAATCGCGAGGAGATGCAGCGACAATGAATGCAAAAGTGGCCGAATATCAGACTCTTGACAAAGAAGTGAAA
Organism: Bacteroidetes bacterium UBA5697; assembly: GCA_002420145.1. Classification (GTDB taxonomy): domain Bacteria; phylum Bacteroidota; class Bacteroidia; order B-17B0; family Aurantibacillaceae; genus UBA4416. The sequence continues at coordinate 27,441 of DIHL01000027.1, forward strand.
TCGTCTATCGAAAACTTTATAAAAACACACCCTAAATCAGCAGTAAGTGGTTATGCAATTTATTTCAATAACCAAAACTCTAATGCCTCTATAGAAGAACTTGAAAGAATTGTTGGCCTTTTAGACAAAAGCATTTTAAACACAAAATATGGCAAATTAGCACAGGAAAAATTAACCCAATTAAGAGGCACTACCATTGGCTACCCTGCTGTAAACTTTGCACAAGCCGATCCAAATGGGAAAATGGTAAACTTAACTGATTTTAAAGGAAAATATGTATTAGTTGATTTTTGGGCAAGCTGGTGTGGGCCTTGTCGTGCCGAAAATCCAAATGTGGTGATGGCTTATAATAAGTATAAAGATAAAGGATTTACCATTTTAGGAGTGTCTTTCGATCAATCTAAAGATAGATGGTTACAAGCTGTTGAAAAAGACAATTTAACTTGGACTCAAGTGAGCGATTTGAAAGGTTGGGGTAATGAAGCTGGTAAATTGTACGGTATTACAAGTATCCCTGCTAATTTATTACTTGACAAAGACGGAAAAATTGTAGCAAAAAATCTTAGAGGTGCTGAATTGGAAGCTAAATTAGAAGAACTAATTAAATAACACAATCTACTGCATAAAATTAAAAACAAATTATAAATTTGCTAGCCTAAAAAAATAAAAACACTTATGAAGAAACGTACTCTTGGATTATTAACATTATCATCTATTGGGTTAACTGCTTTTGCTCAAATTTCAGAACCAGTAATTATGACTATAAACGACAAACCCGTTTATAAAAGTGAGTTTGAAAATGTTTATAAGAAAAACAGTGGAAAAGAAGTAAACAAAGAACAAAAATCTGTAAAAGAATATGTGGATTTATTTTCAACGTTTAAAATGAAAGTATTTGAAGCAGAAGCTAACGGATTAGATACTAACAGTTCTTTTAAAACAGAATTAGCTGGATACCGAAAACAATTAGCTGCTCCATATTTAACAGATAAAAACGTTAACGAAGCGCTTATTCAAGAAGCATACGAAAGAATGAAAACAGAAGTGAAAGCTTCTCATATTTTAATTCGTGTAGCAGAAGATGCTTTACCTAAAGACACTATTGAAGCTTATACACGCTTAATGATTATTAGAGATGCTTTAATGGGTAAAAACCCAACTCCTGCAAAAATAGCTGAATATGAGGCTATCTTAAAAAAGAGTTCTTCTGCTTTAACTAAAGCATCAACTAAACAAGATACAGTAAACTATAATACAAAATTAAATGCAGTAAAAGGAATCTCTGTCGCATTAAATGCCGGAAGCGATAAATTTGCAGCTGCTGCTAAAAAAACATCTGAAGATCCTTCGGCTGCAGATAACGGAGGTGACTTAGGTTATTTTACTTCTTTACAAATGGTTTATCCTTTTGAAAACGCAGCATACAAAGCTAACAATGGAGATATTACCATGCCAGTGAGAACTCGTTTTGGATACCATATTTTAAAAGTAGCTGATAAACGTCCTAGTCAAGGAGAAATATTAACTGCTCACATCATGGTTAAGTTTGCTAAAGACATGGGAGAAAAAGAAAAAGCGAACTTAAAAACTAAAATCGATGAAATTTATACAAAATTAAAAGCAGGCGAAAAATTTGAAGATTTAGCTCGTCAGTTTTCTGATGATAAACCAAGTGCTGAAAAAGGTGGACAATTACAGTGGTTTGGAAGTAGCCGTATGCCAATTGAATTTGAAAAAGCAGCCTTTGCTTTAGCTAATAATGGTGATTACAGTGAACCTTTTACCACTAGTTATGGATGGCACATCGTAAAACGATTAGATAAAAAAGGCTTAGCTTCTTTTTCTGATATGAAGGGTGATTTAAAACAACGTATCGGGAAAGATAGCAGAACTCAAGCTGGAAGATCATCTTTAATTCAAAAAATTAAAAATGACAATAAATATGTTGAAAATCCAGTTGCTAAAAAAGATTTCTTAAAAGTAATAGACTCAACTGTTTACCAAGGAAAATGGGAAGCTAAAAAAGCAGAAAAATTAGGTAATAAAGAATTATTTAAACTAGGGGCTAAAAAATACACTCAAAACGACTTTGCAAAATACATCGAAACAAGACAAACTGTTCGTCCTAAAATGGATAACAATATGTTTTTACAACAATCTTATAAAGAGTTTGTAGATGAAACACTTATTACTTTTGAAGATGAAAGTTTAGAATCAAAATATCCTGATTTCCGTAACTTATTAAAAGAATACAGAGATGGTATTTTATTATTTGATTTAACTGACCAAAAAGTGTGGAGTAAAGCTGTAAAAGATACTGCTGGATTAAAAACATTTTACGAGAAAAACAAAAACAACTATTTATGGGATGAAAGAGCTGAAGTTACCACTTACAAATGCGCTAACGAAAAAGTAGCTAAAGAAGTTCGTGGAATGCTAAAGAAAAACAAAACAGAAAAAGAAATAGTTGATGCGGTTAATAAATCTTCTCAACTAAATGTATCCGTTGAAAACATCACTTACTTAAAAGGCGAAAACAAAGATGTGGATGCAAATTGGAAACAAGGTGTAGTTGCAACTGATATTAAAGACACTAAAGAAAACAAAGTAACTGTTTTAGTTGTAAATAAAGTTTTAGGTAAAACTCCAAAAACAATTGCAGAAGCAAAAGGAATGATTACTGCTGATTATCAAAATTATTTAGAAAAAGAATGGTTATCTTATTTAAAAAATAAGTACACTGTAAAAGTAAACGAAGAGGTTTTAAACACAGTAAAGTAATTTAAACTAATAAATAACGAAAAGGCTGTAGCTAGATGGATACAGCCTTTTTGTTTTATAATAAACACTTGCATTTAGTATTTTACATAAAAAACATATCACTACTAGGACTTCTTGTTCTAGCAGTGTTTGCTTGCGATAAATCATCTAATAATACCGAAAAAACAGGAAAAGTAGTTGCTAAAGTAAATACAAGTTCTTTGTTTGAAGAAGATTTGAAAAACTTAAGCCCAAAAGGTTTATCAAAATCTGATAGTGTAGCATTCATCCAAACCTTCATTAACAAATGGGCTTATAATGAAATCTTTTACCAACAAGCTACAAATTACCTAACAGAGGAAGAACTTAATATTGATAAAGAGTTGGAAGAATATAAAAAAGAACTTCTAACCTATAAATTTCAAACAAAATTAATTAACGAGAAACTTGATACTAACGTTACTCTTGCCCAAATTGAAGAATACTACAATGCCAACTCTCAAAATTTTTTGCTGAAAAATAATATTGTAAAAGTATTATACGTCAAAACACCTCTTAATATTCCAAATATCGAGAAACTAAAAAAATTATGTTATTCATCTAATCCTAAAGATGCCGAGCAATTAAAAAGTTTATGTATTCAATACGCCAACAATTTTTTCATGAATGAAGATACCTGGTTAATGTTTGAAGATTTAAAAAAAGAAATTAACCAATTAAATGAAGTTCCTGAGTACAATATACAGAATGGTAAAACATTTGAATTTACAGATGCTACAAGTTTTTACTTTTTAAAAATTATTGAAGTAAAATCTAAAAACACTTTATCTCCTTTGAATTTTGAAATAAACAACATTAAAAACATGTTGATTAATCAACGTAAACAAAAATTAATTACCAGCATTAAAAAGGACTTTTTTGATAAAGCCAAATCCAATAAAGAATTAGAAATTTATAACTAACTTAGTACAATGAACTTAAAACTTGTTATTGCCTTCATATTATTAGCAACCCTAAGCAACGCTCAGCCTCAAATATTAGACAAAGTAGTTGCCATTGTTGGCAAAAATCCCCTACTCCTATCTGAAGTAGAAACAAACTTATTACAACAAAAAGAGAAGAAGGATCTTACTGATGCCGACAGATGTAAAGTTTTTGAAGATTTATTGTTTCAAAAATTATTACTAGCACAAGCGGATAGAGATAGTATTGTTGTTGCCGATGCTGAAGTGGATAATGAATTAACTCGTCGTATACAATACTATGTTGGAATGTTGGGTAGCGAAGAAAAATTTGAAGAGTTTTATGGCAAACGAATTAGTGTTTTTAAAGATGAATTAAGAGATGATGTAAAAGATCAATTATTAGCTCAAAAGATGCAGCAAAAAGTAACTGGTGAAACAAAATTAACTCCCAGCGAAGTAAGAGCTTTTTATAACACATTACCATTAGATAGTTTACCATTAGTTAATTCTGAATTAGAAATTGGACACATTGTGAGAAGACCTCCTATTTCTGATGAAGCAAAAAAAGCAGTGCGCGACCAACTTGAAGTTTACCGTCAACGTGTTGTAAATGGCGAAAGCATGAGTGTGATTGCGGCATTATATAGTGAAGACCCAGGTTCTGCAAAAAATGGTGGACGATATGAATCAGTGATGCGAGGACAAATGGTGCCAGAATTTGAAGCTGTTGCTTTTAGATTAAAACAAGGTGAAGTATCTGAAATTTTTGAAACATCTTATGGATATCACTTTATGCAATTAGTTGCGCGTAAAGGAGAATCTGTAGACGTAAGACATATTTTAATGGCTCCAAAAATTTCTCAGATAGAATTTTTAAGAGCCAAAGAAGAATTGGATAGCATCAGACAATTAATTGTTTCTGGTCAAATAAAATTTGCAGATGCAGCTCTTAAATTTAGTACAGATAAAGACACAAAACAAAACGGTGGAATCTTAATTAATCCTGCTGCCAATAGCTCTAAATGGGAATTAGATGAAATAGGTCAAATGGATCAAAACTTAGTATTTATGCTTGAAAATCAAATGAAGGTTGGTGATGTAAGTCCAATTATTCAATATGTTGGTACTGATGCTAAACAAGCTTGGAGAATTGTTTACTTAAAATCAAGAACTGAACCTCATAAAGCAAATATGCAAGACGATTATATTAAGCTTTTAAATATGGCAACATTCGAACGTCAAAAAAAATCAATTAAAGATTGGATTACAAAAAAATCAAAAACAACATATATTAAAATTGATAGCGAATTTAATAGTTGCAAATTAGAGTACAATTGGACAATTACGCCTTAATTCAATAACCTATATAATTATGAATTACAAAAATGATGTAGAAGCAATTGATGCTTTTGTTGTTAAGTACAAAGAACTAAATGCGGAAATAGGAAAAGTTATTGTTGGACAAAACGATACTGTAAAAAACGTTTTAATTTCTATATTCTGTAAAGGTCACTGTTTATTAGTTGGTGTACCTGGATTAGCAAAAACATTACTAGTTAATACTATTGCTGATGTATTAGGGCTTTCATTTAACCGTATTCAATTTACACCTGATTTAATGCCGAGTGATATTATTGGTTCTGAAGTTTTAGATGAACAACGCAATTTCAAATTCATAAAAGGACCTTTATTTGCAAATATTGTATTAGCAGATGAGATTAATCGTACACCTCCAAAAACACAAGCTGCTTTATTAGAAGCTATGCAAGAAAGAAGTGTAACCACTGCTGGAAAAAAATACGAATTAGGAAATCCATTTTTTGTATTAGCTACACAAAACCCTATTGAACAAGAAGGAACTTATCCCCTACCCGAAGCTCAATTAGACCGTTTTATGTTTAACGTTTGGTTAGACTATCCAAGCTTTCAAGAAGAACTGCAAGTCGTTAAATTAACAACAACTGATACAAAGATTCAATTAAATAAAATTATTTCTGCTGAGGAAATTATTTATTTTCAAAATGTGATTCGTAAAATACCAGTTGCTGATAATGTTTTAGAATACGCTGTGAAATTGGTAAACAAAACACGTTTAAATTCTGAATTTAGTTCAGAGGTTACAAAAAAATATTTGGCTTGGGGAGCTGGTCCACGTGCTTCACAGTTTTTAGTGTTAGGTGCAAAATGCCACGCCGCTATTAATGGAAAATATAGTCCAGATATTGAAGATGTGAAAGCTGTAGCTAATGCTATTTTAAGACATCGCATTATCCGAAACTATAAAGCAGAAGCAGATGGAATGAGTATTGAAAATATTATAGAACAATTGAAATAAACAAAACATAAAAAAATGTCAGTCTGAGCGGAGTCGAAGACTTATTTAAAACACTATGAGTAAATTAATTTTAGCCAATGATGGCATTGACGCTGTAGGAAAAAGTTTATTAGAAAAAGCTGGATTTACAGTTGTAACAGAAAAAGTAGCTCAAGAAAATTTAGCATCTGAAATTAATGCAAAAAACTATGTAGCACTTACAGTTCGTAGTGCAACTAAAGTTCGTAAAGATGTAATTGATGCCTGCCCTAATTTAAAAGTAATAGGCCGTGGTGGTGTTGGTATGGATAATATTGATGTGGACTATGCTCGCTCAAAAGGATTACAAGTCATTAATACACCCGCAGCTTCAAGTAACTCTGTAGCTGAATTAGTATTTGCTCATTTATTTAACGCCGTGCGTTTTGTTTATGATAGCAATAGAAATATGCCAAATATTGGTAATACAAAATTTGACGACTTAAAGAAAAACTATTCTAAAGGAATCGAATTAAGAGATAAAACCATTGGAATTATTGGCTTTGGTCGTATTGGACAATACACTGCTAAAATTGCTTTAGGATGTGGTATGAAAGTATTGGCATATGACCCATTTGTAAAAGAAGCTGTTTTAAAATTAGATATTCATGGTACAAATGGTGTTGATGTAAAAATCAATACAGTAAGTTTGGAAGAATTAATTTCAAATTCTGATATGATATCCATGCATGTGCCAGGTGGTAAAATGATTACTGAAAAAGAAATCAACTTGATGAAAAATGGCGTGATTTTAATTAATGCTTCTCGTGGTGGTGTAATTGACGAAACTGATTTAATCAACGGATTAAATTCTGGAAAAATTGCTCATGCTTGTTTAGATGTGTTTGAAAACGAACCTACTCCGAATGAAGCTTTATTAAAGCATACTAAAATATCTTTAACTCCTCATATTGGAGCAGCTACCAACGAAGCGCAAGAACGCATTGGAGTTGAGTTAGCAGAGAAATTAATTGACGCATTGAAGTAACATGTCAGTTCGAGAGAAGTCGAGAACAAATATCAAATGAAAATCCTTTGTTTCATATCACTTCTTCTTCTTTCCTACTCTTCTTTTGCCCAATATTCCATAAAAGTAAAAAGAGAAGACAATCGTTTTCTCTTTTTTCAGTTAGGCCAAAAATCAGATACTATTATTAAAAATAAAAGTGATTTATTTTTAATTAAATTACCTGATAGTTTAAAATCTAATATTCAGATATTTCTGAATAATGCTCAATTTATAAAAACGGATAAAGATTCTATTTATCTGTTAAAACCAATTGCTGGTATGAAATATTCGCACTCAAAACCAGATAGTGTATTTAATACCTTACCAGAAGGACATTGCAATCCTTCCAAAACAATATCCATTGAGTTTTTAAATACTAAAACTCAAAAATATTTCTTGAAGAATAATTTTATTGTCAAGTAAAAGCTTTTCTATTATATTTATACAAAAACATTTTTTATGTCATCAACCTCTAAGCATCCTAAAGGACTATTATTTTTAGCATTTACCGAATTTTGGGAAAGATTTGGCTACTACTTAATGATTGGTATTTTCTTTTTATACATGACTACCGACATGAAAGAAGGTGGTTTTGGATGGGAAAATGCGAAAGCGGCTGATGTTTTTGGAACTTTTATTGCCTGTGTGTATTTAACACCTTTTATTGGTGGCTTACTCGCCGACATGAAATTTGGTTACCGTTTTTCTATCACACTCGGTGGAATTTTAATGGGAATTGGCTATTGCTTGTTATCTATCAGAGAAGAATGGGCCTTTTTTACATCATTAGGAATTATGATTGTTGGAAATGGATTTTTTAAACCAAATATTTCTACCCTACTTGGCAATTTATATAATGATCCTAAATACAAAGACAATAAAGACACTGGTTATAACTTATTTTACATGAGTATTAACATCGGTGCGTTCTTTTGCAATTTTATTGCGGCATTTATGCGTATTAAATATGGTTGGGACTGGGCTTTTATTGCTGCTGGTATCGGTATGTTTATTGGCGTGATTACATTTTGGATTGGGATGCCTCACTACAAACATGTGGATGTGAGAAAAGAACCAAAACCAGAAGACAAACCTGTAATTATGCGTTTCTTAAAAGTGTTGGGTGTTGCTTTAGGATTTGGTGCATTAGGTTGGTTTATTCCAGATACTGTTTTTGGAAGCGACAGTACTGATGGATTTTTATTTGCCTGTATTCCTGTTATTTATTTTTATTCTACAATTTACAAAAGCTGTAATGAAGAAGAGAAAAAATCAGTGGGAACCATGTACACTATTTTTGGAATCGTGATTATTTTTTGGGCTATCTTTAAATTAAACGGAACAGCCTTAACAACATACGCTAATTCTTATACAGATAGAGAAATGCCAACTGAGTGGGTGGCAACAACTAAATACTTATATCAATGTGACAATTCGGTTGTAGCAAAAAATGATACTGTATTTCAATTAGACGAACAATTTCGCAAAATAAAAGATGTCAATGGTAATCCTGTTAAGTGTATTGATTATCCTCCATACTTTAAAAATCTAGCGCCCGAAAAATATCCTGAACCTGGAAAAGAATTGAATTTAATCCCTACAGAATTATTTCAGTCAATTAATCCGTTCTTTGTTATTTTCTTAACCCCTTTAATTGTAATGTTTTTTGGATTTTTAAGAAAACGAAAAAAAGAGCCAACTACGGCTACCAAAATATCTTATGGCTTATTAATTAGTGCTTTATCTACTTTAGTAATGGTAGCCGCTGTTTATTATACTAACAATGGAAACACAAAAGCTAGCGCTTGGTGGTTAATAGGTTGTTATGGCGTCATCACTATTGGCGAATTATGTTTGAGTCCAATGGGATTATCGATGGTTTCTAAATTGTCACCTGTTCGTTACACTGCCTTAATGATGGGTGGATGGAGTTTAGCCACTTCTATTGGAAATAAATTAAGCGGAGTATTAGCTAAAAACTGGGATAAATTTGATGACAAAGCAAATTTCTTTTGGGTAAACTTTGCTTTACTAATGGTAGCATTTATTGTAATGATGTTATTGTTAAAACGCTTAAATAAAGTATTTCATCAATAATTCCAAATAATATAATTTCTTAAATAATTACTTCTCCAAGATTGATTGGCAGATGCGTTTAAGGATTCTAAGATAGGTTTGTTATCTGTATTTATCGTTTCTAAATCTGTATACATAATTGGGTACAACTCATTATGTAATGTTACGTCCATTGGCTTTTGAGAGGCAATAATTAATAAATTACGATAATCTTCGTCTTCGCTAAATGTGCAAATTTTTGTATCAAAGCCCGCTTTTTTTAACGTAGCTAATAAGCACTGAGTGCCTAAGCCTTTTTTATCTTTTAAATAACCATGCGTGTTAATTAGAACAATACCATTGGTATCGAGCATACTTTTTAATTTTACTAAGCTTTCTTTGGTGATTACATGCGAAGGTTGTTCCTCTGCTTTAAACACATCAAATAAAATAACATGATATGTTTCTTTAGAATTATTGATATAATAACGCGCATCAGCACAAACTGTTTTCACCTTATCACTTAAAAAGAAAAAACGTTTCGATATTTCTATAATTCTCTCATCAAACTCAACCGCCGTTACATCATACGAATGTTCATGTAACATATTAGCCACTACTCCACCACCAAGTCCTAATATTAAGGCTTTGCCTTTAGGAAAATACAATACATTTTTCTCAACCAAACGCACGTACTCAGAAACAGATTCTTTAGTTTCTAAATTCATTTCTGTTTGAATGGTATTATTAATCAATAATTCTCTAACGATAATCGATGAATTATTATAAGTTGGTTCATCTCTTATTTCTAATTTCCCTAAAATGCCTTCCGATTTATAAACTGTAAATCGATTAGCTTTAGATTTAGAAAATCCATATAAGGCTAATGAAATAACAAATAAAAGAATGAGTCCGTTTATGTTACTTTTTTTTTTAAGGATTAAAAACAAACAAACTAATGATAAAGCAATAGCAAATCCAATTAAACTCAATTGAACTCCAATATTTGGTATCAGATAAAAACCACATAAAAACGTTGCTAAAATCCCTCCTACAGTTGAAATGGCATAAACTCTACCACTATTTTCGCCGCTATTATTAACATCATGCGTTAGTATAGAAATAATTAAGGGGGATGTTGCCCCCATGCACATCATAGTTGGAAACAATAAAAAGAAAACACTAATAATTACGGCTGGAATTAAAGATAAACTTGCCGCTAATATTAAAAATAAAGAAGTTAAAAATGGCATCATGCATAAGCTACACACTGCTGCTATTAAAACAAAAAGTAACGTTTGTTCTTTATTGGATCTCAAACTTAATTTACCACCAATAAAATAGCCACTTGCCAAACCACCTAACGTAATGGCCATGACAGAGCTCCAAACGTATAAGCTACTGCCAAAAAAAGGAGCCAATAATTTAGCCCCACAAATTTCGGCGGCCATCACAGAAGCTCCTTCTACAAAAGAAATAGTGTATAATTTATTTTTATTTAGCATGTACTAGATATACATATTATTATCTTCATCATATGCTGCACTTGTACCATATCCTAAACGTTTACCTGTTCTCAGATTGATACTACTTACTTTTTCTTGAATTTCATTAACCGAAACTTCTCTCACTTGTTCAATAGGAGGCGTAAATAAATCAAAAGTAATCGCGTAAATAATTAAATCATTAATAATTTCTTGAAGCTCCTCTTTATTTAATGGTTCTGTGGAAAAAGAAGAATACTTCACTCCTATTGGACCTTTAGCTTCAATAAAGAATTTCATTTCTCTATTAATAAAAATCCTACATACTAAATATCCCAAATCATTTAATCTGTTAAATTTAAATGAATCAGCCAAGAAATTATACACGTTGATAATACCACAATATGAATTGTATTCATTTTGTTTCACATAACCTGTTCTAAACATCGCATGAGACTTCTCAAACTCAAACACATTGGTATGCATAAAAAATTCGAGCATATCGCCAGCAACCTTCAATTGAGTAGCATAATTATTTGTCTCCAATGCCGAAACAACAATTCGTTTATCAATCGCTTGAGTTTCTTTATTTAAATCACGTGCTATTTCATCTACACATACTTTTACCAAATCAAAAGCAGCAGAAGTGTTTCTAAACACATCTTGTTTCATTACCGACTTTTCTTTTAATAATTTTAAAATATGCTCTTTTTGATTATTTATTGTATCACTCATTTCAATTGGTATAATAAAATAAAAGTAAGAATTAAAAACTTAATTTAAAAGCATGGCATTTGGCTTTGCGGCTTCATATAAGATTTTATGAATTTTGCCTCTAATCCCTAATTTCGCTAATTTATTTTCGTCGGCACTAGGATAAACTCTATTAGATAAAAACACAAATATCAAATCATTTTCTGGGTCTGCCCAAGCAAAAGTACCAGTAAAACCGCTATGTCCAAAACTTTTCAAACTGCACTCTTTAGTTACAGGGCTATCCTTTTTTTCATCCGGTTCTGGTTTGTCAAAACATAAACCTCTACGGTTATCTGAAAAATGAGAACTTGTATATTGTCTAATAACAGCGCTATCTAATACTTGCTGCCCCGCATAATTACCTTTATTTAAAAGCATTTGCATAATAATTGCCACGTCATTTGCATTACCAAATAAACCAGCATGTCCTGCAACACCTCCCATTAAAGCGGCTCCTTGATCATGCACGTAACCTCGCACTAATTGTTTTCTAAATTTTAAATCATTTTCGGTAGGTGCAATTTGCTCAGCAGGATATTTACCAAGTGGCAAATAAGTTAATCCTAAATTTAATGGCTTGTAAAACTGTGACTGTACGAAATTATTTAAAGAGGTCTTCGTTAATTTTTCGATTAATATTTTAGAAAAATAATAGCCTATATCACTATATACATATTTACAAGTCTCTTCCATCTTACAACTCATAATTTGATGATAAATAGAGTCGTTAAAATCTTTTACGACATACAACCCCTTTGCTACTTGAACAGGAAATTGTTCTGAATATTCATCACTGTAATAACCCGTTTTATAGCCATTTTTTTTGTCCACTGTTTTTTGCCAAAATGGTAACCAAGCTGGCAAGCCAGATTGATGAGTTAACATGTCTTTATAATGAATCGCAGATTTATTGGTGCCTGCCAATTCAGGAAAATAATAATCTAAATGTTGTTCGTAATCAAATTGTTTTTGCTCACTCAGTTTCATTAATGCCAAGGAAGACGATAAAATTTTAGTTAATGATGCTAAATCATAAATGGTGTTATCATTTACTTTTTCGGCATACACATCATAAGCTTGCTTCCCAAAATTCTTTTGATAAAATACTTTTCCATCTTTAATGGCAACTATTTGGCAACCAGGATAAGCATTTTCTTTTATTCCTAATTGAGCAATGGAATCTATTTGATGTAATTTAGAACTATTAATTCCTATTTGCTCTGGAGCAATGTATTGAACTCTAATTTTTTTTTTTATTTCTAATCCTGTTCCAGCCACAAATAATTTAGTTGACACTGGCAATGTTCCATTTACTTCAATAGCTCCCATAATGGCATCAGCGGCTGCTTTTTGACTAAATTGACTGTACTCATAAACATTTAAGATAGTTTTAGCCTGATTCAAATTTTCCAACTTATTCATTAAATAAGGATTAGAATACAAACAAGCAATGGTATTTTTTTGAGAACATATTTTTGAAATCAACTCAAAACTACCTGCGCTACAACCAAAATCTTTTTCGGGTTTGTAGGATGTTTTATTGACTTGTAAAATAACCCAATTATAATTTTTCAATTTCGCAAATAAGGTATCTCTTTCTTTTTTACTGGCATCATGATCAATACCCAAATGTGTAATTTTAGAATACTTATTAATGGTCGTTGAAAACAGATTTTCTTTAGAATCACCTATTGATACTTCAATAATTCTCATTGTATCTAAACGTTGTAAAGGCAATAAAGCATTATCATTTTTTAAAAGAGTGACTGATGCTTCTGCTAATTTTGTATTCATAACAAAAGATTCTTTTGTATTTAAATCTTCATATAAATTTTTAGGGCTCACATATTGTTTATGATTTAAGCCACACCAAAATTTCGCTTTCAATATTTTTTTGCAACGGACATCTATTTCTTCTTGAGTAATTTGACCTTTACTAACAGCTAATTTAATTTGCTCCATCGCCTTAGGAACATTTTCGGCAAATAACAATACATCATTACCTGCTAATAAAGCCTTTACATCAACCATTCCTGGATCATAAAAACTAGCAACGCCTTTCATGTTTAAAGCATCTGTAAAAATTAAACCCTGAAAGCCTAATTGTTTTTTTAATAAATCTTGAACGATATATGGAGATAAAGTTGATGCTGTGTTTTTTGTAGTATCATAACATGGTACAAATAAATGAGCCACCATAATACTTGATAAACCTTGATCGAACAATTGTTTAAATGGATACAACTCTAAAGTATCCATTCGTTCTTTGCAAGCACTAATAATGGGCAATGTTTTATGCGAATCACTATCTGTATCTCCATGTCCTGGAAAATGTTTTCCATTTGCCATTACCCCTTCAGCTTGTAATCCTTTCATGTACATCACAGCTTTATTAGCCACATTATATTTATTCTCTCCAAAACTACGCATGCCAATGACTGGATTTAAAGGATTGTTATTGACATCTGCTACTGGTGCAAAATTCACATGAATCCCCATTCGCTTACATTCACGAGCTATTTGTTTTCCCATATAATAAATCAACGAATCATTTTTAATAGCCCCTAATGTCATTTGACGAGGATATTTAGGTGTACTATCTAAACGCATGGCCAAGCCCCACTCGCCATCAATTGAAATCAATAAAGGAGTTTTAGCTTTACTTTGATAATAGTTATTTAATTTTGCTTCGCGGTATGGACCACCTTGCATAAAAATTAATCCACCAATATTATATTTTTCTACCAACTCTCTAATCTCAGCAACATGCTTCATATCTTTGTTACTGTAAGCCGCCACCATAAATAGTTGCGCCAAACGCTGATCAGAGTTTAACGAATTAAAAACAGAATCGACCCAACGAGATTCTAATTGCAAAAATTCAGGTCCAGATTTAGGCTTTTGTGTTTTGGATACAAATGCCATCACTGCCAGTATTGAAAAGGCAAATAAAGCTTTAAAAAGAAATTTAATCATGTTGTTAAGTTACTATGATTAGCTTCTTTTAAATTTAAGAAAATGGATTGTTTTTAACAGATAGGTTTTGATAGTATAGCGTTAAATATTGCTAATTACTTTACTCTTCCCGAACTCACGTACGTTTGTTTAAAATAAGGTTCATTCATATCACTAATCATTACTCCTTTTTTTGTGGATGCATGAACAAACTTATGATTTTGAAGATAGACGCCAACGTGTGAAATGCTTTTGCCATTGGTTTTAAAGAAAACTAAATCGCCTTCGCGCAAATCTGATTCTTTAATTTTTTTTACTTCAGATACTAAATCTTTGGTTGAACAAGCGATTGTTTTTTTGTAAACCACCGAATATAAAGTAGATGTTAAGCCTGAACAGTCTATCCCTCCTTTATTTTTTCCTCCGTATTTATATTTAACGCCGTACCAATCATTAATAAACTGATATAATTTCTCATTTTTAATGTCTGATTCAGAAACACCTAGTTTTTCAGCATACTTTTTTTTGATAGAACTGCATGTTTTACTGGAAGATTCGGAAGATTTGGTGGTTGATTGCTGGTGTTTACATGAGACCAAGTAAAAAAAACAAATACTAAATAATGAATATTTTAAAGCAGTTCTCACTGAAGTAAAAATACCACGA
Source organism: Bacteroidetes bacterium UBA5697 (assembly GCA_002420145.1). Lineage (GTDB taxonomy): Bacteria > Bacteroidota > Bacteroidia > B-17B0 > Aurantibacillaceae > UBA4416. The sequence goes on from DIHL01000027.1 coordinate 42,444, forward strand.
AATGAAATTTAAAATAAACTACGCTGAAAATGTTTTATACAACACTTTGTTTAAAGCTGTTGAGGAACTTCGCTATAGTAATGCTTAGAAAACTTAGTAATCACTCTATAAGCAATATATGCAAAAATAGGAGCTGCTATGACATCATAGCTATAGTGCACATGCTGAACGACTACTCCAACCGAAACAGCGATAGCAGATAACAAAAACAAAGCTTTTAACACTTTATTATTGGCGAAAAAGAAAAACAAAAATAAAGTAGCAGCATGACCACTGAAAAATAAATCCTTTAAGTTTTCGCTTCCAGCATAAAACGTATTTGTTAAAAATGCATCACGTAAAGGAATAATAGCTATTGGAGGATCAAGAGGCACAAAAAATAACGTAATCACTCTTAATAAAGTTAATGAGCCATACATCTGCATTAAATGTAAAAAGCGGTATGGAGAAACAATAGAATAAATGATACCAACCAAAGCCGTTAAATAGGTGACGAAAAATATAAAATCTGAAACGTCACGAGGTTTAATGAAATTTAAAATAGGATCATAAAACGTATGCCCCTGACGAGTTTCTATATATGCTAATAAAGATGCAAAACCAGTTAAAACGATGCTCACTAAAACTAAAGAAATAATAAATCTATTTCTAAAATGTTTATCTGCAAAAGCTATTTTCCAATTGTACAACATACTGCAATATTACTAAAAAATTTAGCCTTAAAACTCTTAAAAAGATTTAAAAATCAAGGGGTTATCAACAAAAACGGAATTTATTCTATTTTACAAAACTGCCACAACCTTTATAGGTTTTGCCTTTATAAAATACAACAACAGCTCTATCTTTTTTATCTCCGCTTCCTGCATCAATACAAGATTTATTGTCAATATTAATAACTACATTTTTATTTAAATCCTTTTCTCCTTGCACACCAAAGATAAAACCATCTTTATTGTCCAATCCCTCAAATTTTTGATTATCCATTATCAAACTATCTTTTCCGTACTCCACCAATAAACGTAATTTATCAGTATAAAATTCGGCGAACCAACCTGGTTCTATTCCACTAGCTTTAAATAACAATTTACTAGGTTCCGTCTCTTCATCCATCTCTGCTAATGCGTTTAAGGCGTCGACTTTGGATGTTGAAATTTCAACAGAAGCAAGAGTATCATCTCCTAATGTGATGTTTTTTTCGCCTGTAGAGTTCACTTGAGTACAAGCAATTAATGCAAATAATGCTGAGCTAAATAAAATGTATTTCTTCATAGCATAAACTTACAATTTTTTTAAAAGCAGTCTCTTATAATTTCCTATTAATAATCTACCTTTGCCAAAAATAATGTTTTATGAATTTACAGTTTGATATTATTGAAATACTAAAAGTAACCATGGTTCTTTTTGCCGTTATTGATGTCATTGGCTCAATTCCGGTTATTATTAGCTTAAAACAAAAAACTGGTGGCATTAATGCCTCAAAAGCTTCATTTGTATCTTTTGGTATTATGATTATATTTTTGTTTTTGGGTCAAACCATTTTAGATATTATTGGAATATCTATTGGCGATTTTGCCATCGCTGGTTCTATCTTATTATTTATTGTAGCATTTGAAATGATTTTGGGTGTTCAAATAGCCAAAGACGCCATGCCTGCAACGGCATCAGTGGTTCCATTAGCATTTCCTTTAATTGCGGGAACAGGAACTTTAACAACCCTTTTATCTATTAGAGCGGAGTATAATATTGTTTCTATCATTACAGCGATTTTCTTAAATGTGATTATCGTTTATATTGTTCTTAGAAACCTTAATAAAATAGAAAAAGTACTAGGAGCTGGCGGAATTGCCATTATTAAAAAAGTATTTGGAATTATTTTGTTAGCCTTGGCAATTAAGTTATTTAGAAAATATACTGGATTATAACTCATGAATTTACTTTTTGTTTGTAGTAGAAACCAATGGAGAAGTCCAACAGCTGAAGCTATTTATAAAAATATTGACGGTATTTTTGTTAAATCTGCTGGCACAGAACCGTCTGCTAGAATTAAAATTAATGCGAAACTATTAGCTTGGGCTGATATCATTTTTGTTATGGAAAAGCGCCACAAGCAGAGACTTAATGAGAATTTTAGGGGTTTTATTACTGAAAAAGAAATTGTGGTACTTGATATTCCTGACGAATACCAATTCATGGATGAAGAACTAATAGATTTAATAAAAATATCAGTTTCATCCTACATAAAATAAAAAGCATAAAAAAAGCCCGAACTAAGTTCGGGCTTTTCTTTAATTTTCAGTAAAGAAAAATTATTTCTTTTTACCACCTTTAGAAGCAGCAGCAACTGAATCAGCCATTCTTGTAGAATCAGCAGCAGCTTTAGCAGTAGCTTCAGCAGCAGCAGCAGCTTCAGCTTCAGCAACTTTAGCTAATGAATCAGCTTGAGCTTGAGCTACAGCAGCGATTGAATCAGCTTTAGCTTTTTCTTTTGCTTCGATTTCTTCCTTAGAAGGACCACAAGATACAAATGCAGCTGATAATGCAGCTACAGCAACGATAGATAATACTTTTTTCATTTTAAGTTTTGTTTAGGTTTTATTAATTTGGATGCAAAAATACATGTTTTTTTGTATCTACGTTAAAAAATTACAAAAAAAATTGTTTTTTTTCAACATTTGTATTGTTCAAATCATAAAAAGCGTCATAAAACGTACATTTGTACCGTATGTATAAACTATTACTTAAGCCTTTATTATTCAGATTAAATCCTGAAAAAGCCCATTATTTAACATTTGACCTCATGAAATTTGCTCTTGGCAATGCTTTTGGTCGTTCTATTGCCTCATCTATCTTTGGATACAAACATCCAAAATTAAAAAAACAACTTTTTGGGCTTACTTTCGAAAATCCAGTAGGTTTGGCAGCTGGTTTAGATAAAGATGCTAAAGTATTTAATGAATTATCGTCCTTGGGCTTTGGTTTTATTGAAATTGGAACCCTTACCCCAAAACCTCAACCTGGAAATGATAAACCTCGTTTATTTAGATTGCCCAACGATAATGCCCTCATTAACAGAATGGGGTTTAATAACGAAGGGGTTGATACAGCTGCTATTCGCTTAAAAAACAGAAAAACAAATACGATTATAGGTGGTAATATTGGTAAGAATAAAATAACTGCCAACGAAGATGCGATTAAAGATTATGAATATTGTTTTAATGCACTGTTTGATGTGGTAGATTATTTTGTGGTTAATGTAAGCTCACCTAACACTCCTAATTTAAGAGAGTTACAAGACAAAGAACCTTTGACTCATTTATTAAATCATTTGCAAACTATTAATAATGCAAAATCTAAACGCAAACCTTTATTACTAAAAATAGCACCAGATTTAACCGATTCTCAATTAGACGATATCATTGATATTGTAGCAAGTACAAAAATTGATGGCATTGTGGCTACTAATACAACTATTGCTCGTGAACCATTAACTTATCCTAAAGCAGAAATAGAAGCTATTGGAATGGGTGGTTTAAGTGGAAAGCCATTAACAAAACGTAGTACCGAAGTCATTAAATATTTAAAAACAAAATCCAACAATGCTTTTCCTGTGATTGGTGTTGGCGGAATTCATAGCCCTGAAGATGCTATTGAAAAAATAAAAGCTGGTGCCGATTTAATTCAGTTATACACTGGATTTATTTATGAAGGCCCTGCTTTAATTAAAAAAATAAATAAAGAATTGATTCATCAAAATATATTGTAATTATGAAATTAATTGAATGCCCTAGAGATGCCATGCAAGGCATCAAAGATATCATCCCAACGGAGGTTAAATCTAAATACATCAATTCATTATTAAATATTGGATTTGATACCATTGATTTTGGAAGTTTTGTTTCTCCCAAAGCAATTCCTCAAATGCATGATACGGCAGAGGTTTTAAAACAATTAGATTTAAGTACCACCAAAAGTAAATTATTAGCCATCATTGCTAATACTCGTGGGGCACAAGATGCTTGTTCGTTTGATGAAATTAAATACTTAGGTTTTCCTTTTTCTATTTCAGAAACTTTTCAGCAACGTAATGCTAATTCAAGTATTGCAGAATCGTTGATTCGTGTGGAAGAAATTCAAAATTTATGTGTGCAACATAAAAAAGAATTAGTGGTTTATATTTCAATGGCTTTTGGTAATCCTTATGGCGATGTGTGGAACAGCGACATCGTTATTAATTGGACCAAAAAGTTAAGCGATTTAGGTGTGAAAATTATTGCGCTTTCTGATACCATTGGAGTTTCTGACCGAGAAAATATCTCTTACCTTTTTTCTAATATCATTCCTGAATTTAAAAACGTAGAAATTGGTGCTCACCTCCACTCTACCAAAGAAAAAGCACAAGAAAAAATTGACGCCGCTTACAAAAGTGGGTGCCAACGTTTTGATGTAGCTATCCATGGTTTTGGTGGTTGTCCAATGGCTAAAGATGATTTAACGGGAAATTTAGCTACGGAAGATTTAGAGCAATATTTCAACCTTCATAAAATTGATTTAAACCTCAACACTGATTTATTGTACAAAGCTTATACAGAAAGTTGGGATGTGTTTAATAAATACCATTAATTGGATGAAAGATAAATGATGCAATACCATTAATTGGATGAAAGATAAATGATACAAGATTTATGATTGATTTTATTCAAGTTAATCTCTTTTATCATTCATCTTGAATCTTTTATCTGCTTTACCTCAACATTTCCCAAAGCACTATTCCCATACTAACAGAAACGTTAAAGGAGTGCTTGGTACCAAATTGTGGTATTTCGATACAAGCATCGCTTTGATTGATAATTTCCTGTTCTACTCCATACACCTCGTTACCAAAAACCAAAGCCAATGGTTGATTAGGTTTTTGAAATTGGTTTAACATGATGGAGTTTTTTGCTTGTTCTACAGACGCAATGTAATATCCTTTTGATTTCAAATCATCAATGGCTTCTTGAGTGGTTTTAAAATATTTCCAAGAAACGGTTTCTGTAGCGCCTAAAGCTGTTTTTTCAATCTCTGGTTTTGGAGGTGTTCCAGTAACGCCACACAAATAAATAGCTTCAATTAAAAAGGCATCTGAGGTTCTAAATGCTGAACCTACATTGTTTAAACTTCTGATATTATCTAAAACCAAAATGATTTTGTTTTTTTGAGTAGCTTTAAATTCATCTGAACTTAAGCGACCTAAATCATTCATGCTGAGTTTTTCGTTCATGTGTTTTTGTTCTCGACTCCGCTCGAACTGATAATAAAATCAAACGGAAATTTTCAATAAATCTACTGTAAGTTAAATCTTAAACTAAATCCTGCATTTGTATTGGCTGTAGGGAAAGAACTTGATGTTTGAGGTGTTGTTTTAATCCAATCGTAGAATAAACGTAAGTTAATAGCTTGAGTTAATTGATAATCTAAAGCTGTTTTTAAAGTAATAATATTTTGCCCTCCAGTTGGTGTACTAATTTCATCCACAATACGTCTAATTACCGTCATGTTTCTTCTGTAAGATAAATCCAACTTAAAGTTCAAATCACTCTTTAATGGCTGTCCTTTAATTTTTAATTTCTGAATTGTTAAATTAGGGAAACGGTAACCAATACCTACAATATACTCTTGACCTTTTGTTTCGATAATTTGCGGACCAGTAATATTTAAGTTCACTGTTTTATCCTTTTTCATCTCAAAATTGGCCATTAAACCTGGTTTATTAAATTTAAAATCAACTTTAATTAAAGGACTAAATGCTTCGGTAATAGTTGCACCTTGAATAGTATATTTAGGATTGAAATTGGCTGTTTGCTGCACTCCACCAAATACAGAGTTTTGCACTGGAACTCTTGTGTCTGAATAACCATCTCCATCTGCATCTGTAAATAGTAAGTTATTAGCATATCCTCCAATAGTGTACATCGAACGATAAGCGTGACGTAAGGTAACCGATTGGAAATATTTTTTCATGAATTTCAATTTCCCTAATCCGTCCCAACTTGCTGTCCAGTTTGGTAAAGGTATTTGTTTAAACATTTTATCTGTTCCTACTCCTTTTAGCTTACTTCCTGTATACGTTTGATAAAATGCCCCTAATAATACATCTTGTTGCGTATTACTATATCCATCATAGTAAGCCCCACCTTTACCATCTGGCTGCAATTGATCAATACCTGTGCTATTAGACGCTGATAATTCTCTCGCTACATCTTGTCTTACAACTAAGAACTCATCAAATAATGCTGATGAACCATCTTTTACATCCCCTTTATCTTTAAATGATTTCCCTAAAGTAAACACACTAATACTATAGTTACCTGTGAAGTTAGGCGTTTCAAATAAATAACCTCTATTTCCATTATCTATTAATGAATCGCCACCATATCTCACAAACATCGATTGATTTTGTCCATAGGTTTTAGTTCCATTGATTTCGATTTTTAAACTTCCGTGAGGTTCCACATTGGCACGATACGTTATATTTTGAGTGCTTGTAGTGGTGTATGGTAAACTTTGATTTTGATTTTTAACTAACCAACCATTATTTATTGAGTTACGTAAAATACTATCGTTTGCACCCGCAATAAATCCAAATCCTGGTGCCATATTTTTACTAGGATCCATCCCTACATATTGTGAGCTTGGGAAGAAACCTGGTAAAGCTGTTCCGTTAGTTTGCTGATAGGTTAATGATACTTGTTTAATCATCATGATACCCTTAGCAAGATACTCAAGTATATCTTTACTAGGATTTTCTGTTTTAGTTTTTGAAGTATCTTTCCCTTTTTCAGCTCCCTTGGTAGCAGTTTTTGGTTTGTTTCCTCCTGTATTTATTTTTTTGAAATAAGGTATCTTATTATAAAATACCGTCATATTTAATGTGCCATTTAAACTTTTTGTGTTTGTGTTTTGAATGGTATTACCCACAGATTCTTGAGCAAACGGACGTCTGGTCCAAGTATAAGACGTACTATATTTTGCACTAGCATTCACAAAGTCGAAAATTGGGATTTTATTAATTGGAATTTGCCAATTAATATTTGATTGATGACGGTAATTTATAGTTGTTCCTAATGCTAGTAAGTTTTGTTTAATCGTATCTTTTTCTTCTTCTGTATCAATTCTTCCTAATGGCTCTAAAATACGTCCATCGTTATTAGCTGAATAATCAAATTTAATGTTTTTAGTCAAGTTCCATTGTAAATCGTAATTACGAACCATGTTAAACGTTTTATTAAACTGAGCTCTCGTTAAATTATCTGAGCTTCCAGTATAAAAACTGGTAATATCTCTATTTAATAATTCGCTATAACTTCTATTAATATCTGTATTAAAACCAAACCTGCTAGGCAACGGCGTAACATTAAACTCTTTAACCAAGGCAAACCATTTGTTATTTAATAGTTTAGATTTTGTCTTTTTAAATGGAGTCCAAGGTTTTGCAGTGATGGCATAATTATATGACAGAGCTCCACGGTATGTTTTAATAATACTATTTTCAATGTTTACGTTACGTCGTGTAATTTCATTATAGGCATATGTAATAGAGAAGTTGGACACATCCCAAGGCATAGGCTTGGCGCCTTCTTTCTTTAAACCATCCACTTTCACATTCGAGAAATTGTAGCCTTTTCTAACTGTAACATCCTGAGCATTCTTTTTAATTTGTTTCTTTAACTCATCATCAATATTAGGATTATCAATTTTAATATCTGGATCGTAAGGGCTATACTGAGGTGTAATTTTTGTTTCGCCATAAGCATAGTACACTGGTAAATTCACTTTCCATTTCACTGGGAAAAACTTACCTAACTGAACCGTTGAAACGGCATCCCATTGAAAATTAGTTTCACGACTTCTTTCACTAATTTTCTTTTCAATACTTCCAAAAAATGGTCGGCTATAAGTAGCTGCTAAGGACACCTGACCTAAATCGGCTAGTTTAGCTTGCACACTTCCTGTCGTTGCCCAACCACCTTTATTAACGAAATCGGTTAAACGTAATTCGTTTACCCAAACTTCCACACATTTTGGCAATGCTCCGTTATCTTTTGGATTTCGAATACCAATCATTAAACTCTTAATACTTGCTAAGTTTGGATTACCAACCACGGTGATACTGTTATTTCCATCGCTTTCTGTATAAGGTCTTTGCATAGCAGTCAAGTCAATTCCTCCGGTACTTCCATTTCTATTTATTTTTGTAGAAGTAATTTTTTCAAAGTCAATTACAAATTCATTATCTGCTGGCCAAACAGTGTATTTACCATCATCTGTATTTGGATCATAATAACCAGGTTGAGTTAATTTAACTGGAATTTCGTATTCGTAATAGTTATTGTTATAATCAGAACCTAAACGAACAAATACAGTCACATCTCCATCATTTAAAGGGTCAATACCTAATTTTTCGGCGTGCATAAATAATTTCATTTTACCAAAAGAACGCACATCTAGTTCAGTATTCTTAACAATGGCTCTACTATCACCATCTTTTAAATTACAAGCTCTTAATGATAAAGATTGTTCGTTTAATAATACTAAATTGGTAGTTTGAACATTTTGTTGCTGGTTAATGTTTGGAGGAATCACATAGTTTACTGGTTTTTTCTCGCCATTTTCTTGAACACTTACAGCCGACACGTCGAATGTGGTTGTGTTATCATCATTAGCAATATATTCTCCTGGACGTTGTAAATCAAATGCATAACGTCTCCAATCACTACGAACTAATTCCATACGAGCAATACGACAAACCACAGGTTTGTTAAATCCTTTCATAAATACACGCATAAAACGAATGGAGTTAAAGCCTTCGATAGAACCAACCGATTTTTCGAACTCAGTCACTGGCACTTTAAATTGATACCATTTTACATTTTTTTGTGTGCTACCAATGGTGGTTGAACCATCAATCACATTCACAATATAGTTTTGTCCAACATTATTAGGCGTTAAATCCTGAGGAGAGATTTTGATTTTGTACTGGTAATAGTTTTCAGTTTCACTCAACGTATTATCTCTGTTGATATCCTCAATATTTGGATTATTGGTAGCCGCACTTGGTACACCAGCATCAGGATATTGTTGTTCTGTTGGTGAGTTACCTTCTGGACCATTGTATTTTTTGTAACGAGAAAGCGTATTGGCTCTATAATCGGTTGCAGCAAATTGATCGTAATCGTTTCCTCTAAAGAAATGGTACTTATCTGAACTTGGATCGTTTAATGCTTCTTGAATATCTGGATTAGATGGATTAAACGCTCCTAAAGCAGTAATAAAAGAAACAAATTTTCTAGACTCAGCTGAATCAGGTAAACCATCATAACCAACATCCTGAAATGGTCGGTCGTTTGGATCGTTTACAAAGGAGTTAGAAATTGGACTAATTAAAGGTGATTTTCCTAAATTAGATTCAATGGTTGGTAAGTTAGCACTTGCTCCCGAAGGACTTCCTGGTAAACCGTTTTCGTAACACATTTTACCATCCTTTATAATATCCTCACTTATATTACCTAAGTTGATGTATAACTCCCCACTTGGTTTGCTATTCGCATCCATATCTGGATAAGTGGTGCTATTGTAATCACTATTAAATGGATCCATCATCCAAAACTGAACGTACTCAATATTGGCAGCCTGAAAATCATTTGTTTCTAAACGACGCATAATACCACCCCAACGAGTTTCAGGATCTTTTAATCTACCGTTTGTTAAGATACCTGATGAAACGCCAGTGGCATTTACATCATAGTTATATGGTCCACGTTCTCCTGGATAAAAAGCTAAATCTAAAACCGACATCACTACGGGTTGTCCGTTGGGAGGAGTTTTGCCTGGGAACAATTCTGTTTCTAATACCTGACGCATGAAGTTATTAGAGAAAGTTGGTTCTGTAATATTACCTGGTTTAATGCTTGTGTTTTGTTGTCCGTAAAACAATGGGTCAATCGTATACCAGTTAAATTGAGCTCTGTTTAAACCCGTTTTTATATCATCATTATACGATGCTTCTGGAAATAACGATGGTTGTCCTTGAGGAATACTTGCCATACTCCAAGCAGATGGGCTCTTTAAATCAATTAATGAAATACTTCCCTCAAAATCATCTACATAAGAGTTACCATTTTTACCGATGGCTTTGGCATTACCTGGAACCAACTGAGCAAACTCACCACGAGTAGTAATGCTACTCATCTCTTTGGTATTAATTAACGGTATTCTATCAATTAATCGAGTTAAAAAAGGCACATCTGTTTTATAGCTATAATCTACTCCCCAAATGGTGTTTGACACCGGCTCATCACCAATGTTAACTTTTTGAGTCACAGGCTTTTCACTCAAGTGAAGTACAGTACCACCTAACATCAAATCTTTATTTACTTTAAAATCTAAACGGGCACCATATAAACTTTTTTGCTGCACGTTAAATAGTGAGTTACTCTCGGTACTTACTTTAATATTAGCACCTGAGTTTAAAATACTTTCGTTAATAATTTTTACTCTACCCAAGGTATAATCAACAGTATAATCTACGTTTTCAGTTAATGCTTGTCCATTAGCCGTTACTTGAACAGCACCTTGAGGAATGTTTAAGGCATTTAAAGAAATTTCGGAACCAGAGGCTGACTTATATTGCCCCTTAATTTTATACCTATTTTTTTCGGGTAATTGTTGGGCTATGGTTCTTGTTGAATCGTATAACTCTTGGAAAATATATTTGTTGGCAACGGGGAAATCGGCGGCAGCAAATTTGCTTCTTAAGTTTTCTCCAAATGGTTCTTTGGATGATAAATAAATACGCCCGTTATTAGCATTAATGGTATAGCCTGGAATAAAGTCAAATACACCATCCGAATACGGATCGCCGTTTACACTTAACTTATCTAAGCCCATAACCTGAACTAATAAATTTCCGTTAGCACTTCCGTATGGGATATATGGAATATCAACACCTGTTTCGATATTATTATAATACACATCACATTTAAAATCAGCGGCATTTAAGTTATAAGCACCTAAAGAATAAACGTTTTTCATCATTAAGTCCCAAGTACTAAACTTAGGGCTAGTCACCGAACCACTCTTTAATAATTTTAAGTATAATGGACCAGACGTGTATTGATCTGAAAATTCACCGACTTGGTATACTTTACCATTGTATGTATACTGATAAGCAATCGCCACTGTTTGATCATTATTAATTGATTGATTAATAGAGATAAAACCTAAACGACTATTGAAAGTAAATTCTGAAGGATTTAAACGGCGTCCGTTTTGCACCACCTCAAAATCGCGAGAAGATTGCATGAACTTATTTCCATCATTACAAGCATTTGGCGCTAAAGATGAATTAGATAAAGCTGAATAAATTAATGAAGCATTTCCATTAGAGCGTGGAGGCATAATACTAGTTCCTGATGTAGTATCTGAAATGATATGATATAAACTATTTGCGCCATTATGAGGAAAAACGCCATCACTATCATGAATATCGTAATTAGGAAATGCACATAAAGTACTTCTTAAATTAGGATTCACATGAGTTGAATCTTCTCCTAAATCTGTAAATGCCACAAAGTTTCGGGTTTGCTCAGTACTACCCGTTTGGTTAGTAATATATACCTCTACCTTGGTAATAATAATTGGAGTCGTTACAATAGGAAGTGTGGTCATCCATTGATCGTAATTATCTCTAAAGTAATGCCCCATGAAGTAATGTTTATTTACCTCATAGTTATCGGCTGTAACATTAAAGTACATGGTTTGCGCACCACCTTGCACCGAAACTTCTTGTTTTTTACCACGTTGTTGCGAAAATAATGCTGTGGCTGTTAATCTACCAAACTGTAATTGTGTTTTTACACCAAATAAACTTTGGCTACCTTGAATTAAAGAACTCGTTAAAGGCATGCTTACGTTACCTGCCTCTATCTTTTTAATGATTTCATCTTCATAACCGGTGTACTCTAACTTCATTTGATTTTCCCAATCAAAAGATGCTTCGGTATTGTAGCTCGTGGTAATTTTTAATTTATCTCCAATTTTACCAATTAAGTTTAACTGAATACGCATGTTAAAATCAAAATTGGTTACCTTTTGCTGACGCTGAGGGATAGCAGGATTTAATGTTTTGTTACGATTTAAGGCAAATATTAATTCGGCTGTTCCAGTAGGTTTAATATCCACTTGGTTACCACCAAAAATACGGTCAAATAATTCGCTATTAACCGTTAACTTAGGAATCATCCCTTTTTTGTTTTGATTCTGTAAGTCTTCTGCTTTAATTTTTGATTTCCAATGGTCTTTTACCGCTTGCTTAAATAATTGATCCTGGTAATCCTGAAACTCCACATAGGTTTCGGGACGGTAATCCATGTCTCCAATTTTTTGAGTAATATCGTAATTACCAGTTTGAGGATTATACTCGGTGGTAGTAGTAATATTGGATGGATTATTTAAATATAATCCACTTTTATCATCAAAATTTGGTTGCCCACCATTGTTATCATTAAACTTAAAAGGTAAATCGTCTTTAGTAACAATTGGCGAATCGGGATTAAGCTGGTGAATGGGTGTGTAAAAGTAATGTGGCTTACTTAATGGTGCGTTTTTGGCCTTGGAGCCAACAACGATACTCATCAAACTAGCAGATACAGAACCTACAACAAGAAATTTTACGACTCCTTTTACCACGCTTTATTAATTACATATTTTTTAGTGCTGCTTTAATCAGCAATTCAACATTATCTGTAGCTACACCTTGTTGTTTGGTTGCTTTTTCAATAGCTTTTTCGGCTACTAGTTTAGGAAACCCTAATGTAACTAGAGCCATTAACGCCTCATCTCTATTTTTATTGTATGATGGATTTAAAATTTGAGAAATTCCTCCCTCGTGTTTACCCATCTTTCCTTTTAAATCAACCACAATACGTTGCGCTGTTTTTTCGCCAATACCTTTGATACTTTTTAATAAGGCTACATTAGCTGTATTAATGGCTCCTGCAATTTCGGGGGCGCTTAACGAAGACAGCATTAAAATAGCACTGCCGCCACCTACTCCCGAAACCGAAATGAGTTTGCGAAACAAATCGCGTTCCTCTACATCTGCAAAACCAAAATATCTTGGATTATCATCTCTTACGTAAACGCTCTCTACATGCAATTTTGCAGTAGCCTTACCTTGTATTTGGCTATAAGTAGTTAACGAAATTAATAAGGCATAGCCTACTCCATTAGTTTCAATAACTGCCAAAGCAGGATTTAGTTCGGCAACTTGCCCATTTACGTAACTTATCATAGTTTTAAGAGGTGTGAAAATACCATTATTTTTGTAATTGGAGAAAAATAATTCAGATTAAAAGAGCGATTTTTTTAGAGGAGAAAAGGGACACTGATAATGTAGATTTTACTGGTGGAGTTCTCGATACAAAAATGGGAAGAGAACCATTTTGAAACAAACCGACAAAAAATTAAGCCCAAGATTTTACCTGAATGTGTTATTTTAACAAAAAGCTGTTTAAATCTTCATTAATCTAAAATTTTTAGTGTTTTTGGCGGGTTAAATAATTATTATATTTGTGTAACTAAAACTAAACACATTTGGAAACCTTTACTATTGTATCGTTAATTATTGCGGCTTATTTAATAGGCTCAATACCTACCGCAGTATGGTGGGGCAAACGTTATTACGGCATTGACGTGAGAGAGTTTGGAAGCGGAAATGCTGGGGCTACTAACACCTTTAGAGTATTGGGTAAAAAAGCGGGTATTCCTGTTTTGGCTATTGATATCTTAAAAGGAACTATTGCCGTTTTGTTGGTTCATTTATCATCTTATGTTTATGATAGTAATGAATACGTAACTCTTGAACTAGGTTTGGGTATTGCGGCGTTGGTAGGACATGTGTTCCCAATTTTTGCAGGATTTAGAGGAGGAAAAGGAGTAGCTACTATTTTAGGCATTGTGATTTGCATTACCCCTTTAACAAGCTTAATGGTTTTGGCTGTATTTTTAATTGTGCTTTTAGCAACCCGTTATGTGTCATTATCATCTATGACAGCAGGATTGAGTTTTCCTTTCTTTTTAAATATTGTTTTAAAAAACCAAAACCAAACACTTTTAATCTTCTCGTTATTTGTAGCAGCTTTATTATTGGTTACTCATAAAAAGAACATTAGCCGTTTGCTAAAACGCCAAGAAAGCAAAGTAAACTTATTTACTAAAAAGGCATAGGTATTAAATATATTTATAAAGCTCCTTGGCAAAACCAAGGAGCTTTTTTGTTAAGGGATTTTTGATTAAATTATAAGGAGTTAATAAAGATGAAAAAACTGGTGTAATATTATTGAATATACAATATAGGCGCCATAAAGTAGTTCGCTATTTATACCTTATTGTAAAAAGACAACTAACCGCACATTTAGCAAATTTGTTTGCTTTACAAGCAAGCGATCGCTTCGTAACCAAAAGAGTTAAAGTTTTTCCATTTCTCGCTAGAATATTCAAAATATTATTTATATTTGTCAAAAAAAGACAAGCTTTATTAAACAAGTCAAGTGAAAGAAACATTTGGAGAATACATTAAACGGTTAAGAAATGAAAATGGACTGACGCTAACACAGCTAGCGGCACGACTTGATTTAGATTCTGCTAATTTGAGCAAAATTGAAAACGGTAAAAGAGATTTTGACGAAAAAAGATTAGGGCAACTTTCTATAGCATTAAATCTAGATTTGAATTTACTAAAGACAGAGTTCTATGGCAATCTTTTCGCCAAAAAGTTATATGAAAATCAATGTTCAAACGATGTCTTAATTGTTGCTGAAAAAAAAGTTGAATATTTGAGGTCAACAAACGTAAAACAAACGAATCTTGACTTATGAAAAAAAAACCTACCTACATAGACTTATTTTGTGGAGCTGGTGGTTTTTCACTTGGTTTTGATCAAATGGGTTTTGAAAATTTATTTTCTGTAGATATAGAACCAAGCTTTTGTGAAACATACCGGACAAATTTCCCAAAGCACAATTTAATTCAAGACAATATTACAAATCTAACAGCAAAGCAAATAAATAAATATACCAAAGGAAAATCAATAGATATAGTCATTGGTGGCCCTCCTTGTCAAGGGTTTAGCATTGCAGGTAACATTGGTAGAAAATTTATTGACGACCCCAGAAATCAACTTTTTAAAGAATTTGCTAGAATTGTTTCTATTACAAAACCAAAGTATTTATTAATGGAGAATGTAGCTCGCTTATACACTCATAATCAAGGAAAAACTAAAAATGAAATCATTGATTTGTTTAAAACCTTAGGTTATAACGTTGATTGTAAAATTGTAAATGCTGCGGATTATGAAATAGCTCAAAAAAGAAATAGGGTTTTATTTATTGGAAATAGAATTTCAAAAAAAATCTCTTTCCCGGAAAAAATAACAAAAAAATATAAACCAGTTAAAGATGTATTAAAACATTTTCCTATATTAAAGTCTGGGGAAGAATCAAATATTCCAAATCATATTGCGATGAAGCATTCAGAACAAATGCTTCATAAAATGAGTTTCATTTCTGATGGTGGAGATAGAAATGAAATACCCGAAAAAATAAGACCACAAAGCGGAGATGTTAGAAAATATATTCGGTATAAGAGTAATGAGCCTTCAGTTTGTATTACAGGTGATATGCGGAAAATTTTTCATTATGAACAAAATAGGGCATTAACAGTAAGAGAATTGGCAAGTATTCAATCTTTTCCAGACAACTTTGTTTTCAAAGGTTCTACAATTTCCCAACAACAACAGGTTGGAAATTCTGTCCCCCCTTTATTAGCTAAAGTAATTGCAAAAAACATTTTAAAAATGATGAAAGATGATGAAAGATGATGAATAAATTTCCTAAAATAAATTTCATTGGTAACAAAGAAAAAATCGCGGATTGGATTTCTAATTATTTCCCAAAAGACGCTAAAAGTATTTTTGACGCATTCTCTGGTGGTGGTTCTGTCAGCTACCAAGCAAAGCTACAAGGATTAAAAGTTATTTCAAACGATGTACTTACTGTAAATCATTTAATATCAAAGTCATTAATCGAAAATAATTTTGAAACGCTTGATAAAAATGATTTAGAAATTATTTTTTCTGGCAAACCTTTAAAAGGCTTTATGTTTAAAAATTACTCCAATGTTTTTTTCTTTCCTGAAGAATGTATGGAGTTGGACTTATACCGTCAAAATATTGAAAAACTAAATTCAGAGTATAAAAAATCATTATCACTTACTTTATTGAGACGAGCAATGGTAAGGAAGATGCCATATTCAAGATTTAATATAAATTGGGATAAAGTATTACAATTAAGAGATGAAGAGAATAGCTATGAAAAATATAAAAGAAAAAGAGCATATCATAATCAATCTTTTAAGAGTCATTTTTTAGAAAATATTGATGAATATAACAAAGCTGTTTTTGATAATAAACAAAATAACATTTCACTAAATGAAGATGTTTTTAATTTGTTAGGAAAGGTAAAAGCAGATATTATCTATTTAGACCCACCTTATACAGGCACAATGAATAATTATTTTGGATTTTATGGCTTAATTGACTCATACATTTCATCAACAATAAAAGAACCATTTAAGAATAACTTTGTAGATAAGAAAACATCAATTGAATTGTTTGACACTCTTTTTTCTAATTTAAAAAATTATAAATATTGGATGTTGAGTTATAATAACTCATCATTTCCTACTAAAGAACAATTATTATATTTACTAAGTAAATATTCAGATGATGTTCAAATAATAGAAAGAAAACATAATTATAAGGTTACGGGTAAAGAAAAAAAGGAAATTAATAAAGAATATTTGTTTATAGTTAAAAACACAAGATTACTTACAAAATCAAAGAAAGAATATGTCACAGCAGAATTATGAAAATTATTGGAGTTTAACCAATGCTTTTACTGACTATAATGGAGATGGTTTTTTAAACACTTTAAAAATTTGTGTAGAATTCATTGATGAATTCAAAAAGGAAAAGTATTGTGAAGATAAGTATTCTCGATTACAAAGTAGAATTGAGAAAAAATTAAAAATAAATCTAATCTCTGTCAGAAAAGCAATAAATCAATTAGTGAAAATGGGGTTTATAAACTCATTTTTAGTATCCTATAACTCGGATTCATTAGAATACTTAAAAGCAAAAACTAATAGAAAAAGGCAATCTTTACTTTCTAAAATTGTTTATTCAAATTCAAGTTTCAATCGTGCAGTAAATGAAAGTTCAAATCTTCATCAATTAAACTTTCTTATTAATACATTAGTTGAAGTTGGAAAATTGAAAATGGAGGAAATTATTGCATTAATGCTTGTAGATATTGGCAGTATAAAAAAAGGGTATTTAAATTC
>DIHL01000028.1 GCA_002420145.1 Bacteroidetes bacterium UBA5697
GCTAAATAAGCGCCAAAATCATTAGCAATAGTATTTATAAAAATCAGATTCGATGAATTTAAAAGCTCTTTATGTTTTCTTAAAAAGTAGTATTTTCCTCCCCCATTATATTCATTAAATGAAATATTTTTAGAGTAAGAAATATCTTTTAATAATTTGACATTTTTAGAAGTTGTAAAAACATTAATACGATGCTCCGTATTCTGAAATATTTTCAGGATACCATCTAAAGAATCATGATGAAAGTCTAATTCAATGACAGAAATATTTAAAAAAGGTAACAATTATATTATTCTAAAAATTTACAAGTAAAACATTATCTTAATATATTCAAATAAAAGTTTCTGATACAATGCTATGCTTATTAAAATTTATCTAAAAACAGATATCATTCCTTTCGATTTACTTCCACTTTCAATGTTCATAATATAAAAATAAGTTCCGTCTGTCACTTCCTCTCCGCTAGTTGTTCTTCCATCCCAAAAACTTTGTTTTTTGTCATTCATTTTAAATATCGATAATCCCCACCTATCAAATATTTCAAATGTAAAATTCTCACAATTTGACAGTGCTTTAAAATCAAAAATATCATTAACGCCATCTCCGTTAGGTGTAAAAACATTTGGAGTATTACTATGCACTGAAACAGATTGAAACAAACTAAGTTGAATTGTTTGTGTATTTATACAATTATTTGAATCAGTAACCGTGCAACTATATACGCTCATGGTTTGAGAATTTACAGTTATACTGTTTGTATTTACAGCACCATTGTTCCAAGTAATTGTATATGGAGGAGTACCTCCAGAAATTGATGAGTTTAAAATTAGTGAATCATTATCGCAATTAGTAAATGAGCTTACCATTATAGAACTTGTTAGAACTGGGGATTGAGTAATAGATATCGTACTCGTACTAAAACTACAACTAGTTCCGTTTACAGTTACAGTATAAACTCCTGTGCTTAAATTACTAACTGAAGCTGTAGTATAACTACCAGGTGTCCAAAAATAGCTATAAGGACCAATACCCGTTGCAGTAACAGTAGCACTTCCATTGGCACTTCCATTACACGTAACATTTGTAGATGAAGGTGAAATTGAAAATGAACTAGAAGAAGCGGAGCTTAAAATCTCAATATCATCAATAAAATAATTAGAATATGGTTGCCATGCAGAAGGTGTTGTTAGGGATTTTGTAATAACAGCATCGGATTTAAAACAACCTAATGTAATATAATTAAGATTAGTTGTTGGGGAAATAGTAAAAGTATGCTGTTGCCAATTTGTATTGGTTATTAAACTTGTTATTTCGTATTGAGGAGTAACACTTACAAGATTAAAACCTGATTGAGTAACAGCGGAATTAGAGAGATACGCTCCAAAATGACTAGAATTATATTTTACTTGAGGAGATGATTGAGTAGAAATCCAAAAAGATACAGTGTATGTGTTTCCTATAGTTAAAGGACAAGTTAACTGAGTAGTAATATACTCTCTGGCATCTACATAACCGGCATTATAACACACAAGTCCCATCATTGCATCTCCCGAATGGGGATTACAATAACCCATTCCTGTATTTGGAGGGACTGGATTATATGGACTCTGAACCAAACCACAAGTATGATAGTAATCTGGAGTGCCCCATAAACCACTTCCAACATTACCATTACAATTTGTCCATCCAATGCATTTATCCCATTGCAACATAAATGTTGGACAAGATGTATGATTTTCAAAACTTGAGTTAGAAACTAAATTTACCTGAGAATTTACTAGAAAGTAAAAAAACAAACTTATTAAACTAAAATATACTTTTCTTACTTTCATTATGAGAGCTTATAATAACTATTATTTACTCGCAAATTTATTCTTCACCATAGTGATTAATATTGGCAATACTGATAAACCAATAATGCCAAGGCAAACTAAATCAATATGTTTTCTAATGAATTCAACTTCGCCTAATAAATAACCAGCGGTTGTTAAGCTTCCAATCCATAAAGCACCGCCTAAAATATCATAAACTAAATATTTTTTGTAGTTCATTTCTCCAATGCCAGCTGCAAAAGGCGCAAAGGTTCTTACAAAAGGCACAAAACGCGCCATAATAATAGCTTTGGTTCCATGCTTTTCAAAAAACACATGGGTTTTATCTAAGTATTCTTTTTTTACTAATACCCTACCCTTTAGTTTAATGTCAAATATCTTGATACCTATTTTTCTGCCAATCCAGTAGTTACAGTTATCGCCTAGCACTGCTGCAATAAATAATAAAATTAATAAGTACGACATATTTAAATGCCCAGTACGAGCAAATAATCCTGCTGTAAACAATAAAGAATCGCCAGGTAAAAAAGGCATAGCCACTAAACCAGTTTCAATAAATATTACTAAAAACAAAACAATGTAAATAGCCGTTCCAAAATTGGCAAATAACCAATCAAAATCTAAATGTAAAATGTGTTTAAATAATTCAATCATAAATATATATGTAGTTTGAGTTTAGTTTTTGGTTGTTTGAAGAAAGTGTATGAAGTTATAATATTCCAATAACAAACAACTTCTCTCCAACAACTTAAATTACAATCCTATCTCGTCGATATAAGCTAAAATACCGCCTTTTAAATTGTACAAGTTTGTAAAACCATGTTGACTTTCTAAAGCACTAATAACAGTAGCACTGCGCTTACCACTACGGCAATGAACCACAACTTGTTTATCTCTAGATATTTTATCAACGTTATCCATTACTTCACCCATAGGTATTAATTGTCCGTTGATGTTTGCTTCATCAAACTCGTATTCTTCTCTGACGTCAATTAATTGAAAATCTTTTTTCTCGTCGATTAATTGTTTTAATTCTTGTACTGTTATCTCTTTCATAATCGTGTTTGTTTAATATTAATTTTGAATAAAACTCTCCATTCCCGGTTTTAATGGGTTTATATAACCACTTCCAATATTAATGGAAATTGTTTTTTTAAGATGGTGTGGTTTTTTGTCTATTTTATATTCTTTGGGTTTAAATGAAATTTGAATATTACTTCTTATTCTGTCATAATAATCATTACCAGTATTTCTGTACAACATACCATCAGGCGAAATTATAAACAAAACCAAATCAACTGAATAAGAATGAATGACATTATTAAAAGTAATGTTACCGTTTACTTGCAGTGTTTTATATCCATTATTACTCAGAGCCGGAAGCTTATCAGAACTTAAAGATCCCTTGAAAATAAATTTAGTATCATCCAAGTCATCTAGCCAAGCGTCTAAACTATCAACTCCGATTTTAAACTTTTTAAAATCAACAACTACAAAAAACTCGCTACTTGCTTCATTATAAAAAAGGTTAGCTGAATTTTGATTCGCAAAACACACTTCCTTTTGAATACAAGTTTGCACAAATGTGTTTGAAGGAAACACTTCTTGAGCGGAAACTTTTCCTGCAACAAAAAACAAAGCGAATAAGCAGATTATCTTTCTCATTAAAAAGTTTTGTCTTTTGTTCCTTCTGGTAAATAATTAAAGAAGGTATCACCGCGTAAACCAATACGTAATGTTTCTAAAGGAATCACATCATCCACACTAATATTACCAACGTTTACATTAGCGCCAAATAAATTAATAAAGTAAACTTGTTGAGATTTTTGAGGAGTTTCCCAAATAATATCTTCTACCTTAATTTTACTAGTAATACGAGTAATTAACATCGAGTGAGCACTTCCATTTTTATGAAAAATACCAACCGTTCCACTCTCACGAGCTTCTGCAATCACTTTAAATGAACCAGCTTCTAATTCAGCTTTCATCATACTCGTCCATTTTGCTGGATGAATAATAATTCCTTCTTCTTTAGATCCAACTTCAGATAACACCGTAAAGTTTTTTGATAAGGTATTAATAAATTTACATTTACTATCATGATCCATATTTATACTTCCATCACTTACCTCTGCGGTGTCTAATCCATAAGAATCAATAAATTTTTGATAATCATCAAACTTACCGCGAGCCACAAATGCTTCAAATAAAGTACCACCTAAATACGTTTTAATCCCCGCTTGCTTATATAATTTAATTTTTTCTTTTACATTTTTCGACATCACGGAGGTTCCAAATCCTAACTTCACAAAGTCAACATAATCTGCATAGCTTTCTACAAAATCTTCAGCGTGTCTTAATGAAATACCTTTATCCATTACCATCGTCAACCCACGTTCTCTCGGTTTCATCGTACGTTCTGGCAAGTGAGATAAAGCGACATTATAATCTGATGCTGTTTTTAAATTCATAACGTTTTATTTTTAAATGATTGTATCAATTGCATTACTGCAACATCTGTTTCTAATATGGGTAAATATTCTAATAAGTCGGAGTGTTTATCATAATCCATTTCAAGGGCATTTTCTAAAAACACTAATCCTTCTTGCTTTCTTCCTAGTTCCATTTGCAAACCACTCATTCGGTAATACAATTCTGGAGCATCTGGAAATTTTTGAATACCTTCTGCTAATACTTTTTCGCAGTCTTTATAATATTCAGCATCATGCAATAACTTTGCATAATCAATATAAATATCAAACTCCTCGTATCCTAATTCTATTACGCGTTGGTATGCCGAAGCTGCTTCTTCTAAAAATCCTAATTTATGTTGAACCTCTCCAAACACATACCAATACTCAGGCATATTTGGGTTAATTTCAATTGCTTTTTTAATGTAATGGATACTTTCGGTAATTCTGTTTTGATAATCTAATACAATACCTATTCCTAACCAAGCATCTGCATGAGCTGGATCTAATTTAATAGCCCTATTATAGTTAACTAAAGCTTCTTCGTACTGATTTAAATTTTCGTAACACTCGCCAATATAATAGTAGGTACTAGCATCTGGTTCTTCGTGCTTAAAAGTCTCTCTATATACTTCTATTGCTTCTAAGTATCTATCTAATTGCGCTAAAGAATTCGCTTTATTAAAATAAGCGGATGAAAAATTATCTTTAATAGCAATGGCATAATCATATGCATCTATTGCTTTTTCAAACAAACTCAAACGATTATAACTAATGCCTAAATTAAACCATGCAAAGTGATTGTATGGCTTGTCTTCAATGTAATTCTCATAAAAGGAAATTGCTTCTTCACTTTTTCCAGTCATTTCAAAGCACAACGACAGTTCATTTAAAGCCACATCGTTTTCAGGATTTACTTTAATAGCTTTTTTCAAATAATACAAGGCATCATCTGCTTTATCATCATTTAAAAATTCAATTCCTATGGCAACATATACTTCATCTTTATATTCAGACAAAGGCAAGGCTTTTTTATAATTTTCGATAGCTTGTTCGCTTAAACCCATCTGACTATAAATATAGCCACGAGTCATATACAACTCGCTGTTATTACTTTCAACCTGCTCTACATCATTTAATAAAGATAGGGCTTCGTGTGTTTTATGTTGCGATGATAAAAATTGAGCTAACTTAATTTTTAAAGTAGATGAATATGGATAATGGCGTAATGCGAAGTCAATAGCTTTTTTAGCTAACTCCAAATTAAACCATTGCATATAATAATCAATAATTTCTTCTAATTCATCAGCGTCAAAAAACTGCTGATTACCCGAAGAAATCATATCCTCAAATCGCTTTAAACTTTTTTCGAAATCTTGGTTGCTTAATCCATCTCCTTCAAATTCACTCATACAAAAAATCTTTCTTTAATATTTACAAATTTAAGGTTAAAAAACACATTTTAGGGCTTAATTTTGAACAAAAAATAGTGTATTTTGTAGAAAACTAGTTGCTTTTAATGTGAAGGCTAATATTATATTTGTGCGACTATAAATAAAAATTAACGTGACTTTAATAAAAAGTATTTCTGGAATCAGAGGAACCATTGGTGGTAAGCCAGGCGATGGATTAAGCCCTTTAGATATTGTAAAATTTGCTTCTGCTTATGGCAGCTGGATTATATCAAACAACCCTAACAAAAAAGTAAGCGTGGTTATTGGCCGCGATGCTCGGTTATCAGGACAAATGGTAAACAATATTGTTTGTGGAACCTTAGTTGGTTTAGGGATTAATGTCATTGATTTGGGATTAAGCACCACTCCTACGGTTGAAGTTGCTGTTACCGAATTAAACGCCGATGGTGGCATTATTTTAACAGCAAGTCATAATCCAAAACAATGGAACGCCTTAAAATTATTAAATAATAAAGGTGAATTTATTAGCGACAGCGAGGGAAAATATATTTTAGAACTAGCTGATAAAGAAGATTTTACATATAGCGATGTGAACCAATTAGGTTCTTATGAGCAGCGTGATGATTTATTGCAAATTCATATTGATAAGGTATTGCAATTACCTTATGTAGATGTGGAAGCGATTAAAAAAGCAAATTTCTCTGTAGCTGTAGACGCTGTTAATTCTAGCGGTGGAATTGTAATTCCTATGTTATTAGAGGCTTTAGGTGTTAAAACCATACATAAAATTCATTGCGAACCTACAGGTCATTTTGCTCATAATCCTGAACCATTACCTGAACATTTAAGAGATTTATCAGAAGCTGTTGTAAAAACAAAATCTGATTTAGGAATTAGTGTTGACCCAGATGTTGACCGTTTAGCATTAGTGTGCGAAGATGGAGAAATGTTTGGTGAAGAATATACATTAGTAGCAGTAGCAGATGCCGTGTTACAACATCACAAAGGTGGTAATACCGTTTCTAACTTATCTTCTACTCGTGCATTGCGCGACGTAACAGAAAAAATGGGCGGTACCTACTCTGCTTCGGCAGTTGGCGAAGTTAATGTGGTAAATATGATGAAATCTACTAACGCTATTATTGGTGGCGAAGGAAACGGCGGAGTGATTTTACCAGAAATTCATTACGGTAGAGATGCATTAGTAGGTGTTGCTATCTTTTTAACTCACTTAGCTAAATTTGGAAAAACAACTTCTATGTTACGTAAGTCTTTTCCTAACTATTATATCTCAAAAAATAAAATCGAATTAACTCCCGAAATTGATGTTGATAAGGTTTTAGTTAGCGTGAAAGAAAAATACGCTAAACAGCCAGTAAATACTGTGGATGGCGTTAAGATTGAATTTGATAAAGAATGGGTTCATCTGCGTAAATCAAATACAGAACCAATTATCAGAATTTACAGCGAGAGTGAAAGCATGAATACTGCTGATGCTTTAGCAAAAAAAATTATTGAAGATATTAAAGAGATAATCAAGAAGTAGTTCTCGACTTCGCTCGAACTGACAGAAATACAATAATAGAAGAAAATACAAAAAAACTTTTGCGACCTTTGCGAAAAAACTTTGCGACCTTCGCGCCTGCCTGTCGGCAGACAGGGTTAAAAAAAATTAACATTATGAAAGTATATTTAGATAACGCAGCAACCACCAAATTAGATGAAAAAGTATTAGAAGCCATGCTTCCTTATATGAGAGAAGAATATGGAAATCCATCTTCTATTCATGCTTTTGGCCGTAAAACACGTTCGGCTATTGAAGTAGCTCGTAAAACGGTTGCTAAATTATTAAATGTAGCTCCTGCCGAAATATTTTTCACTTCTGGTGGTACAGAAGCTGATAATATGGCCATCAATCAAAGTATTCATTCATTAGGAATTAAACATGCTATTACTAGTAAAATTGAACATCATGCTGTTGAGCACACTTTGCAGGTTTTAGAAAAAGAAGGTAAAATCAAATTAAGCTGGGTAAATGTTGACACCAAAGGAAATGTTGATTTGAACCACTTAGAAGAATTATTAAAAAATAACGAACGTTCTTTTGTTTCCTTAATGCATGCCAACAACGAAATTGGAACGCTTTTACCACTAGAAAAAGTGGGTGAAATTTGCGCGAAGTATGATGCCATTTTTCATAGCGACACGGTGCAAACCATGGGACATTACCCAATGGATTTACAAAAAATAAAAGTTCATTTTATTACATGCGCGGCTCATAAATTTCACGGACCAAAAGGTGTTGGCTTTTTATATGTAAACCATGCTATTAAAATTCAACCAATGATACATGGTGGTGCGCAAGAACGTAATATGCGTGGAGGTACCGAAAACACACAAGGTATTATTGGTTTAGCAAAAGCTTTAGAAATTTGTTATACCGAAATGGATGAACATATTGCTCACATACAAGGTTTAAAAAACTACATGAAGGAGCAATTAGAAAAAACAATTCCAGGTATTGAGTTTAATGGAGAAACATCTAACGAAAAAAGTTTATATACTGTTTTAAATTGTCGTTTTCCTGCTCACCCAGATGCAGAAATGATGTTATTTAATTTAGATATTGCAGGTATTGCGGCGAGTGGCGGAAGCGCTTGCAGTAGCGGAAGCAACCAAGGCTCTCATGTTTTAAGAGGTATTGGGGCTGACGTATCTCGCGCTTCTGTTCGTTTCTCTTTTTGTAAATACACTACGAAAGAAGAAATTGATTATACCATTGAAAAATTAAAAGGGATGTTGAAATAACATTCCTCTCTCTAACTTCCTATTTATTAATTTCCTTCTAGCAGTCTCTTCGAGTGTTTTTTGCCTTGTCTTTGCAAAAAATGTATCGAGAAGTGACTGTATAACTAGTTCTCGATACGAAAATTTGAAGAGACAAAATTTTCTACTCGAACTGACAGAATTATGAAAAAGATTTAATTATTAAAAAAAGTTTTATGGAATCATAAATCAATTTGCGTCATAAGTATAGATCCCTGAAAAATTAATCTTTAAAATCTATTCTTATGTTTAAAATTTCATTCTACATCGTCATGCTTATTAGTCTAATAAGCAATGCTCAACAAACAACAAAAACATGTTCGCTGTATGGCAAAATAACTGATAATAAAACGCATGAGGAGATTCCGTTTGCCTCCATCATTTTATATAAAAATGACACCTCAAAAGTAGCCGTCTCCACATCTGATATCAATGGAGACTATTGCTTTAAAAATATTGCTACTGATAATTACAAATTATCGGTTGTTTATGTAGGATACACCAAACACGATATAAAAAATATTGCATTTAATACAAATAACCCAACAAAAATCGATATTCAATTAGCTACAAATAATATAAAACTAGACGAGGTTCAGGTTATTACTTATTCAACTCCAGCAATAGATGGCGATATAAAATCAGGTGGCACCGTTACTAGGGAAGAATATCAGAATATGGCCACAAGAACAATCCAAAAAGAAGGATATTTCAAGAAACAAAAACAAAAAAACATCACTATTCGAGGAGGAAGAAGTAATCCTGTTCAATACAATACAGAAGAGTACGGCCGTATTTATGAAAATGAATATAAAGATTCGAAAAAAGATCCGCTTTCAACTTTTAGTATTGATGTCGATAAAGCTTCATACAGTAATATCAGACGTATGATTAATCAAAATCAATTACCGCAACCAGACGCTGTGAGAATTGAAGAGATGATCAATTACTTTAACTACAATTACCCACAACCTAATGATGAGCATCCTTTTTCAATTAACACTGAATACACTGATTGTCCATGGAATAAAAATCACCAATTAATTCACATAGGATTACAAGGAAAACAAATAGACATAAAGAATTTACCGAGTAACAATTTAGTATTCTTAATTGATGTCTCTGGCTCAATGATGGATGAAAACAAATTACCCTTATTAAAATCAGGATTAAGATTATTAATAGAACAATTGAGAGAAGAAGACAAAGTGTCTATTGTTGTTTATGCAGGAGCGGCAGGCGTGGTGTTACCTGCGACCTCTGGAAAGAATAAAGAGAAGATATATGACGCCTTGGAAAATTTACAAGCAGGTGGCTCAACAGCGGGTGGCGAAGGAATTTTATTAGCCTACAAAACAGCTAAAGAGAATTTTATGGCCAAAGGTAATAACCGTATTATTTTAGCAACAGATGGCGACTTTAATGTAGGAGTTAGTGGTGATGGGGAGCTAGTTCGTTTAATTGAAAAACAAAGAGAGGATGGTGTGTTTTTAAGTGTATTAGGATTTGGAACAGGTAACTATAAAGATTCTAAAATGGAGCAATTGGCGGATAAAGGAAATGGCAATTACGCTTATATTGATAATATTTTAGAAGCAAAAAAAGTACTAGTAAAAGAAATGGGAGGAACACTTTTAACCATTGCAAAAGATGTAAAATTACAACTCGAATTTAATCCTGCTTTTGTAAAAGGCTACCGTTTGGTTGGTTATGAAAATCGAATGTTGAATAATGAAGATTTTAATGATGATAAAAAAGATGCGGGCGAGTTAGGATCAGGACACACTGTAACTGCTATTTACGAAATTATACCAGCAGGCTCTTCTGAATTAATAGCAAGTATCGATTCATTAAAATATCAGCAACCAAAACAAACGCCATCACCTTTATCTTTTAATAATGAGGTCATGACCATTAAATTTAGATACAAAGAACCCAAAGAATCTCATTCAAAACTGATTACTCATATTGTAACAAATAAAAAAACAGATTTTAATAATAGCTCCGAGAATTGCAAATTTGCATGTGCGGTTGCTGAGTTTGGTTTACTATTAGGAGACTCAAAATTTAAAGGGGAAACGAATTACAAAGACATTATTGCTTTAGCCAAACAAGCAAAAGGAAAAGATGATGAAGGCTACAGAGCAGAGTTTATTAGGCTAGTTGAAATGGCAGAGATTTTAAAAACGAATGTGAAGTAGAATCTGATTTTGCAGAACTTCAGCCTACTGAAGTTCTGCACTCAGAAAAAGCGGAAAGTAAGAGTAAATACATACATTAAAAAATATTTGTTTTTATATTGTTTACCTAATTCAAACAATATGATAAAAAACAAGTATGATACTTCTGTTATTTTTTTGTACGCTATTGGAAAAGAAAATTTATTACCAACTGAATTTAGGCAAAAAATCCCCTACTCCACTATTTCAACATGGAGAAAAACAAATTACAGTAAATACTTGGGCCATGAATTCAGATACCATTTTGATGACGCCTTTAAAGCTTATGAAGTTAATGCACAAAACAAACAACTCCGTTTATTATTATTTGGGCTTGCTCGTTCGTGGATCACTCTCTCCCATATCCTTATGCCATTAATAAAGCAAGCTAATGGAAATAAGGAATTACAACTAAAAGTTTTAACAGCAATTAATTATTTAAAAAATCAAATTGGTATTGATAGAACCTTAAAGCTACTTGGTTTATCAAAACCACTCTACTATCAGTGGGTTTTGGAGGCTCGTTTTGATTGTTTTGATTCTTACACACAACTTTGTGTGAAACGACACCCACAACAATTAGAACTAAAAGAGGTGCAAAAAATAAAAACATTACTAACTAGTTATGAAACTGACCATTGGCCTATCATATCAATACAAGCCGATTCGCTGAGAAAGAAAAAATTAGTGGCGAGTTTATATAGTTGGTACAAATATGCGAGATTATGGGGCATACAAAAAAAGTTAGTAAAAAAACAAAAAAAGAAAGTTGGTATTGTTGCCAAATATCCAAACGAATATTTACATGTTGATACAACCTTTTATCCTTTAATTGACGGGAAAAATATTTGCATTAGTTTTGTAATGGACAATTATTCAAAAATGATTTTAGGATACCATGTGGCTAATGCTAATACATTTGATATCGTAAGAAACTCACTAAGCAAAGCCTTAAAAGTAATTGCCAAACATCCTGAGTGGAGCCGGCAGACTTATTATCGAACTCATTTCTTGAAAATTTAAATAAAATTACAACCATTTATCGGTTGCTTAAGAATAAAAAATAATGTTTTTTAAGTGATTACCTGTTTTAAAAAGGCAAAGGGATTCGAACTCTTTAAAACATTCATATATCAAAGATATTACGTTTTTTCAGCTTTTTCTGAATAAAAATCTACGATACACCGAAGTTTTTACAAAATTCCACTTTTTAAAGTATCAAAAAATGATTAACTTTGTTATATAAGCGAAATTTTTAAGTATGACTACTACTATATTAAAAAAGAAAATTCATAAATATATAGATAGCACAGATGAAAGAATCTTACAGGTTGTGTATACTATATTAGAAGAACATATTAAATTAAAGGAAGAAGAAGGGCATCATTTATCTGATTCGGATATTAAAGAATTTGATCGCAGATGGGAAAGTTACAAAAAAGGAAATACCAAAACTTTTTCACTGGAAGAAGCAAAAAAAGAAATCTCTAAAAAACTAAAAACTATTAAGTAGTTTTTATGTATACATTAATTCTACTTGAAGAAGCAAAAAAAGAATGGCTTGATGCTTCAATTTACTATGAACTAAAACAAAAAGGATTAGGTCTTCGTTTTACTAAAGCGGTAGAGGAACATATAGATATTATAACACAAACACCAAAGCACTACAAAAAATTCAAGAAAGACTATAGAGAAATGTTAATCAAACATTTTCCATTTTTAATTATCTATCGAATTGATGAGACAAAAAAGAAAATCGTTATAGTTTCCATTTTTCATGCTAAAAGAAATCCTAAAGGCAAAACATCAAAATAAAAACATAAAAAGAGGCTGACTCAAAAGTCAAATTTTGTTGTCAGTTCGAGCGGAGTCGAGAACAAAATACATTGATTATCAAGGCATCTCAACTTCGCTCGATGTGACAAAACACAAAGAGACTGCCCTTTTGAGACAGCCTCTTTAATTAACACTTAATTTATAATTAAGCTGGAGTAACAGAAGATAAAACAGAATTCATACTTCTTACTGCATCTGCACTCTTAGCAAATAGTGCTTTTTCTTCGTCGTTTAATTTAAAGTCAACGATTTTTTCCCAACCGTTTTTACCAATAATTACAGGAACACCCATGCAAATATCTGATTGACCATATTCTCCTTCTAACATAACGCTACAAGGAATTAATTTTTTCTGATCATTTAGGATACTGTCAACAATTGTTGCAACTGCAGCACCTGGAGCATACCAAGCAGAAGTACCTAACATACCAGTTAATGTAGCGCCACCAACCATTGTATCAGCAGCAATTTTTTTCAATGAATCAGCATCTAATGTTTGAGAAACTGGAACCCCATTGTGAGTCGCTAAACGAGTTAAAGGAATCATGGTTGTATCACCGTGTCCACCAATTACTACACCTTGCACATCACTTGCAGGAGCATTTAATGCTTGAGATAAATAACAATTGAAACGTGCGCTATCTAATGCACCACCCATACCAATAATGCGGTTTTTAGGCAATTTACTTCCTTTTAATGCTAAGTAAGTCATTGTATCCATTGGATTAGAAACGATGATGATAATAGCATTAGGAGAATGTTTTAATACGTTTTCAGTAACTGTTTTTACAATTCCTGCATTGATACCAATTAACTCTTCACGAGTCATACCTGGCTTACGAGGAATACCAGAAGTAACAACTACTACATCAGAACCAGCTGTTTTAGCATAATCATTTGTGCTTCCGCTAATGCGAGTATTGAAACCATTTAAAGAAGCTGTTTGCATTAAATCTAATGCTTTACCTTCTGCAAAATTTTCTTTAATGTCTAAAATTACTACTTCGCTAGCAATTCTTCTTTGTGCGATATATTCTGCACATGTTGCGCCTACGTTTCCAGCGCCGATAACTGATACTTTTGTCATGATTACTTTATTGTTTTTATGTTTTTAATTTTAATTTTTTGTCAGTTCGAGCGTAGTTGAGAACTAAGCATCAATTTTCGCATACTTCGCATTTTGTTCAATGAACTCTCTACGAGGAGGCACTTCATCACCCATTAACATTGCAAACACTCGATCAGCTTCAGCTGCACTATCAATCGTTACTTGACGTAAAGTACGAGTAGACGGGTCTAATGTTGTTTCCCATAATTGAATAGCATTCATCTCTCCTAAACCCTTGTATCGTTGAATGTTTACGCTTTCTGGCTTATCTCCACCTAATATTTTAACCTGTTCTGCACGATCAACTTCGTTCCAACAATACACTTGGTCCTTTCCTTTTTTCACCAAATATAATGGAGGCGCCGCAATATAAACATGACCTTTCTCAACTAATTCTCTCATATGACGGAAAAAGAATGTTAAAATTAACGTGGTAATATGCGAACCATCTACATCGGCATCACACATAATCACAATTTTATGGTAACGTAATTTTTCCATGTTTAAAGCACGGTCATCTTCTTTCGTACCTCTGAAAACGCCTAGAGCTGTAAATATATTTTTAATCTCTTCATTTTCGTAAATTTTATATTCTAACGCTTTTTCAACATTTAAAATTTTACCTCTTAATGGTAAAATAGCTTGAAAATCACGATTACGGCCTTGTTTTGCTGTTCCACCCGCCGAATCACCCTCTACCAAGAATAATTCGCATGCCATTGGGTCATTATTTGCACAATCTGCTAATTTACCAGGTAAGCCAGAGCCAGACATGACTGATTTACGTTGTACCATTTCACGAGCCTTACGAGCTGCATGACGAGCTGTAGCTGCTAAAACTACTTTATCAACGATTAAACGTGCTTGTTTTGGATTTTCTTCTAAGTAATTCCCTAAAGCTTCGCTGATTGCAGAATCAACCGCTCCAGTTACTTCACTATTTCCTAATTTAGTTTTTGTTTGCCCTTCAAATTGTGGTTCTTGAACTTTAACAGAAACTACTGCTGTTAAACCTTCACGGAAGTCATCCCCACTAATTTCGAACTTAATGTTCTTGAACATGCCGTTTTTCTCGGCATAGCTTTTTAAGGTACGAGTTAAACCTCTACGGAAACCAGCCAAGTGAGTACCACCTTCGTGTGTATTAATATTATTTACATAACTCTGAATACTTTCGCTATAAGAATGATTGTACAACATCGCTACTTCAACTGGAATTCCATTTTTCTCACCTTCGATGTGAATCACGTCATCCATTAATTTTTCTTTACCTCCATCGATGTATTGAACAAACTCTTTTAAACCACCTTCACTATGGAATGTTTCTGAGTAAGAAACACCATTTTCGTCTTTTTGACGATCGTCTAATAAATGTATTGTAATTCCTTTATTTAAAAAGGCCAATTCACGCATACGATTTGCTAAAGTGGCATAATTATATTCCCCAACGGTAAAAATGCTTAAATCGGGCTGAAAAGTAACAATAGTTCCTCTTTCGGTTGTATCGCCAACCACCTTTGCTGGGTATTGAGGAATTCCTTTTCTGAACTCCTGCATCGTAATTTTACCATCTCTGCCGTGAACTTCAGCAATTAATGGATCAGATAATGCATTAACACAACTTACACCTACTCCATGTAAACCACCAGATACTTTATAGGTATCTTTATCGAACTTACCACCTGCATGTAAAACCGTCATTACAACTTCTAAAGCACTTACACCTAATTTAGGGTGAATGCCAGTTGGAATACCACGTCCATTATCTTTTACACGAATCGCATTGTTTTCTAAAATAGTAACTGTTATTTGATCACAATGACCAGCTAATGCCTCATCAATAGAATTATCAACCACCTCATATACTAAATGATGTAAACCTTTTACACCAATATCGCCAATATACATGGCTGGTCTTTTTCTAACTGCTTCTAATCCTTCTAATACTTGAATGTTATCGGCACCGTAATTCGTCTTGTCAATCGCTGTATTTTCTTCCATAAATTGTGAGTTCTTCTTATTAAGTATATAATTCTTAAATATAGCGATTTTATTGGGTTTTAGAGCGAACTATTTCAGGCATTTTACTAACAAATGTTAATAAAATTATAGTCAAAATCTTAAAAAAAATTGAAAAAAAATTTGCTGAAATCTGATATATTTTTTTGACTTTTTTTAATAAAAAAAGGCTATCAAAATTGATAGCCTTTTACAAATATAAAATAATTGATTAGAAAGGAATAAAAGTCAAACCTGCCATTAAATTAAAACGTTGGCTTGGATATTTTTCCCAACGGTAATAACGTGTATTGGCAATATTATTAAAGTTTACAAAGAAAGACATCATTTTACTATATCGGTATTCTGCACCAATGTTTACATCAACAATACCTTTCATTAATTTTGACTCCGTTGTGTAAATGAAATTATTTTCTACTTGTGTTAAAGCAAATTGATTACCAATTACAAAAACATCTGCTTTTAAAATAATTTTACTTTTCAAATTATAAACCGTAGATAAAGTGATATCATAATCAGGTTTATGATAAGCTCTCTCTAAATTTTTTGTTTTGTATAAGTAATAATTTCCTTTAGCTATAAAATGTACTTTTTCTTTGTACTGATACTTCACTTGTCCAGAAACATTAAACAAATTAGTATTATCATAAATAACTTTATATTGATTATCAAGCGTTCCGTTTTTAGTATAATCAATCACAAAGAAATGCATACTATCTACAATGCTATAACTTGCTTTAGCATCATAACTTGTTTTTGAACTCAAATTACCTTTTAAACCTCCAAATACATTGAATTTTGTGTTTGAATTTTTGTAATTAATA
This sequence comes from Bacteroidetes bacterium UBA5697, assembly GCA_002420145.1. Taxonomy (GTDB): domain Bacteria; phylum Bacteroidota; class Bacteroidia; order B-17B0; family Aurantibacillaceae; genus UBA4416. The sequence goes on from DIHL01000028.1 coordinate 16,551, forward strand.
ACAGACGTGATAAACGGATTTTCGTTTGATAAACTTCTTAATGAATTTTTCTGTAATCCTCCATTAATCCCAACATAAGGAATGATAATACTTTCATACACATCAAATTGAGCATTTAATTGAGGATGGAAATAAAATTTTGCACTTTCTCCTGTATACATATCAACTGTAGCCGCCAACCCAATATCTGCCATCCATTTTTTACCTTTAGTTTCGAAATAAGGATTCAATCTAATAATCATATCATTAAAAGTGTCATTTGGCAATTTGTGATTATAAAAATCTGCATCAAATGCTACAAACAATCTTTCCTTATTAATATATGTATTGAACAAGGTATTTAATTTCACATTATTTTCAGCTACATGATAGATGTCTGTTAAATTATGATAGCCTAACTTAATAAAATGATTAATCTTACTACTATCAGTATAATGACTTTGAACTTTAATTACTGGTTCAAATAATTGATAACGTTGTTTCGTATAATCTTTAGATAAGTTGTTTTCTATTGTATCATACCCATAAAAATGCACCACATTTCTTTTATAATTAAACTCTCCTGTTAAGGTATGTTTCTTATAAAATTTCTTTCCAAAAATCTCCCCTTCATTATCGCTATATCCACTATATCCTACATCTTTTAAATGAGATGACGATGAAATATGTTTGATATGTGCACCATAAGCAACATCTCTTGTTCTAATGCTATTAATCCAAAATTCTCCATACGGAGTTGTATAAGTACCCATTCCTATTCTTAAAAGCGAACGATATAGTTTTGATAATGGCTCGTTTTGCATTTTAGCTGCGTCGATAGGAATAACTTCGTATTTAGAAACCAAAGGAGTAGATACAATTCCGTAATTGATATTAGCTATCTTTTTCACCGTATCTTTTATCTCTGGTAAATCGCCTAACTTAACAGCATCTTTAATAGTTGGTTCAAATGTACTTGTTGTCGTGTAGGTATTATTTCCTCCTACCGTTTGCGCCAAGGTAGCTGCTACATAACCAAAAATAAGTAACAACACAAAAAACCATTGTAGTTTTTTAATTCTACGTTTTTGAATTTGCTGTTCTTGTTCGTACATAGCAGAATTACCATACTTACTTGAAGACTTCATCGTATTGCTATTAAATAGTTTTATTTCTCTCATGTTATCTTTTTCTGAAATACCTTTTAATTATTGTTTTTTAATGAATCCATTTTTGCTTCATACAATTGATCAAACAAATCTTTATCAGCTTTGGTTTCTTTAAATTCAATTTTCATTTCGTTACCATTTTGTTGTTCTTGCAACATACGTGCAGCCTTTTTAGCTTTTAATTTTTCAAGCTTTGCGGTAGCCTCATCAATAAATTCTTGTTTAGGTTTACCATCAATAACTGTTTGTAACATTAATTCAGCATCCGCATCATCGCCTTTAGCAATATATGAATCCGCTAATAACAATAAGCCTTTAGTATTCCAATCATCATTTGAATATTCATAACCAACTAATGTGGTAATCGTTTTTTCAACCGCTGTATAATCTTGTTTCGCTAATTGAATTTTAGCAATGTGATATAAAGCCTCTGCACCTGTAATATTCTTAGCTGATTTATGAATAGCTTTAAACTCAATTAAAGCATCATCAAAACGACTTAATTCAAATAATGATTTTGCTTTATCGTACTTAGCTTCGTTTGTTTGTTGAGGCGTAATTTTCTCTGTATTTAAAACCTTTACAGCAAAATCCAGAGCCACTTCATAGTTTTTTAAGTAAAAAGCGCTTCTCATAGCACCAATTCTTCCACTTAGTTTATTAGCTGGCGTTTCAGCATACTCTTCTAATTTTTGATATAAAGGCAATGCTTCTTCGTATTTTTTATCTTTATACAATAAGTAGGTTAATTTTAATAAAGATGTTTCTGAATAAATCCCTCGTGATTTATTGACGATATATTGATATGATGGCTGAGCTTTATCATATTGACTGTTACTATAAGCGCACTCAGCATAACAAAAATGAGCTTCTGAAATATATTTACCTTCAGGATATTTACTAATATAACTACCAAATTTAGCCATCGCTAAATCACAATTTTTTTGATTATAGTATGCTTCTTTTGCCGCTTCATATAAAGATGATTCTAATTCACTTGTATTTAAAGGATTACCAACAGAATTAAAATAGGTTGCCATCTCATCAATCTTACCTTGTGCTTCAAATATTTTTTTAATCATTGGTAATACTTCTCTCGCCTCAGACCCTTTTGGATCTTTCTTTACAATCTGATCAAAATAAGAAAACGCTTTATCATCTTCTTTCCTTTCATAATAAACCAATCCTATGCCCACTAATGAAGAAGCTACAAAAGACGAATTTGGATATGTATCTAATATCTTCTGATAATAAATCACAGCATTATCTCCATCTCCTAAGTCTTTGCGATACGTTTCTGCTGTTTCAAATATAGCAGCTGCTAAATAATTAGATTTAGGATATTTAGAAGCCAACATTTTCAAATCACTTATTTTTTCCTGATTATTTTTCAATAAACCGCTACACAATGCTTTTTGATACATACAGTAATCTACATCTAACTGGTTTAATGCAATAGCTGTTTCATAGTAATCCGCAGCTTGAGGATATACATTATTCATAAAATAACTATCCGCAGTTCTGATGTTAGCATCAGCTACTTTTTTAGAATCATATGAATTTTTACTAATTAAAAATTTACGGAATGAAATGTTCGCGTTTTCATAATCCTTCTTGTTTTTTTGCTGAAAATAAGCGTAACCAATATTGTAATTAGATAAATCATACTCCTTTAAACTAAAAGCGCCTTCATTCAATTGAAAAGATTTCCAGGTTTCAATAGCTGTTACATAATCTTTTTTAATGTAAGATATTTCACCTAGCCAATACTGAGATAAGGCATTATAAGTTTTATCAAAATTAACGGCTAGTGATTTTTTAAAATAACGTGAAGCGCTATCTAAATCAATATTATTAAAAAACTCAACCGCCTTAAAATAAATTAGTTTTTGGTATGTGATTTTTAAAATTGGATCTAGAGGCTGAATCTTCTCGATAGAGGCAATGGCTTGAGAGTAATTTTTAGTGGTAGAATATACATTTACTAAATAATTATAGGCTTCTGCTTTTCTTAATGACTCAGGATAATCCTTAATGTATTTTTGAAAAGCGATAACCGCATCATTATATGGTGCAAAGGATAATTCGTAACATAATTTAGCATAACTAAATAAAGCATCTTCTGTGATTTTAGGATCAAAAGAAGTTGTTGAGGCTGCATAAAAAGCATTACGCGCTTTTGTTTTACTATTATTTTTCACATGGCAATCAGCTAAATGATACCAAGCATTTTGAGCTAAACTATCTTTTGCTTCAGTAGCTTTTTCAAAATTAATAATAGCATTTTTATAATCCTTAATTTGATAGTAACAATAACCTATTTCATAACTTCCTTGCGCATTAAATCCTGCGCCAGTAGTTTCAGATTTTTTAAAATAAGTTAATGCATTTGTAAAATCTTTCAAATTAAAATAAGACTCTCCTATCATTCGATTGATTTCTCCTTCTTTTTGAACATGAGAAGTATCATCTAACAATGCTGGTGCATTTTTTACAACTTCTGAGAATTTACCTTGAATAAAATAAATTTGAGTAATGTAATAAGGAACAACTGAACCAAATGTTTCGTTATTTAATAAACGATTAAACCCTTGCAAGGCTGTTTCGTATTTTTTTTCTTGATATAAAATATGAGAATAATAATAATTCGCAGGATGTGCATATTTATTGTCTACGTCTTTAATCTCAAATAAATCTGTTTTTGATTTTTCGAAATTTTTAGTCACGAAATAACTATAGCCTCTTTTGAAATAAAGTTCTGCTAAATTATCTTTACTTAAATCGTAAATATCTACTTTCTCTAAATACTGAATAGACTCTTCATACTTCTTCTTTCTGAAATTTGATTTACCTAAATAAAAATAACCCCATTTAACCTTGTTACTTTCTGGATGACGTTCAATAAATTCCTTCATTCGCCATTCTCCATCCTTGTGAAATAACTCAATGCCGCAAGCCGCCGCATAATACTCAGCATCGGTTTTAATCAAGGTATTACCTTTAACTAAAGCCATATAATCTACAAACGCTTTTTGAGCAGCTGTGTATTGTTTTTTATCAAACAATTCCATCGCGGTTTTATAAGTTGCATCTTTATCAAGATATAACTGTGTTTTTTGAGCAAACAAAAATCCTGAAAAGGTTAATAACAGTAGGCTTATGAAATATTTTTTAATCATCATGTTTTGTATAATCGTATATAAAAAAATCGTTACAATAAATTTTCATAAAAAAATTACTGCAACTAAATACTCTTTAAAATTTGCTCTTAAAAATAGCTGTCAAACAAACGCCCTTAACACATTGATTACGTAGTTATTAACCCGGTTGTGTTAAAACATGAAACAGAAAGTATTTATAGTAAGCTAATTACTTTCTAATTTCACAACAGAAATATTTACTATGATTAACGACTCGGTTATTGAATTTAAGGACGCTACTATTTTTCAAGGAGACGTTCCTGTGATTACTAATTTAAATTTAGCCTTAAATAAAGGCGAATTTGTTTATCTATTAGGTAAAACTGGTAGCGGTAAGAGTAGTTTACTAAAAACTATTTACGGCGACTTGGAGTTAACTCAAGGATTTGGGGAAGTAGCAGGCTTTAAATTACACAACTTAAAACGTAAGGAAATCCCTTTTTTACGCCGTAAATTAGGTATTGTATTTCAGGATTTTCAGTTGTTAAGTGATAGAAATGTATTTGAAAATCTTCGTTTTGTGATGAAAGCTACTGGCTGGACAGATGAAGTGAAAATAAAAATGCGTGTAAAAGACGTGTTATCAAAAGTTGGATTGGAAAGTAAAGAACAATCTATGTCTTTTCAGTTATCTGGTGGAGAACAACAACGCATTAGTATTGCACGCGCTTTAATAAACGAACCTGAAATTATTTTAGCAGATGAGCCAACCGGAAATTTAGATCCTGAAACATCTGAAGAAATTATGAAAATATTATTGGATATCAGTAAACAAGGGCGTTGTATTTTATTTGCCACTCATGATTTACTACTATATAGTAAGTTCCCTGCTCGAACTTTAATGTGTGAAAACAATAAAATTGCAGATAGTGTTTCATTAAAATAATGAACGATTCTTTTGATATATCTTATTATGAGTCACCAATTGGATTAATTCAAATAAAAAGTATTAATCAAAAAATTTGTTCTGTTTTATTTGTAGAAAAAGAAACAGAGCCATTCACCATTGATACTGCTTTAAACAAAGAGTGTATCAAACAATTAAAAGAATATTTTGCAGGCACTCGTTTACAATTTGATTTGCCTATTTTTCAGATAGGAACCGACTTTCAACAAAAAGTATGGAGTGAAGTTTACAAAATACCCTACGGCGATACTGCAACATATGCCTTATTAGCCCATAAAATTGGAGATATCAAAAGCATAAGAGCAGTAGGAACAACTAATGGAAAAAATAAAATTGCGATTATTGTGCCTTGTCACCGTGTGATTGGATCTGATGGCAGTTTAACAGGTTATGCTTGGGGGCTTGATAAAAAAGAATGGCTCTTAAAACATGAAATAGAACATTCTGGTCCTGTTGAGGGAAGGTTGTTTTAAATAGAGACCTTTCAGGTTTTAAAAACCTGAAAGGTCTAATATTACTTCACCTTTTCCAACTTAACATAAACATTTCTATCTAAAGAAATTGTTTTTGTTTTCTTCTCAAGATGAATAGTTTGCCATTGGCTTGTTGGCTTGATTAAAATTTCTATATCAGTTTTAATTTTTACCGGCATATTAAACTCATTTAAACAGTTGGTGTATCTAAATGATAATTTGTTATTCTTAATTTTATATTCTAGTATTGGTATTTGAGTAGTTCTCAAATATTGGTTAAACAAATAAGTAAAATCAATTCCAGTCTTTTCAATAATAAATGATTCTAACTCTTTTGATGAAACAGTTTTGTGATAAAATATTTTATTCATCTCTCTTAACAGAAATCTAAATTTCTCATCGTCATTCATTACTTGCCTAATCATGTGTACAACCTGACTCCCTTTGTTATACATATCTCCACTACCCTCTTTATGAACGCCATACTGACCAATAATCGCAATATCATTATTGATGGATTTCTTCACGCCTTCGCAATAATCATTACCTGCCTCTTTCCCAAATTCACATTCGGTAAATAATACCTCAGCATAAGACGTAAATCCTTCATGAATCCAATTATCAGCCACATCACTAGCGGTGATATTATTGCCAAACCATTCGTGTCCACTTTCGTGTACCACAATAAAATCCCATTTTAAACCCCAACCGGTGTTTGATAAATCACGCCCTGCGTAGCCGTTTAAATAGTAATTCCCATAAGCCACATTACTTTGGTGTTCCATCCCTAAATATGGCGCTTCTACAATTTTATATGAATCTTCATAAAAAGGATAAGGCCCAAACCAATGCTCAAAGCATTTGAGCATTTTCTCTACTTGAGGCTTAAGATGTGTTTTAATTTTGTTTTTATGATATGATAAAACAAAATAATTAACTAACAAATTTCTTCCGTTTTCACCAAGGAATGTATCAGTTATATACGTGTAATTTCCAATGTAAGGTATTATGTTATAATTATTAATAGGATTAGTTACATTCCACGTGTACTTAATAGAATTTACTGAATCGCCGTAAAAAAACATATCATTCAACTTACCATTTCCAATACCAATCAATGTATCGGTAGTAATAATATTTATTTCGCAGCCACTATCCGGTTCATCACTTTGTAAATCTTTACATGGATACCAAATACTTGGTCCGTTACCTTGACAAGCAACACTCATCCAAGGATTACCTAACGAATCCTTTTTCCAAACCCAGCCTCCATCCCAAGGTGGATTTTTGGCAGCTTTAGGTTTACCTGAAAAAAACACATTTAACACATGACGAGAGTTTTTAATTTGATTTTCTAATGATAGCATCCAACGATTATTCTCTTTTTTGAAAGTCTTAATTTTCAAATCATCATAAAAAACACTATCAATCATCATCGGTGCTTGAAGATCTAATTGCATTAAATTCGAAGATTCTAAAACACTGTACTCAATTTTATTATTTCCTATAAGAGTTTTCGAACTATAATCTGGTTTTACTGTAAGATTATAAACCTTCACATCCCACCAAGAACGATAAGCATGATTACTTCCTAAAAGTGTATCTTCTTTTGTAAAGGCTTTCGATTGAGAAAAAGAATTGTAAGTGAATACAAATAACAATATAAATATTCTAAGTCTTACAATCATTTAATACTACTTCGCCTCTTTAGCTTTTTGCATAGGATTTCCACCTGTGCTTTGTCCGCGGCCAACAGTTTTGCCTTTAAATACATCAAAACGACTAGGAGTTTCTTTTACATTCCAAGTATTATTCTTTTCATCAATGTCGCAGGTTTCTTTAAAAGGATCTAACACAATAGAAGCTACTTCTTTATTTTTAGAATACGTTTTCACTACATTCTTTTCATTCTTACGCCACACATAAGCATTCACTCTATCAATCTCAGAAGTCCCATCTTTAAAATTCCATTGGATAATTAATGGTGTAACACAACCACCTTTATTGGTAAAATAAATTTCATAATTATATTTTCCTTTAATGCTTGCAAAAGCAGAGTCGCTTACCGCTTCTAAATTCTCATTACGGTTAACAGCTTTTTTCTCCACTTCTGTTTTTACTTCTGGTTTATAATGGAAATAAAAATCACGTAAAGTTGTATCTACGTCTACTAAGAACTTTAATCCTTCTTGTTTATTTCTGATTTTAGAAATAGGCTCAAATGTGTCTTTTGCTCTTGGGTAAATTCTTATTGTATCCATTTTCACAGGCACTTCTTTATTATTGATAAACGTATATGCCTTCACTGAATCAACCGATACATCCACTGGTTCAATATCATAAAACCAAGCTCTCCAATACCAATCTAAATCAACTGCGCTGGCATCTTCCATACTTCTAAAAAAATCGGCAGGTGTTGGATGTTTAAATGCCCAACGAGTACAATATTGTTTAAATGCAAAATCAAATAATTCACGCCCCATTACCGTTTCACGTAAAATATTTAAAGCTGTACATGGCTTACCGTAAGCATTAGCTCCAAAATTATTAATGTTCTCACTATTCGTCATTATTGGTTCTAACTGATCTTTTGGCAAACGCATATAATCCACCATTTTATGGGCAGGTCCACGATTTGACGGATAATTATTGTCAAACTCTTGCTCTGTTAAAAATTGTACAAATGTGTTTAATCCTTCATCCAACCAACTCCATTGGCGCTCATCACTATTAATAATCATTGGGAAGAAGTTATGGCCTACTTCATGAATAATTACACCTAACATACCATACTTTGTTCCTTCAGTGTAAGTTCCATCTTTTTCTGTTCTACCAAAATTAAAACAAATCATTGGGTACTCCATTCCGTTTGACGCTTCGATACTTTGAGCAACTGGATAAGTATAAGGAATGGTGAATTTTGAATAGGTTTTAATCGTATGCGCTACTGTTTTAGTTGAATACTTTCTATATAAACCATAGGCTTCTTTTCCGTAAAAACTCATACACATTACTTTTTTACCATCTACTTTAATTGGCATCGCGTCCCACATAAATTTACGAGAAGAGCCCCAAGCAAAATCTCTCACGCTATCAGCTTTAAAAATCCAAGTTTTAGTTCCTGTTGCTTTATTTTTTTCAGCTGCTGTGCATTCATCCAATGTTACAACTTCCGTTACATCATTATAATTTGCATTTGCTTTTGTCCAACGAGCCATTTGATTTGGAGTTAAAACTTGAGCATAGTTTTGACATTCTCCAGTGGAACAAATTATATGGTCTGCAGGAACCGTCATTTTTACCGTATAATTTCCAAAAGCTAAAGCAAACTCTCCACGACCTGTAAATTGTTTATTTTGCCATCCTTGAAAATCGCTATACACACACATACGTGGGTACCACTGAGTCATCGTAAACAAATAGTTTCCATCTTCTTTAAAAAATTCGTAGCCACCACGACCACCAATTTCCATACGATTACCCATTTTATATTGCCATTTTACAATAAATTTCACTTTCGAATTTGGCATTAATGTTTTAGGTAAATCAATACGCATCATGGTTTGATTGATGGTATATTTAATTGGCTTACCTAATTCATCAGTTACAGATAAAATTTGATCTCCTAATCCTTTTAAACGTTCATTTACATCCATAGCCTTAGCTGTATTCAAATCATAAGGCGCACCCATTTTATTACTATCAAAATAGTTAGCATCATTTGTGGGGTTATGTTGATTTTCATCTAACTGTAGCCATAAATAATCTAATTTATCTGGAGAATAGTTATGATATGTTACCACTTCCTTTCCAATTAACATCAAATTCTTTTCATCTAATGTTGCTTCAATATTATAATCTGCTTTTTGCTGCCAATACTTAGCACCAGGAGCACCCGAAGCAGTTCTTTGCTCATTAGGAGTTGGTAAAATAGTTCCTAATTGCTCAAATTTATTCCCATGATTTGACATAGGATTATTTTTGATGTTTTGAGCAACAACTGAAGACGCTGTTAAACAAACAATGGAAGTAATTTTTAAAAATCGATTCATATTATAATGCATTTAATCGTTGTATAAATAATAAAGTTGAAACCAATAAAACAGCCGAGGAAATAACAAGTATCACATCAGCTTTTTTGATTCTGGTAAATCTAGCTAAAAAAATAGAAACTAAAAGCATTGAGATAACTATAATTATCTGTCCTAATTCTAATCCTAAATTGAATGATAGCAAAGGAAATAGCGTATTTTCCTCCTTCCCTAACATAGATTTTAACAAATAAGAAAAGCCCATACCGTGTATAAAGCCAAAAATTAAAGCCAGTATATAATTCAGGTTATAATTTATTTTATTTAGTGATGTTTCTAATTTCTTACGATAAACAATATTAATGATACAAGTACTCATAATGGTTAAAGGAATTAGCGCTTCAATAAAAGTCTGTTTAACTGTCAAAACATCTAATACACTCATGGCTAGAGTTAATGAATGACCAATTGTAAATGCAGTCACTAACACTAATAATTTCTTCCAGTCTTTAAATGAAAACAACACACATAAGGAAATTACATACAAAATATGGTCATAGCCATTCCAGTCTAAAATATGCTGAAAACCTGTACTAAACCAAATCCAAAAATCGTTCATTTAAAATTGTTATTTTTGCCTGTGTTAAATTTAAAAAATAGAACCTCGTCATTTAAAAGTATTACACCTACGGCAAAATACTTGTTTTTAGGGCTAATCCTAATTTTAGGATCGTCATTCTATCATTTAAAACACCCTTATTACATCAGTGTTATTGATATAAAACATAATACCGCACAAAAATCGTTACAAATTAGTACTCGCTTTTTTACTAATGATTTAGAAGATGCTTTGGATAAAGTAAGCCATAAAAAAATAGATGTATTAAATCCTAAAAACAAAGCCGAAGTTGATTCTATTTTATTTAACTATATCAAGCAGCGATTTTCGATTTCGATAAATTCAAAAGTACAAACACTTCAATTTGTTGGCTATGAAAGAGAAGACGAATCTATTTGGGCATATTTAGAAATCAAAAAAGTTAACTCACCTAAAAAACTCAACATTCAAACAAAACTATTATATGACTATCTCCCATATCAAGTAAATATTGTACATGCCGAGGTAAATGGAGTAAAAAAAAGCAGTAAAGTTACAAACCCTGATAGTAAAGTAGAATTTAGTTTTTAGTTTGAAAAAGAACCTCATAATTATTGCTGGACCAACAGCTGTTGGTAAAACAGCTTTGTCGATTGAACTAGCTAAGTTTTATAACTGTCCTATTATTTCGGCTGATTCTCGTCAGTTTTACAAAGAAATGAGTATTGGAACGGCCAAACCTACAAAGGAAGAAATGCAAGATGTTCCTCATTATTTTATTGATAACATTAGCATACACGACACTTATAACGTAGGACAATTTGAACGAGAAGCTATTGAGTGTATAGACACTTTGTTTAAAGAACATGAGCAACTCATTTTAGTAGGAGGTTCTGGATTATATATCAATGCCATATTAAATGGGGTAGATGAATTTGAAGAAATCCCATCTCATATTAGAGAACAACTGATTAAAGATTATGAAGAAAAAGGACTAACATATCTTCAAGAAGAATTAAAGCAAAAAGATGAAGTTTATTACAACCAAGTAGATTTAAATAATCCTCAACGCATCATGCGTGCTTTAGAAGTTTGTATTCATACTCAAAAGCCCTACTCTAGTTTTAGAACAAAAGAAAAAAAACAACGCTCTTTTGATACTATAAATATTTTAATTAATACAGATAGAGAAGTTTTATATAATCGTATTAATAAGAGAGTTGATATGATGATGCAAAATGGTTTGTTGGAAGAAGTAAAATCACTTTATCCACACAAACATTTAAATGCATTAAATACGGTTGGCTATAAAGAATTATTTGATTTTATAGAAAATAAATGTTCACTCGAAGAAGCCGTAAATTTAATTAAGCAAAATTCTCGTCGTTACGCTAAACGCCAATTAACATGGTTTAATCATCAAGGCGATTTTGAAACCTTTGAACCCACAGATTTAGAAAAATTAAAAGCTTATTTAGATATCGTAACTCAGTTCTCTTAACTTATGTTCGCCTTTATTAAAGATTATAAAAAATTAAAGCCAGCCATCATGAACGTGATTGTGGCTGAATTCTTTATTCAATTAGTAAACGCAACCTTTATGTTAATTCTTCCATTGTATATGGACAGAAAAGGTTATTCAGAGGAAGAAATTGCTTTGTTTATTACATTTCGATTTTTAGGAGTATTTGCATTAGCATTACCCATTGGTAATTTAATTAAAGGAAGAGTCATGAAACCCTTTTTTTACATGTCATCATTATTTGTCCCTCTATTTGGATTGTGTATTGTACTTTGCGTCAATCTTCAATTAACCAATCTTATATATGTATCGCTTTTGTTATGGGGAGCCTCATTTACATTTATGCAGATTCCCATTACACCATACATTTTAAGAAACGAACGAAAAGAAGAACACACATCGGGTATTGCATTAAGTTACAGCACTTGGAGTTTTGCTGGCATTGCTAGCGGAGTCATAATTGCTTTACTGGATAGAATCAATCCTTGGTATTTTGATGAAGAAAAAATACTAATTCTATTTTCTTTACTAGGTTTTGGCGGACTTTATTTTATGAGCAAGGTTAATTTAAAAGAAGAAATAGACGACCATAAAACTATTATCAAAAAAACTAAAACACATAAAAACGATTGGTTTTTAATTTTCAAAGGATTAGTACCAACACTCATTATCGCTACTGGTGCTGGATTAACCATTCCTTTTATTAGTTTATTTTTCGATAAAGTGCATCACATGGGAAAAGGCGATTTTTCTTTTGTAAGTGCTATAGCGGCCGTGTTGGTTGTTTGGGGTGCATTAATGGTACCTCGCATTAAAGAAAATATTGGCTACAAAATTGCCATTCCTACTACTCAATCATTAGCGGTCATTTCTTTAGTAGCATTAGCTACAACACAATTTTACAGTCAGTATAGCATTGCTGTTTATATTGCTATAGTTTGTTATCTGTTGCGTCAGCCATTAATGAACATGGCGGGACCAATGACATCAGAATTAGTGATGAATTATGTTGGAGAAAAAAACAGAGAAATTACAAGTGCCTTAACAGCTGCTATTTGGAGTGGCAGTTGGGTAATTAGTGGCTACATGGTAAAAATTATGTTTAGCAAAGGATATCCTTATGTCAACATTTTTTTAATTACCGCAGGCCTTTATGCTTTTGGTGTATTAATGTATTATTTTTTGATTGTTGATTACGGTAAACGAGAAAAGAAAGGATTAATAAAATCCTAGAAAATTAATGTAAACTCAACTACTGAAGATGAGTTCCAATTTTTCATTGTATTTAAAGCCTCTTTAATTTTATCAGAACATCCTTCGCAATACTCTTTACTAATTTGCGTGATTGAACTTACTTTTAATTCACCCTTAGCATTTACATTACCAATGACCTTATATTTTCCTTTAACAACAACAGAAGCCGAATGTTCTTTCATGTAATTAACAACAAACTCTTTAATAGCTATTTCTCCGCCTGTGTAATAAGCCGCCTGATTTGGTTGTTCTTGAACGGAAGAATAAGCAGGCACAGCTGCTTTATTTGCAGTAGTTGCAACACTTTTTTCGGCAGCTACTTTTTCTTTAGAAACTTTTTTAGCTTCTTCTTTTTTAGCCACTCTATAATCGCCATCAGCTTTATAGGTCGCAGTTCCTTGAGCAATCGCATTAGCATCCGAAACAGGTTTGCTTTCTAAAGCAATTGAATTATCCATTTCAGCGTCTTCACTATTTACATAGCCTTTTTCTTTTTGTTTAGAATCAGTCTTTTTATCTAAAGCAACAGATGGCATATTCAATTCATCTACATTACCTTCTTTTCTATTTTTTAAATTATCTTTCGATACATCTGCTAATCCAGAGGTTGCAGAAGTAGTTTCATTTTCGGACAAAGCAACTGATTGTAAAGGCATTTGTCTTGTACCTGGCCCCATTTCAGAATTCTTAACGCCTGCAACATCTTCTGCTTTTTTTGTGTTAACAGACTTTGGTTCTTCTATAACGGTATTAGAATTGGAAATTGTTTCGATTGGTTTTTGAGATTCTACTAAAGAGGGGTTCGTTACTGTTTCTTTAGTCTCATTTAAAGCTAAATTAGAATTTGACTCTTGCTTTGTTTGATTTAAAAAGAAAACTGAAATCATTACTAATAAAACAACAGAGGCCGCTGCACTGAACCAGATAATTCTATTTTTAGTAACTGAGCCCGTCGACATCACTTTTTCAGAAATAAGAGTATTCACCTCCTCTGTTAAAGCTCTTGCCTTTTCAGGATTTGAATGCATCGAGAATCCTTCTAAAGCATCTTTCTCAAAATCATCCATACCATCAAAATTAGCTTCCGTGCTAGACTTCTTATCTAACATCTGAAACAATTCTTCAGAACTTAATGGTTTATGTTTATCTAGGTTGCTCACTGTTTTTCTCTAATTTTATTTTCAAATTTCGTTTGCCGTTTTGGATAAAGCTTTTTACTTCATTCAAAGAATATCCTGTTTCATCTGCTATTTCATTATAAGACCTCTCTTTAAGATAAAACAACTTTATACATTTTCGCTGATCTTCATTTAATTCTTCAATAGCTTGTTCTAATAATGAATATTGTACTTCTTTTTCTTCTGCCCTATTGGGATGAGAATTAGTCTCAGTTTCCATAAAAGAATCCGCATGTATCTGTAAATCAATCTCTTTTTTCAATTTAGACTGCTTAGTTCTTATAATCATTAAGCAATGATTCTTAGAGAAAGTATACAACCAACTCTTAAAATATTCAATATTAAATTTTAACAAATCCGCTAAAAGCTTCTCAAAAATTTGCATTACGGCATCTTTGGCTTCGTCTTCATCTTTTAGATATTTTAACGAAAGACCCAAAACCAGATGAGAATAACGTTTATATAATATACCAACAAACACGTTGTTTTTTGTGTTTTTATACTCTGTAATAAGCTCGTTATCAGAGAAATGGTTGTATTTTTCGTTATAAATCACTATTGTATTGAAATATAAATATAAGGCATTTCTACTAAATCTTCTACAACAAAAAAATACTTTGTTTACTATTTTGTAAATGTTATATTTGTTGGTCTATGAACTATGGCAAACTATTTGTAAATTGTCTCATTAATTGAAAAATATTTTTAAATATAGCTTATTATTAATCTTGGCATTTTCATGTCTTGGTTTTGACAAAATGCAAAACTTCGACCCTAATGCAAAAGTCAAAGCTGTATTCTTATATAATTTCACCAGATATTTTGAATGGCCAGAAAAAATGAAGTCTGGAAATTTCATTATTCATATTATAGGCACTAATAATAGTTTAAGTGGTGAGCTTAATAAAATGGCAACCTCAAAACAAGTAGGGAATCAAAAACTAGAGATTAAAAACTCTACAAGTTTAGATGCTACTATTAAACCACATATTATTTTCATTTTAAGTGAGTCTTCTGATATGTTAAAAGATATTTCAGCAAAATATAAAGGAAAAGGCGCACTTATTGTAACAGAAAAAGGTGGATTAGCAAAATCTGGATCTGCCATTAATTTTGTTGCCATTGACAGTAAATTAAAATTCGAATATAGTAAAACAAATGCAGTGAAGGCTGGTCTTAAAACCAGTGAGGAACTTAAAAGTTTGGCTATTGCCGTTGATTAAATAAATTATTAATTTTGTATAGAGTGTTAAAAGTTTCAAAATCATATCCTTACGTAAAAAACATCTTATGTTTTTTAATGTTGGTTATTTGGCATAATCAGTATGCACAAAATGACTTGTTATTTGACGCTCAAAAACTTTGTAACGAGAAGAACTACGAACAAGCAATTCCTTTGCTTGAAAAAGTAATTATTCATCCTGAAACAAAAGGAGATCCTGCTTCTTGGCATATACGTTCATATGCATATCTTCAAACATACAAACAATCTGGACCTACAAACACTGCTAAAATTAGCTTATTAGATACTGCAATATCTTCTGCGTTAGTTTCTATCTCATTAGATTCAGCCAAAGGATATTCTGATAATAACTATGCTTTTATTAAAAACGGAGCTGCTACCTATTATAAACTAGGTACTATTCTTTTACAAGATTCTTTAAATACAGGTAAATCAGAAATCTTCTATCAAAAATATAAAAAATACACAGCGATTATTAATCCATCATTTGATTTCAAACAAAAAGATATTGAGTATTATAATACAATGGGAAGCATTTTTGCTGACCAATACATGAGAAATAATTTTGATCAAAAACATGGAGATATTGCTAAAATGGCATTATTAAAAGTTTTAGAACTTGACAGCAAAAATATTAGTGCCAATATAAACTTAGGTATTCTATACTATAACCAAGGAGCTACATTAATGCGCATGATGGATTATGATGTAGATTTATCTCAATTGGACGTGATTCAAGAAAATGCTAAAAAGTTATTCAAACAATCTTTACCATTTATGATAAAGGTTTATGAGTTAGATCCTAAAGCTGAAAAAGCATTAGAAAGTTTGCAAGGTATTTATTCAGCTTTATTGGATGAAGAGAAAGCAAATGAGTTTAAACAGAAAAAAGAGGCCTTAAACAAAAAATAACAGGCTTTATATGGCATTCAAATTCACCATTGGAAGAAAAATAGGAACAGGTTTTGGCGTTTTGCTATTACTAACTCTTATTGCTTTTATTTTCACAATTGTTACGATTACTCGAAGTAAGCAACAAACCGATTCGGTAGTGAGTCAAGTTACCCCATCAGTTTCGGCACTTAAAGAATACAACTTTATTTTACAAAAATCTCAAACCTTAATTTCAAGATGGTATTTTAACCAATCAGGTGATGACGATCCTTATAAAACAAAATTAAGAAGCTTAATTAGTAGAGATTACCCGAACATTAAAACAAAAATTGAAACGCTCTCTAAAGATTGGACTAAAGAGGAGCAAGAAAAAGCAAAATCTATTATTCAATTTAGTGATGGCTTATTCAAACTTTACCAAGAGGAGATTATGACTCCATTAAACTCATGGGAAAGCTATCAAGATGCTAATGTTTTATTTTTAGTAAAATTACCATTTGAAGATAGTCAAGAAAAAATTAAAATGTTGTATACTCAATTAAATGAGTTAATTACACAAAAAGAAAAAAATGCTGAGGAAACAACTCAGCAAATGTTTAACTCTTTCAATTTCCTTGATAGATTTGTAAAATCTTTGGGCATTGGATTATTAATCGGTGGGATTTTAATTGCCATATTTACTACTCGATCAATTACAAAACCTATTCAACAGCTTAAAAAAATGTTGTTATCAATGGGCTTAGGCATTTTACCAAAAGAAAGAATTAGTTACCGAACTGATGAAATTGGAGAAATGGGTATTGCCTTAAATAGTTTGGTAGAATCAATGGAAAGCACTACTGAATTTGCCAAACAAACGGGTAAAGGAAATTTCGAAGCATATTACAAACCGTTAAGTAAAGATGATAGTTTGGGTCATGCATTATTAAAAATGCGTGACAGCTTATCTGAAAACGAAAAAGTATTAGAGCAAAAAGTTGTTGAACGTACTGAACAGGTTGTAAAACAAAAAGAAGAAATTGAATTAAAAACAAAAGAATTAGAAATACTTTTTAAACAAGTTACAGATAGTATTCACTACGCGAAACGAATTCAAGAAGCTATTTTACCTCCTAATAATTTAGTAAAACAAATTTTACCTGAATCTTTTGTGTTATATAAACCAAAGGATATTGTAAGTGGCGATTTTTATTGGATTGATAAGAAAAAAGAATGGAGTTATTTTGCAGCAGTTGATTGCACTGGACATGGAGTTCCTGGTGCATTTATGAGTATAGTTGGTTATAACTTACTAAAAGATATTTTAAAAAATACCGATAGTATTGAACCGTCAATCATCATGGATAAAATGAATGATGGTGTAGCTCATACTTTACATACAAATACAACATCTGGCAAACAAACCAAGGATGGTATGGATATGACATTATGCGCTCTAAATTACGATACTTTAGAATTACAATTCGCTGGAGCATTTAATCCATTATACATAATTCGTGGAAATGAATTAATACAACATAAAGCTGATAAATTTCCTGTTGGAATGTTTATTGGTGAAAAACAAAAATTCACCAATCATCGAATTCAATTACAAAAAGGAGATACAATCTATATCTTCTCAGATGGTTACGCTGATCAATTTGGTGGGCCAAGAGGTAAAAAATTCATGGCAGGCAACTTCCGTCAGCTATTATCTGATGTGAGCAAAATGCCAATTGAAAAACAAAAAACACTCCTAAATCAAACTATAGAAGAATGGCGTGGTAATTTAGAACAAGTTGATGACATTTTAATCATTGGGGTTAAGATCTAACTTGTTTTCATAAACTTTTTTTAATCTATTACCTTCTTTTAATCTAAAAACTTTAGATGATAAATATCAATCTGTGAGATTCATTTAACTGATTAATTTCAGATCAAAATATTATTTGCAGTTAAAATATATGTTTAAAATTGCTGTCAATATTTATTCTAATTAAACCTATGAGTGACAAAGAAAAACCTAGTAAAGAAACACTAGAAAAATGGCATCAGGATCCTGATAATTGGAAACTTGGTATTTTTTATTTTAATAAAGAGGATAAACGGATTTTTCCACCTAAACGAAAGGCTCAATTTGGCTGGACCATAAACTTTGCCAATCCACTTTCTATTTTAGCTATAGTAGCCATTATTACCATTGCAATTTTAATTACTAAGATTAGAAAATAAAAAAATCAAACCGATTAGTTTAAGGATGGATTTTCACTTTCAATTCCTTTTTCATCTATCGTTAACAAACCTTTTCCAAATTTTTTAATACGTTCGTTATAACGTTGCTTAACTCTCTCCGAAATTGGAATAGGATTTCCTTCTTCATCAATACGAACAAATTTAACATTGGTATGTGTTACTATTTCTTGCTCTCCAGTATATACATTGTGCTTTCTAACTTCCATATATAATTCTAAAGATGTTGATCCAAATTTTTGAACCTTACCATAAATCTTTAAAATATTTCCAACTTTTACTGGCTTCTTAAAAACTAGTTCGTCAAATTTAATAGTTACCATACGAGGAGTATCACACAATTGAGCAGAATAGGATGCCGCCGCATCATCTATTAAAGACATTAAAGTTCCTCCAAACATATTGTCGTGTACGCCAATATCAAATTTTTTGCAGATGTAGGTAGTTATAAGTTCCATTGTAATTAGATATGAATTATTAACAATTAGTTACAGTCAAAATATAAAAATTAATTTATTTTAATAACGACAGTTCAATTTATAATCTTAGTTTTCCAGCGCTTGTAATAAATCTTTTAAAATATCATCTTTATTTTCTAGTCCTATCGATACTCTTATTAATCCTGGAGTGATTCCAACACTTAATCGCTCTGCTTCACTTAACTTACAATGTGTTGAAGAAGCAGGATGAGTGACAATACTTCTAGCATCCCCTAAGTTAGGGGATATTTTTATCATTTTTAATGAATCTAAAAACTTTTTTGCAGGCTCATAACCACCTTTAAGCGTCGCTGTAATAATACCTCCACCAGCTTTCATTTGCTTTTTAGCAATAGCATGGTGAGGATGAGACTGTAAGAATGGATATGACACATTTTCTAATTGTGAGTGCCCTTCTAACTCTTGAGCAACATACAAAGCATTATCACAATGTCTATCCATACGAAGAGCTAATGTTTCTATGCTCTTGCTTAATACCCAAGCATTAAAAGGACTCATCGATGGGCCTGTTAATCTTCCAAACAAATAAATATCATGTATTAATTCTTTTTTACCAACCACTACTCCACCTAATACTCGCCCTTGTCCATCCATATATTTAGTAGCCGAATGAATGACTAAATCAGCGCCAAACTTAATGGGCTGCTGCAAATATGGAGTAGCGAAACAATTATCAACGATTAATAAAATATGATGTTTTTTAGCCAAAGATGCTACTAACTCTAAATCAATTAATTCGATTGCTGGATTAGTAGGTGTTTCTAAATAAATAAATTTAGTTTCTGGCTTTATTAATTTTTCAATTTCAGCAACGTTATTAGTATTGAAATAAGAATGAGAAATATTCCATTTAGGAAAATACTTCGTGAAAATAGCATGAGTTGCTCCAAATACCGAAGAACAAGACACAACATGGTCACCTGACTTTAAAAGTGCCATAAAGGTTGTGTAAATTGCTGCCATACCAGAAGCAGTAGCAAAACCTGCTTCAGCTCCCTCAAGCAAACATACTTTATTAATGAATTCGTTAGTATTTGGATTTACGTAACGAGAGTAAATAAAATCATCTGACTCTTCATTAAAAGCGGCGCGCATATCTTCTGCCGAATCAAATACAAAACTAGAGGTTAAAAATAAGGGAGCTGAATGCTCATTATAATCTGTTCTTTCTAATTGAGCTCTAATAGCTTGCGTTTCAAATTGTTTATTATCTAAATTCATATATATCCATTTTTGTCTCATCGAGTAGAAAATTCTGTCTCTTTGAATTTTCGTATCGAGATGTTTTTAGTTACTTTCATTCACTTCTCGATACAATTTTGCAAGAGACAGGCAAAATCACTCGAAGCGACATTCTTAATTTTTAATTTAAAGTTACCTTATAGGTAATTTGAGCTGTAGGCTCTAATGTTTTTGTAACCGAACAATATTTTTCCATTGATAATTTCACCGCTCTGTCAGCTTTTTCTTTATCAATATTTCCTTTTAAAATAAAATTAATTTCAATTGTTTTAAATAAAGAGTAACCTTCAATACCAACAGGCTCTCTATCTCCATCTACTTCAATTTCAAATGAATCAACCTCCTGTTTTTGTTTACGTAAAATAGAAACAATATCAATTGCACTACATCCACCAATAGCAGCTAACAATAATTGCATAGGACGCATACCTTTATTATGCCCTCCAATAGCTGTAGCACCATCAATTAAAACGGTATTACCATCTTCATTTGAAGCTTCAAAGTTAAAATCCGAATCTATTCTTTTTACATTAATCCGCATACCTAGTTTTATCTCAAATATAGTTATTTTTAAAACTTTTGATGAAAGGTATTAACTGCCGAAAAATAAATTTCATACCAATCTTGCTTATCCAAATTCACATCAACAGCCGTTGTAGCATTTTTAATACGTGTGATGCTATTTGTACCAACTATAGGTAAAGCCCCTAGTTTTAATAACCAAGCAATAGCAAGTTGTTCTTCATTAATTCCGTAGTTAGTTGCAATTCTCTTTAAAGTAGAACGAATATTGAACGTGGATTCATCATTTTTATCTTCTAATCGTCCACCTGCCAATGGCGACCAAGCTAAAGGACGACTATACTGCTGCTTAATAAAATCAATGGTGCCATCTGTAATAGATTTTACATTTAACAAATTAAGCTCTAAGTGATTTGTAATAATAGGAATGCTTAAACGCGATTGTAGTAATTGATGCTGATGTACTGTGAAATTAGCAACACCAACATGTTTTACAATTCCTCTTCTTACTAAAGTAGTTAAAGCTGATGCCGTTTCATCGGCATCCATTAAAGGATCTGGATGATGAAGCAATAAAATATCAATGTAATCTGTTCCTAAATTTTGTAAAGAACGCTCCACACTTTTATTGATATGCTCGGGACTGCTATCGTAAAAACGAGTTCTATAATCTGGTCGTGATGAGTCAACAATATTGATTCCACATTTAGTAGATAAAACGATATCTTCTCTTTTGATTTTACTTTCTTTAATGGCTTTACCAAATAATGATTCTATCTGATAATTTCCATATATATCAGCATGATCAAAAGTTGTAATGCCTAAATCTAAACAAGCATGCAATTTGGCTTGCACTGTTTTATACGAAATCCCATCTGGGTCTTCTAAAGCCCTCCAAAAACTATAAATTACTGGGGATACTTCAGGTCCATTTTCTCCTAAACTAATATTTTCCATATTAATAATTAACTAATTCTTTTTTAAATACTGTTTTCTTCGATTCTTCTTTTGCTAAACTCACTTTTTCATCTACTAACGAAACAAATAAATTGTTTTTTAAAATATAATCACGATTAGCAATTAAATGAGTTAAATTGACTTTACCAACCACATAATGATAATCCTTGCTCGTATATTTTTCAGATATCTCATCAAATACAATTTGTTTTAAATCGTCATTACTATTGTATCTGAAATATGCTTCAATAACTACATCATTGGTAAATGTTGGAGCATGTTTTTGTGTGTATTTTTTAAACTCATATTTATAACCATGTGATAAGGCTGAAATGTCGGATAATACGGCTGCTCCTGTTGGATAACTTCCAGCGCCTCTTCCTTGTAAAAATTGCTCTCCAGAAAATTTACCTTCTACAATCACACCATTAAATTCATTATCTACATTGTACAAATGATTATGTTCCTTAATAAAACGAGGAGCAACAAACACACTTACTTTATTATCTTCTAAACGTTGAATAATTGGCGTTAATTTAATTTTGTATCCTTTTTCTGAAGCATATTTAATATCATTATCATGTAATGTTGTAATGCCAATATTCAATACTTCATCTTGCTTGATAATTAAACCAAAAGCATGTAAAGCTATAATGACTGCTTTAAACTTCGCGTCATAACCTTCTACATCATTTGTAGGATCCGACTCGGCAAAACCTTTATCTTGAGCTTGTTTTAAAGCATCTGCATAAGATAATTTTTCAGCGATAGTTTTAGTCAGAATATAATTGGTTGTACCGTTAAATATTCCTGATACTTTTTCTAATTCTTCGTTATCAAAATATTCTTCTAGAGAACGAATAATAGGAATACTTCCGCAAGCTGATGCTTCATATAATAAGGATACATTATTTTCTTGTTGTAAGCGATATAATTCTTCTAAATGAGTAGCCAATAACTTTTTATTAGCCGTTACTACATGTTTTCCTTTTTTTAATGCTTCACTTACAATATGAAATGCTTCTTCTGCATCATCTATTAATTCAACTACCACGTCAATTTCAGGATTATTTAATATTTCCCATTTATCGTATGTAATTAACTCCGCTCCCACCGTGCGAGGTTTATTTTTATTTTTTACAGCTATTTTTGCTATGTCAGCCTTAAAGCCAGTACTATTATTTAACACATGATATAGACCTTGTCCCACGCATCCAAATCCAAATAATCCTATTTTTAATTTCTTGCTCATAATTTCTATTTTTATATAGTTACTGTTTGTGTTTTTACGTTTTGTGTGTGATAAAATTCTTTAATATGCTCTGTCAATTGTTTGGTTTCAATCAAGAATCCATCGTGTCCATATAAAGAATCAATTTCTTTATATATTGATGTCTTAATTCCTTTTGCTAATAGTTGTTGCTCATTTACTGGAAATAAAACATCAGAGGTAACTGCGATTACTAAAGTTGGAATTTCAATATCATTTAAAACAGTTTCCACACTATAGGCTCTTTCTCGAGCTACATTATGCGAATCCATTGCTTCTGATAGTCTTACGTACGAATAAGCATTAAAACGCTTTACTAATTTCTCTCCCTGATAACGTTGATACGACGAAGCAGCGTGATTATTGATATTATTGTTACCTGTATTTTTTTGAGTACTGTTATAGGTATGATAATTTCTGTAACTCAACAATGCTATACTACGAGCAGCTTGCAATCCTTTTTCACCTCCATTAGTTATATTTCCAAAATAAGTTCTATCTGCTTTAATAGCTAATCGTTGTGACTCATTAAAAGCAATTCCCCAAGGAGAGTGTTGAGCGTTAGTAGCAATTAAAATTAAATTCTCTGTTACTTCTGGATTTTGCAAAACCCATTCTTGTGCTATTTGTCCACCTTGTGAGCCACCAATCAACGTATGAATCTTATCAATACCTAAATGATTTTTTAGAACTTGAAGTGTATTAGCCATATCGCGAATAGTGATATGAGGGAAATAACTAAACCACGGTTCATTGGTATCTGGATTAATACTTAAAGGTCCTGTTGTTCCATAGCAAGAACCTAAGTTATTAGCACACACAATAAAATAATCTTGCGGATTAAATAAATCGTTTTCACCAAATAACCCGGACCACCAATCAAACACATCGCTATTAGCTGTTAAAGCATGTGATACCCATATCACATTACTCTTATCTGTGTTTAATTTACCGTATGTATGGTAAGCAATTTCTAATTGAGGTAAGGATAAACCACTCTCTAATTGAAATCTTTTTTTGTATATAAATGTCTTATGACTCATAGTTTCTATAGTTCAATTATTTAATTACTAAAAATAGATTCTGAAAAAACTAAATGTTTGTTTTCTAATGATGTTAGAATATTAACATCGCTTACTAATCGTTTACTATGCTCTTGACTTGCATAAGGAAAAGACACTCCTCCTCTTTGAGAAAAACCATAAGCTGCTTGTAGTTTTAAAAAATGACGGTGACGAGATTCGCCAATTAAGTTAGTTGTAGTTTGTGTCGTTGTTTGAGTATATTTATTTGAGTTCATGATGTTTTATTTTTAATGATTTTTGAAATAAAAAAATTTAAGCTTGATGGTAGTCTTGAATAAAAGAATACATCAAAAGTGCCTTGGGATTGCCAAGGTAAATTTTCCGAGAAGATTAAAACGAAAAATAGCCTAGCACATGTACCAACAGCACATACAACAAGCCATCATGAAAATGGTAATGAATACCGAATTAACTACAGTTTTTGCATCTAGTTGAGCAACTCTTACTTTGTTTTTTGAATTTGTGTGTTTCATTTTCTTTTGTTTTTAATTTATTTTTCTCTGCTTTTCATCAGAGTAGGAGTTGGCACCTGTTTTCCAATCACGTTTCATCGCGACTTTTAGTTGGTTGCCAGTGGGTCAGTGAGCCTATTCTCTCGCCACTTCTTAATAAATTAATACACACATGGGTGGGTAGTAATTCGAGACAAATTTAAGCTATTATTTTTTACACTTCCAAATAATTTTGAAAATAATTTAAAAATCGTTGATTTTACAGGAATTTAAGCCTTCTTATGTTTCAAAAAAGCGAATACTACTTTTATTCTTTCCTATTCAAAATAAAAACCAAACTAATATATCTCTAAAATCTTACATTTACACGTGCTTAAAAACGTTAGTAAACATCATTTTTTATTACACTTTATTGTGTTTATTTGGGGTTGGTCGCCTATACTTGGAAAAGGTATTAGTGCTGATGCTTTACAATTAGTATGGTTTAGAATTGCCATTACTATTTTTTTAATGGCTTTTTACTTAATTTACATCAAAGCCAATTTAAAAGTCTCACTAAAAAAACTATTACAACTCACAGGTATTGGTTTTATTATATGTATTCACTGGCTTTGCTTTTATGAGGCTATCAAAGTATCCAATGTATCTGTGACCATGGCGGCATTTAGTACGGGCACTTTATTCACTGCTATTACAGAGCCTCTTATTTATAAACGCAAATTTATCTGGTATGAATTGATAATAGGCTTAATTATCATTTTTGCTATTGGGCTTATTTTTTCGGTAGAAGTTGAGTATGGTTTAGGGATTTTATTAGGAATTTTAGCCGCCTTTACAGCTTCGATATTTAGTGTGTTAAATGGCGTATTAATTCAAGATCAAAAACATCCTATCTCCTCCCCTGTTTTATCATTTATAGAATTAACTATGGCATTAGTTGGCTTAAGTATTTTCCTATTATTTAATGGAAGTTTTTCAAGTGAGTTTTTCGCCATTACCAATCAGGATATTTTATTAATAACCATTTTAGCTGGCGTATGTACGGTATATCCATTCATTGCTTCTGTTAATTTAATGAAGCATCTTTCTCCCTATACCATCAACTTAACTGTAAATTTAGAAGGAGTTTATGGGATAATATTAGCAGGTATTTTATTCCATGAAAACAAAGATTTATCTATCACTTTTTACGTAGGTTTTGGCATCATTTTATCAGTCATTTTTTTAAATGCTTTATTAAAACAAAAGTTTAACAAAGCATAGCCTATTTCAAACATAAAAACCTTACTTTAGCAACGCTAAAATTAAGATATGCAATTTGAGTTAAACTCAGAATACCTAGATCAATTAAAAACAGCCATCGTTGAAAAAAATGATACTGTTATTAATGCTCAACTCAGCGAGTTGTATCCGGTAGATATTGCCTTAATTTTAAATCAATTAGAAGTTGAAGAAGCAAATTTTATTTACGATTTATTAGAAGAAGAACAAGCGGCTGACGTGCTTCTAGAAATGGAAGAAGAAAAACGTGAAGCTTTGTTAGCAACGTTCTCAACTAAAGAAATTGCGGAACAGCTAGATAATATGGATTCTGATGACGCCGCTGACGTTATCAACGAATTACCTGAAGAAATTCAGGAAGAGGTATTATCTCAAATTGAAGATATTGAACAAGCCAGCGACATTGCTGACTTAATGAGCTTTGAAGAGGGAACGGCGGGATCATTAATGGCTAAAGAGTTAGTGAGCGTTCATGCTCACGAAACGGTTAGTGCTTGTATTGATGAAATTAGAAGACAAACAGAAAGCGTTGATGTTTTATATGCCGTTTATGTGGTAGATGATAATGAGAAATTAATTGGGATGCTATCTCTAAAAAAATTAATCGTCTCTCATCCATTAGCAAAAATTGAAGAAATTTATGATGGAGACGTCATCTCTGTGAAAACATCTACATCTAGTGAAGATGTTGCTGAGCTTATTAGAAAATATGACTTGGTTGTATTGCCGGTTGTTGATCAATTAGGTAGATTAGTTGGACGAATTACTATTGATGATGTGGTTGACGTAATGCGCGAAGAGGCTGAAAAAGATATTCAGTTAATGAGTGGTATTACCGATGACGTTGATAGTAATGATAGTTTATGGCGTTTATCAAGAGCTCGTATTCCATGGTTATTGGTTGGTATGTGTGGTGGAATTGTAGGTTCAAGAATTATTGGTGGATACGAAGATCAAATTCAAATACGTCCTGAAATGGCTTTCTTTATTCCATTAATTGGAGCAACAGGTGGAAATGTAGGGGTTCAATCTTCAGCAATCATTGTGCAAGGGTTGGCAAATAATACATTAATTGCTGATAAAATTGCACCAAAATTATTGAAAGAATTAGGTGTTGGATTAATTAATGGATTGATTTGTTCAACTTTAATTTTAGGTTATAATTTATTAATTAGCGAATCGTGGGCATTAGCCGCAACAGTGAGCGTTGCTTTATTCACAGTCATTTTATGCGCTTCTTTTTTAGGAACCTTTGTGCCTTTAATGATGAATCGATTTAAAATTAATCCTGCTTTAGCAACAGGCCCATTTGTTACTACATTAAACGATATTATTGGAATTTCTATTTACTTTTTAGTGGGTAGAATTTTATATGGCGTGCTTTAATATTAATCAGCATGCACAGTTTAGAGCAACTTCATTCGGGCGAATTAAAAGGAACAAAAACACTTCGATTATCTTGTAATTTAATATCCTTTCCTTCAGAAATATTTGAATTAGCAGATACTTTAGAAATCTTAGATTTATCCAACAATCAACTATCTCATCTGCCAAATAATTTTGGAGACTTCAAGAAATTAAAAATTGCTTTTTTTTCAGAGAATAATTTTACCGAATTTCCAGAGGTTTTATCTCAATGTCCTAACTTAACTATGATTGGATTTAAATCCAATCAAATCAATACTATTTCTGAACGGGCTTTTCCAGAGCATTTGCAATGGCTAATCTTAACCAATAATCAAATCAATCGCTTACCAAAAAGTATTGGTAAATGTTCTCGACTACAAAAAGTAGCACTAGCGGGTAATCAACTTAAAGAGTTGCCAATTGAAATGGCTAATTGTAAAAACTTAGAATTACTTCGTATTTCAGCCAATCAATTATCTCAATTTCCAGAATGGTTATTTTCATTACCTCGTTTATCATGGTTAGCTTTTTCTGGTAATCCTTTTTGTAAAAAAATTAAATTAAACGAAGAGTTGCCTCTTATTTCGTGGCAACAACTAGAAATAAAAGAAACACTAGGAGAAGGTGCTTCTGGAGTTATATCAAAAGCAACTTGGATTGACTCTCAAAATAATAAAGATATTGCCATTAAAGTTTTTAAAGGAGAAGTAACCAGTGATGGCTTTCCTGAAG
Source organism: Bacteroidetes bacterium UBA5697 (assembly GCA_002420145.1). Classification (GTDB taxonomy): domain Bacteria; phylum Bacteroidota; class Bacteroidia; order B-17B0; family Aurantibacillaceae; genus UBA4416. The sequence continues at coordinate 44,676 of DIHL01000028.1, forward strand.
ATGAAATGAATGCTTGCATTGCTACTGGCAATCACAAGAATTTAGTAACGGTTATTGGAAAATTAAAAGATCATCCTCAACAAAAAATGGGTTTATTATTGGAGCTTATCCCTTCTCACTATAAAAATCTGGGAGGTCCTCCAAGTTTTGATACTTGCACAAGAGACACCTTTAAGCCAGGAATTCATTTTTCTTCTGATGCTATTTTAAAAATTTCGCAATCTATTGCCGACGCTGCTACGCATTTGCATTCAAAAGGAATTATGCATGGCGATTTATATGCACACAATACACTAATTGATGGTGATACTAACACAATTTTTGGAGATTTTGGAGCTGCTACTTATTATAATACACAACATAAAAATGCCTCACTATTTGAGAAATTAGATGTGAGAGCTTTTGGATACCTAATGGAAGATTTATTAAATCTTGTACCAATAGATAAAAAGAAAGAAACTCTTTTCCTTAATTTACTTAGCTTAAAAAATACTTGTTTAAAAGAAAACATTGCCGACAGGCCTTCGTTTGAGAATATTCTTGAAATTCTTAATACTTTATAATCACTATTTTCTTAACGAATTCAATCGTTTAATGGCTACTAATTGATCGTAATAAGTCCCTCTTTGACGATGATACACATAGATTGCATAATCATTTTCTGTTTCCCAATGATTTCCTTCACTAAAAGTTTCATCACCACCTTTTTTATCATCCTTTAAATAAACATAGGTGTAGTTATAATAACCTTGCTTTATAAACAAACTACACTCATAACCCATTTTTTTATAGTTATAGGTCATCCGATTTGTTTTATTTAATCTCCATTCTGTTAATTTACCTAATACATAAAAATTACCAGCTCCTTGTGCATTATCATACGGTAAGAAAAAATGTACCCAAGCATAATCCGCTTCAATATCAGGACTTCCAATCATATCTTGATTTTTAATTAAAAACCCTCCATTCAAATCATTATAAAAACTATAATTTTTAAAAGACTTTAATTCATCATTTTTTAATTCAATATGATAGATATAAGAACTGTCTTTTCGAATATCATATACTCTCTCTGTATAGGTTCTTAACGAACGAGTGTCAAAATATCTAAACTCATTTCCTCCATTAAAAGTTGATTTATCATCTAATGAATAGGTTAATTTATTTGGTTCAACAAAAGTTGGTTTAATATTATTTACAACATTATCCCATCTATTATTTTGAGTAATCACTACTTTTAAATCAGTAAATGGGTTTGTGAGTTCATACTGGCTATTTAAAATAGAAAAATCAATGTGTTGTTTTTCGTATTGTTCATCATTACCCATGGCTTGTCTCACAGAAGCTACAACTGTTACTTTATTTTCGTAAATCATAAAGCGCTTTGTTAAAACAATTTTTTCTTTATTATTGTCTTCATAAACATACGCAATGTAGTTTCCCGATTTTGTAAACTGCATGTTGCTTTGCGGAAATAAAATAGAGTAATGAGTGTATTTTTGAATAGTATTAGTTGAGAAATTAAAATTTATAATATTGGCTTCAAAAAAGCCATTCATAAACTCAGCGTTTAATAAATCAGACGGTTCCCAATTGGCGTTACAATGAACAAAACTGATAGAATATTCTTTCTTGTCTGCTTCTAAGTCATCAAAACTTAATTCTAATAATTCAGAGCCGTTTAATTGCAAAAGAGCAGGATTGGCATCAAAAGACGATTCATGAAGCTGGACGGTTTTGATATAAGGTTTATAGGTCCAATCTTCATATCGCATTTGATTATCATTCACATAATCATCCTGAGAAATTAATTTTAGTGTAAAAATTAAAAAAATGAAACAGTAATAAATTTTATTTAAACCCATAATTGCTATAACGTAAAAATACACTTTTTAGTGCAGAGCTTAACGTTAAAAATTGTTGTATAACAACGAGGAAATAGAGTATTCTACTCTTTAATTAAATCACCTTTGTCTTTTTTAGTTAAACGAATCGTACTAGGATTACCTTTATAATAAATATTACCCGATCTTTCGATAATAATATCCATTAATCCATTCTCGGGAGCATTTATATAAGTATGTCCGATGGTTAAACTAGTTAGATAAATATAATTTGTAACGTTTAACCCATCAGCGTAAAGATAATTTGTTCCATTATATGTGACTTCCAGTTTTTCTGTAATACCAGTCAAATAGGTATCCCCATTACCGTGTGAACTCCCAATAATTCTTTTAGTATTAACATCTAATTTCAAATCTCCTGAATTTTCGTTTCTATAAGAAATTTCATCTTGAATGATTGTATTCACACTTTTAATAGTACCCAAACCAGCGTGTTTAAGGTGTTTAAAATAAGGAGCTGTAACGTACACACTTATTTTATGATCATATCCTCTAACAAAATTACAAGTATTGTGATTGTCAACTCTCAATGTTTCTCCTTCTAATTCTGTTTTAATAAGTCGTTGCAAATTTGCGCCAGCCTCTACTTTTACTTCAAAAATTGGACCTTGAGTAAGGTATAAATCCATTTTGTCACTTAATTCAATACAATTAAAATCTTTCACATCATGATAAATAACATTTGTTTTACCTGTGGAAGTAAAACAATCTGCCATGTTTTCTTTTTTACAAGAAACAAAAATCGACATAGAAATGATGAATATAATGACCTTATAACGCATTAACTTTTTTCTTTTTTATACTAAATCTATAGCCTAAGCCATAATCAAAATGAGCAGCAACAGCCCAATGTGATTTCATTGTAAAATTAATCATTAAACCGTTTTTACAAAAATATCTAATTCCTAAACGATGAAAAATCGGACCATCTTCTTTAGGTTTAGATACCGCATAATAACCCATTTCAATTGGTAAACTCACACGGCCAATATTATAAGCATAACAAACTTTTACTCCTAACTGAACAATATCTGTCCAATTTTTAGCTGGATAACCGCCATTTTCCATGTGATAAAAATTTTGGGTATCATAACACACATCTATACCTCCACCCCATTTATGAGTGTTTCTTACATTATAATAATAATTTGCTCCAAATGTGTTGGAGAAATATTTCGGACCTCCAGGAGGCTCATGTTCATTAAAAGCTACAGCATCCCAAACTAAAATTTCATGTTTACTATCCCATACAGAACTAGAATCTACTAAATCTGATTTAGCTACTTCTCCATTAATCTTATAGGTTAAACCTAAATTTAATGCTGCTACATTTAATCCTAAATTAGGAACCTGAGAACGACCATTAGAAGCATGTGCAAACGAAATACCAGGCTCTAATCTAAATTTATTACTGATATTTAGGTGCCATAACATTTTCCATTGCACATATGTATTCCAATGACTAGCGATGGCAATATTTTTTGGATTTTTATCAATATCAAACTTTTTAGTTAAGTAAGATACTCCCCAACAAACGCGTAAAACAGGGCGAGATGCTCTTACTTTTTTATTTAAAGGAATTTCAACATACGGCGATAAGGCATAACAATAGCCCAACTGTTTTGGATTTGCAAAATCTATGAAATTAAAAGACAAACCAACTTCAGGAAAATTATTTTCACGATGCCAACGCTTGGTTCCAGTCGTTGGTTTAACAAAATCTATTTCTATTCCTGGAGAATAACCCTTCACTAAATTACCAATAGTACTTTTGTGCTCATATATAAATCCATAGGTTGGTGCTACTTTTATATAAAAGTCTTTTGTTCCCGTCATGTTGTTTTGAGCAAAACATAACATTGGAAGTGCCACTAATAAATATTTAAGTAATTTTTTCAAAATAAACCTCGAATTTAACGATAGTTTTTAATACTATAATATAATCAAAAAAATTATTTTCTATTTAAATAAACCCTAAATTAGCGCCGAATTTAAATAGCTCCGCCATGGAAGTAAAAGATATTAAAGATTCGAGCTTAGCTCAAAATCCAGTAATTGGACAAATGCTTGTAAACAATCACGAGCAAATTCTTTTTTGTAATGATAATGCTACTGGTTTAAAAGCCATTATTGCTATTCATAATACTGTATTAGGTCCATCATTAGGTGGTACTCGTATGTGGAATTATAACAATGAAATGGAAGCCTTAACAGACGTTTTACGTTTATCTCGAGGAATGACTTACAAATCTTCTGTTGCTGGTTTAAATTTAGGTGGTGGTAAGGCCGTAATTATGGGTGATGCTAGTAAAATTAAATCTGAGGCATTATTACGTCGTTTTGGAAAATTTGTAAATAGCTTAGGCGGTAAATATATTACAGCTGAAGACGTGGCTATGAATAGCCGCGACATGGAAATGATTAAAATGGAAACCGACTACGTGAGCGGTTTACCTGAAAATATGGGTGGTAGCGGAGATCCTTCTCCAGTTACAGCATACGGTGTTTATGTGAGTATGAAAGCTAGCGCTAAAGAAATTTACGGAACAGACAGCTTAGCAGGAAAAAAAGTATTAGTTCAAGGTATTGGGAATGTGGGAATGCACTTAGTGGAACATATCTCAAAAGAAGGCGCTAAAGTTTATGTTTACGATATTAGCGAAGAACGTATTAAAACAGCTGTAGAAAAGCATAAAGCTGAATTTGTAGCGGCTGATAAAATGTTTGATTTAGATATCGATATTTACGCTCCATGTGCTTTAGGTGCAACCGTAAATGATGATACTTTATCTAAATTAAAATGTAAAATTATTTGTGGTGCTGCCAACAACCAATTAGCGGATGAGAAAAAGCATGGCGAATTAGTATTACAAAAGGGTATTTTATATGCTCCTGATTTTGTTGTGAATGCTGGTGGTATCATCAACGTATATTACGAATTAGAAGGATATAACAGAGACCGTGCCATGGCTCATGCCGAAAAAATTTATGGCACAACTTGGAACATTATTCAAACAGCAAAAACTCAAAACATACCAACTTACGCAGCTGCTAACAAAATTGCAGAACAACGTATTGAAAGTATTGCAAGAATTAACGCTGTTCTATAAAATTAATCTAAGCGGAATTGAAGTATAAATCATACCTTTAACTCCGCTTAGATTTTAAATATTAAAATTGTACTATAAATAAACCCAATAACATTCGTTCTTTATGCTAAACAGACGTTACCTTCGAATAAAAACAATGCAAAGCCTGTATTCTTACTTTCAGCAAGAAAAACCAGATATTGTATTTTATGAAAAAGAATTATTTAAGAGTTTAGATAAAATTTACGACTTGTACATATATGTGTTAGTTTTATTTACTGACATTCACCATACGGCTCTTTTAGTAACCGAAGAAAATAAAAACAAACGTTTACCTAGCAAAGAAGATTTAGAACCAAATTTGCGTTTTATTGAAAACGTTGTTTTAGTTTCATTAACACGTAGCGAAGAGTTAAAAAAAGAAGTTGCTAATCGTAAAATTTCATGGCAAAGCGATTTTGATTTGGTTCGTAAATTATACGCTGAATTAAGAGCCACTGATTTATATAAAAACTACATGGCATCCACAACGCCATCAGCTAAGGAAGATAAACAGTTTTTGATTTCGGTAGCAACTGAGTTTTTATACGAACATGATTTATTAAATCATTTGTTTGAAGAAAAAAATATTCATTGGGCCGATGATACATTTGGTGCATTTTCAATGGTATCAAGAACTTTCGAAAACTTTACTGGTAAATTAAATTTAGTGCCTTTATACAAAGATAAAGAAGACGACATGCAATTTATTTCCGTTTTATTCCGTAAAACAATTGCTGGAGATAAAGAGTATGACAAACTAATTGATGAAAAAACTAAAAACTGGGAATTAGATCGTATTGCTTCAATGGATGTTTTACTCATGAAAATGGCTCTAGCCGAATTTATGCATATCAGTAACGTTCCTGTAAAAGTTTCATTAAACGAATACATCGATATTTCGAAAGAATATAGCACACCAAACAGTAAAACCTTTATCAATGGTGTTTTGGATAAAATTATTGCAGATTTAAAACGTGATAATAAAATCCAAAAAACAGGTAGAGGTTTAATGGAAGGAAACTAATCATTAAAAGAATTTATAGTGAAATTATTAGTTTTAGATAATTACGACAGTTTCACCTACAACCTAGTTCACTTGATTGAAAAAGTAAGTGATGTTACTTTTGATGTTATTAGGAACAATAAAATTTCCTTAGATTCTATCAGTTCTTACGATAAAATTTTATTATCCCCAGGTCCTGGATTACCTAAAAACGCGGGCATCATGCCAGAACTATTAAAAAAATACAGTTCCTCAAAAAGCATATTAGGCGTTTGTTTGGGACTACAAGCTATTGGAGAAAATTACGGAGCTTCTCTTAAAAATTTAGATACCGTTGTGCATGGGCAAGCAACTCCAGTAAACATCATTCATGACGATATTCTATTTAAAAACTGTCCTAAAAAATTTCTTGTTGGGCGTTATCACTCATGGGTGATACATCCAAATTCTTTACCACAAGATTTGATAATTACTGCCAGTGACCCTGAAGGAAATATTATGGCCTTAAAGCATATTAAATACAATGTAAGAGGCGTTCAGTTTCATCCAGAATCTATTTTATCAGAATACGGAGAAACAATCATCAAGAATTGGATTGAGTATTAAATCAATTTTCTTTTTATCAAATCAAAAGGAACTTTAAGATTATAAAAAAACATAAAATATGCCTGAAAAACAGTATAAAATCCTAAATTTGTTATCTATTAAATCAAAAATGAAGACAATATATATTTTAGCAGCAGCAATCTTATTTTTATCAAGTTCTTGTAAAGAACAAAGTACTGAAGTTTCTACAAATGATGTTATGAATTCTAAATCAGCTGACGGATCTAGTAATAGTTCTTTGCCTGATATTAAATTTGAAGAAGAAACTCATGACTTTGGACGTATTACCCAAGGAGAAAAAGTAACCTATGCTTTTAGATTTAAAAATACTGGTGGTGCCAATTTAATTATATCATCTGCTACTGGAAGTTGTGGCTGTACTATTCCTGACTATCCTAAAAAACCAATTTTACCAGGTGAAGAAGCAGTTGTAGATGTTGTTTTTGCAAGTGAAGGAAAATCTGGTGTGGTTGAAAAATCTGTGACATTAGTTACTAACTGTGAGCCAAGTACAAAAATTATTTATATTAAAGCCAATATTATTGTTCCAACTAGTGCAAATCCAAGTGAGTTGCCTACAGCACATTAATCAATTTAAAAAACAATCAAACCAAAAAATAAACAAAAACATGAACAACTTAGTAATTTTAATGGGCGGTGGAGCCGCAGGAGGAAATCCAATAACTCAAATAGTACCTTTAGTTTTAATCGTAGTCGTATTTTATTTCTTTATGATTAGACCTCAAATGAAAAAAGCAAAAGAAACAAAAAAATATATTGAGGCATTAAAAGTAAACGATAAAATTTTAACGATTGGTGGTATCTATGGCACTATCAGTAAAATGAATGATGATGGAACAATCATTATCGCTGTTGAAGACGGTTCAAAAATGAAAATTTCTAAAAGCGCCGTTTCTCAAGATGCTACTTCAACTTTAAACCAAACAGCTTAATATAATGGGCTCGTCAAATGCCATCACTCGCATAAGACGATTGCTTTTAAGCAAAAAAGTTGGTACTTTTTTAATCTGCTTAAGCATTGCATCACTACTTTGGGTGGTGCATGCTTTAAACAGAAATTATAAATATACACTTCGCGTTCCAGTAACGTTTTTAAACTTACCTACCAACAAACTCATTGTTGGCGAACTCCCAGAACACCTAGACGTTGAAATCAAAGCCAGTGGATTAAAACTACTTTTTATCTCACTCAAAAAAAACATTAACGAGGTTGTAGTTGATTTTAATTTATTAAAAAACAACGCGAAATCTCAAGCCTACTCTATTCGCAATGGTAATTTTAATTTACAAGGAGCCATTAATTTTGAAGTAGAAATTTTAAAAATTCGTCCCGATACCTTGTTTTTTTCAGCTAACAAAGGAAACTCCAAGTTATTACCTGTTAAAGCAAATTTAAAAATAGATTGTCAGCCAGGATTTTCTGTTATTTCAAAAATTAATATAACTCCAGCCTATGTATCTGTTACAGGAGATAGCATAGATTTAAAAAGAATGGACACTGTTTATACACATTTCTTAAATTTAAAAGATGTGCATCAAGATTTCTCATCTTCAGTTCCTCTAAAAAAGCCATATTCATCTATCAATTACAATGTAAAAGATGTGCAACTGAATTTTAATGTCGATAAATTAACCGAGTCAACTATTAAAGTTCCTATTCAAATCATGAATAATACGAGTAATGAAAAGATAAAATTATTACCTAATTTCATTGAAATAAAGTATTTAGTGGCAATGAAAGAATATGAAAATATAAGCTCTAATTCTTTTAAAGCCATTGTAAACTACGAACACATTAAAAAGAAACAAAAACAACTCAAAGTAGATATTATTCGTGTTCCTTCTGAAGTAAAAATTATAAATACAGACCCAACTATTATTTCATATTTAATTTATAAATAATGATCATAGGCTTAACAGGTGGTATAGGTAGTGGAAAAACAACTGTTGCAAAATTATTTGAAACAATGGGTTGTGCTATTTATAATTCTGATGATAGAGCAAAAGAGCTATATTTTAAACCTATTATTAAACAAGCTGTTATTGAATTATTAGGAACAGAGGCTTATTTAAGTGAAACAGTAATTAATAAAGATTTTATTTCTAAAAAGGTTTTTTCTGACACCAAATTATTACATCAACTTAATGATATTATTCATCCAGCTGTTAAAGCAGATTTCATTCAGTTTAAATCTAAATTTCCGTTAAATACAATCATCATTAAAGAAAGTGCATTACTATTTGAAACTGGTATTTATAAAGATTTAAATTTTAATATATTAATTACCGCTCCACAAGATTTAAAAATCGAGCGAGTAATGCGCCGAAATTCAGTTTCAAAAAATGAGATTGAAAAGCGCATGCAAGCTCAATGGACTGATGAACAAAAAACACCATTAGCCAATGCTGTTATCACAAATGATAATCGCACCGCGTTAATTCCTCAAGTCATTTCAATTATCGAAACACTTAAGAATGCTTAAACGAGATTATTTAGTAAAGCAATTTGAAGAATTTGGTAAAGTAATGGCCATTTTATTGGGGCTAAAAAAAGATGGGCTATTTCCTGAATTATCTGATGCCATTGAAGAATCACTAAAAAAATATACTGCCTTAGAAATTAAATACGTTGAATCTATAGCTAACGAAAGACTCCTTGAAACATTAACTCAAGAAAAGAAATTAAACGATGAACAGCTTAAAATGCTGGCAGATTTAGTATACGAAAAAGGAGAATATTATGCTTCTATTAATTCAACAGAAGAAGCGTCAACTAATTGTTACCAAAAAGCATATCTCATTTATTTGTTTTTAAAAGAAAATGCAACACTTAATTATTCGTTGGATATGCATTATAAATTA
>DIHL01000029.1:2500-41485 GCA_002420145.1 Bacteroidetes bacterium UBA5697
CCCTATTCAGACTCGCTTTCGCTGCGGTTGACGGACCTGAAGTCCTTAACCTTGCCAATGAAGAGTAACTCGTAGGCTCATTATACAAAAGGCACGCCGTCACCCCACTTAAGGGCTCCGACCGCTTGTAAGCGCATGGTTTCAGGTTCTATTTCACTCCGTTGTTCACGGTTCTTTTCACCTTTCCTTCACAGTACTAGTTCACTATCGGTCTCTTGGGAGTATTTAGCCTTACCGGATGGTGCCGGCAAATTCCTACAGGGCGTCTCCGACCCCGCAGTACTCAGGATACTACTAGGTATATATTCTATGTCGTGTACGGGATTATCACCCTCTTTGATCGGCCTTTCCAAACCTGTTCCACTATAAAATATAAGTCCACATTGTAGTCCTATAACCCCAGTGTTGCCGTAACAACACTGGTTTGGGCTGTTCCGCGTTCGCTCGCCACTACTTACGGAATCATTATTTATTTTCTCCTCCTCCGCCTACTTAGATGTTTCAGTTCAGCGGGTTTGCTTCTCATCTTATCGATGGATAATATACCTTCAGTATACTGGGTTGTCCCATTCGGAAATCTAGGGATATAATGAGTATTTGCCTCTCCCCCTAGCTTATCGCAGCTTATCACGTCCTTCTTCGCCTCCAAGAGCCAAGGCATCCTCCATGCGCCCTTATTTACTTTCTTATGTTATGCTTAACGCATCATAATATTTTTACTTGTTTAATTTGATCACAAAACATCACTGTTTTGCTCTCGTGTCTTTCTCAATATGTCAAAGAACTGGTTTCATCAGATTCAAGATGAAAGATTTAAGATTCAAGACCTTAAACTTTAAATTGAAACCCTATGAATTAAAATGTGGAGAATAACGGATTCGAACCGTTGACCCCCTGCGTGCAAGGCAGGTGCTCTAGCCAGCTGAGCTAATCCCCCAAAATGTCGAGTTGTTAAGTAGTCCCGAGCGGATTTGAACCGCTGACCCCTACATTATCAGTGTAGTGCTCTAACCAACTGAGCTACGGGACTATTCTAATTTGGCAATTCGACAATTTGACAATTTGATAATTACATTTTCAAATCAACTAATTGTCTCATCGACTAATTGTCCGTACCTCATTAATTAAAGCCCACTTGGCTCGTTTTTGGGTTTTGTTTTTTTAATTCCAGTTAATAAATTGATTCCAAAAAAATAGCAGTAACCCTTCTAAAAGAGTTTCTATCTGTTACATTTAGCGCTAGACGCTTCTCCAGAAAGGAGGTATTCCAGCCGCACCTTCCGGTACGGCTACCTTGTTACGACTTAACACCAGTTATCAAGTTTACCCTAGGCAGCGCCTTACAGCTACCGACTTTAGATACCCTCAACTTCCATTGTTTGACGGGCGGTGTGTACAAGGCCCGGGAACGTATTCACCGCGCCATTGCTGATGCGCGATTACTAGCGAATCCAGCTTCATGAAGTCGAGTTGCAGACTTCAATCCGAACTGAGATCGGTTTTTAGAGATTAGCATCACATCGCTGTGTAGCTGCCCGTTGTACCGACCATTGTAGCACGTGTGTAGCCCTGGACGTAAGGGCCGTGATGACTTGACGTCGTCCCCACCTTCCTCACCGTTTGCACGGGCAGTTTCGTTAGAGTTCCCGACATTACTCGCTGGTAACTAACAATAGGGGTTGCGCTCGTTGCGGGACTTAACCCAACACCTCACGGCACGAGCTGACGACAGCCATGCAGCACCTAGTTTCGCGCCATTGCTGGAAGATCCCTTTCAGGACCGGTCGCTAACTTTCAAGCCCAGGTAAGGTTCCTCGCGTATCATCGAATTAAACCACATGCTCCTCCGCTTGTGCGGGCCCCCGTCAATTCCTTTGAGTTTCACCGTTGCCGGCGTACTCCCCAGGTGGATTACTTATCGCTTTCGCTTGGTCGCTGACTGTCATATCGCCAACAACGAGTAATCATCGTTTACGGTGCGGACTACCAGGGTATCTAATCCTGTTTGATCCCCGCACTTTCGTGCCTCAGCGTCAGTTATAGTTTCGTTAGCTGCCTTCGCAATCGGTGTTCTATGACATATCTAAGTATTTCACCACTACATGTCATATTCCGCCAACGTCATCTATACTCTAGACCTGCAGTATCAATGGCAGTTTCTCAGTTAAGCTGAGAGATTTCACCACTGACTTACAAGTCCGCCTACGCACCCTTTAAACCCAATGAATCCGGATAACGCTTGCATCCTTCGTCTTACCGCGGCTGCTGGCACGAAGTTAGCCGATGCTTATTCTTACCATACTATCAACACCGTACACGTACGGTGGTTTTCTCTGGTACAAAAGCAGTTTACAACCCATAGGGCCGTCATCCTGCACGCGGCATGGCTGGTTCAGAGTTGCCTCCATTGACCAATATTCCTTACTGCTGCCTCCCGTAGGAGTCTGGTCCGTGTCTCAGTACCAGTGTGGGGGTTAGTCCTCTCAGATCCCCTACTGATCGTCGCCTTGGTGAGCCATTACCTCACCAACTAGCTAATCAGACGCATACCCATCTATAACCGCCGGAGCTTTCAAAATCAAACGATGCCGTTCAATTTATTACGGGGTATTAATCTCTCTTTCGAAAGGCTATCCCCCTGTTATAGGTAGGTTGTATACGTGTTACGCACCCGTGCGCCGGTCGCCACCAAATATTGCTATTCGTGCTGCCCCTCGACTTGCATGTATTAAGCCTGCCGCTAGCGTTCATCCTGAGCCAGGATCAAACTCTCCATTGTAAAAGTAATTTGATCTAGATATTCATATCTAGGAATGTCTGTTCAGGGTCTAGCATGTAATTATGATAAAAGTATCACTACTCTTATCTTCAGATGTACACTCCTTATTCAGAGTTATCTGCTACATTTTTTGGTTTCAATTTTTTCAAAGAACTTAGTTAGTAAACTAACTTAATATATCTTTTAGTCTCTTCGCTCGAAAGCTCTTAACTAATAAATCTCTTAATGAACGTCCGCTATTTTCATTTGCGGGCTGCAAAAGTACATATCCTTTTTCTAACCACCAAATTTATTTTAAAAAAATTTAATCTTTTTTTAAATAAACTTCTCTCTCTCCTTTTATACTCTCACATCCTCAAATAACGGGCTGCAAATGTATAGATTATTTTCTTTCCTGCAAGATTTATTTTGGATTTTTTTAGAAATTTTTTGGATTTTTTGTCGAATTAGCGAATTCTGTAGATGTATGTGGTTTGATTGTCGTTTACTGGATTTAAAAAATGCATCGTTTTATCAATGAAACTAGGCTCAATGGTTGCCTCATACTGTAGTGTTGGAAATCTTTTTCTAAGTGAATCAACTCTCGCATTAATATTCTCAGCCTGCATAAACACTACATAATTAGGTCTTTTATCGGGCTGCATACTATTGTATATTTTAAGTGCTGTGTCTGGCGGCGTTATTTTAGTAACACCAATGGTCGATCCCCATTTTCCTAAATAAAAAAGTGGTGGTAGCAAAAAATCATCACGATTAAAATCATCTATCATAACCATTTTTAAATCTTCTTTTTGGGCTACATAACACATAGCCTCTACTCTGTTTTTTTTAGAATATGAAAATGTAAGCGCTGGAAGTAGAATAGAATTAATAATCACACAGAATATCATTGAATTTTTAAACCATTTTTTATTTGCCCAATCTTTATATTCAATGATTTGAAAGAGTCCAATAAAGCCTAAAATAATTACAAAAGGAATAATTGGCAATATAAAACGCTCTTGTTTATTAGGGAAATAAGTATGAAAAGCTAGAAAGAAAAGGGACGGCCAAAATAATATACTTTCTTTTTTCCAATTTTTAAAATACCCATAAAATAAAAATATACTTAATGGCGGAATTAATAATCCTAAAATAATAGAGAAATACATGTGCCAAACATTAGCTCCGTATGTAGTTGCATTTTCAATATTGTAACGCACATACTCAGTAAATTCAGCAAAAGGTCTATGCCAAATAAAATAATCTACAACTCCTTGAGTTAAAAAAGCGATTCCTAAAAACCCTAGAATTATTAAAACAATACTTTTAAAAGATGAGCGTAGTAGCAATAAAGCTAATCCAAATCCTGCTGAGAACAATATCGTTTGAAAACGAATAGAAAACGCTACTCCAAGCCAAATACCCACAAGTAAAGCGTCTTTTACAGTAAGTTTAAAATCATTTTTTACTATATGCCAAGTAGCTATTAAAAGTGGTGGAATACAAACAAATTCTACTAAATTTCTCACGCTCATGAAAGGCATAAACCATAGAATAGCCAAAGTTAACCCTACCCAAGATGCCACCTTTAGATTTGAACGCTTATACGTTATTTTAAATCCATAATAAATAATTAGCATTGACCATAATGCATGAATAAAACGCACAACATACATTTTACCTTGAGGGTCTGTCAATCCAAAAAATGTCAGTGTTTTGAAAATGATAAAATGCAAACCAACGTATAAAAAGCTATGCCCTTGAGGAATGCGATTTGGGTCGCTATCAGAAGGTAACCAATTATTATAATCTTCGCCATCCACCCATGATTGAGAAGCTTCTACAATTAAAAAATGATCGTCGTGAAACCCAAAACCTTTTGAAAAAATTGCAGCTAATAACCTAAAAATTAAGCCTAAAAAAATGGCTGTACGAAGTGGGTGTAGTTTAAAATAATTCTTAAACGATTCTATCATTATTTTTGAGATTTTGAATATAAAAACAAGGCTACAAAAGAAAATAAAATATTAGGTATCCACACAGCCACCATTGGCTGCGCAAGACCTGATGTAGCAAAAGTGGTTGAAACATGCATAAATAAAATATACATACAACTAATCACAAGTCCTAAAGCAATATGCAAACCTACCCCACCTCTTACTTTACGTGAAGAGATTGAAACTCCTATAATAGTGAGAATAAAAGTAGCAAAAGGGAAAGCCGTTCTTTTATACATTTCCACTTCAAAAAATTCTACGCGACTTGAGCCTTTTATTTTTTCTCGAATTATAAATTCTTTCAATTCAAAGTAATTTAATACTTCGAATTTACTTTCCATCCTAATCATATCTTTTGGAGAAAAATCTATCTTAATTCTTTTTGAGGGAGTAAACTTGTGAGTTTCTTTAAAAACAAATTTGGATTTTAAAGACTTTAATGAGTCAGAAGGCGCGTAAATAAGCTCTCTCTCAAACACATTCACTAAATCCCATGATGATGAAACGCTATCCCATTTCATACTCTCAGCTTTTAAAATGCCAGTTTGCTTATTATTTGAAATTTTTTCGATTGAAATCTCGTTAACTGAATTAGTAAAATTATCGTAACCACCCATGTATAAAGTTACTCCTGGGGCTATTTGCTTGTGAATATTTCTTTCGTCGGTATTATATCCTTCGTTAATGTATTTATCCTCAAATCCAATACGTACTTTATTTGAACGAGGGATAATGAAATGATTTAATAATAGAGACATTAAGGTGATTAATCCTGCGCCAATCATATACGGTCTTAATATTCTTCTAAAGCTTGTTCCACTTGATAAAATGGCCACAAACTCTGTTTTATAAGCCATTTTAGAGGTAAATAAAATAACAGCAATAAACGTAAATAACGGACTAAATAAATTTCCGTAGTAAGGAATAAAATTTAAGTAATGATCAAAAATAATTTCTTTGATAGGAATTTTTTCGGAAATGAAATTTGATAATTTTTCGGAAATGTCAAACACAATAAAAATACAAAGCATAAGAGATATAGAAAAGAAAAACGTTCCTATAAATCTTTTAAGTATGTATTTATCTAGTATTTTAAGCATAATTGAATTGCCTTCGACTCCGCTCAGGCTGACAAATTAAATTTACAAGCGTTGCGCTAATTGTTTTACCATTTTATTTTTCCAATCATAGAAAGTACCATCAATAATTCTATTTCTAGCTTCAGTAACTAACCATAAATAAAAAGCCAAATTATGAACACTTGCTATTTGTGCTCCTAAAAATTCATTGCAATGAACTAAATGACGAAGGTATGCTTTTGAGTATTCTCTATCTACATAGCTTGTTCCTTTTTCATCTAATGGAGAAAAATCATTTTTCCATTTCTCATTCTTGATATTAATAATACCGTTTTGCGTGAATAATAAACCATGACGCGCATTACGAGTAGGCATGACACAATCAAACATATCTATCCCTAAAGCAATGCCTTCTAAAATATTAACTGGTGTGCCAACTCCCATTAAATAACGAGGTTTATCAACCGGTAAAATATTACAAACCAATTCCGTCATTTCATACATATCTTCAGCTGGTTCGCCAACTGATAATCCGCCAATCGCATTTCCCTCCGCATTTTTAGAAGCAATATACTCAGCTGACTGTACTCGCAAATCTTTATAAACAGAACCTTGTACTATTGGGAATAAAGCTTGAGAATAACCATATTTTGGTTCCGTTTCATTGAAACGAGTTATACATCTATCTAACCAACGGTGTGTTAATCCCATGGAATTTTTGGCATAAGTATAATCACATGGATATGGAGTACACTCATCAAATGCCATCATAATATCAGCTCCAATGGTTCGCTCAATATCCATCACTCTTTCTGGTGTAAACAAATGTTTGCTCCCATCAATATGTGATTTAAAGGTTGCTCCTTCTTCGGTTAATTTACGAGAATTGGCTAATGAAAATACTTGATAACCTCCACTATCTGTTAAAATTGGTCTATCCCAACCATTAAATTTATGCAATCCGCCAGCGTTTTCTAAAACTTCCAATCCTGGTCGTAAATATAAATGATAAGTATTTCCTAATATTATTTGAGCTTTAATATCGTCTTTTAATTCTCGCTGATGAACTGCTTTTACAGTAGCGGCAGTGCCAACAGGCATGAAAATAGGAGTTTGTATTTGACCATGGTCAGTTTCAATAACACCAACTCTGGCTTTTGTTTGTTTGTCTTTATGAAGAAGCGAAAATTTCACAAGTTAATTTTTAGTGCATAAAGATACATTTTTTAGCTAGAGAGTAGATTAATTAGAAAGTTCTAAGTAAATTTTTACCACTTATTGGCAAAAACCTACCAGATACAAAGTGTAATTGTAAAGTTCTGTTAAATACAATGTTTTGGCACGTCCATTGAAAATAGTACTACAAACAATTAAAATTTAAAATCATGAAAACCTCTCTTAAAACATTAACTACTATTTGTACAGTAATTATTAGTTTGAATTTAAGCGCACAAAGAAGCCATAATGGGAATCAACCACAATCTCATAATCAACCTCAACAAACACAAAATAATAGCAACAAAAACCAAAAACATGGATGGGGAGGAAGTCATCACGGGCATGGGCCTTGGGGTGGTAATGTAACAGTTCATATTGGAGGATATCCAAACTATTATGGGCCAAACAACTACTATGGTTACGGTTACAACAATTATTACAATGTAAAAAAAGCCGCAAGAGGATCTATTCGTCAGTCAGCTAATGTTATTAGACAAGCTTTACAGTTTTCGGATTGGAATGATATATATTCTCCATGGTTAGCAAAAGCTATCAGACATCAACAATACGCAAAGCAATTATATTTTTGGGGAGATTATGCTGGAGCTTTAAATCATGCTGAACGTGCTGGATTCTTAGCTTGGAATACCTTAAGTTACTTTAATAATTCATACGGCTATGATGATGGATTTGCAGGAGATGGCTATCCAAATCCATACAGCGACCCAAATAATCCGTATTATAGAAAAAGTAATCCAAACGATGGTTCTACTCAACCGAATACATCAAGTAGTGATGAAGACTATGGATACAGAAAAGGCTTAAATGAAAATAATTCTGATTCTAAAAAAACACAGCAACCAAAAACTGAACAAAAAATGGAAAAGACAGAATTAGATAATTCATTACCACAAGGTAAACTAAGCGATAAAGAATTATTAAAAACAAATGGAAATGATTTAGATATAGAATAGTGTTAAGTTATTCAGCATCAAAAAAGTCCGTCCTAATTGGGTCGGACTTTTTATTTATATTTAACCCATGTTACAAAAAACACGATTTCTTTTATTATCAATTTTAAGTGGACTTTTATTTAGTGCTGGTTGGTTTACTCCTTCTACAGTTTTAATTTTCTTTGCATGGGTTCCCTTATTTTTTATTGAAGACTTTACTTCAAACTCCGAAACCATTAAAAAGAAAAAGCTAAAGTTGATAGGTGCTGTTTACCTCAGCTTTTTTATTTGGAATATTTGTGTAACCTGGTGGATTTATTACGCTTCGTTTGGAGGCGCTGCTATGGCTATTATTTGTAATCCAATTTTTATGTGTGTTGCATTTATGGTTTGGTACAACTTAAAACAACGTATCAATAAGCCTTGGGCAATTTGGTTACTAATTCCAATTTGGTTAGGATACGAATATGGTCATACATTATGGGATTTAACTTGGAGTTGGTTAATAATAGGAAATGCATTTGCATTTAATCATAATTGGGTTCAATGGTATGAATTTACAGGAACTTCAGGAGGTAGCTTATGGGTATTAATAGTAAATATTTTGATTTACAAACTCATTAAAAATAAATCTTACTCTATTCCATCAATTTTAAAACCAGTAGGTGCATTACTTATTCCTATTGCTTTGTCTTATATTATTTTATCTATTAGTATCACTCAACGAAATAGTTCTGGAACAAATAAAACATTGGTTGTTCAGCCAAATATTGATCCTTACAATGATAAATTTAATTCAGCACCTGCTGATCAACTTCGTAATTTGCTATTTCAAATTAAAGGTAAGCTAGATTCTACTGTTGATTTTTTAGTATTACCTGAAACATTTTTAACTGAAAGTTTTATTGAAGGAAGAGAAAACGAATCATTCTCACTTCATTTTTTAATGGATAGCATCATTAAAAAATATCCAAATATTACAATCGTCACTGGAGCAACAACGTATAACATTTTTAGTCCGAATGATACGCCAAGCTCAACTGCTAGAAAAGATGGTAATTCAGGAGATTACTATGATGTTTTTAATACGGGATTACAATTAAATAAAGAAGGTATTTCTTATTATCACAAATCTAAATTAGTACCAGGTGTAGAAAGAATGCCATTTCCAACATTGTTTAAACCACTAGAAAGCTTAGCTATTGATTTAGGTGGTACCATGGGAAGTTTAGGAATTCAAGATGAACGCGCAGTTTTTTTCAGTCACCATAAAACAATTGGTATTGCACCAGTGATTTGCTACGAAAGCGCTTATTCGGATTATGTGGCTGATTATGTAGAAAATGGCGCCAATTTAATTTTCATCATTACTAATGATGGCTGGTGGGAAAATACTCCTGGCCATAAACAACATTTAGCGTACTCAAGATTAAGAGCTATTGAGACTCGAAGAGAAATTGCACGCTGTGCTAATACTGGAATTTCATGTTTTGTAACTCCTTATGGGGATATTGAACAAGCTACAACTTACTGGGAACCAGCAGTTATAAGTAAAAACATGACTCCAAATGATAAACAAACCTTATTTGTGAAATTTGGCGACATTATCTCTTATTCTTCTTCAATTTTAGCAATTTTACTATTTATTTGGAGCCAAATATTACGTTTTAAGAAGTCTTAATTATTCGTAAATTTGGGTCGTTAAAATTTAAAACACAAACAAAACACTATATATGGAAAAATTTGATGTAACCATTATTGGTTCTGGTCCTGGAGGATATGTTGCAGCTATTCGTTGTGCACAATTAGGAATGAAAACTGCCTTAATTGAAAAATACCCAACTTTAGGAGGCACTTGCTTAAACGTAGGTTGTATTCCTTCAAAAGCATTATTAGATTCATCTGAGCATTACTATAATGCTGTTAATCACTTTGAAGAGCATGGTATTGAAGTAAAAGCACCAAAAGTAAATTTAAAGCAAATGATTGAGCGTAAGCGCGGTGTTGTGAAAATGACTTGCGATGGCATCAATTTTTTAATGAAGAAAAATAAAATTACGGTTTATACTGGAGTTGGAAGTTTTGAATCTAAAACAGTAATTAACATCACTAAAGCGGATGGAACGAAAGAACAAATTGAAACAGGAAAAGCAATTATTGCTACTGGCTCAAAACCATCTTCTTTACCAGGAATTGAAGTAGATAAAAAACGCATCATTACTTCTACAGAAGCATTAGAAATGACCGAAATCCCTAAACACTTAATTGTGATTGGTGGTGGCGTTATTGGATTAGAATTAGGAAGCGTATACGCTCGTATTGGTGCTAAAGTTTCTGTGGTTGAATTCATGGATCGCTTAATTCCAGGAATGGATGCTGGTTTAGGAAAAGAATTACAACGCGTAATGAAGAAAGATTTGAAAGTAGAATTTTTCATGAAACACAAAGTAGAAAGCGTTGTTACTAAAGGTAAAGAAGTAACCGTTACTGCTGATAATGGCAAAGGAGAAAAAGTTGAATTAAAAGGTGATTATGTGTTAATGGCTG
This sequence comes from Bacteroidetes bacterium UBA5697, assembly GCA_002420145.1. Lineage (GTDB taxonomy): Bacteria > Bacteroidota > Bacteroidia > B-17B0 > Aurantibacillaceae > UBA4416. The sequence goes on from DIHL01000029.1 coordinate 13,056, forward strand.
TAGGTCGTAAACCATATACTGAAGGATTAAACTTAGAAAAAGCAGGTGTTAAATTAGATGCGCGTGGACGTGTTGAAGTTGACAAACATTTAAAAACTAGCGCTGATAATATTTATGCAATTGGTGATGTAGTAGTTGGTGCGATGTTAGCTCACAAAGCAGAAGAAGAAGGTGTATTTGTTGCTGAGCAATTAGCTGGACAAAAACCACATATTGATTATAATTTAATTCCTGGTGTTGTTTATACTTGGCCTGAAGTTGCAGCTGTTGGACAAACAGAAGAGCAATTAAAAGAAAAAGGTATCAAATACAAAGTTGGTTCTTTCCCATTCAAAGCAAGTGGAAGAGCTCGTGCAAGTATGGATACAGACGGATTTGTGAAAGTATTAGCTGATGAAACAACTGATGAAATTTTAGGAGTTCATATGATTGGTCCTCGTACTGCTGATATGATTGCAGAAGCTGTTGTAGCTATGGAATACAAAGCAAGTGCTGAAGATATTTCTCGTATGAGTCACGCGCATCCAACATTTACTGAAAGCTTAAAAGAGGCTGCTTTAGATGCTACTGGAAAACGTGCTTTACATATTTAAAAGATAAACGATTAATGACACAAGATAAAAGACAGGTTAATTTTTAATCTGTCTTTTTTATTTAAAACAAAAAACAATGACTGAAGAATTAGACCCAAAAGTATATCCAATTGGAAAAGCTCAAAATCTTGAATTTACAAAAGAGGTTTTGTATCATTCTATTTTAATGATTGAATCTGCTCCTTTACGATTAAGACAAAGAGTAACAACCTTAAACGAAGAAGAACTAGAATTAAAATACCGTGAGGGAAGTTGGACTGTTAGACAAATTGTGCATCATCTAGCGGATTCGCATATGAATATGTGGATTAGAGTGAAGCATACATTAACACAAGACAATCCAACAATTCAACCTTACAATCAAAATGCTTGGGCAGATTCTGTTGATTACAAAACAGCTTCTTTGCAAGACTCGTTATTTATTTTTGAAGGAGTGCAAAATCGTTTTTCTAATTTATTAAAACACATGAGCGAAAGCGATTTTAAGAGGACTTATGTTCATCCTGAATATAACAAGCAATATACATTAGGCGAAGTGGTTCAATTATATGCTTGGCACGGCATGCATCACACAGCGCAAATTGAAGGCGTCTTTAAATAGATAGAAACAAAAAATCCTCACCAAATAAATGATGAGGATTTTTTTATGATTGAGTTCAAAAAATTTATTTCAAAAATGTATCAATCGAATAAATATTAGATACAGGAATATGTTCGATTAAATTTGCTAATTGATTTTCATCTAATGCTACTATTTCGGTAGCTGGAATAAATTTAATTCTTCCCTCGTGTTCTCCATTTATGATGGTGCCATATTTTCTAATCCCGTTAGTTAATATGATCATTGCTTGCGTTGTATTCATACGTATAAATTATTTGTTTTTAATTGTCATATGCTATAGCCATTTTTTAATTAATGTGTTTGGATTTAAAAACAAACGTGGCTATTTCATAATTTCTGTTTTTATTACTTATTGTTAGGCAAACCTAGTGCCAAAAAGTAATAAAATGATTAAGTCAAGGTTATCAAACTGTAAACCCTTGATTATAATGAGTTAAACAAAGTATTAAGGCTTGATTTTAACATTTCGCAACTATTAATCAGCTGATAAAAAAAAATACTAAATAGTTTTAATAAAATTATAAAACATAAAAAAAGTCCGTTTGCTTATAGCAAACGGACTAAATTTTTAATTGGGCAAGATTACATATGAGAATCTAACTTACCAGCTAAGATGTTTTTAGCAGCAACACCTACGTGTTTTTCTACTACTTCTCCGTTTTTGAAGAATAATAAAGTAGGAATGTTTCTGATTCCGTATTTCGCTGAAATACCAGAATTATTATCTACGTTAACTTTTCCTACTACTGCTTTTCCAGCATATTCAGTAGAAAGTTCTTCAACTACTGGTCCAACCATACGGCAAGGTCCACACCATTCTGCCCAAAAATCTACTAATACAGGTTTGTCTGATTTTAATACTAACTCTTCAAAGTTTGCATCTGTTATTTCTAATGCCATTTTATTTTGTTTTTTAAGCCTACCTGTCGGCAGACGGGGTTTATAAATTTTGAATTACTAAAGTAACTTTGTTACCCAAAATAATCAAACTTTAATCCAAATAGTTTTCCATGCCTTTTTGACATTATTTTAATAAAGTAACGTGACCTACCATACTATGTTGCTGCTTCAAAACATCAATTACTTGAGCCTTCCATACATACACATCTTGTTTTGTCGTTTCTGAATCACCTTTTCCATTAATACTGCCATCCCAGCTATCATTTATGTCATTACTTTCAAAAACCAAAGCTCCCCATCTATCAAATACTTGCATTTTAAAATCGGCAATACCAATTCCTTGCGCTTTAAAACCATCATTTAACCCATCGCTATTTGGTGTAAAAGCATTTGGAATATAAAGAGCATAAGCAGGATTAATTCGAATTAATTTAACTATAGAATCTCTGCATCCATACTCGTTTTTCACAGTTTGCATAATAGAAACTGTTTTGGCATCATTAGTATTAAAGGTGTGATTAAAATCTCTTGTGTTTTTTATAGTACCGTCATCAAAAATATACTTTACAGTAGTTGCGCCTGTAGACTGATCTTCTACTTCTATTAAAGGCATTGTAATTTCAACTTCCGATGGAGTGACATTAAAATTAGCTACTGGAGTTGGATAAACCGTTACTAAATTTGGAATGGTTAAACTATTTACACAACCACTATCCGACACTACTTTTAAAGTAACATTATAAATTCCTGTTGAATAACAATGTGTAGGATTTTGACTATAATTTGGCGAAGAAGCATCTCCAAATATCCATTGATTTGTAACTATTGTTCCATTTCCAATGGTTGAATTATTTACAAAATTCACACACAATATTGGGCAACCAACTTTATTTTGAGCAGTAAATACAGCAGATGGAGTAGCGTTTACATACACCGATTTGATAATCGTATTAACGCATCCGTATTGTGTTTGCACCTCTAATTTCACGCCGTAATTTCCAACCTGTGTATATATGTATTGTGGATTAGGCTGATTATTATCTATTAAATTATCCCCATTAAAATCCCAAGCATATGAAGTAATCACACCATCCACACTAGTAGAAAGATTATTAAACTGAGTGTTTGCTGGCAAACAAGTAGAAGGTGCTGAAAATTGTGCTACTGGATTATAATGTACAATCACTGGATTTATGTTTTGATTCACACAATTGTAATTTGAAATAGCTACTAAACGACTTTGCTGAGTTCCTGCAATTGGATAAATATAACTAGGGTTTGCTGTTGAATCATCAATAGTACCATTATTCTCAAAATCCCATCTATACTTGATAATGCTACCAGTTATGATATTACTTTGATTATTAAATTGAGTAGCTTGGTTTAAACAAGTAATAGTAGACATAAAGTTTACATTTGGCTTAGGATGAATAGTTGCTGTTTGTACTACCGTATTCACACAATTATAATTACTTGTTGCTGTAAGCGTTACATTATAAGTTCCAAAACCAGTATATAAATGTAATGGGTTGTTTCCTGTACTCGTTGTATTATCTCCAAATAACCAATTATAATTTACAATTGTGCCAGATGTAATAGTAGATTGATTAGTGAAAGTAATTGCTACTCCTTGACAAGCGGGAACTGAACTAAATTGAGCTATTGGTTTAGGATAAACTGTTACAGGCAAAGAATAACTTGCTACACAATTTAAATTTGAAATAGCCATCAATTGAGTATTATAAGTTCCTGGAATATTGAATAAATTACTAGCATTTTGATTCGTGTTATCTGGTGTGCCATCAGAATTAAAATCCCAAACATAATTTGAAATGCTACCACTAGAAATGCTAGAATTATTTATGTAATTTATGTTATTTCCTTCACATACATTATTAGCAGTAAATAAAACATTTGGCAAAGGATTTACGGTTACTTGATGTGTTACACTATTACTGCAATTTGAATTAGTTGTAATATTTAAAGTCACATTGTAAGTTCCTGGGCTTAAATATTGATAATTTGGTTGAGTTAACGTTGATTGATTTCCATCTCCAAACTGCCAATTAGTGAAGGTTATAAATCCACTAGTTACAGATGATGAATTAGTGAAAGTAGTAGCATTATTTAAACATACATTGTTTGCAGAAAAAGCAGCAATTGGCAATGGGCTTATGGTAACTGGATATGCCACTGTATCTGTGCAGCCCATATTACTAGTTACAATTAATTGAACATTATATGTTCCTGTATTTGCATACGTATTAGAGCCATTTTGCGTAGTTGCTGTATTGCCATCACCGTAATTCCAATTGTTATTTGTAATACTTCCTGTAGTAATATTACTTGTATTTATAAAACCAATTGTGTGTGTGCAAGCCGACAATTGAGTTGTAATATAATTTGCAACTGGCTTATCAGAAATTGTAATGGTTTGAGTTTGACTAGCAGTGCAACCAAAATTACTGGTAATTGTTAATCCTATTGTATATGTTCCAGAACTTACATAAGTATGTGTAGGATTTTGATTAGTAGATGAATTTCCATCACCAAAAGTCCAATTCCATTGATTAATCACTCCTTGTTGAATATTACTATTCTCAGCAAAAGAAACTGGCGCAAACTGACAACCATTGTTGAAATTAAAAACTACTGATGGAACTGGATTAACTGTAATAACATTCATAGTTGTATCGTAACATCCATGAGGAGAACCAACAATTAACGTTACACTATACGTTCCTGCATTTGAATATGTATGACTAGGATTTTCTAAAGAAGATATATTGCCATCTCCAAAATTCCAATTATAAGTAGTAATTGTTCCTGAAGACATACTTGAGGTATTATTAAAATTGATAGTTAAACCGCAATTATTTGTTGAACTTCCAGCATTAAAGTTTGCATTAGGAGTTGGATGATTATATAGAAAATAATTAAACACAGGGCCAGGGCATCCAGTTACTTGTGTTGTTTGAACAGAATAGTTTCCAGAATTTGTAGCCACCACACATTGCGTTGATTGGCCAGCCACTGATGAACCGCTCCAAACATAAGAAGCATAACCTGTTGGCGCACATAGTGTTTTAGTTTGTCCTACACAAATGGTATCAGAAATAGCTTGTTGTAATGCAGTACAACTTCCATCTATATATGCATATGCATAATGTCCTCCTAATGAACAGTCGTAAGTTGTGAAACGAATGGTTACATTTTGTCCTATGTAACTAGTTAAATCAACGCTGACATTAGTCCAAGGTTTATAAACTACGTTTGCACAATTTGGAGAGTTAACAAAGCCTGGTATATTTTGACCAGCTGCTACATTATAATAAGTACAAGGTATTTGCGCTCCACTTGAATCCAACATTTCTATTTCAAATTTTGGTTGATCAGCTAGAGTATGTCCAGGGTCTTCAAATACAACAGCATATCTATAGGTGAAGTTTGCATTTGATGCGCTTACAGCAAATGTTTGCTCTAATCTATCTGCTACCCCTCCCGTTCCATTATTACCTAATCTTACTGAAAAATTTCCACCTGCTGCAACCATTGGGAAGGCGCCACATGCATCTTGTGCTGTTCCAGAAGTAACTACTTGTGCACCTCCAGCATTTTGACAGCATCCTGCTGCATTATATAATGGATTATAGCCTGTAGTTGCATTCCAGCCGCTAAGATTTCCAGATTCGAAATCAATATTAGTACAAGCTTGTTGTGGGATTGGGTTGATACCTGAAATACGTTGCGTGGGATAAAACGTATGTTTAATGTATTCTCGTTGTTGTGCGTAAATGAATTCAGGTAGTTCATTTACACTTGTGTGATTTGACCAATAAAAATTGGTCCATTGTTGCTGATTGAAATTAGCTAGGCTATCAATCGGAGAGTTGGAGTTGACTCCTTGTGCAAACACTTGTGCACTCAAAAGAGCCACCAGCAGTGCTGTGGTTAATAAAAAAGTTTTCATAGTAAGTAGGTTTTGAAGAGTTTGTAATTGATTTCATATGGTTGTTTGTTTTTTTAATAAATAATTGCTGTTATTTAAGGGGTTAAAAGCAACTTATGTGATTGTACGAAGGGATTCTATAAAAGTTCTAGTTTTTTGTCGCTTTTTTATTAACTATTATTAATTTTTATATCTTAGCTTAAAAATATATTATGGAAGAAAACAATTTTTCAAATCAAGGTTCTCAACAAGGACAAAATGTAAACCAACCTATCAACAACCAATTTGGTCAAGTATCTGTTCCTAATTCTGGTGCGGTGTTAGTTTTAGGAATTATCTCTATTGCTTTATGCTGGTGTTATGGTGTTGTTGCATTAACATGCGGAATTATCGCATTAGTTTTAGGAAATAAAGCGATGGCACTATACAAAGCAAATCCAAGTAATTATACAATTTCTTCATATAACAACTTAAAGGCTGGTAGAGTTTGTGCCATTATTGGCTTATGTTTATCTGCATTAATGGTTATTTATGTTATTGTTGTATTTGCATTTATTGGGGCTGCATTTAGCGCTATGCCTTGGGAAATGATGGGGCAACATTAATCGAAAATTTTTAATTTAAAATGCCTTTGTTAAAAGCAAAGGCATTTTTTATTTGTTATACTATGATTGATTGGTTAGAGCATCATTTGTTTCCGTGTTTTTTTAAATCACATTTTGGGATGGAATGCCCAGGCTGTGGTATGCAACGAAGTTTAATATCCTTATTAAAAGGAAATATTATAGAATCTCTTCAATATCATGTAGCATTAATTCCATTTATTATTACAGTTATTTTACTACTTATACAATTAAAAGTAAAACACGAAAATGGAGGGAAATGGGTTATGTGGGCATTTATAGTAACATCAAGTATTACCATTATTCAATATATTATTAAACAAATTTTATTATTTACTTAACTAGTAATTTTATTGTTTTATTGTTTTTCGTTCCAATAATATTTAAATAATAAACTCCGACTTTATACTCTTTCAAATTTAAAGGAAGATGAATCTCCTCTGAATTAAAATTCCCAAAATCTTTAATTAATTTTCCTAAAGCATCATATAATTTAAAATCCAAATTAGATTCTTCATTTACAATTCCTTCTAATAAAAATTCGTTTTGATCCAATGTTTTAAGCATTAAGGAGCCAATAATATTTTGCGCAGATAATCCAGTGACATCAGCAATAACAACTACTGATTTGTATGCTGTATCTAAACATCCACTATTACTAGTGGCAATTAAACTTACTGTATATATTCCTGCGGCTAAATAATTATACGAAGGGCTATAACTCGAAGAAAAACCAATCCCATCGCCAAAGTTCCAATTAGTATTTACTGCATTTGTTGAATTATTATTAAAAATAATATTTGCTCCACTTGATAAATAAGTTGTATCTATTGATGAGAACTGAGCTGAAACAATTTCAACTGGTACAATTGTAAAAACAGAGTCACGATTATCGCATTGCCCAACAGTATTTATTTCTAAAGAATAATTTCCACCATTTAAATTAGAAATTGTATCCGCAGTACTTTTATTTAATGAAGTTTTAATAGTTGTCCCATTTCCATCTTTCCAAAAATAATTCCATGGACCAGAGTTATTTCCTATAGCAGTTATCTCACCATTGTTTGGTGTAATACAATTAGGTTGAGACGCATTTGTAGTAATATCTAATGGATTTATAGTAATGTTTAAAATAAAACGAGCATTAGTTGCAGACGAATTTAAGTTAAATACATAATTACTAGTTTTTAAATCTGTTGTAGTTCCATTAAAAGAATCATACAACGAAATACATGCTCCTGTTGGAAATGAATTAAAATTAGCTAAACTTATTGTGTAAGTTCCATTAACGCCTGTTGTTGTTTTAACCGCCACACTGTATGAAGACGTAATTGGACTAATTCCATTAATCTGAAATTCATCCATTCCATTTAACATTGAAATCATTGAAGTTGAAGGGTCTTGGCCGGCAAGTTTAATAGCGTCGTACTCGACATCAAAATTGCTTGTAGCACCTGGTTGTATATACAAAACAGTTTCATCTCGAAGTGAATTTGGTCCATTAAGATGCAATCTTAAAAGTTGCTGAGTTGTTGCCACTTGAGTGCTTTGATTCATTTTTAAAAACGTTGGGTTTCCAGCAATTTTATTTGACTCTTGTGCGGTTAATGTTGCAGACGCAGTACAATGTACTTGAAACCCTTGGCACATAGGAATGGTGTCACTAATGCCTCCAGCGCCAATAGCTGGGCTACTAATGCCATTAACATATGCAACATTTGAACCTAATCCTCCATTTAAATCAGCATTATATCCATAAATAGCATTATCAACAGTTGCATTACCGTTTCTTAAAGCACTCCATGAAATAGCTGATGGATAAGGATTGTGTATTAAATTCCATCCGTCATCACTAGCAGACCCTGTGTTTGTTTTTGTAAGAGGAATTGTATTATTAAATTTCCTAACAGTTCCAGTCACATCTATAGTAATAGGACTTGTATTAGTAAATCCAGTTCCTAAATAAACCCAGTATCCTCTATTAGGAATAATAGGATTTGTTATTGAAGATAAAGGAATATATGCAGAAGCTGCCGAATAAGAACCTACTGCTGTCTCGTCATAGTGATAAATTGATAAAAAGCCTCCTGCACTTCCATCAGGACAGGAACTACAACTTATAGGCATATCGTCATCCCAATCCTGAAGGGTCAATGCTGAAGAAATTGGCGTTCCTAATAAAGCCCAACCTGTATAACCTCCTGGTGCATATCTTTGAACTTTAACATTTCCTATAATATCTCCAGTGCCTGTAATTTGTGCTATTCGAGCAGTATTGCTAGCTGTAGAAACCATTGTGAAAACTTGGGCATTTGTATTAAATGTTCCATTATTTAAGGTTAATGTTCCTATTAAATTTTCAGCATTAGTAATATTTGCCCCTGCATTATTATTTAAAGTTAAATTATAGAAGTCAGTAATACTTGTCCCTCCAATACTTTGAGCAACGGTTCCATTCAAAAACACTAATCCTCTTCGAGCGTTAAAGCTACCGCTATTTGTAAAATTCCCTCTCACTGTTATTTGATTATTAGTCGTATTAACATCTAAATTAGAACCTGAGTTAACGACTACATTACTAGCTGTAATAGCGCTTAAAAGTGTTTTAGTTCCTGCATTAGAAAAACTGATGTTATTAAATGTTTCTCCGCCCGATTTAAAAATTGTTTGAGCAGTTGCGCCTATAAAATTAACGGCATTAGACCCTGGAACAAACAACCCCCCATTATTAGTCCAATTTTTTCCAAGAGATATGCCTAAATTATTGGCTGTTAATGTTCCTGTATTAATTGCAACATCATTAATAACGTTTAAAGAATTAGTTAATAAAGATGTATTAACATTAGCACTATTTACTAAAAGACTTCCAATGGAAAATGTTGTATTAATTTGTATTATTTGTGCTGCTGGCGAAGTTGAGCTTCCTATTTGAAGAGTTCCGCCTGTTACACTTCCCCCACTCGTTCCCGTGTTCACAAATCCTAAATTTTGAGCCCCCGCTCCACCTTCTCTAGGTATAATTAAACTTCCGCCACTCATATTGAATTGAGATCCTGCGCCTGCAATTTGAAACGGAGCAATGGTTGTGTTTGTTGAACCTATGCTTGGTACAATAACATTTCCTCCTGAAATTGTAAATTTCGAAAGATTATTAATACCTACAGCATAATATTTACTAGCAATATTTAATGTTCCACCGCTAATCGTTAAATAGCCTCCATTAGATAAAAGATCCTCGTTTACAGCATTTCCAACATTAAAAATACCATTTGATACAGTTAGGTTGCCATACATTGTTAGAGTTGCTAAATTATTAATTGTAGAAGAGGCCGAATTTAACCAAATACCCCCCTTTTGTGGAATAGTAGCAGCTATTGTGTAAGGAGTAATTGTAGAAGCCCCAGATGTAGATAATTTAAATGTTCCAAAATTTAATTTTAAAAAATCATTTGGCGCAGTAAAACTTGGTGTTTGGATATCTAAAATATTATTGACAGAACTCCCCATATTTAAGGTCATAATATTGAAAGATGTTAAACCACCTGACCCTGAAATAGTTTGATTACCATTTTTTGTAAAAGTCGCATCACATAAACTTAAAGCATCAGACGCAAAATCTAGTCTTCCATTATTTATAATATCTCCTGGTATTGTAATACTATGAGTAATATTTGAGGCTGGATTAACGCTAAATGTTGCTCCTGAGTTTATAGTTACATTTCCGTTTACAGTAATTACTCGTGCTGTATTATTATTACCAATTGATAAGATACCAGAAATCCCTTGTCCAACAGTTAAATTATTACAAGAAGAATTAGCATTAATTGTTACAGTATGTCCATTTGCAATAGTAACATTATCAGCAGTTGATGGCACACCAGTTGGAGACCAAGTGGTTGCCGTATTCCACATACCAGATGTGATGGAAATTTTATTCCCTCCTGATAAAGTGGTCTGACTTCCTATTAATGCCGAACTTAAACATCCTTCTGTAACCGCGTAGACCCTCCAATAATAGGTAGTACTAGGCAATAACCCTGTTGCGGCATAACTAACGGCATTTGCGACAGTTTGTGAAACAAAATTAAAATTTATATTATCTGTAGAATTATATAACACATATCCTACTTCATTAGCTGCCCAATTTGGCCAATTAATTGTCATACCCGTTTGAGTAACAGCAGAAAATGAAACGGTTCCAGATGCACCAGTTGGAACAGGAGGTGTGAATATATATTGTGAATTAGCTGCTGGCATCGCCGACAAATTATTTTGAACCGTGTTGCTAAATGTATTAGAATTAACAGTTTGCAATTCTTTTAATTGAGCAGAAGTAGGGGGTGCGCTTAATATCTGACCATTTAAACCCATCGAATAAGAAAATACTTGAGTCCCTGTATTCATTGTGCCGTAGTTTATTAAAACAACACCTGAACTCTCAACTAATTTAACTTGGAAATTTAAACTTGGAGATGTATTTCCATACACTGCCATATTTATCCATTCTATTGTTAATGTTCTGTTTGGTGCCGCCCCAGATAAAGCATATTTAATACTATTTCCTAATGCCGATGTGCCTCCTTGAGCCATTAAATCATCATAAAAAGGCGCAATTGCTGGATTAGTAGAGTTTGCTACAATATTTGAAGTAAAAGCACTATTTACATAGCCAAAATCATCTCCAATTGGCCCTCCATCATCAGTTGAAGTGGAAAAATCTATAAACCCATTAGTTGAAACTGAAAACTGAGTGTATCTAACGCCATTAAACCAAAAATCAAAGCCTATATCTGTAAAGTCTGAACGATTGTCATCCTGTGTGAAGCTTGTTGTATTTCTCCAACTATCAAATGCATTTCCAGTGATATTAATAGATGCATAAGTAACTCCAGTGCTTCTAGAAGTTGTATACGAAACTAAAGATTGGCTGCTAAGATTATCAACTCCTAAAACGATAAAAATAAATGCAGAAATAATAGAATAAAATAGACGCATAAAACAGTATATTATATAGCAAAAATATAATCTTTTATTACATATGTAAGTATTTTAACATTTATGTAGAATAAATATTAAAGAAAAATACTTATAAAAGTGCAAAAATCAAAAGCCCATATGATGAATTCATCAGCTCGTCTACAATAAAACTGAAAACAGCTAATTATTGTCTTTTAAATTAATCGATAAATTGTAATTATTTTTTTAAGGCTTTTCCTGCTTTGCATAAGTCTTTTCCATTAGAAATATTAGCTCTTTTTAAGTAACTCAAAATCCTTTTTGAATCGCAATAGATCTAATACACTGAATTTGTTTTCTTTTATAAAGAAGAAAACTAAAATTACAGTAGCTACTAAATAAGATAAACTAGCAGCAAAGCAAGCTCCTAATAATTGATCTTTAGAAATCAAATAACGGCTTGTACTAATAGTAGTTAATAAGCCAGAACTATTTGCTATTAATAATATTTTTTGTTTTCCTAAACCTGCAAAATAATGACTAATAATAGTAGCAAAACTTATCAATAAAATACCAGGCGAAAGATATAACATTACTGTTTTCACGTGAATAAAGTCTTCTCCTAATAAGAACACAAAAAACTCTCTTGGAATAAAATATAAAACCACCACACAAAATAAACTTAATAAAAAACAAATCTTAGCTAAAAGAAGAGTTAGTCTAGCATTATTAGATGGGTCTTTTTCGTTGGCGATATAGGTTAGTATTATTGGTGAAACACTTCCGCTAATAATCCAAACAGATTCGATTAATGAAGTAGCACTAGAATAAATACCAACTAAAATTGTATTACCTAATAAGTAAAAATTGTATCGGTTACTTAGCATGTGACACAAATTAGCTAATTGATTATAAAAACCATTCTCGATAATGCGCTTTGGTTCAAACAAAATATGATGATTATCCATCTGCTTGAAAACGTCTATTATTTGGGCAACAGAAAGAATGATAGAAGCAGAGAAAGAGACGTATAAGGCAATGATATAACTGTTGATTGATCTCACTTCAAAAACAAAAAACATAATTAATAAAACTAATAGCAACAACGCTGGCTGGAAGAAGTTCAAAAAATTATACATCTTAATTCTTTCTTTGGCTAACAAAATAACCATGTGAAAAGAGTGAATAATAATAATGAGTGATAACAATATCAAATGTATCCAGTGATCTCCAGTGCCTAATTCAAAAACAAAAAACAACACCGCCATTATTGAAATACAAAGTATAGTGCAAATAAATGCCCAAAATATACCAAAAGCATATATTTTCTTTAATGAATACTTTGGAATAAAATACACTAATATATAACCTGTATAGATTTCATTTACTATCTGAACTATAGCAATATTAAATATCAATAAACTTACTTGTCCCCTAATATCACTTCCTAGTTTCTGACAAGAAACTAATAAAATGGCGAAATTTATAAAAGCTACAAAGCCTTTAGTAAATAAAGTGGATATGATGTTTTTTAACAAGCTTATATCTGAATCAGTGACCTAAAAATATGAATTTTTAGTGGACTTGTTACATAACCGTAAAATTTGCTTTATATTGTATCCATATTATTTTTAGCGCAAATTGAGACAAATTATAAAAGGCATATTATTAGTTATAGCTCCTGGTTTTATCAAAAAACGAGTATTTGCCCATTATCAAACTTTAAATTGGAAAACACTCTCCAATTCTGAGTTTGATGCTGAATTATTGCTTTTAGAATTCTTTTTAACTAAGAACTCTGTTTTTTTTGATATTGGCACTAATAAAGGCGAATATGCCTATTATGCCGAAAAACTAGTGAATCCTAAAAACATTTATTTGTTTGAGCCTGAGAAAAAACTCAACAAACAACTCCAGTCCATATTTAGCAATTGCCAAGTAAATAATCTTGCATTATCAGATAGCAAAGGCATACATCAATTTAAAATTCCTATCATTAACGGTGTGGTTGACAATTGTTTAAGTTCATTAGAAGTTGATAATAAAGAAGATAATGAAACTGAAGCGATTATTTATGAAGTAAACACTGATACTTTAGACAACTTTACTAAAGAGAAAAATATCATTCCTGATGTAATAAAAATTGATGTGGAAGGTCATGAATTATCTGTTTTAAAAGGAGCAGAAAATTTTATCTCTAAACATAACCCTACTTTAATTATTGAAATCGAACAAAGACATCATAAGAATATAAATATTGAAAGTGTTTTTGAATCATTTAAAGTAAAAGGATACCAATGTTATTATTATTCAAAAAAACAATCGCAACTATTCTCCTACGAGAACAAAACACACTTAACTAATACAAAAGATTATTTTGGCAAGATTGATTATATCAATAATTACATCTTCATTCACGAATCAAACAAAACCATACAATCTATTGATTTAATTAATGTATCTATTTTAGAGAAAACTAAATGAGTTCAACCAAATATAAGCAAGCTTTAGTGTTTTTTTCGGCAGGTGTTGGAGATGCTATATTGCTTGTGCCATTGATTAATGAACTTAAAAAATCTGGCTTCAAAGTCGCAGGTTTATTTACTTCTCCCTATGATTGTGAATCTATTTTTGAAAACACTGACTTATTTGATGCGATTGAGATTAAAAAAAATAAATTATCTCTCATTATCTTTTCTGTTTTCAATTTAAGAAAGTTTGATGCGGTTTTTTTAAACCATTTCTCGTTTAGTAAATCTCATCTTATTTTGTCTACTTTATTTGGCAAACAGATTTACACTAACTACAAGGAATTTACATCGGTGCAAAGTTCCAACTCTATTCATTTTATTGAGCCTAAAACAGATACTCACGATGCCTTGCAACATCTGCATTTATTTAATACAAAAGCAATATTGCAAGATTTAGATTTTAATTTAAAATATAAACCTCAACAAAATAATCCTTTTAAGCTTCCATCAAACTATATTGTTGTTCAAGCTAGTTCAGCAAATAATAAAGCTCCTTTCAAGAATTGGCCTTTTGAAAATTGGCTTCGTTTATTTAAACACCTTTCAAATACAACTATAGTTTTATTAGGAGATGCTACCGAAACTCATTTAAATAATGCTGTTAATTCAAAAGATTATCCAAATGTGATTTCTTTAATAGGCAAAACCAATTTAAACGAGGTAATGGAAATTATTTACCATTCAAACTATTACATTGGATTGGATAGTGGATTGATGCATATCGCAGTAGCTCTCAATAAACCAACTTTCACAATTTGGGGCGCATCAAATCCTAAATTGTATGGATATGAATGGATGGGAGCAAAACATAAAATTGTTTCATTAAGCCTATCTTGCGCGCCTTGTAGTTCATGGCTTAGCGCTAATAATAGCAGAGTATCAAACCCAAATCAATGTCCAGATTTTAAGTGCATTAAAGATATTTCAATTGAAATGGTAACAGATGAATTAGAAGCATTTATGAAAATTAAATAAATGCTGCCTTTGACATTTCGTACCTACGGCACTTTTTTAAATATATTATTTAGTTCTACCGATATATTACTCCTACGGAGTTGGATAACGAATCAATAAAATCTGTATTAATCCATTCTATCTGCGTTATCCGCGTTCCTATTTATTTAAGTTCTTTTGTCATTAAATAATGTTGAATGATATCCCACAATTTAAAAGAGGTTTCTTTTACCATATAACCTTGGCTTTTATAAAACTCTAAAGCATTTTCTCTAGCCTGTAATTCAATGGTTGTTAAACCAATAGCTTTAGCTTCTTCCTCAAGTTTTGCAACAATTAATTTTCCTAAACCTTTTCCTTGATAATTAGGATGAACTGCCATGTATCTAATTTGACCTAATCCGTTGTCATTATCTTGTAATCGTCCGCAAGCAATAACTTCACCAGCTTGTTCAATATATGCATTGATAGAACTCAACTCTAAATCATCCGTCGCCGTATCTTTTGGTTTATCCCAAGGCTGTCTTAAAACAGCGTATCGCAAATCAATAATTTGATTTAACGAATTTTGATTATTTGAAATTTGAACTTGATACATAAATTTATTCTTCTTCATTAAGGCTTAGACTCCGCTCAGCCTGATAATCTTTAACTATTTAAAACTAATAAAAAAGTCCTACTCAAAAACTGAATAGGACTTTTATGTTTGTATTTTCAAGAATTATATTCGAACTGCTTGAACTGATTTAATTTCAGGTACTGCTTTCATAATCGTTTCTTCTATACCTGCTTTCATAGTCATGTGACTCATACTACAAGTACTACAAGCTCCTTTTAATTCAAGCATCGCTGTGTTTCCATCAGCTATTTCAAGCAACTCCACATCGCCTCCATCAGCCTCTAAATAAGGGCGAATCGTTTTTAAGGCATCCTCTACTCTATCAAATAATTCTTGGCTCATTAGTTATTTCCCTAACTTCTTTTTTAAATTTTGGTCAATTGCATCTAAAAACTCTTCAGTATATAAATAGTGCTCGCCATGATTAACTTTATTACCATGAGCACATACCGCTAAATCTTTAGTCATTTTACCAGACTCAACAGTTTCAACACATACTTGTTCTAAAGCATGACAGAAATTAATTAATTCTTGGTTATTATCTAATTTACCACGGAACTCTAAACCACGAGTCCAAGCAAAAATACTAGCAATTGGGTTTGTTGAAGTTGGTTTACCATTTTGGTGATCACGGAAGTGACGAGTAACCGTTCCATGAGCTGCTTCTGCTTCCATAATAGTTCCATCTGGAGTAATTAATACAGAAGTCATTAAACCTAATGAACCAAAACCTTGTGCAACTGAATCAGACTGAACGTCTCCATCATAATTTTTACAAGCCCAAACAAAGTTTCCATTCCATTTTAATGCAGAAGCCACCATATCATCAATTAAACGGTGCTCGTATACGATACCTGCAGCTTCAAACTTAGCTTTGTAATCCGCTTGATAAATTTCTTCGAAAATATCTTTAAAACGACCATCGTATTTTTTTAAGATGGTATTTTTTGTAGATAAATATAAAGGCCATTTTTTGTTTAACGCTACGTTAAAACAAGAATGAGCAAATCCACGGATTGACTCTTCTACGTTATACATGCCCATTGCAACACCAGCACCTTTAAATTGGAAGATTTCGTGTTCAATTACTTTTCCATCTTCACCTTCAAATTTCATGGTTAATTTACCTTTTCCTGGCACTATGAAATCTGTTGCTTTATATTGATCACCAAATGCATGACGACCAACAATGATTGGAGCTGTCCAGTTAGTAACTAAACGAGGTACGTTTTTACAAACGATTGGTTCACGGAAAACAGTACCATCTAAAATATTACGGATAGTTCCATTAGGAGACTTCCACATTTGCTTTAAGTTAAATTCTTTTACACGAGCCTCATCAGGAGTAATAGTAGCACATTTGATACCTACACCATATTTTTTAATTGCTTCAGCAGCATCAATAGTTACTTGATCGTTTGTTTCATCACGATACTCCATTCCTAAGTCATAGTATTTAATATCTACATCTAAGTATGGAACGATTAATTTGTCTTTAATGAATTTCCAAATGATGCGAGTCATTTCATCACCATCTAATTCTACTACGGGATTGGCTACTTTAATTTTGCTCATAATATTGTGTTGAAAATTGGTTTTAAAAAAGTTAGCCAAATTTAGAAATATAATACGTTTAGGCAAACATTTGTTTCAAAAAAAGGGGAAATTTTCATGAATATTTTCCGTACCTTTAGTTTAACATCTAAACCCTCTGAATATGAAGAAGTTCGTTTTTTATTTTTTTATTTGTTTAACTAGTGTTGGCTACGCTCAAGACCAATTATTTAAAAGAGATAATAGCAAATTAGAGGTAAAGATTTTAGAAATCAACCCCACTGAAATTAAATACAAACTCTTTACCTATCAAGACGGACCTACAATAACCATTGCTAAAAAAGAAGTAGCCTTAATCATTTATCAAAATGGTGTTCATGAAGTCATCACAGCAGAAACCCCAACACCAGTTGTTCAACCAACACCTCAACCAATGGTTGTATATAATGAGTATAGGAGCCCACGAGTTAATTACGATAGTATTCATGATGCGAAAGTAAAAGACTTATTATCTACAAAAAATTTTATCTCAATGAATATTTTAGAACCTATCAACGGCTCATTTAATATTAGTTATATGAGAGAGTTTGCTATGAATTACCTTCATCTTTACGTTCCAGTTTCTGTAGGATTTACAGCCCCCCATTTCACTCAAATTTCCAACACTTTGTTTACCGGCTATTCTGAGAGCTATGCTTACAGTGGGAAGGATTACTTTAACGTTTCTGATTTTTTATTTACTAATAAAGCCTATGAAATTGGACTTGGGCTTCACTTTCAATCAAGTGGAAAAAAACAAGTAACCCATTTTATAGGGCCTTATGTGGGACAAGCGCAATTTAATGGCACTTATAATAAAACAGCATACACCTACAATCAAACTAGTGGATATTCAAACAAATACACTGAGTTAAATAAATTTACTATGGATAGATTGTATCTTATGTTAGATAATGGCGTTTTATTTAGACCTACCAAAAACTTTAATATCATGTTGCTAGTTGGTTTGGGTTATCATATTGATACGTTTAAAGGCGAAGATTTAACAAAAGCTGCTAATTACAGAACTCCTCAGCAAAGAGTATTTCCTTTAAACGCCTTTAAATTTGGGGTAAATTTTGGATACAGATTTTAATAAATGAAACACTTCATTCTTTTATATTTACCATTTACACTCTTTGTTCTTATTCATAATAGTGTTTTTAGTCAAGATATACCATTAAAAGCAGTTGAATCAAATTTTAGAGTAATCACTAAAGAGGTTCCGCTTATTATTAGGACAGAATTAGAACTCAGATCTGCGGCCGAACTAGCATCTAATATCGATTCATTACTAAGAATTATCGATTTCTCAAAAGAGAATTACATATTCACTAGCTTTTTTCACGGCGGCCCAAGCTACTGTAATCAAACATATTATGAGTATCGTTTGCAAGACAGCATCAATAAACTTATTATTAAATCACATATAGTAGGAGAAAATGCATCAAGAAGATATAAGCAAACTTTACTCATTGCCCCTAAACTTCATATGGCAGATAAGCTAAAACAATCGGTTGAAGAAAAACATTATAGTGATTTTCAAACAAAGGAAGATATTGATAATATTTGTCGCTATTTAGAAACTAAATTTTCAACAAAAACTGAATAAGTAAAATTGTTTAAAAATTGAAGTGGGATGCTTACATTTGCACTTTATTATTAAAAACTTGTATGAAAATTACCGAACATCTTAAATCTGCGAAAGACACTTTATTCTCGATTGAAATTTTACCACCTTTAAAAGGAAAAAGCATTCAATCTATTTTTGACGGCATTGATCCTTTAATGGAATTTAAGCCGGCCTTTGTTGATGTGACATACCATCGCGAAGAATACATTTACAAAAAACGTGACGGCGGTTACTTAGAAAAAGTAAGCATTCGTAAACGACCAGGTACCGTAGGTATTTGCGCGGCCATTATGAATCGCTATAATGTAGAAGCAGTGCCTCATATTATTTGTGGTGGTTTTACACGTGAAGAAACAGAAAATGCATTAATTGATTTGCAGTTCTTAGGAATTGACAATGTATTAGCATTGCGCGGTGATAGCATTAAAACCGAATCTCAATTTATACCAGAACCAGGCGGACATAATTATGCAATTGATTTAGTGAAACAAATCAAAGACATGAACAGTGGACTTTACTTGGATGATGAAATGAAAGATGCTTCTCCTACTGATTTTTGTATGGGAATTGCAGGCTATCCCGAAAAACATTTTGAAGCACCGAATTTATATAGCGACATGAAATGGCTGAAAGCTAAAGTAGATGCTGGCGCTGATTATATTGTAACACAAATGTTTTTCGACAACAAAAAATACTTTGAATTTGTGGATTTATGTCGCAAAAATGACATTAATGTGCCAATTATTCCAGGACTAAAGATTTTAAGTTCTCGCTCTCAATTAATTGCCTTACCTAAAATTTTTCATATTGATTTACCACAAGATTTATTTGTGGAATTAGAAAAATGTAAAGATGATAAAGCAGTGAAAGAAATTGGCATTAAATGGTGTATTGAGCAAAGTAAAGAATTGAAAAAAGCAAATGTACCTTGTTTGCATTACTACACAATGGGAACTTCAGATAGCACTAAAAGAGTAGCTAAAGAGGTTTTCTAGAACATGATATTCTCAAAATGAAAAACGCCTTGGTAATCCCAAGGCGTTTTTTTGTTAAATCACTTATCGGCAAAAAGCCGTCACTTATTAGATTATACTTAGCTACTGTCAAAGTAGCCAAATAATGGGCGATGTATCACCTAATTTTACATTAGAATCACTAAAACTCACGTTATGAAAGCATTATTTACACTACTAGCCTTATTGTTTGGTTTAACAACTCTTAGAGCACAAAACACCGTTACTATATCAGACGCTGGTTTTGTAGCCTGGCTACAAGCAAATACCCCTGCAGCTATTATTGGTAATCAATTAGACACAACGCATATTGATATCACTACAAGAACAATAGTATCTGCTCAAAATTATAAAATCTACAATTTAGATGGCATACAGTATTTTGATTCTTTAAAAACTTTAGATTGTGGAAATACAGTATGGGGTCTTACTCCAAACAGAATTGATAGCTTACCTAAGCTACCAGCAACTTTAGAATCTTTAATTTGTTGTAATATTTCATTAGACACTTTACATGCTTTACCAAGTAATTTAAAAATGCTAGTATGTTACTTAAATCCCTTAATGGTGTTACCTACTTTACCAAACACCATTGAACATTTAGAGTGTTGGAATGATAGCTTAACAAATCTTCCAACATTACCTACTTCATTGAAATTCTTGAACTGTACTGGTAATATGTTGCAAAGTCTTCCAATATTACCATCTAATTTACAAAGTTTATTATGTAGTAGTAATTTATTACAAAACCTTCCATCATTACCAAATTCATTAGATACAATCAATTGTAGTATTAATCAATTAACAAGTTTACCAACTCTGCCAACTTCATTAATAGGCTTAGATTGCAGTATGAATACGTTAACAAGTCTTCCAACTTTACCAAACAGTCTTGTAAATTTAAACTGCAGTCATAACCCACTCAACAATCTTCCTGCACTATCAAATGCATTAGTAACATTATTTTGTACACACAACCAACTTGCAGTGTTACCTAGTTTACCAAACTCATTAACACATTTAATTTGCAATAACAATCTACTCACTAATCTTCCAACTTTAAATAATGGATTATATAAACTAAATTGTAACGAAAATCAATTAACTATTTTACCAGCCTTACCAAATACATTAGTATTTCTATATTGCAGAAGTAACCAATTACCAATTCTTCCAACTTTATCAACTTCGTTAACAGATTTAGATTGTGGTAGTAATTTTTTACCTACTCTTCCAACATTACCAAACTCATTATTAAATCTAGCATGTGATAACAATTCCATGCCTGCCTTACCTGTTTTACCTCCATCTCTAAGCTCGTTAGACTGTCAGGTAAATCAATTAACGGCATTGCCTTCTTTACCAAATTCATTGTTGAGTTTAAATTGTGCTGTTAATCAACTAACAAGTCTTCCTGTTTTACCAAATAATTTACAAAACTTAAATTGTAGCACAAATTCAATTACAACGCTACCCGCTTTACCTTCATCACTTTCTGGTTTAGCTTGTAGTCAAAATCAAATTACTAATTTACCAACATTGCCAACAACATTAAATGGATTAGATTGTAGCTATAATAACATCCACTGCTTTAGTCCGTTTAATACTATTCCTGGATATTTTAATATTAGCCACAATCCATTTACATGTCTTCCAAACTACATTCCCTCAATGGATTCTATTCTGTTAAACTACCCGCTTTGTGCTGTAGGAAATCCATTTGGTTGTCCTTCATCTTTTGGCATTGTTGGATTTACATATAAAGATAATACTAGTAACTGCTTAAAAGATAGCGGAGATGTGGGATTAAAAAATGTTGGCGTGAAAATTCATGATACAAATGGCAATTTCATAGGAAGCACCTATACTGCATTAAATGGTGTGTATCAGTTTTTGGATACTGCAAATACATATTCTGTGATAGTAGATGATACTAATTTACCATATACTGCCTCTTGTGTTGACCCAGGACTAGATAGTTTAGTGACAGTAGCAGTACTTGATACCAATATTAATTTTGCACTAGATTGCAAACCTGGATACGATGTTGGCGTTCAATCCATATCGACGTGCGGAATTGTATTTCCAGGACAAACACATACTTTAAGAATAAATGCAGGAGATATCTCTAGACGCTACAATTTAAACTGTGCTTCTGGAATCAGTGGAATAGTTTCTTTTAAAGTAACTGGACCTGTTATTTATTTAGGTCCTGCTGTTGGCTCTTTAACTCCAAGTGTTTCTGGCAACGAATTCACTTACAATATTGCTGATTTTGACAGCATAGATAATGCTAATGATTTTAAGATATTATTACAAACTTTCACAACAGCACAAGCTGGAGATCCTATCTGTGTTATTGTAGATGTTAATCCTATTGGAGGAGACAACAATCTTTCAAACAATAATTACACAGCTTGTTATAATGTGGTTAACTCTCACGACCCAAATATTAAAGAAGTTTATCCAATTATGGTTGACCCTAACTTTAACGATTGGTTAACCTATACTATTCACTTTCAAAACACAGGTAATGCTCCTGCATTTAATATTATGTTGGCAGATACTTTAGATAATCAATTGGATTTAGAAACTTTTCAAGTACTAGATTACAGCCACGAGAATTCAACAAGTTTAGTTGGTCGTAAACTAAACGTGTACTTTGCAAACATTCAGTTACCTGATAGCTCAAGTAATCCTGAAGGTTCGATTGGATTTATTCAATACCGTATTAAACCAAAATCAACATGGGTTAGACCATATCAAATAAAAAACACAGCTTATATTTATTTTGATTTTAATGCTCCTATTGTCACAAATACAACTTATAACTCTATCAAGGATATAGTAACAGAAGTAAAAGAATTAAAGGAGAGTTCAATTTCCTTATACCCAAATCCAACAACAGGAATATTCACCATTGAACTTCACGAAAAAGAAAAACAACTAGTAGAATTATTTGATATGGCTGGAAACACCGTATTATCTCAAACTATTGAAAACGGAAAAGGCAACATTGACGCAAGCAATTTAGCTGCGGGTGTTTATACTATTAATATCAAAGGAAACTCAACCGTTATTAATAAAAAGATGGTGATTGTGAAATAAAGCCCACTAAATGTGAAATAAAAAAGGTGCTTTACTAATCATAAAGCACCTTTTTCTGTTATCTTTGAGCTTTATTAGATTCAATCCAATGTCAGACTTAAAATATAATTTACGTGGTGTTTCTGCATCTAAAGAAGATGTTCATAATGCTATTTCTAATATCGATAAAGGTTTATTTCCTCAAGCTTTCTGCAAAATTGTTCCAGATTATTTGACTGGAAGCGATGAGCATTGCATTATTATGCATGCTGATGGAGCAGGAACAAAATCGTCTTTGGCATATGTGTATTGGAAAGAAACAGGTGATTTAAGCGTTTGGAAAGGTATTGCGCAAGACGCAGTTATTATGAACATTGACGATTTAATTTGTGTGGGTGCCACTAATAATATTTTATTATCTTCTACTATTGGCCGTAATAAAGGATTAATTCCAGGCGAAGTGATTTCTGCCATTATTAACGGTACGGAAGAAGTATTACAAAACTTAAGAGATAATGGCATTGATATTCGTTCAACAGGTGGGGAAACCGCTGATGTAGGCGATTTAGTGCGCACATTAATTGTAGACAGCACTGTTGTTTGCCGAATGAAAAAAGACGATGTCATTTCAAATCATAACATCAAAGCAGGTGATGTCATTGTTGGCTTATCATCATCTGGTAAAGCCACTTACGAAACTGAATACAATGGAGGCATGGGAAGCAACGGATTAACGAGCGCTCGTCATGATGTGTTTAATTATACCGTTGCTGAAAAATATCCTGAATCCTACGATAACGCCTTACCAAATGAAGTAACCTATTGCGGACAATTAAATTTAACTGATAAAATTGACGTAAGTTATACAGACATTAACGGTAAAGAAATTAAAGAACAAATTACAGCTGGTAAATTAGTATTATCTCCTACAAGAACCTATGCACCAATCGTTAAAAAATTATTGTCAACTCTAGGCACTAAAATTAACGGGATTGTTCACTGCAGTGGTGGCGCTCAAACTAAAGTATTGCATTTTGTAGAAGGAGTTCATATTATCAAAAATAATTTATTTCCTTTGCCTCCATTGTTTAAAACGATACACGAACAAAGTAAAACCGATTATAAAGAAATGTACAAAGTCTTTAATATGGGGCACCGCTTAGAAGTGTATTTGCCAGCAGAATTGGCACAAGAAGTGATTGCGATTTCAAAATCATTTAATGTGGATGCTCAAATTATTGGACGAGTAGAAAAACATACTGACAAAAAAGTGACTATTGAATCGGAGTTTGGGAAGTTTGAATATTAGTCTAACCGCAAAGTGCGCAGAGTTTTTTCGCTAAGACCACAAAGGAGTTTATGTTAAATGGAAATATTACTTTAATTCCTGACAACTTACTTTATTACCATTTACTAGTAATACATACGTTTTTCCGTTTTTATATAAATCGCAAGTAAATGGCTTTTGCGTCGCTCCTTGTAGCGAAGTAGTCAGTTTTCCAGTAGTATTTACCACATCCACTTTTTGTCCTGTTTTATCAAATGCTAATAGCCAATCATGGTCGCTTGTTTGAGCTATTTGAGCATCATCATAAACAGCTAATTCATTAAAATATTCCATCAATTTTCCTGTGAATAAATCATATGAATAAAATGCCCCATTGCCGTATACTAACATATCCGATTGCGTATCATCATCCACCAATGCAAAAGATGTTTTAAAATCATTCAATTCATCACCAATTTTAAGTGCTTCTTTCTTATCCGTTAAGGAAATTTTATTTAATAAATTATTTTTATCATCTACATAAATCAATTTGGTATTATCTAAATTATTTCCTGCTAAAACGAACAAATGTTCTAATTGAGCGGTAGTTTTATTTTTAAAATCAATGCGCCCTTCTCCTTTTCTACTGAATGCATAAATTTTACCAGAAACATCAACCGTAATTAAATAATCACTGGCGCCTACATGCACATAACGAATAGGCAATACAACTTCTGCATCTGTTTTTACAGGAACAAAGCCTTCTGTTTTTACACCGTATAGTGAAAAATTATAAATGCGTTTATCTGCGCAGGCAATAAATAAACGATAATCTTTATTGCCTTCATAATCCAATAAAGTTAAATTAGACGTTATTTTAGAAGGAAGTTTAACAGGAAATCCTTGCACATAATTTCCATTTCTATCAATTAGGTGTAAATAATTTTCGGTATTGAAGAGCAATTGTAATTTGCCATTTTTGAAAATATCAACCGTATAAATTTCTGATTGAATAGCTTCAGTAATTTTCTTTTTAAAAATTAAATTACCTGTAGAATTAATTAAATACAAATTATTTGTCTCGTCTTGAAAACACAATTCATTTTCCTGTGTTGAGTGATTGGTAAATAAATAAACCCTTGTATTAACTGATGAATCCGCCGAGAACGCCCATAATGCATTATTAGTATTGTTGCCTCCCTCTATTTTTTGTTGAGCATGAGTGGCATTAATTCGAACCTGAATACTGTTTTTATAATTTTTTGCTGTTAACGACAATTGTGCTGTTGCATTCTCCGACTTCCAAAGTTCTTCTGAATTTATAAATGAATTAATGTTATGTATTTTCATTAACTCGGAATTTTCATAATACAAATAATTGCAATCTAGCATGAGGTTATCATTTGCATAATTCATAAACGCAACATTTTTACCTAAAAACTGGGCATTAACAGTAGATTGCTGAAAGTAATCTAAAACAGATTTATGAGAAAAAAATAATAAATGATTATCGGACAAACAAGCGTATTGATTTTTCAAATCATTTTTAGAAAAAGAAAATACCTGTGCCAAATCTGTATTTAATTTATACACTTTTGATTCTCCATTAGATATAACACTATCACTCATTAATGTCAAAAAAGCTTCACTTTTTTCTAAATCTTTAATTTTTAAACTCAAAACTTGACAAGTTGTGTTATCAATAACATAATTTGCTGATAAAATTTCCTCATCTATATTATCCAAACTTTCTTTTTCAATATTATATAGTGCACTGTCATTTAATGCGTTCCAAGCCAATTCATTTTTTTTATTTACTTCGCTCGTTAACTGTTGCTTAACTGTTTTATAAAACAAATGAGCGTCGCTTAATGCCACTCCTTGAATTAAAATTGGGTTATCAGGCAAATGCTCAAAACCTGTAATACTCTCTGAGCTTTGATTCATCAAACAATTAAACAACGACAAGCTATCTGTATTAGTATAGCCCGTTAATGTAATTTCATTTAATTGAACTTCTAAGCCAAATAATGATTGTTGTGTAAATAAATTTTTAGATAACAAATTAGTATTGGTATGATTAAAATAGATTTGAGATTTTTGTTCCCCATTCAATTTTAATAACTCTAAATATGATTTATTATTGGCAATCGACTCTTCTTTTCTCAGTTCTAAAGCATTTTGCAATAAACCCACATCAGAACTTAAATACACAATTCCATCCTTCAAGGTAAGTAACCACTTTTGCTTATTATTTGTAAAATAATAAGCCTCAAATGAAGATATCGAGGCATCTTTTGAAAAAGCTGATTTAAAAAACTCTTCAAATAACGCTTCATTATTTTTTTCCTTAAACTTAAATAAAATAAGATGCTCTATAATATTACCTTGTTTAACAAACGACCAATACAATGAATTATCTGAGATTACCGCTGCTATTTCTGGTTTTGCATTTACTAACGAATCCAAATATTTGATGCCGTTTTGAGCCACTAGCATCGATTCGTTTGATAGCAAGGCATTCCAAATTAAATTTTGACGAGTTAATTGTGAAACTAATTCGGTACAGTTTTTAGTTTCAATAACACACATCGCATTAGCAGGAATATGCTCTGTAATGGAAATATTTGGTTCTTTACTTTCTCTTAAACGAAAATAGCCCCAAACTGCGGCAACTAAAGAAGCCACAATAAAAACATAAAACGCTATTTTTTTTACCAAATACACCACCTCGAATGTAGCAGAATTTGATGGTTAAATAAATGACAACCGTCAGAGTTATGAAACTGGTATTGTGAATTGACTAACTAAAACTAAAGCTTTTAAGATCTTTTTCATGAATCATCTTAAATCCTGGCTTTTGACTCCAATAGTTCGCTAAATATTCTTGTTCCTCCTGACCAGGAGTAGGGATTAACACACAATTTTGTTTATTTAGGTGATGTAAATCCATTAAAGTACTATAGCCACTTCTACACACTACTGTTTTTGAGTCTATAATCCATTGAGATAATTCATTTGCACTTGGGGCATCGGTAATCGTAATGTTTTTATTGACAAAACTCTTTCGCTTTTTATTTGTTCCTCTTACAATACAAATCTTTTTATCACTTTGATTCGCTTTTTCTATTAAAATCCTTTCCAATTCAGTTCGTAAAGGCTCTGGACCAGATAATAGACATAAGTAATCAAAGCCGTTTTCTTTTGAACTCATTACCTGTAAGCGACTTAAAGGTCCTAAATATTTTACATTTTTTAAAGCATAGTGATGCGATAGTTTCCCTGCTAAATTATCATTTTCATTTTCAAAATCAGGCACCCATACAGTATTAAATTGTTTGATATAATGGTGATGGATCTTATTAGCAAATTCAGAAAATATACCTGCCTGCACATTTAATTGATGTGATATATATATACTCTCCACATTTTTAGAACTCATCCCAAAACGATTATCACTAATCACCACATCAATTTTATAATCTTTAATAATCTGCTCAAGCTGTTTTCTTTCCTGTTTAATCACATTAAATATTCTTGGGGCGTCTAATAATAATTTTACAGCTACTGGTAATGCTTTAGAATATTTTATATTATAGGGTATAACTTCTACTTTTTGTAGCTGAGAAAATTCCTCATCAAAAATTAAAGAGGTTGTTTTAGTAACCCCCAAAACCACAACATTGTCAGCCATTAATTGTTTAATCAATGGCACACATCGGGTAGCATGACCAAGACCCCAATCAAGTGGCGAAATAAATATGGTTTTGTTTTTTATTCGATCCATTCAAATAAATATTTGTCATTGTATTCAACTTCAAATTTTTCCAAAAAATCTAAATACTCTTCTTTAAATGATTTTGTTTTATGATGTTCTTCTTGATTTAAGATATAATTTACAACATTATCAATATGACTTTTTGAATATGAAAAAGCACCAAATCCTTCTTGCCAGCTAAACTTACCTTTAATCCAATTACTATCATTAATAAACTTAGTGGAATTTGCTTTTATATCTCTTACCAAATCTGAAATAGATATTGATGGTTTAATATTTATAAAAATATGAATATGGTCAGGCATACAAAAT
>DIHL01000062.1 GCA_002420145.1 Bacteroidetes bacterium UBA5697
TTACTCGAAGCATTTGGTATTTCTTCTAATATTATGTCATTGACGGGGATTGCTCTGGCAATTGGTGTTGTCGTTGATGATGGTATCGTAATGGTGGAGAATGCATACAGGACAATTTCGGAGAAACAGGAAGAAATGGATAATAATCAGTAATTGGAAATAAGATGAAAAATAAAATTAAAAATATATAAATGCATATTCTCAGAGCCATAGTCTTTTGTGCTTTATGAGCTATAAAAATAATAATAAAACTGAAACACCTGCCAGTTTTTTAAAGACTGACAGGTGTTTTTTAGTTAAGTTACTTTGTTTATTTTTGGTTATTGAGCAATATCAAAACGATCCAAATTCATCACTTTATTCCAAGTAGCAACAAAATCATTGATAAATTTATCGGTGGCATCTGAACTTGCATATACTTCAGTAATGGCTCTTAATTCGGAGTTTGAACCAAACACTAAATCGGCACGAGTGGCTGTCCAAATTAAATGATTGTTTTTTCTATCTCGTCCTTCAAACTCCAATTGAGATTCGTCTTTCGGTTTCCAAACAGTATTCATATCCAATAAGTTTACAAAAAAGTCGTTGCTTAGTGTATCATTCTTCTTAGTAAATACACCATGGCTCGAGTTATCAAAATTAGTTTTTAAAACTCTTAATCCACCAATAAGCACGGTCATTTCAGGAGCTGTTAAGGTAAGGAGTTGCGCTTTATCTAATAATAATTCTTCAGTTGAAATGCTATACTTCGCTTTTTGATAGTTTCTGAAACCATCTGCAATCGGTTCTAAAACTGCAAAGGATTCTATATCAGTTTGTTCTTGTGTTGCATCCATTCTCCCAAGTGTAAAAGGAACAGTTATTGAATGTCCTGCATTTTGAGCAGCTTTCTCAATGGCCGCACAGCCTGATAATACAATTAAATCAGCTAAGGAAACTTTTTTATCACCACTTTGTGCAGCATTAAATTCACTTTGAATGTTTTTGAGTTTCGTTAAAACAGTATCTAATTGTGCTGGATTATTTGCTGCCCAATTTTTTTGAGGAGCCAAAGCAATTCTTGCTCCATTAGCACCGCCGCGTTTATCTGAACCTCTGAATGTAGATGCTGAAGCCCAAGCTGTAGACACTAATTGAGAAATAGATAAACCTGAATTTAATACTTTAGTTTTTAATGCAGCAATATCCGATTCGTTAACTAATTGATGATTAAGAGCTGGAATAGGATCTTGCCACAACAATTCTTCTTTAGGAACGTCTGTTCCTAAATAACGAGAACGTGGTCCCATATCACGATGTGTTAGTTTGAACCAAGCGCGAGCAAAAGCATCAGCAAAAGCATCAGGGTTTTCATAAAAATGACGAGATACTTTTTCGTACGCTGGATCAAATCTTAACGATAAGTCCGTAGTAAGCATTGTTGGTAAATGTTTTTTTGAAGAATCAAATGCATCGGGAATAGTAGCCTTTGCGTTTTTTGCAACCCATTGGTGAGCTCCTGCTGGACTTTTTGATAACTCCCATTCGTAATTAAATAAATTCTCAAAAAAATTATTGCTCCATTGAGTGGGGGTTTGAGTCCATGTTACTTCTAAGCCGCTAGTAATAGCGTCTTTGCCTTTACCTGTTAAAAATTTGCTCAACCAACCAAAACCTTGATGTTCGATGGCTGCAGCTTCAGGTTCCACTCCAACTAAAGCAGCATCACCAGCGCCATGTGTTTTTCCAAAGGTATGTCCACCTGCAATCAATGCTACAGTTTCTTCATCGTTCATTGCCATACGGGCAAAGGTTTCGCGAATATCTTTTGCAGCAGCTATTGGATCAGGTTTGCCATTTGGTCCTTCTGGATTTACATATATCAATCCCATTTGCACCGCCGCTAAAGGATTCTCTAAATCTCGTTTTTCTGAATAACGATTGTCATCTAACCATTTTGTTTCAGTGCCCCAGTATACATCTTGTTCTGGTTCCCAAACATCTTCTCTGCCACCAGCAAAACCAAAGGTTTTAAAACCCATCGATTCTAATGCAACATTACCAGCAAGAATCATTAAATCTGCCCATGAAATTTTTTGACCATATTTTAATTTAATAGGTAATAATAATCTTCTAGCCTTGTCTAAATTTCCATTATCTGGCCAACTATTTAATGGCGCAAAACGTTGCTGTCCAGCACCTGCACCTCCACGTCCATCACCTGTTCGGTAAGTGCCTGCACTATGCCATGCCATGCGAATAAAAAGCGGACCATAGTGTCCGAAATCAGCAGGCCACCATTCTTGAGAGTCTGTCATTAAAGTATGTAAATCTTTTTTTAAAGATTCCAAGTCTAGCTTTTTAAATTCTGCTGCGTAATTAAATCCTTTATCTAAGGGATTTGAAAGAGTAGAACCCTGACGAAGAGTATTTAATTTTAGTTGGTTTGGCCACCAATTATGGTTTTGTGTGCCACCACCACTTACGCTTTCTTTTTTTCTTCCAAAATGAAATGGGCATTTACCGCCACTGTTTGAGTTATTTTCCATATTGACTTAGTTTCTAATTTTTGTTTAACAAATTTGAACATTCTTTAATTATCAATCAAACTGATATTTTTTATATTTGTATAGATAAAATCTATATTAGTGTATCAACCATAAAATATACATATGAATTTACAACAATTAGAATACATAATAGCAGTTGATAGACTAAAAAACTTCGTCAAGGCTTCAGAATCTTGTTTTGTGACTCAAGCTACTTTAAGTATGATGATTAAGAAACTAGAAGAAGAATTAGAGGTTAAAATATTTGATAGGAGTAAGCAACCCGTTAAAACAACTGATGTAGGAGAAAAACTCATTATTCAAGCTCGAAAAATTGTTGCTGAGTCAAAAAAATTAAAAGAAATCATTCAGGATGAAAAAGGAATGGTGAGCGGAGAATTAAAAATTGGAATTATTCCAACCTTGGCTCCTTATTTGTTACCTCTGTTTTTAAAACAGTTTATGCAATCGTATCCATCAGTAAAATTGATTATTAATGAATACACCACGGATGTGATTATACATAAACTAAAAACAGGAGATATTGATGCAGGAATATTAGCCACTCCGCTTCATGATGCTGCTATTACCGAACAGGTGTTGTTTTATGAAAAGTACTATTTGTATGTCAATCAAAAAGAAAAAGGCTTTGACAAACAATATGTGTTGCCAAAAGATATTGATGTGAATCGTTTGTGGCTATTGGAAGAAGGACACTGTATGCGTTCGCAGATACTAAACTTTTGTGCTTTAAAAAAACAAAAAGAATCCGAAGAACATTTTCATTACAATGCTGGAAGTATTGAAACTTTAAAAAATATGGTTGATACTAATTTCGGAATGACGATTATTCCTGAATTAACTACGCATCATTTATCTAGTTCACAACAAAAACGCATTCGTTCTTTTAAATCACCTGAACCTGTTCGAGAAATTAGTTTAATTACTCATAGAGAGTTTATGAAGGCTAAGTTAGTAAAATGCTTACATGATTGTATTTTATCAGTTATTCCAAATGAAATGAAAAGCAAAAAGAATTTGAATATTGTGGAGATATAGGACTTAACCACATAGGTACATAGTAGCTGTGTGTTGCAAAGAAAGAGATAGAAATTATATTTTGCACATAGTACTCTGTGTGAGAAGCAAAGCTTCACTATTAACAACTTTAGATTTCTAAGAAAACTATGTTTCTATGCGGTTAAAATTACATAATTCTATATTCTTTGATATAGTGCTTAATCACAAGGTACATAGTAGCTGGGAGTTGTAAAGAGCGAGATAGAAATTATATTTTTGCACATAATACTCTATGTTAGAAGCAAAGCTTCACTATCAACAACTTTAGATTTCTAAGACATTTATGTTTCTATGTGGTTAAAAATACATAGCTCTATATTCTTTGATATAGTACTTAACCACATAGGCACATAGTTATTATGGTTGCAAAGAGCGAGATAGAAATTTTATTTTGCACATAGTACTCTGTGTGAGAAGCAAAGCTTCACTATCAACAACTTTAGATTTCTAAGAAAACTATGTTTCTATGTGGTTAAAAATTATAAGTTGTTAATCTTCAACTCAAAATCGGAATTACCAATATTGGTCATAAAACTGATATAGGATTTTTTATCAATAAAAAACAGATTGATGTTTTGTCCTTGTTCAGATTTTAGTAAGGCTTTGTATTCCAAACCTTTTTTACCTATAAAAATATAGTTGTAAGATTTTTTTGCTGATAGAATATCTGTTTTCTTCAAAACATAAAAGGCATTCTTCAAATCATCTAATCCTGTTTTTATAACAACTTCATTTAATGGCTTTTTGTATTTAAATCTGTCATAATCTCCAATATCATTCATGATATATTTTCCATAATTATCTCCTTTTGCTAAACTCATAAAGTTGGGAATCACTTTACTGCTAATGGTAAATATTGAGCGATTTACATCATAATCCACATCGTTTGGCACTAAGTTAAACTGCCAGGAACTATAATAGGTTAATACATTTGGTAATGTTTGTTCGAACACGTCCGACCAAATATGGTAACTGCCATCGGAATTTTTTGTAAACTCTCTTACTTTTAAATGAAAGGATTGCAAACCAGTTTGTGTTTTGGTTTGTATAGGTAACGGAAACACTTTTTCTACTCTTTGAGCCACATCTCCTAAACTATCAATGGTCACTAAAAACAATTTATGGTTTTTTGCCTGCGAAGTGAAATTTGATGTTTTGTTTTTAAAGTCAATGCTGTTAGCATCATAAACACTGCCAATGATATCTATGTTTTTTGTTTTTTTATCAATGATAAAATTTGACATTAAAAAATGACGTTGATCGCCTTTAGCACTTAATTTAGTTCCTCTAATAATTTCTCCTGTATTAGCATTAATACGTAAAATCCATTGTCCTTTTTTTAATCCATCAAATACATGCGCATACACAATGACTTGATGAGTGTCAGCTGCTAAAACTGAGGCGCGATAAATGTATTTTCTTTCAAATGCAAATTGCCATTTATAGTCATATTCAAAAGGCTTGCTCATTGACTTTACATGATACTTCGATAAATAAAATTGTTTATCAGCTGAATCTATGGCAGTTCTAATGACATATAAATCTTGTTTAAAAGCTAATTTTTCATCATCAAAAACAGATAATGAGTTAATATGATTCGCATCATAGTTTTCAGCAGTAGCAATTGTTTTTAATGAATCAGTGACTCTTAATAAACTCACTACATTTTTTTGATTAGCCAACTGAAAATAAAAATTTAAAACGCCATGCATCGTGTCAGCACTTATTTCTAAATAGTCGGATGGCGTATGTTTCCCTAAATTAAACTCTACACTGTCTTTTGTTTGAAGTAGTGTTGTGTAAGAAAAACATTTGAATTTTAAATTGGCATTGGATTGCTCATAACCATAAACGTATAAAGAATTGTGAAAACTAAGAACATTGGCTGATAGCAAATGGCGTTTAATGGTTTGTCCATTAACGAGACTTGTAAAGCCTACTAATACTATAAGAATTTGACTAATTCTACACATTATATACAAATATAGCCATTAATAAAAGAAACCAAAATCAGTTTGCAAATACCTTATTAAAACCTTATTCTTGTACCTCAAAAATTAACAAAAATGACCACTAAATTATTTATTGTTCCGATTTCAGCAGCCTTAATTTTAGGGGCTTGTAAATCAAATCAATCAGATATTACTTCTCAAGAAGTAGTTGCAAAACAAGATACTATCATGAAAGATTCAGCAGAGGCTTTTGAGTATGTGAGCGAACAGTTTGCAGACTTAAGAATTTTACGTTACGAAGTTCCAGGATTTGATCAATTGTCTCTTCAACAAAAAGAGTTATTGTATTATTTATCGGAGGCAGCTTTATGTGGTAGAGATATCATGTGGGATCAAAACTATAAGTTTAACTTAACGATTCGTAAAACCATTGACGCTATTGCTGAGTCTTATAAAGGCGATGTGAATAACGAAGATTATAAAAAATTTATGGTATATGCTAAACGTGTTTGGTTTAGCCGTGGTATTCATCACCATTATGGAAGTGAGAAATTTTTCCCAGAACTTACTCAAGAAGTTTTTGCGCAATTCATAGCTAATGCAGATGCTACTAAATTACCTTTAAACGCTGGCGAATCTGTGAAGGATTTTACGACTCGTTTATTGCCAATTATATACGATCCAAAAATTGCCCCTAAAAAAGTAAGTTTAGATTCGAAGAAAGATTTGATTTTAAATTCAGCAGTAAATTTTTATGAAGGCGTGAATCAACAAGAAGCGATTGCTTTTTATGAAAAAATGGTAGATAAAAAAGATACAACACCAGTGATGATTGGCTTAAATAGTAAGCTGGTAAAAGAAAACGGTGTGATTGTAGAAAAGGTTTGGAAAGTAGGAGGAATGTACACTCAAGCTATCGAGAAAATTGTTTACTGGTTAGAGAAAGCAATTACAGTGGCTGAAAATGCTGAACAAAAAGATGCTTTACAAAAATTAGTGAAGTTTTATAAATCAGGTTCGTTAAAAGATTTTGATGAGTATAATATTGCTTGGGTAAAAGATACGCAAAGTGCGATTGATGTCACGAATGGATTTATTGAAGTGTACGAAGATCCATTAGGAAAAAAAGCAACCTTTGAATCGGTTGTTTCTGTGCGTGATTTTGAAGCTTCAAAACGTATTGCGATGATTGGTGCTAACGCACAATGGTTCGAAGATAATTCAACCTTGTTTCCTGAACATAAAAAGAAAAACGTAAAAGGTATCTCGGCAAAAGTAATTAATGCGGTGATGGAAAGCGGTGATGCAGCCCCATCAACTCCAATTGGAATTAACTTACCAAACAATGAGTGGATTAGAGAAACACATGGTTCTAAATCAGTGAACTTAGGGAACATTGTAGAGGCTTATGAAAAAGCAGCTGGTGGAAGTGTAGTCAACGAATTTTACTACAACGATGCGATTAAGAAAAACGTATTAGACTACGCTGGTTTAGCAGATAAGTTACATACAGATATGCACGAGGTAATTGGTCACGCAAGTGGACAAATTGAACCAGGTGTTGGACAACCACACGAAACATTAAAAAATTACGCTTCTGCATTAGAGGAAGGCCGTGCTGATTTAGTAGCATTATATTATTTAATGGATCAAAAATTAGTGGATTTAGGTGTGATGCCGTCTTTAGAATATGGCAAAGCATCTTATGATGAATATATCACTAAAGGTTTAATGGTTCAATTATCTCGTTTAAAATTGGGAGATAATATTGAAGAAGCTCACATGCGTAATCGTCAAATGATTGCTAAATGGGCTTTTGAAAAAGGACAAAAAGAAAACGTGATTGAAAAGAAAGTGGAAAATGGCAAAACATTTTTTGTGATTAACGACTACTTAAAATTACGCGTGTTGTTCGGAGAATTATTAAAAGAATTACAACGCATCAAATCTCAAGGAGATTATAAAGCAGGTAAAGCTTTAATTGAGAACTACGGTGTAAAAGTTGATTTAGCGTTACATAAAGAAGTATTAGAGCGTTATACTAAATTAAGTATGGCCCCATACCAAGGCTTTATTCAACCTAAGTTAACACCTGTAATGAAAGACGGAAAGATAGTAGATGTAAAAATCGAGTATCCAAAAAACTTTACAGAGCAAATGTTAGAGTATAGCAAAAACTATAGTTTCTTACCAGCGATTAATTAATACAAATTTATATCCCCCTCTGGAGACTTGCCTGACGGCAGTCAGGGGGGCAGGGGGAGGAAAACAAAACTCAAACTGAGAAACAAAGAAGGAGGATAAGCAATTATCCTCCTTCTTGTTTTACTATGTTATAAATTAGTATCTATAATTTCATTTACCTTATAAAGATTTGGTAAAAATTGTGATTTAATTCGAAATTGACTGCGTTTTTTAATTTTAGGTTTAGTTTCAATATTTTCCATTTTAATACCAGGGTCATAATAAATATTTCCACAAGCCATCTGTCCTAAAAAAAGTTGGAAGTCTGTTCCTGTGCCTAAAATTATTTTATTTCCGTATTTGTATTGGCGTTCATTTCCTGTTTCAGAAAGTGATGGAACATAACAAGCTTGATTATGCTTTCTATTCCAATGTAATAGCATAGATGCAAAACTCCAAGACGCCGCTTCATTTCCTTTAACGTCAACTAATGCAATTCTTCCGTTGGTGTTTCTGATTTTACCGCTTTCGACATCAAATCCGATTAACTGCATTTCTAAATTAGTTAATTGATGTCTTACATTTGTTTTATATATTATCAAAAAAACTAATTTTTAAATCTAATTTCGTTATGGTATCGTAAGAATTCTTCATTTGGAAGGAATCTTGAAGGCAAGATAATTTTCTTATTATTATACTTTATGAAAAAATCTTCAATAGATTTAGATTTTTTCTGATTTAATAAAATTGGAGAGACCTTGATTTTGAAATCTGGAGTTATTGTTATTAAACCTGTCTCAAAGGCTTTGTCGTGAAGAGCATTTATTGCAA
The DNA here is from genome assembly GCA_002420145.1 of Bacteroidetes bacterium UBA5697. Classification (GTDB taxonomy): domain Bacteria; phylum Bacteroidota; class Bacteroidia; order B-17B0; family Aurantibacillaceae; genus UBA4416. The sequence goes on from DIHL01000062.1 coordinate 8,576, forward strand.
TTCCATTTTGAGGATTCAATCTGTTTTTCTCATCAATACTCCAAGGTTTTATATGGCCAGCTATTAAAAATTCTGGCTGTTGAATGCCTGTTATACAACATGTATTATTATATGATGCTAAAATGGAACTTCTAAAAAAAGATTGATTTACTCTAACTTTAACAATTTGTTCTCGTGTTTTCCCTTCTTTTGGCAATTCATTTTCATTAATGTGATTTAATTTTTCAACTGTCGTCTTTTCAATTTTAGCTAGTAATTTTTCACTTTCAAAAGGCAACTCATCCCAATGACTAAAAAATTCATTCCAAATTTCTTTATCTAATTTACTTGAATTTAGAGCTCCTTTTATTCCTCTTGCTTTTAAACTCGGATCAAGACTTGCGAAATTTACAAGTTTATATGCAATTGAGTTTGATGTTCTTCCAATTAGGTTTGCAAGATTAATTACGTCTGGATTTCTACTATGTAGTTTACCAAAAGGAAGTTTACAGTAAAGATTTACTGCTAAAATTAGTTCTTCTCTTGTCCATAATTTTTGACCTTCTTTCATAGTAATGAACCGTTATTTAAAGTCAATATCATACTGCATCACAAATTCACATTTTTCATTTGGGCACTTGTGTATTTGCGTTACATCATTTGTGTGTGATAAATCCACAGTGATTTCACTTCTTAAACCACATTTAGGGCAAGTAGTAGGTTGGTCTGAATAAACAATAACTTCTGAAAAATTTATCATTAGGCCGCAAGTTTTTACTTATTTTTATATTAAGGTTGTGGAAATTTACGAAATTATAATCACTTTAATAATCAATTTTCAACTTATAAATAAATCTAAGCTGGGTAATTATCTGCGTATTAAAGCTATATTCATAATTGTATGTAAGTATTAAATATAATCTTATTTCCCCAATATCTCCTTAAAGGTTTCCTTACCCGGCGTTAAATTCTTTAAATTACTAATCAGCATAAAAGCTTTGTCTAACCTTAGTTGAGGACTTTTTACGGTATTCACATAATTTAAAATATAACGCTGCATGCCAGGTTTTAATAAATCAAAACGATCTTTACCTTCAGGGTCTTGTTTAAATAGTTCTGTTAATTCTTCAGGAACATCAACACCATATTCGCTTGTGTCTTCAGTTAAAATTACATTCACGTTGTCGCCCATTTCAACACCCAATTCTTTCATACGTTTGCTATTGATGGAAATATAAGCTTTTCCTTCTGGTAATGACATTAAGCCACATTGAAAACTTAGCGTTTTATTTACCTCACAAATCAAACGTACTTTGCCAATACCACCAATTTTTTTAACGATGCTTGCTGGTACCTCTAAATAAAAGGTTTTTAGGTAACTTAATTTATCAATATGAGTTTTAAAACTTATAGGCTTCATATGATAATAAATTTACGATAAATTTTGAAAATGTGCAGTAATTTGTCAGTTCGAACGTAATTGAGAACAACTATCGTTCTAAGAAAACTTCTTCACGCTATTGCGTGACTCGAAGTGACAATAAAAAAGTCACTCGAATGTTTCCGAATGACTTTTTTAATAAAACCTAATCTTACTTTTAGTTTTTAAGCATGTTGTAAAGCGCATCTTTTAAATGAACGCGCTTTGCTCTTAGTTCGTGTAAATGATCATCCGTTGTTGCTGTTGCACCACTTTCGTAGCTATGAATTTGATGATCTACTTCATGGTATTCGTCAAATAGTTTTCTGAAATAAGTATCAGTTGTTTTTAATTCATGAATTTTATCTTTCATTTCAGGAAACTCGTGTAATAAATCGTGTTTTTGCATGGCTATCATTTTTAAGTATAGTCAAATTTAAAAACTCAACACATGATACGAAAGAACAAAAGTCATTTTCAAATCTGACAATTGTCATATTTCAAGAAATAGAATTACACTTATTTTTTTGTTTGTCAGTTCGAGTATTTTTTGCCTGTATTTCACAAAAAATGTATCGAGAACTTTTCATTGTTATCCTAACAAAACACACCAAGCTTCTTTTACTTTATTAGCGTCTAATAAAGTTTTTGCATATTGATGCTTTTCAGTTTCGTTTGAAAAAGATTTTGTAATTGTTTTATTATGCTCTGCAATTTCCTCTCTAGTTGGCAATACTTCAATATTTCCTAATTGCCCTAAGTTATTACCAGTTAATACAGTGCTTGATTTAATGTTAGTTGGAATATTGTCAAATCCAATTCCAATAGTGGTAATAGGTTTTTCAATTTCAAATAGAGCATCACCATGCGCACGGCAATACCAGTTGCCACCCATACGTGCTACTAAATCAATTTTTTGTTGATCAATCATGTTTTGTTCATTCAATACTGATTCATCGATATGAATTTTTACAATTTCACACATTACTAAATTGCAATTGCCAATTTCTTTTAATTCAAATACTTTACATTCTAATTGTACTGGACTTTCCTTAACACGCATTGGTTTTACTAAATCAGAAGGGATTGGTGTAAAACCTGCTTTTGTAAATTCACTCACACCTTTTGGAAAAGGACTGCTTGCTAAACTCATTTGATGAACCATATTGTAGTTCACGATATTAATGACGCACTCAGGTACTTCTTTAATGTTTAAATGCGTGTCTTTTGCTTGACCAGTTCTACCGCTTAAGTTTGGAGAAAAAATAGCAATAGGAGGTTTTGCACTAAATACATTAAAAAAACTAAATGGTGCTACATTGTGATTGCCTTGCGCATCAACCGTACTAGCAAAACAAATTGGGCGCGGACCAATAGCACCTAATAAATATTGATGTAATTGTGGAACGTTTAATTCGGAAGGAGTAAGAGTTAGCATTTTAATTTTGTTTAATGTGTTATGATTTAAATAGAGTCGTTTATTTTATTAATTAAATAAGGGTGTCCTAAAATTTCGCTGCAAGTTACAACTGAGCTAACTGTTACACCCATAATCCCGTGTAAATTTAAATTTTGGCCAGTTAAAAACAGGTTGCTAATTTTTGTTCTTGGTGTGATGAATGATTTTAATGGTTCATTATAATCTTTGATGATGCCGTATAAAGATCCATCTCTAGTTCCAATATAATCTCTATAGGTAATAGGAGAGGCACATGTGTAGGATTGTATATTTGATTTCAGACCTGGCATTCTTAATTCCATTTCATCAATCATCTTCTCTGCTTTTTTTATTTTAAATTCTTCATAATCATCTCCTCTGTAAGTTATATGATTTGGAATAATGCTTTTTGTATGCGACCATTTGGCGCATTCATCATAACGCATATAAGCCATTAAGGAGTAGTTTTCGGTAAAATTTGGATTCCCTGATTTTGTATTTGCAAATAAACCTAATGCTGGTGGCCAAGATTCATCAGTATAATTAGCTCCCGACCAAACATCAGGATCAATGTTGTGATAAATATTATGATTGATGCTAGGAACAGAGTTTGGTTTACAAACAACATTTACTAAAAATGAAGAAATAGTATTCTCTAAACTATTGATACGATTTTTATAAGCACTTCTTAATTGAGTGCCTTCCACCATATCAATGGTTTTACTTAAATCAATTCCTGATATAAATAATTTACCTTCAATTTTTTCGCCATTTTCTAATTCAACTGATTCTATTTCGTTGCCTTCATTAAAATGAAAACGAACTGCTTCACTATAATTAAAAATTTCGCCACCATTTTTTTTGATATTATTACTCATAATTTTTGCAATTTGAGCACTTCCATCAATGCATCTATAAGAACTTTCAATATAAGAACTAACCACTAACGCATGTACATAAAAAGGCGTTTTACCTGCTTGTCCAGCATACAACATATTACTTCCGCTAATCACATCACGTAATTTTTGGTCAGTAAAAATAGAATCAATGACACTTTTCGAATCTATTTCTAAATGCCATGCTTTGGTGAAATCCTTTTTTTCGGCAGATAAATTAAATAAAGGAAAAGCTTGACACACTTCTTTAACCTTACTGATATATAATTTTAAAGCTTCCCTTTCCTTCGGAAAAATCTCTGCTAATTTTTCAATAAAATTATCATAGCCTTGAGCATGGGGATATCGCTTATCATCTCCTTTAAAAGAAATAATGTCAAAACCATCTTCATCTAGTTTATGAAGTTTTAATTCTTGCATTAATCCAAAGTACTTGAAGTATGAATTTAAATTTTGTCCTTCATCCAACCCTCCAATATAGTGAACTCCTGTTTCGAAAATGGTTTTTTCTCTACTGTATATTTGTAAAGACCCTCCAATTTGTCTGTTTTTTTCAAGCACACAAACTTTCATGCCTTCTTTGGCTAATATATATGCGCAGCACAAGCCGCCCATGCCACTCCCTATTATTACTGCGTCGTATTTTATCATAAAAATCTTACTCCAAGTATAAACATTTTTTGTAAAATAAAGTTGATGAGTTTAGAACTAATTGTTACTTTTAAGTTTGTTAAATAAAAATGAATAAAAGCCGAGGTATCTATATTATTTTATTCTTCTTTTTTTGGAGCGTTGTTTCATTTTCCCAAAACTACACCATTACTGGTAAGGTGTTTGATGCCGAATCCAAAGAGCCACTTCCCTTTGTCCCTGTTTTAATAAAAGGTACTACGGTTGGCGCTACCACTGATTTTGATGGAAATTATTCTATTTCTACATCCAAAATGGGCGATTCTATTGTTTCATCGTATGTAGGATATAAAAAATTAACAAGAGCAATAAAGCGTGGCGAAAATCAAGTAATTAATATGCCGATGGTTTTGGAAGGGGTTAATTTATTAGAAGTTGTCGTAAAAGCTGGAGAAAACCCAGCACATCGCATTATCCGAAATGTAATTGCTCATAAACAATTCAATAACAGACGAAAATTAGACGCGTATCAATATGAGTCTTATAATAAAGTAGAATTTGATCTAAATCGAATTCCGAAGGAAATGCAGGAAAGAAAGCTGTTTAAACCTATCAAATTTGTATTTGATAATGTGGATAGTATTTATTCAGGAGAAAAACCATCATTACCAATTTTCATTACCGAATCTTTATCTGATTTATATTTTAGAAGCAATCCAACGCTTAAAAAAGAAGTGATTAAAGCTAGTAAAGTAACAGGTATCGAAAATACTAGTATTACTTCTGTGATGGGAGATATGTATCAAAATATTAATATTTACGATAATAATATTTTGGTTTTTGGAAAAGATTTTGTGAGTCCTATTTCCGATAATGGATTCTTTTATTACAAATATTATTTAGAAGATAGTTTGTTTATTGGTAATACCAGATGTTATCAAATTCGATTCAAATCTAAAAGACCACAGGAATTATGTTTCTCGGGAAATATGTGGATTTCTGATACGACTTGGGCAGTCAAAAGAATTGAAATGAGTATCCCAAAAGATGCGAATATAAATTTTATTAACGCTGCCAATGTTGTTCAAGAGTTTACGCAGATTGATAGTACTTGGATGTTAAGTAAAGATCGATTAATTATTGATTTTGCGATGAATAAAAATCAAGTGGGTATTTATGGACGAAAAACGACTTCCTACAAAGATTTTAAAATTAATCAACCAAAAGATGTAAAGTTTTATGAGTTTGGAGATAAGATTGTTGTAGAAGACAATGCAATGAAACAAACGGATGAGTTTTGGAACGCTAATCGACACGATAGTTTATCAATCCGAGAAAAGAAAATCTATCATATGATAGATACTATTAAAACATTACCTGTATACAAAACATGGGTAGATATTTTTACATTATTTGTATCAGGTTATAGAGTTGTCAATAATTTTGAAATTGGACCTTATTTTAACTTAGTGAGTTATAATAAAATTGAAGGCCCTCGTGTGAGATTTGGAGGAAGAACGAGTAGTAAATTTAGTAGATGGTACGAACTACAAGGCTACGTAGCATACGGTTTTAATGATGAGAAATTTAAATACAGCTTAGGATTTAAAAGTTTTATTTCAAAAAAACCACATAGGCAGTTGGTTGGTATGACCTATAAAAGTGATTATGAAATTTTGGGTCAAAGTCAAAATGGCTTTTCGCAGGACAATATTTTTGCTTCATTGTTTAGAACAAGTCCTTTAACCAACCTAACGCGCGTTGACCAAACCTTTGCGTGGTATGAAAGAGAATGGGTAGATGGATTAACCTCTAAAGTTATTTTGGCTGGAAGAACGATAACGCCTCTTTTAGCAAATGCATATCAATATTATAAAAAAGATGGAACTATTGCCACCAAAGAAAATATTAAAAACACAGAGGTGAGATTAAATGTGAGATTTGCTTATAAAGAGAAATTTATTAGTGGAGATTTTAGTAGAATTAGCTTAGGTACTAAATGGCCCGTATTGCAATTTAATTATGCTAAGTCATTGCAAAATGCTTTTATGGGTGAATACGATTATCAGAAAGTAGTTTTAAATTTAAGCGATCGTGTAAGATTAATTTCTTTATTAGGATACACGGATTATACAGCAGAAGTAGGTAAAATTTATGGAGCTGTTCCTTATCCATTAATGGAATTACATGGTGGTAACGAAACTTATGTTTATGATTACATGTCGTTTAACATGATGAAATATTATGAGTTTGCCAGCGATCAATACGCTTCTGTAGGAATGTTTCATCATTTTGAGGGATTATTATTTAATAAGATTCCTTTAATTAAAAAATTAAAATGGAGAGAAGTGGTTACCTGTAAAGCACTTTGGGGAAGTGTAAACGAAAAAAATAAAAGAACTTTAATTTTCCCTACAACATTAAATGCATTGGGCAATGAACCGTATGTAGAGGTAAGTGCTGGTATTGAAAATATATTTAAAGTATTTAGAATTGATGCCTTGTGGCGTTCAACCTATTTAAGACCAAAAGCTATCGAAAATTTTGGGGTTAAGTTTGGCTTCCAGCTGGCATTTTAGAGCATTTTTCGTATTCACATTTTTTGTAACTTCTGTTAAAATATCTTTGAGTATATTTGATAGATATTTTGAAAGCAAATGATACTTCGCTCAGAAAATTTAGTAAAAAAATATAAAAACAGAACAGTTGCCAATAACGTAAGTGTTCAGGTAGCTCAAGGTGAAATTGTTGGATTACTTGGACCAAACGGTGCTGGTAAAACAACCTCGTTTTATATGATTGTGGGAATGGTAAAACCTAACTCAGGAAAAATATTTTTAGATGATAGAGATATTACCAATGAGCCAATGTATAAAAGAGCTCAATTAGGAGTTGGTTACTTGCCTCAAGAAGCTTCTGTTTTTAGAAAATTAAGTATTGAAGATAATTTACGTGCCGTTTTAGAAATGACTAAGCTTACTAAAGCTGAACAAGATTATAAAGTGGAAAGTTTATTAGATGAATTTGCTCTGCATCATGTGCGTAAAAATCTAGGAGATCAATTATCTGGTGGAGAAAGAAGAAGAACAGAGATTGCACGAGCTTTAGCAACAGACCCTAAGTTTATTTTATTGGATGAGCCTTTTGCTGGTGTTGATCCTATTGCGGTGGAAGATATTCAAAGTGTGGTACGTAAATTAAAAGATAAAAACATTGGTATTTTAATTACCGATCACAATGTTCATGAAACATTGAGCATTACAGATAGAACTTATTTGTTATATGCAGGAGAGGTTATCAAATCAGGTTCTGCCGAAGATTTGGCAAATGACGAAATGGTTCGTCGTGTTTATTTAGGAGCTAATTTTGAGTTAAGAAAATAGTATTGAATCTTGTCAACTAACAATCATAAATCTCTAGATGAAGTTAATGCTTCAGTAAACACTTCTAGTAAAGGAGGTTTTAGAAAGCTATTAGCATTTATTGGTCCAGCTTACATGATTAGTGTTGGTTATATGGATCCAGGAAACTGGGCAACCGACATTGAGGGAGGAAGTAAGTATGGTTACAGTTTAATTTGGGTTTTAGTAATGAGTAATTTAATTGCTTTATTACTTCAAAGTCATTGTGTTAGATTAGGTGTTGTTGCTGGAAGAGATTTAGCGCAAGCATCCAAAGATCATTACTCTAAATTCATTAATTACTTTTTATATGTTTTAGCCGAAATTGCTATTGCTGCCTGCGATTTAGCCGAAGTGATTGGTATGGCCATTGGTATTCATTTATTGTTTCCTTCTATTTCTATTTTAGGAGGTGTTTGCATTACGGTTTTAGATAGTTTTGTATTATTATTTTTATTAAACGCAGGAATTAAAAAATTAGAAGCATTTATTATTTCATTAGTTGCTATTATAGGCGTGTCTTTTTTTATTCAATTACTCATTGCAAAACCTGATGTGATTGAAATTTCAAAAGGATTAATTCCTGGATTCACCAACGAAAATGCTTTATACATTGCGATTGGTATTATTGGCGCAACGGTCATGCCACATAATTTATATTTGCATTCTTCTTTAGTTCAAACGCGGCAGTTTGAGCGCACTCCAGTGGAAATTAAAAAAGCCATTCGTTTTAATATCATTGATAGTGCAGTTGCTTTAAACTTGGCTTTGTTTGTAAACGCTGCTATTTTAATCATTGCCGCCACTACATTTTTTAATACAGGAGTTGAAGTCACAGAAATACAAGATGCGCACAAAATGATGGCTCCTATGTTGGGTAGTACGCTTGCTCCATTATTATTTGCGATAGCATTAATCGCTGCAGGACAAAGCTCCACCATTACAGGCACTTTAGCCGGACAAATAATTATGGAGGGTTATTTAAATCTTCGCTTACAACCTTGGATTAGAAGACTGCTTACTCGTTTAATTGCGATTGTGCCAGCATTTTTAACGATTTATTTTTTAGGTGAGGATAAAACTGGAGACTTATTAGTGTTAAGTCAGGTAATATTAAGTTTACAATTAGGTTTTGCTATTATTCCATTAATTCATTTTGTAAGTAATAAAAAACGCATGGGTGAATTTGTTATTCCCTTATGGCAAAAAATTGCTTCTTGGATTTCAGTATCAGTGATTGTATTTTTGAATTGCCAAATGCTATTCAATAAAGTAAGAGAATGGTTGCAAGAATCTGAATATGCAACATTAATAGGCGTGATTGTTATTCCTTTTATGATATTGTGTTTAGGGATTTTGTTATTTATTACCTTTGAACCTTTATTTAAGAAGGGGAAACAACAAGTGTCATCACAGTTTCACGGAGAGGTTGCTAAAATTAATTTCGAAACACCAAAACCCTATTCATCTATTGCTATTACAGTTGATTTTAGTTCGAGTGATAATAAAGCCATTAATAAAGCTTTGATGCTTGGTGGGAAACAAGCACATTATGTATTAATACATATCCTCGAAAGTACGAATGCAGTCATGTATGGAGAAGACACCAACGACCACGAAAGAATAGAGGATAGCGCTAATTTATTAGCCTATAAAAATCAATTGCTAGAACAGGGTTATCATTGTGAAGTGAAATTAGGTTTCGGAAGTCCTAAATCTGTTATCCCTAAATTAGTTGATAATTGTGATTTGCTGGTAATGGGAACTCACGGACACACTACTTTTAAAGATATTTTATTTGGTACTACGGTTGAAAGCGTAAGACATAAAATTGATATTCCTTTAGTATTGGTTTAATTAATCTGTAAATAAAATAGACAAATCAATTTTTTTAGTTTAAAATTTCCCTTATTTTGCAGTAAAATAATCAATTGCAAATAGTAGTCAATACTCGTCTTTTAATTCAAAACAAATTAGATGGAATCGGATGGTTTAGTTATCAAACGCTAAAGCGTGTAACTCAAAATAATCCTGATGTTCATTTTGTTTTTTTATTTGATAGAGATTACGATGAACAATTTATTTTTTCAGATAATATTACCCCTTTAGTTCTCGGACCTCAAGCTCGTCATCCGTTTTTGTATTACGCTTGGTTTCATTTGTCGGTTAAAAATTTATTAAATCGCATGAATCCTGATTTGTTTTTATCACCCGATGGTTTTTTATCTCCAGGCGCTAAATGTAAGCAGTTGCCAGTCATTCATGATATTAATTTTTTACATAATCCTCAAGATTTAAAGCCCTTAACCAGCAAATATTACAATCATTTTTTTCCAAAGTACGCAAAACTAGGAACGCGTGTTGCAACGGTTTCTGAATATAGTAAAAATGATATCTCGGAAAATTATCATATTGATGCTAATAAAATTGATGTTGTTTATAATGGAATTAACGAAGGCTTTGCGCCATTATCAGATCCTTCGCAACAAATCATTAGAGAAAAATATTCGCATGGCAAACCTTATTTTTTATTTGTTGGTTCTCAAAGTCCGCGTAAAAATTTAAACCGTTTAATTGCAGCTTTTGATGTATTTAAAGAACAATCCCAATCTGATTATAAATTAGTATTGGTTGGCGCTGTTTACTCAAGCGAAGGTGACGTAAAGCGTGTCATTGATAAATCTAATTTTAAACAGGATATTATTTTTACAGGCCGTCAGTCACAAGAAGAGTTGGAGAAAATTATGGCGAGTGCATTTGCATTAGCTTTTGTTCCATACTTTGAGGGATTTGGAATTCCTATTGTGGAAGCCTTACAATGCGAGGTTCCTGTAATTTGCAGCAGAACAACCAGTATGCCTGAAATTGTAGGAGATGCTGGTTTATTAGTCAATCCATATGAAGTAAATAGTATTAGTAGCGGAATGTTAGAATTATATCATAATTCTTCATTACGAAATCAATTAATACAAAAAGGAAAAGAAAGAAAAAATTTGTTTTCTTGGGATAAATCTGCAGACCTGCTTTGGAACAGTATCACTAAGTGTTTATGAGTTCACCTATTAGTAAATCAGCCTTTATAAAAGCAGAACAATGTTTAAAGCATTTTTATTTATATAAAAATCATTACTACTTACGTGATTCTTTGTCAAAAGAAAAACAACTTATTTTTAAGCGAGGGACTGATGTTGGTATTTTTGCTCAACAATTATTTGCTGGTGGAATTGATGTGACTGCTGGCGAAAAAAGAGACCAACAATTGTATGCCGAAAAAACAAAACATCTAATTGCGCAAGGCACCAAAACCATTTATGAAGCTACATTTATTTACGATGATTTATTAGTGATGGTAGATATTCTTCATAAGCATGAGGATAAATGGATAGCTTACGAAGTAAAAAGCTCTTTAAAAATTACAGATACGTATGTAAAAGATGCTTGTTTTCAGTACTATGTGATTAAAAACTGCTTGCCTGATTTAGTAGATTTTAATTTACTAACGATGAATCCTAAATATGTTTTAGATGGCGAATTAGATATTACCAAGTTATTTAAAACAACTTCGGTAATGAAAGATGCCATTAAAAACGTCGAATATTTCGCTCATAAAACACAGATTGCTAAACAAACATTAGAACAAAATAAAATTCCAGATATTAAAATTGGGGCACATTGTTTTCAGCCTTATGAATGCGATTTTTTGGGTACTTGTTGGAAAAACATCAATGAACCAAATTCAGTGTTAACTCTTGGTAAATTAACCAAGCAAGCCATGTTTGAATTGTATGATCAAAACATCAAACGCATTGATGAAATAGACATTAATACAATTGCACACAAAGAAATAAAAATTCAGGTTAAAGCAGCCATCGAACAAAAAGAACAAATTTTTAAAGAAGAAGTTAAAACATTCATTTCTAGTATTAAGCAACCCATGTGTAGTTTAGATATTGAAGTGTGGATGCCTGCTATTCCTTATTATAATGGAACTAAACCTTTTCAACAAATTCCATTTTTGTTTTCTATGATTTCGGAAGAAAACGGAGAGATAAAAAATTACAGTTACTTTAAACCCATTGAGGAAGATTTAAGAAAAGATTTCTTAGAACGCATTTTAGCTGAAACCAAACACTTCAATTCTATTTTAATGTTTGATAAATCATTAGAGGAAACAGTGTTAAATCAGCTAGTGGAATTATATCCCGAATACAGAAATGATATCTCTGATTTAAAAAATAAAATCGTTGATTTAGCAGAACCTATTCGTAAAGGAAATTACTACCATCCTGATATGAAAGGTAATTTCACCTTAAAAAGTATTGCTCCATTGGTAAATCAAGAAGCGGGTTTTAATAATTTAGATATACAATCTGGAATTAGTGCCATGTATATTTATGAAAGTTTGTTAGAACAAAATGCTATAGAAGGGGAACATATTAAACAACAATTAATTGATTATTGCGAAATGGATGCTTTAATCACCTATCAGTTGTTGAATTTTTTTAATAGTAAAGTAGATTAACCTTTACATATAAAGAGATATTAATTTCTATCTTTATTTACAATTTGCAATTAAAATTTCTCATATTCATTTTTTGTTTCCCTATTTTGCTTAAGGCACAATTTAGGATGGACACTGCTAAACGGGTAAATTATTTAGTGATACCTGTCCTTTTTAAAACACCCGAAACAGGTTGGGCTTATGGATTATCAACTTCTGCAAATTTTAAAACAACGCATAAACATGATTCTTTAACAAGAATGTCTGTGATTACTGCTTTAGGAATTTTTTCTCAACGTCAGCAAAATATACAAGCAATTGATGCAACCATATATTTTCCTAAAGAAAAATATATTCTCTACTTTAATTCTTCTCATAGTTATTTTCCTGATAATTTTTGGGGGATTGGTCAGTATTCAAAAGACACAGATGTTGAGCGTTATGTATTTGAAGAAATTATTGTTAATCCTCATATCAAACGAAAATTTTTTAAACATACTTTTTTTGGTCTTATAGCCGATTATCAAAATATTTTTAAAGTTCAATACACTCAAGGAGGTTTAATGGATTCAACAGAGTTTTATGGCAAAACAAATTACAATATTACAGGCATTGGTTTTTCGGCGAGTTATGATACACGTAATTCAACATTTTGGCCTACTAAAGGAATATTCTTACAAACTCAGTTTACAACTTACAATAAAGAATTAGCTTCTACATATTCGTTTAACAAATGGAAAGTTGAAGTAAGATTATTTAAACAATTATTTAAAGGACATATTTTGGCTTGTCAGTTATATAATTACTCAACCTTTGGTGAAACTCCTTATAGGTCTATGGCAACTTTGGGTGGACAAGGAAATTTAAGAGGTTTTTATCAAGGTCGCTTTAGAGATAATTCTATGTATTCAGCTATTGCCGAATATCGTGCCCATATTTTTTGGAAAATTAGTGCTTGTGTGTTTGGCGGAGTAGGTGATGTGTATAATCAACCCAGAAATATAAATACTGGCTCTTTAAAAGGCAGCTTTGGCGGCGGACTCCGATTAACTATTTTAGAGAAAGAAAACCTGAATTTACGTGTAGATTATGGTTATTCTGATAACTATAACCGAGGTTTTTATTTTACCGTTGGCGAGTGTTTTTAATTATTAAGACCCGAAAGGTTTCAAAAACCTTTCGGGTCTAGTTTTGATAGAGTTATTTAACATTCTTTAGTTCATAGTTTCTTCTAGCAATAGCCCAAATTTTCCTTTAGCACATTAACTTTAAACTTTACAAATTAAGCACTGGTTAATCATGTCTAAAATTAAAGTTGGAATTCTATTTGGTGGTCGTTCAAAAGAACGTGAAATTTCGTTTGCAGGTGGAAGAACCGTTTATGATAATTTAAATAAATCTATTTTTGAAGCAATTCCTTTATTTGTTGATTCCTTTGGCAATTTTGTATTGTTAGATTGGAACTTTGTTTACAAAGGAACGATTCGCGATTTTTATCCTCCAGTAGAATTTATTCCAGCAAACAATACCGATTTTCAATATTATGCCGAAAACTTAGGAGCTTTAACAGTTCATCAGCAAGATGAATTGATTTCTAAAATAGGAAAAAAAGTTTTAGCACATGAATTAGCTTCTTTAATTGACTTTGCCTTTTTAGCATTGCACGGACCTTATGGCGAAGATGGAAGAATACAAGGATTATTAGAGTATTTACATATTCCTTATTCAGGAAGTGGAATTTTACCAAGTGCTATAGGTATTGATAAAAGTGTTCAGAAAAAATTAATGGTGAATGCAGGGTTTAATAGCCCTAAATTTTTCACCATTGATAGAACAGATTGGATTAACGGAAATGTAAAAGGTGTTTGGGAAAAAGCAAAATCAGAAATTGGTTTCCCGATGGTTATTAAACCAGCTAATCAAGGTTCGTCTATTGGTATTTCTATTTTTAATGAAGATAGTAATTACCATTTTATGGCGGCAGTAGAAAAAGCATTTTTTACTAAATGGTTGGATTCTGCTGAATGGAAAAAATTATCTGAGAAAGAACAAATTGATTATGTGCGTTCATTGTCTGATATCCGTGAAGGTATCGGTATGCCTATAAAAATAGATGTCACCCTGAGCGGAGTCGAAGGGTTAGGTCTTGTCATCACGCCAGGGCGTGAGAGCGAAGTCGAGAACAATGAAGTCTTTATGTTTTACAACCAATACGAATTAATCTCTTTCTTAAACAACAACTGTGATAAAACAGAGGGCTTTGTTTTAGAAGCGTTGGATGGGGAAAGTACCGTGATGATTGAAGGATTTATTGAAGGAAAAGAATTTTCTTGCATTGTATTAGAAGATACAGATTCTAATAATGTGGCTATTGCATTGCCTCCAACAGAAATTAGAAAAGGGAAAGAATTATTTGATTATCGTAGTAAATATTTACCAGGCTTGTCTCGTAAGATAACACCTATTGAAGCAACTGACGAACAAATTAATGCTATCAGAAAAGAATGTGAACGTTTATTTTCTGAATTATGTTTTGATGTGTATGCTCGTATTGATGGATTTTTAAGCACAGATGGAAAAGTGTTTTTAAATGACCCTAATACTACTTCGGGTATGATGCCATCTTCTTTCTTCTTTCATCAAGCAGCAGAAATTGGTTTAACACCTTCTCAATTTTTAACATACATTATTCGCACCTCATTAAGTAAGCGAATTAAAAATAGTAAAGGTGCCTCAGTTTACGAACCGTTATTAAATAAACTAGATACTTTTTTACACAACGAGAAAAATGCGATTAATAATAAAATTCCTGTAGCGGTTATTTTGGGCGGTTATTCTTCTGAGCGACATATCTCTGTAGAAAGCGGAAGAAATATTTTCGAAAAATTAGCATCATCTGAAAAATATGCACCAATACCAGTGTTTTTAACTGGAGATAATGTCAATCATTTAATGTATCAAATTCCTATCAATGCTCTATTAAAAGATAATGCAGATGATATTAAAGATAAAATCAATAATTGGAAAATACATCCAGTAGTTAAACAGATTATTGAAGAGTGCAAAACGATTACGGATAAATATGGTTCTCCAAATAACTTAATTGCACCAAAACAATTAAGCTATGCTGACTTAGCCAAAGAGGTTAAGCAAGTGTTTATTGCCTTGCATGGTCGTCCGGGAGAAGACGGAGCAATACAAGAAAAATTAGAAGCTGTTGGTTTAACATACAATGGTTCAGGTAAAGAAAGCTCATCTATTACCATTGATAAATTTAGAACTAACGAAATTTTAATGAAGCATGGTTTCTTGGCAGCTAAACATTGTTTAATTACAAACGATGATTGGAAAAATAATAAAGAGAAAATTAAACAAACTTTACAAAATGATTATGTGTATCCATTGATTGCAAAACCAGTGGATGATGGATGTAGTAGTGCTGTGAAAATGATAAAGAGTTTTGAAGAGTTTGAAGCCTTCGCCACATTGATATTTAGAAATTCGGAAGCATTTGATGCTAAGGCTGCGCAAATACTTCATATAAAAGACAAAGAAGAATTTCCTCAAAAGCAAGTATTGTTGGTAGAGGAATTGATTAGTAAAAATGACGCAAAACATTTCTTAGAAATAACAGGCGGCATGTTAACTAAGCTGAATGCAAAAGGCGAAGTGGAGTATGAGGTGTTTGAAGCATCAGAAGCATTAGCAAGTGGCGAAATTTTAAGTTTGGAAGAGAAATTCTTAGCAGGTCAAGGACAAAATATTACTCCAGCGCGTTATTCACGAGATGAAAAAGAAAGACAATTGATTTCTAACAAAGTAAAAGAGACTTTAGGAGCAGCTGCTAAGGTGTTAAATATTGTGGGATATTGCCGAATTGATGCTTTTGTAAGGATATTTGACGTCAATCATGTGGAAGTTATCTTCATAGAAGTCAACTCGTTACCAGGAATGACGCCTGCTACTTGTATTTATCATCAAGCTGCTATTAATGGATATAAACCATATAGTTTTATTGATCGAATTTTGGACTTTGGAGCTCAAAAAACAGCTCAAGTTTTAAGTTAGAGGGATTTGGTTTTTTAACATCTTTCTTAATTATTTGCAACTAATTGATATATAATTAGTTAAAAGATAAATTAACTTCATATTAACGTGAAATAAACACGTAAGAAACATATTTTGAACATTTTTTGGTAGGTGTATTTTTGCTTATTCGTCTAATAAGTTAGTTTATTAACAATTTAGGTTTTACCTTTGTTAATAACTGTAACTATACCGCCATGTTTGAGATTTTAAAAAGCTTTGAAAGTAAATTCGGTTCTCTTAAAAAAAAGGGACTTAGAATCGAAGGTTTATCAATGATAGATCCTAAAAGAAAGAAACATGTGATTATGATTTCTAAACCGTTTTTATTTGATAATCGTCAATTACCAAAATCTTACGAAGGTTTAGATATTAAATCAAAAATCGAAGGTGGTTTACCAGAAGAATTTAAAATTGAAAAAGAGGCTATAAAAAAAGATTATTTATGGGCTCCTAATAAATTTGAAAAATACGTGGATCGTTGTTCGGAAGATATTAAAAAACAATTTGGTAATCCAAACATGTCTCGTTCAGAAATGTTAGATGCGTTAGCATTTGGTAGTTTTGAAGATCATAAACAAAAGACAATCAATTTAATTAAAGAAGGAAAAATTCCTGCTATTAATTTAAATTAAGATAAAGGCAATTGACTAGGGTATAATTAAGGGTTAAACTTTTTAAATTGCTTAAAATCCTCTCAGAAATGGGAGGATTTTTTTATGAGAAAAATTAACCACATAGACACATAGTTATAATTTTAATATAGAAAAATATAAAAGAGCACATAAGGGAAGCGACGCTTCCCTGCTATGTTAACTCCATTGTGACTTTTGGTTGTGCTTATAACATTTATGTTGCTATGTGGTTAAAAAAACTTAATCCCTAGTAATATTGAAATAAGTATTATAAAATCAATGTTTTAAACCATATATTTACGCTACTTTTTTTATAGTGAGCAATATTGTAGATCAAATAAAAGCGCCAATTAACAAGCACATGGATGAGTTTGAAATTAAGTTCAAACAATCGATGAAAAGTAGTGTGCCTTTATTAGATAAAATCACCAATTATATTGTAAAACGTAAAGGAAAGCAAATGCGTCCCATGTTTGTGTTTTTAAGTGCACAAAGCGCTGGTCCCATAAATGAAAGTACATATAGAGCAGCTTCATTAATTGAATTGCTGCACACGGCAACTTTAGTTCATGATGATGTGGTGGATGATAGTAACGAACGTCGAGGTTTTTTTAGTGTCAATGCTTTATGGAAAAATAAAATTGCTGTTTTAATTGGTGATTTTTTATTATCAAGTGGTTTGCTATTGTCATTAGATAATAATGATTTTCACTTATTAAAAATAGTGAGTAATGCAGTTCGCGATATGAGCGAAGGCGAATTATTGCAAATTGAAAAAGCTCGCAAATTAGATATATCCGAAGAAATTTACTTTGAAATTATTACTAAAAAAACAGCCGCTTTAATTGCAGCTTGTTGTGCAGCTGGTGTAGCTTCGGTAACGAATGATGAAAAAGTAATTAATCAATTTAAAGAGTTTGGAATTAATACAGGAATTGCCTTTCAGATAAAAGATGATTTATTTGACTTTGGAGATGATACATCTATTGGTAAACCAACTGGTATTGATATCAAAGAAAAGAAAATGACCTTGCCTTTAATTTATGCCTTAAGCAACAGCACTTGGTTAGAGAAAAGAAGAATTATCAATATTGTGAAAAATCACAATGATGACCCAAAAAAAGTAGCAGAAGTGATTGAATTTGTGATACAAAAAGGCGGCATTCAGTACGCCGAAAAAGTAATGCATCAATACAAAGATAAAGCATTAGCTCAACTAGCTTCTGTTCCAGATAGTCCTTCAAAACAAAGCTTAATTCAATTAGTAAATTACTCAATCGAAAGAAAAAAATAATAGAATGATGAAAAAAATTAATTTGATACCTGTATTTATTTTTATAAGCCTTAGTGTTTTGTTTTTTAATTGTAAGGGAGATGGAACAGCTGAGGCAGAAAAAATGAAGCAAGACTCATTAAAAAACGCAGCCTTAAAATCAAATAGCAATAGTGCGTATAGTCAATATTTAATTACTCCTCCAGATTCTGATTACACGGGAGATTATGTAGATAAATATTCAAATGGGATTGTGAAATTTACTGGCTTTTTTAGATTTGGTCAACGACACGGGCAATGGATGGCATTTTATGATAATGGATTAAAATGGAGCGAATGTTTTTATGATAAAGGTAAAAAACATGGTTCAACCATGGTGTATCATGAGAATGGGAAACTTTATTATTCTGGATGGTATAAAAATGATTTAAAAGATAGTTTATGGTTATACTATGATACTCTTGGAAAAGAAATTGATCGTCACGCTTATAAGGATGATGTAGAAACTGGTTTAGTTTACTAAATCTTAAATATTCTGTCTTCTAATTTTAATGGCATCGGCAAAACTGATGTTGTGTATTTTAGAATCGAGCCAAGCATAAAAATTAAAATATTCTAAGGCGTTTTTCTCGTATTTATCTTTAAATACTTTTTCTAATTCTTCCTTAAACTTAATGTAAGTTTCTTTCTGTTTGCTATTGCGTTTAGATAAAGCAATTTTCTTGAAATAATCCAAGAATACTGATTCGAATTTGTATTGTTTTTCTTGCTGATTAAAAAATCTGACACTTGATTTATAGATGTAGGATAGCAAATCATCATTTCCTAACTCAAAATGTACAATTAAATTAATGAGTTTTGAAATTCTAATAATATCTTGTCTCAAATCATCATAATTGGTATTGATGATTTTATTCAGCCAAAGCAATGATTTATTATACTCCCCAACTCCAAAATAAACCATACTAATCGTATGATAAATTCTCACTAAATCTTCATTATTAATTTTCGCCTCATATTTATCCAATCCTTTTATAACAAAAGGAATCACATGAGTTGCTTTGTCGTGTTGACCAATATAAGAGTACAATACCATTTCGGTAATGTATGACTGAGTAAAAATGGTGATTTGTAAATCAGTAGCTTTAAACATTTCGTTAAGAGCTAATGATTTTAATTTATCAATCATTTTAAGTCCGTCGTTATACTGTTTTTTAATGGCACAATATCTAACTAAATAGCCGTGAGATACAATATAATAATAAGGCATCTCAGAAATAATCTCAGGCTTATTTTCTAATTCAATTATGAGTTCAGAAAAAGATTTATGGACTTCTTCCATTTCATTTAAGAGCATATTTGCCACGCCAGTTATGAATAAGAAAATGATTTTTGATTTATTTGATAAAAATCCTTCTTGGTCGGAGAAACGTTTTGTTTCCTTTAAGATATCGTTAATTTCTTTGACATCTTCCTTACTTCGAGCAATCATTAACCTCGAAGAAAGCGCGTTTAATTTAGCAAGTTGTAATTCGTATGCCGCGTAGTTCTCTATTTTACTAAATAAATTATTTTCTTCTTCAATTAATTCATCTAGTGTTCTGTAATTGATGTCTCCAAAATGTGCTTCCATGTCAATGAGCACTTTTTCTAGTTCAACAATTTCAAGTAAACTATAAAACAACTCGTAATCTTGAGCCATTTTTTTAATTAAGCTTAATTGTTTACGAGATTGCTTGTATAAAGATTTATTAAATAGTAATTGTATGTTTTTTATTTCCTCGTCAATCTTAGCACTAGCACTAGTTTCCTGACGATGGAATCGTAAACTTTTTAAAATATGGTGTAATAGCTGATTTTTTTCGGAAGCAAAATGCTGAACAAACGTTTCATTTTTAAAATGATTTTTTACAGTTTCTTCATCATAATTATCTTGACTTTGAATAAAGTTATAAAGTTTAATATAGTTTTTGTCACCCTGTTGGAGTGAAGAAAGAGATTTGAATTTCTTTTCTTCTTCTGGAGTTAAAGACTTAATAATTTCGAATAGTTGATTGGTTGGCTTCATGTTCTTATTATTAATTTAACCAAGCATTAGCATATTTCTTTTTCATTAATTTATCCATTGGTGTATTATTAATTTTTGAATCAATATACACCTCAATGTCAAAATAAAAACTCACATTAATTTCATGCGGATCTTTCATCACTTCCTCCAAATCCTTTTTAAAACTCAAGAATATGCTTTTTTCATTCTCTTTATCTTTTACTTTTATTTCAGATAATTTTTCAAAGTAAGAAAGAATTAATTTTTCTGTTTTAAAATATGAAATTTGTGTTTTATAATAATTCTTAATAGTTGAAATAATATAACCTAATTGTTTAAAGCGGTTTAATTCGTAATGTAAACCAATATTTAAAATCCTTGCAAAAGATTGTAAATCCTCTCTCAATAAATTATTTCCTTCACTTAATATTAATGAAATATAATGTAGTGCCTTTTCATAATTACCAAAATAAGTGTTCATAATGGCAATGTTGTAATAAAACACTAATTCTTCTTCTTTACTTATCTTACCTTTAAATTCAATTAATCCATTTTCTATTTCCTCAACATTAGATTGCGCCTCTTTTAAATTACCACTATTGGTATTGATGGTTAGTTTGCCATTTAAAACAGAGGTGAAAATTTTTAATTGTAAATCTGTGGTATTAAAGGCTTTTAAATTTTTCTTTTCTTCTAATTGTTTAATACGAGCTTCGCAGGTTTTGAATTTCTTTTCCTCGTAAGCAATATTTATAAGATTATTAAGAGTTGTTAAATATCTACTTGGCATTTCTTCAATCAATTCTTTATGATCATCCATGATATTCAATAAAGTTTGACATTCTTCTTCTCTACTTTGGTTATCCTGGCATCTACAAAATAAAATAGATCTACAGTGGTGAAAAATAATTAATGCTTTTTTAGATTTAACAAGTTTATCGTTTTTTAATAAAGGAGAATTTAAAATGGAGTTAATATTCTCCATGTCTTCCATTGTTTTAGCCTTATTTTTTTGTCTTGTATTTAAGTTAATTTTAGAATACAAAAGTGTGTAAGTGCCTAAGTTTTTAGCTTGTTCAATTACAATTTGTTCTTCTTTCACTAAATCCTCAATGGTGTTGTTTTTGATGTTGAATTGAGTTTCTATTGAAATTAGTAATTTTTCTAAGCCTATTAATTCAAGTATAAAATGAAAACGTTCAAAGCGATAAGCCTCTTGTTTTTGTTTATTTAAAATTTTTCGACATTGCTTGTATTGAGCCTTATCAAATAAATTTAAAACATTCGTAATTTCATCTTTAATAATATATGAGGCACTATTTTCTGCATGAAAAGAACGTAAACACTTTAAAATAAAGTTGTAAAGATTTTCAGAGGTTTGACTTTTTGCCTCTAAAGATTCGTGTTTTGCTTTTGTAATTTTGCTAAAAAAATCTTCTTTGTATTCTGAGGCTGCTTCAATAGTGTTAAATAAACTAATTAAGTTAGGATTTAATTCACTTGCAGAAGCCGTTAATTTTAAAAAGCGCTTTTCTGATTTAGATAGTGATTTCACTAAATCAAATAAATCTCTATTTGAAATTAAGTTCATATTAGCAATGCAATTTTATGATATTATTATAGAACTCCTATTTGGTTTCACTAATTAAGTAATTTTTATCTAAATTAGTTAAAAATTTGCCAAATGAAATCTGTTTATACTTCCTTTCTTATCGTATTCCTATGCATTAGTACTATTTCTATTTCTCAAGTTGTTAATTGTCAATCGCATAAATCATCGGTAGCAGCAAGCTCTTTATATTATTCTCCCGAAAATTTAAGAAGTGATACGTTTGATATCATTAAATACTCCATTAATTTAGACATTACAGATTTTGCCAATCAAAAGATAAAAGGAAATACAATAGTTCGTTTTGCACCAAAAATAAATACACAAAACAAAATAAGTCTTGATTTACTTAAAATGCAAATTGATAGCATTACTCTTAATAATTCTTTATTAAGTTATACGTATAACGATACGTTATTACGAGTTAATTTGCCAACGACTTTAAATACTTCAGATACAGTAAATGTAATAGTGTATTATCAAGGTTCTCCGCAAGGCGATCCAGCTGGTTGGGGAGGCTTTTCTTTTAGCGGAAATTATGCCTATAATTTAGGTGTAGGTTTTGGTGCAAAGCCTCACAATTATGGAAGAGTTTGGTTTCCATGCTTTGATAATTTTGTAGAGAAATCCGCATATGAATTTAATATCATAACAAGTACGACTAAAACATCCTTTTGTAATGGTGTTTTAATGTCAGATGTGGTAAATGGTAGTACACGAACACGTTCTTGGGTTTTAAATAAAGAAATTCCATCCTATTTAGCTTCTGTGGCTGTGGCAGATTACACTCAGGTAAACTGGAATGTGAATGCTGCAAATGGTAATTTACCTATTACACTTGCTGCACGACCAACTGATACAACAGCCCTAAAAAATGGTTTTATTAATTTGCCAAATGCCGTTTTAGGTTTCGAAAATTATTATGGTCCTTATGTTTGGAATAGAGTGGGCTATTGTTTAGTGCCCTTTAATAGTGGTGCAATGGAGCATGCTACTAATATTTCATATCCCCAAGCCGCTACTTCCATTTCTTATGAAGCAAGTTTAATGGCTCATGAATTATCACATCATTGGTGGGGAGATTTAATGACTTGTGAAACTCAAGAAGATATGTGGTTAAATGAAGGTATGGCAAGTTATAGCGAACGACTGTTTTTAGAATGGATGTATGGCTATCCTAGATACTTAACAGATGTAAAAAGTGTGCATGATGATATGGTGAAATTTGCTCATTTAAGAGAAAAAGGTTTCAGAGCAATTTCGGGTGTACCTCATGAATATACATACGGAGATCATGTGTATCGTAAAGGAGCAGATGTAGCTCATACCTTAAGAAGTTATATGGGTGATGTGGCATTTTTTGCAGGATTAAAATATGTACTACAGCAAAAGGCTTACAAAAATATGAATAGCGTTGAATTTAGAGATTTATTACAAGTATCATCTGGACAAAACTTGGTGCCATTTTTTGATAATTGGGTATTAAATGGTGGTTGGCCACATTTTTCTATCGATTCAGTTAAAACAATCGGAACATCTGCGCCATTTACATCTGTAGTGTATGTAAAACAAAAATTATTTGGTGCACCAAACTATTACTCAAATGTACCTTTGGAGGTAACTTTTATGAATAATGCATGGAACAAAGAAGTGAAAACAATTTCCATGTCAGGCGCTACTCAATCATTTACTTTAAATACAACTATTAATCCTGTATTTGTTGGTATGAATGTAGATTCTAAAATTAGCGATGCTATTTCTTCAGAGTATAAAACAATTAAAACCAACACCAATGTTTCTTATTCACTTGGAAATGTTTTATTGATGGTTTCTAACAAGGGAGTTGATTCTTCATATATTAGAGTAGAACATAATTTTGCGGCTCCTGATGCTATTAAAAACAATATCAATAATTTTAGATTAAACACACAACATTATTGGAAAGTAGATGGGATTTTATCTTCAGGATTTGTAAGTAAACTCCGCTTAAATTATAATGGAAATAAAGTAACATCAGGAAATAGTTATTTAGATACCTGTTTAACTAAAATAAATGGGGATAGTATTATTTTATTATATCGTAAAAATGCTGCAGATGATTGGAAAGAAGTTTCGCATTATGTGAAATTTAAAATATCATCAAAAAATGGTTTTTTTACAGCCGACACTTTGAAGTTAGGAGAATATGTGTTTGCAAACGGAAAGAGTAATGTATTATTAGCTGCAAAAGAAACAAAAAATATCCATCATGCTGAGTTGAATGTGTTTCCAAATCCAAGCTCATCAATCTTAAACATTAATATTACTCATCATAAAATCACAAACAATAATAGTATTGAAATTTACGATATGCAAGGTAAAAGTGTTAAACGTATCAGTTCTA
Organism: Bacteroidetes bacterium UBA5697; assembly: GCA_002420145.1. GTDB lineage: Bacteria > Bacteroidota > Bacteroidia > B-17B0 > Aurantibacillaceae > UBA4416. The sequence continues at coordinate 32,874 of DIHL01000062.1, forward strand.
TTAATTCCGAAAATAGTATTTCAGTTTCTGAATTAGCAAAGGGGCAGTACATTATAAATTTAATGGATAAGAATAAAACAATCACCAGTAAAACGTTTGTTGTGGAGTAATTATTTATATCCTTTTTCAATTTTTGCTAACGGCGGTAACTGAGCCTGTCGAAGTTGCCGAAGCCAGTACTTCCATCATTGCTTTTGCTTTCAATAAACATTCTTCATATTCATCTTCGGCATTGCACATGGCTGTAATAGCGCTACCAACAGTAAAGCTAAGATACTGTTTTTCTTCATCGTAAAAAATACTTCTGATTAATACGCTTAAATCAAAATCACCATTTTGATTGATATAACCCAACGCTCCAGAGTAGGGACCACGGTTATATAATTCATATTCATCAATCAGTTCCATGGCTCTTATTTTTGGAGCACCTGTCATACTAGCCATTGGAAATGTAGCATTTATGATATCATTAAAAGAGGTGTTGTCTTTTAGTTCACAACTCACAGTGCTAGTCATTTGATGAACTTGCTCAAACGACTCTACATCAAATAATTTATCTACTGTTACGGTTCCTTTTTTTGCTATACGCGATAAATCATTTCTGGCAACGTCCACAATCATCACATTTTCGTTGCGTTCTTTTGCGTTATTGTATAGCCCTTGTTTAATATCTATATCTTGCTCAGGAGTTGCGCCTCTTTTGGCAGTTCCTTTAATCGGTTTGGTAATTAATGTATCCCCTTGTTTTTTTAAAAATAACTCAGGGCTGGATGAAATAATATATTGCTTATCAAATTTTACTAAAGCAGAGTAGGGCGCTTTACTGATTGAATTTAGTTTTTGATAAATAGCTAAAGGATCAATGTTAGTTTGATGAGCTTCAAAAGTAATGCAATAATTTATTTCGTAAATATCACCTTCCTGTATGTGTTGTTTTAATGCATTTACTTTTTTGATGTAATCTTCTTTGCTAACAGTTGGGGTAATTTTTATACTGTTTTGTATAGGAGTAATATTTTCAAAATTCAGTTCGTTTAGCAAAATGCTTTGCTCGACTTCAATAAATAATTGTTGAGGAAAATAAAGAGGATTATTATTTTTTGAGTTAAAAAATTCAATGTTTTGTTTAAAATCGTAGTTTATAAAGCATATTTGTTCAGCATTTTCTTTTAAATGAGCAAGTGATTTTTGGTTAGAAATCAGAACTTTATTACAAAAACCGCTATTATTGGTGTTTGCGTAGTATAATGCTACGTATTTGTTGCCTCTTAAGTATGAATTGATTGAGTGAATCTTAGTTTTTATTTAGTTAAAGTGTTAAAAAAGAATAAGTCTCGAAATTAAAAAAAATAATCAGTAAAAATCATGATTTTAGGTAAAAACAATACAACCAGAATTATATCTAATCAATTTAGTTATTATTTAACCATTTTAGCTTTTTAATAATTAACAAAATATTGAAATGATTTTCATGACATATGTAAGATTTTTTGTAAATTTGTTTTGCCCCCTATTACAAAATTTCTACAAATTATTATAAAAATGAATACAATTAAAAGAATAGTATTATTATTTGTCTTGTTTTTAACGCAGGATGTTTTATTAGCACAAACATCATCTGTTTGCGATTCAACCAATTGGGCTAAACCTGGAACTTATGAAGTCATTAGTATTCCTGGTTCCACTGAGGGTTTATCAACTTTTAATTTTTCGATACCAACTGCTACGTTGTGTGAAATTGAAAAAATGAGAAAAGAGGATAAAATAGTAGAGTATAAGTTGAATTATTGTACTATGATAAAAATTTATCCTAAAATTCACCAGTCACAAACAACGATTGAAAAATGAAAAAAATATTTATAATTTATATACTAGTTTCATTATTTAATGATTTTATTGCTCAGCCTGCAAATGATGCTTGTCTGAATGCAATCTCGCTTACCTCTGGAAGTAATTTATGTAATCAAAATTCAACAAATTCCACACTTCAAGCAGGCGAGTGTTTTTTAGATTTTGCTGGTTCAACAGAAGGTACAATGTGGTACTCTTTTACAGCATCAACCTCTTCATTAGTTTTAAATTTTATTCAAAACAACTCTACTAATGCTGCTCCAGATTATGTTGTGTATGGACCTTATTCTAATTTGACTACTGGTTGTGCAAATGTTACTTCTGCATGTACGGGAGGTTCGGTACTAGCAACCGCACAACCAACAAATCATGTTTCAGGCCCAGTAGGAGGCGTTAGCTATAATTTAGTCAATGGAGATCCTGGAAAATACACCATGTTAACTGGATTGACTACAACTGCTGGTAATAATACATATTTAGTACAAGTGCAAAATAATAATGCTGGTGGTGGTGGTGACCGTTGGGCACAATTTTGTCTTGGTGTACATCCTCCTGCTACAAATACTTTTCCCCAATCAGCTAGTGCAATTAATAGTTGCGGTGTTACTTTTAATGGATCAAGTGCAGGTGGTTATTATCCAAATGCCTCAGGGACTGGATTCAGTAATTTAGATAATAATGCGGGAACACAGTGTGGAAGTTGTGCCGCAGGAGCAGATATAACATATGTTATAAATAATCCATCTTGGTTTACGTTTTGTTCTGCTAATGCAGGGACTTATAATGTTCAATTTGATGTTATTTCTTGTGTAAATAGCGCATTCACTGGTGCTACTGGTGGTCAAATGGCAATATTAACAGGTTCAACTTCTAGTTTTACAAATGTGTGGCAAGCTACAAGTCCTACTCTAACGAACACAGCTGTTCAAACCTCTCCTAATTTCACTTTAGCAGCTGGCGGTTGCGCTTATTTGGTGGTGGATGGCTTTGCGGGTGATGCTTGTTCTTATTCTTATGTATTAACCAATGTATCAGGTGGTTGTGTTTTGTTGCCTATAGAATTGTTATCTTTTAATGCATTACAAAAAGATAGTTATGTTGATATAACTTGGGCAACAGCTACCGAAAAAGAAAATGATTATTTTACAGTAGAAAAATCTTCAGATGGAATAAATTTTAAATCCATTGAAGAAATAGATGGAGCTGGAATGAGTACTGATGTGATGTTTTATTCTACAAAAGATGCTAATCCTACTTATGGTATAGTATATTATAGATTAAAGCAAACTGATTATAATGGAAAAGCTACATATTCAAAAATTATTAGTGTTGATTTTAGAAGTGTAAAAGATTTAGATTTTAAAATCGTTCCAAATCCTGCAATTGAAAATGAAAAATCTACCATTGTATTAAGTATCGTTCCAGAAAAAGATATTCTAGTTACAATTACTGATATTAATGGTGTTGTTTGTTATGAAGAGGTGAAAAAAGTAAGTGAAAATAAAGTTGAAATCCCTAATGATTTTTCAAAAGGTATCTATATAGTAAAAATTGTAGGTTCTGATAACATTCAAACTAAACGAATGATTATTAAATAATCAAGATCCAATAAAAAAAGAGCGACTAATCCAGTCGCTCTTTTTTTATTGTAATGCAATCTTCTTTATCGTCTCTACCCAATCATCTCCGCTATTTAAGCTTTCTACTAATTGAATTTTTTCACCACCATGCTTATGAAAAATTTCTTGGTATTTTCCCTGTAATAACTGTCTTTTTTTTAACATGCTAATGGTCATCTATTTAATGTTAAAAAATCGTACATTTGTAATATGTTTCCAATCAAAAACTATAAAAATGATATTGAAATACTTTGTAAAAAACACAAGGTTAAACGTCTATATGTTTTTGGTTCAGCATTAACAGAAAAATTTAACGATAAAAGTGATATAGATTTAATTGTTGATTTTGATTCAGTAGATTTAAATAATTATGCAGATAATTATTTTGATTTAAAATTTTCTCTCCAAAGTATTTTTCAAAGAACTATTGATCTATTAGAGGAAAAAGCCATTAAGAATCCTTATTTTAAAAAATCTGTAAACGATCAACGGCAATTAGTATATGGATATTGAAATAAAAACTTGGTTGTTTGATATTTTAAATTCTGTCAATGAAATTGAAAGTTATTTTATTGGTAAACCTAAATTGTTTTCAGAATACCAAAATGATTTAAAAACAAAACGTGCCATTGAAAGGAATATTGAGATTATAGGAGAGGCCATGAACCGTATTCTTCTAAAAAATCAAGCTATTGAACTAACTAATTCTAGAAAAATAGTAGATACTAGAAATCGCATTATTCATGGGTACGATTCAATATCTGATGATATGATTTGGAGTATAGTAATAAATCACCTCCCTATTTTAAAAAAGGAAGTTGAGATTTTGTTAAATGAATAGTCTTTTTAGTTTGATAACGCAATCTTCTTTATCGTCTCTACCCAATCATCTCCGCTATTTAAGCTTTCTACTAATTGAATTTTTTCACCACCATGCTTATGAAAAATTTCTTGGTATTCGGTACCAATTTCATAAATAGTTTCTAAACAATCAGCCGTAAATGCTGGAGAAAATACTAATACGTTTTTTGCTCGTTTTTTTGCTAATTCTTCTACTACTTTGTCGCTATAAGGCTTTAACCATTTATCGTCCAAACGACTTTGAAAACTAATGGTGTATTTATCTGCTGGTAAATTTAATTTCTCAACAATTTCTTTTGTTGTTTGATAACAGCCTGCTTTGTAACAATAATAATTTTCGTTGCTTAATTCAGTTTCGCAATGATGATCTTTGCACAAATAACCATCATTGTATACTTTATCTACTTGTCTCTCAGGTAAGCCATGGTAACTAAAAATAATATGGTCGTATTTAGATAAATCATGATGTTTTGCTCTGTTGACGATGCAATTAATATAATCTGGGTTATCGTAATACTGACTAATAATTTTGATTTCTGGAATTACCCACCACTTACTTACTATTTCCATAAATAGCTGTAAGGCAGTTCCTGTACTACTTGAAGCGTATTGAGGATATAAAGGAAAAACAATAATCTTATGGTAACCTTCTTTGCGCATTCTTTCCAAAACACTTTCAGTACTCGGACTTTGATAGCGCATGGCCATTTCTACTTTAATATCTTCGCCAACGGCTGCTTGTAATTTTTTTTGTAAATCCAGTGTGTGTTTTAATAATGGCGAACCTGTTTTCTCATCCCAAATAGCTTTATATAATTTGGATGAATTACCAGAACGAAATGGAACAATGATGCCATTCACTAATAAGGTTCTTGCCAACCAAGGAATATCAATAACGCGAGGATCGTTTAAAAATTGAGTTAAATATTTTCTAACATCCGATTTTTTGGGACTATCAGGTGTTCCTAGTTGTAAAAGTAATATGGCTGTTTTATGTTTCATAATCTTGTTGTATTCACCACAGAGACACTGAGAAACGGAGGTGAAGAAGTGTCGTAATTTAGTATATTGTGAGATAACAAATTTAATGAATATTAGTTTAGATACTCTTATTTTTTCTCTGCGCCTCTGTGGTGAAAAACTTATTTCCATAATCCTAAAATTTTCGCCATTTTTACAGGCTAATGAATCAAAATCCAAATCAAGAAAAATCGCCAAAACGTGTTGCCATTATGGGTAGCACGGGAAGTATTGGCACTCAGGCTTTAGAAGTTATTAGAGATAATCCAGAGCATTTTGTAGCTGAGGTTTTAGTAGCAAATGGAAATGCAGATTTATTAATCAAACAAGCTATTGAATTTAAGCCAAATGCTGTTGTTATTGGTGATGAAAGCAAATATAAACAAGTAAAAGATGCCTTGTTTGAACACGATGTAAAAGTATTTGCTGGTGCTAAATCTATCGAACAAATAGTAGAGATGGAAACCATTGATACAGTTTTAGCTTCTATTGTTGGTTATGCAGGTTTAGCTTCTACGATCAATGCCATTAAACATAAAAAAGCTATTGCTTTAGCAAATAAAGAAACTCTGGTGGTTGCCGGAGATATTGTGACTAAGTTAGCTTACGAAAATGCAGTTAATTTATATCCAGTAGATTCAGAACATTCGGCTATTTTTCAATGTTTGGTTGGCGAATTTGACAATAAAATCGAAAAAATATATTTAACCGCTAGTGGCGGACCATTTAGAGGAAAAGACAGAGCTTTTTTAGCTAATGTTACTAAAGCGCAAGCGTTAAAACATCCTAATTGGGTAATGGGCGCTAAAATTACTATTGATTCGGCTAGTTTGATGAACAAAGGTTTAGAAGTCATTGAAGCTAAATGGTTGTTTAGTTTAAAAGCCGAACAAATTGATGTCATTGTGCATCCTCAAAGCATTGTACACAGTATTGTTCAGTTTACAGATGGTAGCATGAAAGCACAAATGGGTTTGCCTGACATGAAACTTCCAATACAATATGCATTCACCTATCCTGAGCGTATTAAAACAAACTTCCCTCGTTTTGATTTTTTTAACTATCCACAGCTCACATTTGAGAAGCCAGATACAGAAACCTTTAGTAACTTAGCTTTGGCTTTTAAAGCAATGGAAAAAGGAGGTAATATGCCTTGTGTATTAAATGCAGCAAACGAAATAGTTGTTCAAGCTTTTTTAGAAGATAAAATGGGCTTTTTGCAAATGAGTGATGTGATTGCTAATGCACTGGATAAAATGCCGATGATTAAAACACCAAGCATTGAAGATTATATCCAGTGCGATAAAGAAACAAGAATATTAACAACAGAATTAATTAAAAAATAAGTATGGGTACTTTTATTAATATAATGCAATTTATTACAAGCTTAGGCTTATTGATTTTGTTGCATGAGTTCGGACATTATATCACAGCACGTATGTTTAAAATACGTGTCGATAAATTTTATATGTTCTTCGATTTCTTATTTCCCTTACCAGGAGTTTTAAATTTCGCTTTATTTAAAAAGAAAATAGGTGATACCGAATATGGTATTGGTTGGTTTCCGATGGGTGGTTATGTGCAAATTGCTGGTATGATTGATGAAAGTTTGGATACTGAGCAAATGAAAAAACCAGCTGAACCATGGGAGTTTAGGGCACATCCGGCTTGGCAGCGTTTAATAGTGATGCTTGGAGGTATTATTGTGAATGTATTATTAGCATTTTTAATTTATGCGATGATATTGTTTACTTGGGGTGAGAAAAAAATCCCTATGACGGAATTAAAGGATGGTATTTCTTGTATGGATTCTTTAGGTTCAAGTGTTGGTTTTAAAACAGGAGATAAAATTGTTTCGGTTGATGGAAAACCAATTGTGTATTTTGATGATTTAAGAATTGAAATTTTATTAGGTCACACAGTTCAGGTAGATAGAAATGGAGAGAAAGTAGAAATTGCTTTACCTCAAGATTTTGTTGATCAAATTGCTAAAACAGAAAATTTTAGCTTCATTTCAAGCCGTGTTCCTTCTTATTTTATGGGCTTTCCAGATTCTTCTTTAAATAAAGGAGTAGCTCTACAATTGGGAGACATGGTAGTTGGTTTTAATGATTCTATTAAATTCAAATATCATGATGAACTAGTAACTGAAATTAAAAATCATAAAGGAGAGAATGTTATTTTGAATGTTATCAGAAAGGGACAACAAGTAAATGTGCCAATTAAAATTTCTGACAAAGGAAAAATGGAAATGCATTTTGCTAATAAATATGATGATATAGAAGCATTTGGTGGATTTACTTACGAGAGAAAAAAATACGGTTTCTTTGAGTCATTCCCAGCAGGAGTGATGATGACTTTTGATAAATTGAATTTTTACGTTCGTCAGTTTAAAATGATTTTTACTCCAAGTACTGGTGGTTACAAACATATTGGAGGATTTAAATCCATGGCTAAAATGTTTGGCGACGAGTGGGTTTGGGAAGATTTTTGGACTCGTACAGCATTTTTATCTGTGGTGTTAGCCTTTATGAATTTATTGCCAATTCCAGCTTTAGATGGCGGACATGTTGTATTTACTTTATACGAAATGATTACCAGAAGAGCGCCAAGTGTAAAAGTGTTAACCTACGCGCAATATGTTGGTATGGCTTTATTATTGTTCTTAATGTTGTACGCTAACTTAAATGATTTTTTACATTTCTTTAAGTAACTTTTAATTGTTTTTTGTATTATACTTTACTAATGGTAAAAAAGTATTTGAATCATAAAATTTTAATTCTTTTGAGTTTTGTACTGTTTGCATTTCATTTGCAAGCCCAAGATAAAACTATTGGTTCAGGAAATAAACCAACAGGTAAAGAAGCTGTATCTAAACATAAAATCATGATTATTCCGTTTGAGAATAGAATGTATCTCAGCGAAATTGATTTTATGATTAATAAAGAATCAAAACTAACGGCTAAGCAAATCAAGGCAACCATGCGTGATGGTTTAAACGAACAGTTTTATAAAAAACTAAAACCAAAAATGCCCGTTGTTGATTTGTTGGAAGATACAACCAAAACCAAAAAAGATTTAGCTGATATTTACCAATACTTAGGATACGATTATCAAAAAGTCCCTAATCAAGATAACTATAAACCACCTGTAAAAGAAAAAGACGAGAAAACAATTAAAAATGGGCAGTTAGTTGTAGAAAGTAACAGCGACGCACGTTTTATGAATGCGAAGCTAAAGAATGCTACTTTGGTTCCATATTTAGGAGGGAAATATAAAACGGATTTATTTTTATTTATTAATGAATTGGATATTAAAGCGCTAAATGGAATTCCAGGAGATGTTACTAGTACTTCGTCTCGAAAAATAGTTTTGCATTATACAGTTTATACTTTGGATGCCAAGGAAATTAATTCTGGTATTGCAGAGGTTAATTTACCATCCAATGTTAATAATCCAACAAAGATCATCAATACCTACTTTGCTCAATTAGCTGAAATAGTTGTAGCTCGTATTGAAAAAGCTTTAATCACGAAATAATTAACAAAATCCTTTGTTAATAAATACAATTAAAGTGTAACATATTTTGAGCTAATACAATTAATTTTGTTTTAAAATCTAACAAAATGAAAATAGTTTATTTATCAATTATTACTTCTTTATTTCTTTTAGCATCATGTGTTCCTCAACGATTAATGGAGGAAACTAAAGCTAAATTATCAACTTGCGAAACGGAAGCAAGCGCGTCTAAAAAAGCAGCTTCTGAAGCCGAAGCTAAAAACGCAGAGTTAAACGAGAAATTAGTAAAAGAAGGAAAAGAGATGGCTGGTTTACAAAGAGATACAGCAATCATGGCAACTAATTTACGTTTATTGCAAAATAAATATGATAAATTAAATCAGGTAAACGATCAGTTGTTAGATAAATACAATCGTATGTTGTTGGGGTCTGAAAAAGATAACGCTAAATTAAGCGGACAATTACAATTAACTCAAGAACAATTATTAAAAAAAGAAGATGAGTTAAAAGCATTAGAATTACGTTTAAATAAACAACAGCAAGATTTAGATGCCTTATCTGCTGAATTAAAAAAACGTGAAGCGCGTGTTAATGAGTTAGAAGCAATTCTTAAAAGTAAAGATCAAGCAACTGCTGATTTAAAGAAAAAATTACAAGATGCTTTAATGGGCTTTGAAGGCAAAGGCTTGACGATTACTCAGAAAAATGGTAAGGTGTATGTAAGTATGGATGAATCCTTATTATTTGAAAGCGGTAAAACGGCTGTTCAACCAAAAGGAATTGAGGCTTTAAAAAATGTAGCAAAAGTTTTAGAACAAAATGCTGATATCAATATTTTAGTAGAAGGTCACACAGATGATGTGCCTATGAAGGGTGCAGGAGAAATAAAAGATAATTGGGATTTAAGTGTGATTCGTGCAACCTCTGTTACAAAAATTATTTTGCAAAGTTCTAAAACAGATCCTAAGCGTATTACTTCTGCAGGACGTGGAGAATTTTTTCCAATTGATGCTGCAAAAACACCAGAAGCTAGAAAGAAAAATAGAAGAACAGAAATCATCTTAACTCCTAAACTAGATGAGTTGTTAAAAGTATTAGAAAGTAACTAGTATAAATATCATTTTAATTCAAAAGCCCTTCTAATATTAGAAGGGCTTTTTTATAATTCAAGTTTAATGAAATTATTACAAAATATATTTTACGCTTATGTCATAGCAATAAATTGTTTTGCATATGCTGTAATGTGGTATGATAAACATCAGTCAAAGAAAAAAGGCAAACGCATCTCTGAGAATAAATTATTTATAGTAGCTTTTGCATTTGGCGCTTTAGGTATTTATTTAGGAACGAAGGCGCCTATCTATCATAAAGCTAATAAGGCTAAGTTTAAGTGGGGAATACCAATGTTAATAGTATTAAATATTATTTTAATATATTGCTACGCTAAATATTAGCATTTTTTGTCTTAGCTGTGTTTTATATTATGAAAATCTCTTTATTTCTTGTTTTATTTTTGCTTTTCATTAAGCATTCTGCTTTTTCTCAAAATGATTCTAATACGGTTGATGTAATTGGAAAAAAAATCGATCAATTAATAATCACTGGTCGCGAAGATTCCATTATATTCTATTCTCAAAAAAATCTGGACCTTTCTACGAAAATTAATTACAAGCGCGGTATTGCTCGGTCATTAAGTAATATCGGAATTGGATACAAATGCAAAGGTAATTACCCTGAAGCTTTAAAATACTATTACAAATCATTGAAATTGTATGAAACAATTCAGAGACCAAAAGGAATTATGGTGCAATATTGCCATATTGGGGAGATTTATGATTATTTAATGAATTATGAAAAGGCATTAGATTTTAATTTTAGAGCTTTAAAATTAGCTGATTCATTAAATGAAAGGGATCAAACATCTATCTTATATTGTAATATTGGAATTATTTTTTCACGACAACATAAATTTGAAGAGGCTAAAAAATATATATCTAAAGCTTTGAAGATAGATAGGGAAGATGGGAATATGGAAGGAACTGCTAGGAATTTACTTAATATGGGTTTTATTCATTCTGACAAAAATCAGACAAAAGAGGCGCTTAATTATTTCTTAGAATCTTTATCTATTTCAAAACAAATTGATGATAAAGTAAACACTGCCACTTGTATGGCAAATATTGGAGTAGCTTATAGTTCATTAAAACAATATAATATTGCAGAAAGCTATTTATTACAAGCGATTGCTATCGCTGATGAAATTGGTGAAATAGATTTAAAAAGTCAGTTTGAAGAAATGATATATGAGTTTTACAAAGAAATAAAAAATGATCGTAAAGCACTTATACATTATAAAAATTATATCACATTAAGAGATAGTATATATAATAAAGAAAACACCAGAAAGATTGTTGAAACTGAAATGAATTATGAGTTTGAAAAAAAAGAAGTAGCTACGAAATTTGAGCATGATAAGATTGTAGTTAAGCTCGAAGCAGATAATAAATTACAAAGTCAGCAACGTGTTTTTTTAATTTTATTTATTATAGTGGCTTTAGTGTTATTGTTTTTCGCGAAACGTGCTTATGATAATAAGAAAAAAATAGCTGAATTTCTGGCTTCCGAAAGTCATCGTAAAGAAGTGCTTTTGCAGGAAGTGCATCATCGCATTAATAATAATTTGCAAATAATCTCAAGTTTATTAACCTTGCAAGCTAATAGTGCTGAGAATGAAAAATTGACAGAGTATTTGAAGCAGAGTCAAAATCGCATCCAATCATTATCCGTCTTGCATGAATTGTTGTATCAAAACGATTCGCCTCTTCAAATTAATATGAATAATTATTTGAACAAGGTGCTAGATTTTCATCGTGATGTTTTAAAAAACTCTTTCGTAAAAGTTGATATTGAAACTAGTATTCCTGATGTTGTTTTTCCAACTAAATTAGCAGTACCATTGGCATTAATTGTAAATGAATTAGTAACTAATTCTATTAAATATGCTTTTAAAGATGTTCAAACAGGCAAAATTATCATTTCGCTTAAAACTATTGAAAATGAAAAAAACGCATGGTTACTATTAGTGAGTGATTCAGGTAAAGGGTTGCCAGAGGATACCAATTTTAGAAAAGATAGTCTAGGATTACGTTTAGTAACTATTATGGCTAAACAAATCAAAGGGACTCTGACAAAATATAACAAAGAAGGGGCAATATTTGAAGTTCGTTTTATTGTATAGTACTTTTTTTATTGTATTTTTAAAATGTGATACAGGCCTCTGATTTTTTAATTGTAGAAGATGAATTTTTGATTGCGGAAACCATTTCTGAAATTCTTTCCAATGCTGGATTTTTGCAAGTTCGAATAGTATCCTCGGTAGAGGAAGCGGTAACTGAAATAGAATGTCGTAAGCCTGATATGGTTTTGACAGATATCAATTTAGGTAAAGAAAAATCAGGAATAGATTTAGGAGAACTTTTATTTCAAAAATATCAGATTCCATTTATTTATATTACATCTCATTCCAGCCCAGAAATTTTAGGAAAGGCGAAGCACACTCGCCCCAATGCCTATATAGTAAAGCCTTTTAAAAATGAAGATTTAATGGTAGCAATTGAATTGGCGTTATTTAATTCAATATCTCAAAATGAAAGTAATTCTGATAATTCAGAATTAATTGTAAAAGAAGGGAGAGCGCTTGTACGATTGAATTGTAATGATATTTTATGGCTTGAAACGGATGGTAATTATGTAACGATTAATCTTTTGGATAATAAGAGAAGGGTTGTGAGAATCCCTTTATCTGAATTACAGCAACAAATATCTTCTCAACAATTTGTTCGCATTCATAAGTCTTTTTTGGTTAATGTGAAATTTATTACAGAAATAAGAACCAATAGTGTTATACTTCAAACTAAAGAATTTCCAATTGGAAGAGCTTATCAATCATCAGTAGAGTCTATATTAAAGTAGTTTGGTTGTTTGCATACATTAATTTGACGTTTGCCCCATTTCATTAAAACATATAACGTATATATTAAATAGTTTAAGTATTTAGGCATACTCGAACTTTGGACTTATAGTGCTCTCTAAAAGAATTAATAAATGGTTTAGTGGAATTAAACAATACTTGTTTTTTTACCGCGATGGTTTTTTCGAACTACCTTACTTATCAAACACACCACAAACAATGGTGGAGAGTTTGAAGAAAATGCCAGTGACTAAACACAATAGTTTGGAACAAGCTATTTATTCAAATAATCCATTTACAAAGGGTGTTATGCGTTATCGTGAAATTGAAGAGGGTTTATGGTTATTGGTAACCAATATTTCATTTAAAGCAAATGTGAAAACTCAAGCTATTTATGATGGTGAACCAACTAATTATTATTTTTTGTCTTTTTCGCTTTATGAAACAGAAGTAACAGTTCAAAACACATTGATAAATAAAATTAATTTTCCTAGTAAAAGTTGGTCTTTGTATAGACCAAGAACCGAAATAGATGCCTATCATTATAAAGGAACTTCTGGTTTGTTTTTTAATTTTGCATTTAGTGAAATCTGGTTAGAAAAAAATATTGTATTAAGTCTTTTATCAAATGAAAATGAAATTAAAAAATTATTAAGTTCAGATGAAGGAGTGATTTGTTGGGAGGATGTTGTACCTGATGCAGAAAGTTTAGCAAAAAATATCTGGAGTAATTTGGAAAAAGAAAACGATGGACATTTTAATGTGTTGCATTTGAAAATCCAAACACTAAATATTATTACTCAATTTTTTAAAAACATAAGTCAAATTCCTGTCATTGAAAATATAAGAACTATTTCAGAATCAGACAGAAAATGCATTAGTAGAGCAGAAAAAATAATCATTGATAATTTGTCCCACACATTTCCAGGCATCGATTTTATTGCTAATAAGGTTAATATATCTCCTACTAAATTAAAAATATGTTTTAAAGAGGTTTATGGTAAATCAATACTTCAATATTACAAAGAAAAAAAGATGCTGTTGGCAATGCAACTTGTGAAAAATTCAGAAATGCCAATTAAAAATATTTCTTTAGCCGTTGGTTATGAAACTGCGGGTAAATTTTCCTCAGCATTTAAACAACAGTTTGGCATGCTTCCATCAGAAATCAGATCCAGTTAATTCAATTTCTCCAAGTGTATTTACTTAAATTAAATGTCTTATCGGGCAGTCGAAATGTCTTAATGGGAAATTCATTTCTTTTTTTAAAAGTTAGCTTCGCGTTTTTAAAAATTTAGTTTATATAAATCTTTGAATGTTGTTTGAATACTTTATCTAGTCGTTCAGCCCAATTATTTACATACACTTCTATTTTAAATTACTTTCGTTTCTAACAATAATTTAATATCTAATAAATGAAAAAACAAACATTAAATTTTATAGCAATGATGGCCATTGGTTCAATGGCATATTCGCAAGTTGCTGATAAACCTAAATCTAGGTCAGCTGTTAAAACAGAAATCAATTCAACAGAACAGCTTAATTTTCAATCGATTGAGGAAAAAAATGCGGAGGTTGAAAAAATCCAAAAATTAATAGATTATCGAATTTCTAAGGGAAAAACTCAAGAAGAGATGGCTATTTATTATGTTGAGTTAAAAAGAACGATGAATGCTTTAATAACACCTAAAAAAAATAAGAATGAGAAATAATTTTTACATACAAAAAGCCCTTATCATAGCAGTAATTATGATTTGTAGCATAAACAGTTTTGCTCAGTTTTCGGGTGCTTTTGCCCCAGCCAATTGGAATTTTAGCACAACTACAATAGGTGGAGACGGTTCTGTGAATACGGCAGGAGCTCCAGCTTCTATTGTATTGAGCGGAAGTGACAACAATAGCGGAGGTTGTTGTTCACTATATGAACAATATAGCATTACCATACCGGCTAGTGGGATGATAAGTTTTGATTATAGCCATGTAAATCCTGATCTTGATGATGCATATTATGTAATTAATGGTGTGACTACTCTAATAACAAATGTTGGATCCGGCACAATATCTAATATTGCCGTAAACGCAGGAGATGTATTTGGTTTTAGAGTGTTTAATCAAGACAATTGTTGTGGTAGAGGTGTTTTAACCATTTCTAATTTTGTTTTTATACCTGAAGGATCAGCCCTTAATTTTAACGGCAGCAATGATAAGGTAGATATATCTAATTCTATCAATTCAATACTAGACCCTTTAAATACAATTACTGTTGAAGCTTGGGTTTATCCAACTAATACGGTTTTTAATGGTGTTATTGTCGGAAATTATGCTTCTCCAAGTAATAGTATGCAATTTTTATTAAGAAGAGATAGCGACTTCTATACTTTTTGGGTTGATGATGGCAGTGGGTATAAAGTAGTATCTTCAGGGGCTTCTTCTGTTGTCCTTAACACTTGGCAACATATTGCTGGTGTGTGGGATGGCTCAGCACTTTATATTTATATTAATGGAGTTTTGATTTCAACCACAACTGGTGTAACAGGTTCAAGTTTTGCTAGTACCTCCAATAATATTGTTATTGGCTGTAATTCATTTCCTGAGCCATTTGCTGGAAGTATAGATGAAGTTAGAATTTGGTCAATTCCAAGAACTAAATGTGATATTAATTTATACAAAAACTGTGAGATCCCTAGTTCTGCAACAGGTTTGTTAGCAAATTATCATTTTAATCAAGGGATTGACGGTGGTAATAATTCTACTATAACTTCTTTAACAGATGCTTCTGGGAATACTAACACAGGAACGTTAAACAATTTTGCTTTAACTGGCACAACATCTAACTGGATTTCGCCTAGCGCAATTGTAAATGATTTTGCTACCCCATTAACACTTCCTACTTCCATTGTAACTACTACAAATGTTAGTTGTAATGGTGGTTCTAATGGTAGTATTGCAGCAACTACTACTGGTGGTACACCTTCATATACATATTTATGGTCAAATGGAGCTATTACTTCTTCTATAACAACTCTTACTCCTGGAGTTTACACTCGAACAGTTACTGATGCAAATAGCTGCACATCTATAAGCACTACAACTGTTACACAGCCATCTGCATTGGTAACATCTACGGCTGTAACTAATATTTCTTGTAATGGTGGTGCTAATGGAGTGGCTGGGATTACAGCATCAGGTGGAACAGCTGGATATACTTATTTATGGTCAAATGGAGCCACTACATCTGCAGCAACTGGTTTATTAGCTGGAGTATACACTGCAACTGTAACAGATGCTAATAATTGTAAAAGTATAAAAAATGCAACTATAACTCAGCCATCAGCATTGGTAACATCTACAGCTGTAACTAATATTGCTTGTAATGGTGGTTCTAATGGAGTGGCTGCGATTACAGCATCAGGTGGAACGGCTGGATATACCTATTTATGGTCAAATGGAGCTACTACATCTGCAGCGACTGGTTTATTAGCTGGAGTATATACTGCAACCGTAACAGATGCTAACTCTTGCAAAAGTATAAAAAATGCAACTGTAACTCAGCCATCAGCATTAACAACAACTAGTGCAGTAACTAATGTATTATGTAATGGCGGTTCAGGTTCAGCAACAGTAACAGCAACAGGAGGTACAGGTGCTTATACATACTTAGCATCAAATGGCGCAACTGTATCAACGCAATCAGGTTTAATGGCAGGTACATATAACTATACTGTAACAGATGCAAACGCTTGTACAAAAACACAGGTTTTAACCATCACACAGCCATCAGCATTAACAACAACTAGTGCAGTAACTAACGTATTATGTAATGGTGGTTCAGGTTCAGCAACAGTAACAGCAACAGGCGGTACAGGTGCTTATACATACTTAGCATCAAATGGCGCAACTGTATCAACTCAGTCAGGTTTAATGGCAGGTACATATAATTACACTGTAACAGATGCAAACGCTTGTACAAAAACACAGGTTTTAACCATCACACAGCCATCAGCATTAACAACAACTAGTGCAGTAACTAACGTATTATGTAATGGTGGTTCAGGTTCAGCAACAGTAACAGCAACAGGAGGTACAGGTGCTTACAGCTACTTAGCATCAAACGGAGCAACTGTATCTACTCAATCTGGTTTAATGGCAGGTACATATAATTACACTGTAACAGATGCAAACGCTTGTACAAAAACACAAATATTAACTATTACAGAACCAAATGCAATTAATTTATCTGCATCGGTAAGCAATGCAACAATTTGTGCAGGCGCTTCAAGTACATTAACTGCAAATGCTACAGGCGGCACAGGAACACTAACATATACTTGGGTTTCAGGACCAACAACTAATGTTAATACTGTTACTCCAGCAGCTACAGCTGTTTATACAGTGGATGTGACAGACGCAAATAATTGTGCTGCAACATCAACAGTTGAAGTAACAGTAAATGCATTACCAACTATCATGGTAAACTCAGGATCAATTTGTGCAGGTCAATCATTCACTATGGTTCCAACAGGAGCAGTAACTTATACATATTCTAACGGAACAGATGTAGTTATGCCAACAGCAGATGCAACTTATTCAGTAAGTGGAACTGATGCTAACGGATGTGCATCTAATGTTGATGCTGTATCAAGTGTAACTGTTAATGTTTTACCAACTATTTCTGTGAACTCAGGATCAATTTGTGCAGGTCAATCTTTCACAATGGTTCCAACAGGAGCATTAACTTATACATATTCAAATGGAACAGATGTTGTAACACCAACAGCAGACGCAACTTATTCAGTAAGTGGAACAGATGCAAACGGATGTGTATCTAATGTTGATGCTGTATCAAGTGTAACTGTTAATGCTTTACCAACTATTACGGTAAACTCAGGTGCAATTTGTGCAGGTCAATCTTTCACAATGGTTCCAACAGGAGCATTAACTTATACATATACTAGTGGAACAGATGTAGTAATGCCAACAGCAGATGCAACTTACTCAGTAAGTGGAACAGATGCAAACGGATGTGTATCTAATGTTGATGCTGTATCAAGTGTAACGGTTAATACATTACCAACGATTTCAGCTGTTACAAATAACACATTATTATGTGTTGGTCAAACAGCTACTTTATCAGTAACAGGTGCTTTAACATACACATGGAGTACTACAGAAAACACAACAGATATCGCAGTTACTCCAACTGTTCAAACTACTTATACGGTTGATGGAACAGATGTAAATGGTTGTGCTAACACAACAATGATTACTCAAAATGTTAATGATTGTACAGGAATTGAAACATTATCAAATGATGTATCAATTAAAGTATATCCAAATCCAAATAATGGTTTATTTGTTATGGAATTAATATCTACTTCTAAAGTAACAGTAACCAATGCTTTAGGACAAGTAGTTATTGCTGAAACATTTGAAGCAGGTAAACATACAGTAGATATTCATAACGAAGCTACAGGAGTTTATTTTGTTAAAGTACTTGAAAACAATAAACAACAAATGATTAGACTGATTAAACAATAACAATTAGTTTTTAAAATTCACTAAAAAGGCTATCTCATTTTGAGATAGCCTTTTTATGTGTCTGTAAATTCAACTCATAAAAAAACCTTCGAAAGATTTCTTTCGAAGGTTTTTATTTATCTTAAAAAAAGATTAGTGGTGGTGTCCACCTGGTCCGTGAACGTGACCGTGATCTAATTCTTCTGCAGTAGCTTCTCTTACAGACAATACTTCACCTACAAAGTGTAAGTTGTGATCTGCTAAAGGATGATTAAAATCCATGATAACATAATCGTTCCCGATTTCTTGAACAAATCCCATTAATTGGTTTCCGTCTGCATCGTTCATCATTAATTCTTCACCTTCTTTTACACGTTCCGAATCAAATTCTCCATCAACATGAAATGCTTCTTTAGGGATTTTTGCAATCATTTCTTTGTCAGATACACCGTATCCATTAATTGGGGTGATTTTAAAATCAAATTTATCGCCAACTTTTTTACCTAATAAATTTTTTTCGAAATCAGGTAATAATTGACCAACTCCAAATATAAAAGTGAAAGGATGATCAGTTGATGTTTGTTCAACTAACTCAGGAGCTTCGTTGTCGATGTGAGATGATAAATGATAATTTACCGATACCACTTTGTTTTGGTTAATGGTCATTGATGTTTGTTTTGTTTTTGTTTTGTCATGCTGAACTTGTTTCAGCATCTCATTGTTTTTTTTTCAAAAACAGATCCTGAAACAAGTTCAGGATGACTGTTCATTTATTCGTTATTATATTTAAAAATCAAATTTAATTCCTTGAGCTAAAGTTAATTTTGTTCCGTAGTTAATGGTGTTTGTTTGACGGCGCATGTACGCTTTCCAGCTATCAGAACCAGACTCACGTCCACCACCTGTTTCCTTCTCGCCACCAAATGCTCCACCAATTTCAGCGCCACTCGTTCCAATGTTTACGTTTGCAATACCACAATCACTTCCGTTAGCTGATAAGAATTGTTCTGCTTCACGCATGTTTAATGTCATGATTGAAGAAGATAATCCTTGAGGAACACCGTTTTGTAAAGCAATCGCTTCATCCATGGTTTTGTATTTCATGATGTATAAAATTGGAGCAAAGGTTTCGTGTTGTACAATCTCAAAATGATTACCTGCTTCAGCAATACAAGGTTTTACATAGCATCCGCTTTCGTATCCTTTCCCTTCTAATACACCACCTGGTACTAAAATTTTTCCACCTTCTGCAATCACACGCTCAATAGATACCATATAATCTTTTACCGCACCTTTGTCGATTAATGGACCAACGTGGTTATTTTCATTTAATGGATCACCAATACGTAATTGTTTGTAGGCGCTAATTAATTTTTGTTTTACGTCTTCGTAAATATCTTCGTGAATAATTAAACGACGAGTTGATGTACAACGCTGTCCTGCAGTTCCAACCGCACCAAATACTAAACCTGGTAACACATTTGGTAAATCAGCATGTTGAGAAATGATAACGGCGTTGTTACCGCCTAATTCTAAAATAGAACGACCAAAACGTTGTGCTACTTTTGCTCCAACAATACGACCTACGCGAGTAGATCCAGTTGCTGATACTAAAGGCACACGAGCATCTTCACACATTTTTTCTCCTATAGCACCTGGGCTTACTAATAAACAAGAAATACCTTCTGGTAAATTGTTTTCAACAGCTACTTCATTCCAAATATTATGACAAGCTACAGCACATAAAGGTACTTTACTTGATGGTTTCCAAATACAAACGTCTCCACAAATCCAAGCTAAAGCCGTATTCCAATTCCAAACTGCTACTGGAAAGTTGAATGCAGAAATAATACCTACAATTCCTAATGGATGCCATTGCTCATACATACGGTGATTTTCACGTTCTGAGTGCATTGTTAAACCATATAACTGACGAGATACACCAACTGCGAAATCACAGATGTCAATCATCTCTTGAACTTCACCTAAACCTTCTTGCAAAGATTTACCCATTTCATAAGAAACTAATTTCCCTAAATCATTTTTCTTAGCACGTAATTTTTCTCCGTATTGACGAACGATTTCACCACGCTTAGGAGCCGGAATGTTACGCCATACTTTAAACGCTTCAGAAGCTACTTGAACTACTTTTTCATAATCAGCGGCATTTGCTGCTTGAACTTTTGCAATTAATTTCCCATCAACTGGACTATATGATTCGATAATGTCGCCATTTGCAAAATAATTTTTACCTGTAGCGCAGCCAATGTTTAATTCTTTAACACCTAACGCTTTTAATACTTTTTCCATATGTGTTTAATCTGATTATTTTTAATTTTTGAAGGTTAAATATAACTATAATCTCATGTTTCGAGTAAGAAATTAGATAAATTGTGGAAAAAAGATGACATAATTCTATAGCCCAGTCCTGAATAATAACTGATTTAGAGTTTATGATAGATAAATAATTGGATTAGTTTAACAAACGATGTAGTGAGAAGTATTTTTTATATAGAAAAACCCTCTGTAAATTAAATAATATACAGAGGGTTGATGATAAAAGTAAAAATAATAGATTTATGATTCTATTGCTTCATGCTTTTTCTTATAGAAGAATTTCTTAACAATAAAATAAATGATTAAAGCAGATAAAACCCCAGTTAAAAAATCAGTTAAAGGAACCATAACAGCCGTATAAAGCATCATTGAAAATTCAAATCTACCTTCATGTTTAGTTTCTTTAATCTCAGATGGTTTAATCATATTGCTGGCTACCCAAACCAAAATACCACCAATACAAGCCATAGGTATAAGTTCTAAATATTGGGCTATATAAAAAGCCATTATTAATTTTAAAACACCTTTAAAATAGCCAGCTAATGGAGTTCTGGCTCCAGCTTTAATACTTGTTGCTGTTCTGGCTAAAGCTCCGGTACAAGGAAAACCATTTACTAATGGAATTATGATTTGCACCATACCCTGACCCCATAATTCCTTATCTGGATTAAAGCGTGTGCGGGTATTATTTGCTAGTTTATCAGCCATTGTTGAGCATAAAACACTCTCTACTGCAGACACAAAAATAATGGCAAATACAAAGTATAAAATATCCATAAAAATTGCACCACTCATTTCGGGTAAATATGGTGTAGTGAATACAAAGAAATTATTAGGAATAGAACCATATAAATCTTTTACCAGAATTAGTCCTTTATTTTGTAAAACAGTAGCCGACAAAATTGTAGATGTGGCAATGGCAATTAAAGGTGCAGGAATAAAAATTGAGATTCGAAGAAGGCCTTTTGTAATCACAAATGTTAATACTCCAATAAAAACAGACCATAAGTTGATTTTATCTAGATTGTTAAAAGCTAAATAGATGTTATGAATTAATCCTCCTTTGATGTCTTCGTCTTGACCTAACATATCTTTAAAACTTTCAATGCCCAAAATATCTTCTAAATTTGTTAGTGCAATAGAAACAGCAATACCTACCGTAAATCCAACAATTATAGAATTAGGCACTAGTTTAGCATATTTTCCTAAACCAAAAAGCCCCATAAGCATTAGTATAATACCTGCAATAATGGATACTAATATTAAAAAACCGTGTGCCTGCGCTGTCGTTCCGCCATTTTCGACACCATATTTTACCATTAAGGCAGCAATTAAGGGAATAAATGCAGCCGTAGGTCCGTATACCTGATATTTTGATCCTCCAAAGGTTCTTCCTACTATGCAGGCTAGTGCACCCGCTATGATGCCTTGTTCTGGTCTCAATCCCATGGCAATTGCAAATCCCATAGCCATAGGAATTGCAGTCATGGCTACAACTAAGCCTGCACTAAAATCACGGTAAATAGTCGATTTCCAATTATGTTTTTGAAGGTCTTCCCATCTGCTGTCAAAAAAGGTAAAAAATAATTTCAACCTTTCAGGCAATGTTGTTTCTGATAATTTATTTTTCATGATATGTATGTTTGTGGATTTACTTAACTGTTAAAAAAGGTTGAATCCCATTCAATTTCTTGAACAGAAACCCCTGATTTTTTAATAAAAGGAAGGGGGTTGAATCCCTTTTTTTTAAGCTTTAGCGTATACTTTTTTGGAATATAAATAGTATCAATTTGTTTAGCCTCTATAAAATTTTTAAAAGAGGTTGTATTGTAGCCATGAAATAATTCTATTTTAATGGATTTTATACTCGTTTCGTATCTGTTTTTGAGGATAGAAATAGTTTCTTCAAAATCAGATGTCATGTGTGATTGTATGATTCTATCAGCTGAGTAAAACAGTAAATCCGTAATAGAATCCGTGAGGTATTCGGAATACATTAAAATAATATCTACTTCACTGATACTATTTTCTTTTAATGCCAACTTTAATGTGTTTAAAGATTCAGGATTAAAATCAATGGGTATTAAAATAGTTTTTGCCATACTGTAATTTTTTGATGTAAAAATTAAAGTACAAACCTATTTTAGTAAGATAAGAGAAGCTTAAGAGTGGAATTAGAATGAGATTAAAATTTTACCCCGTTTCCATCATATTGTGTTAAAGGGATTTTAATTTGCACAGATGTTCCTTTATTTACAACAGAAGAGACCAGTAATTGCCCGTTATGTATTTTTATGATATTTCTGGTAAGAGGAAGCCCGATGCCATAACCTTCAAATTGGTGGGTATTAGAAGCTCTGAAAAAAGGGTCGTAAATAAATTGTAATTCAGATTCGGGAATTCCGATGCCCTGATCTTTAATTTCTATGATTACTTGATGATTACTAGATGCAATACTAACAAGTACAGTTTTATTATTAGAGTATTTACAAGCGTTTGTTAAAACGTTTACAAATGCTAATGTTAATAGTTGCTTATTTCCCGAGACTTTAAGCTTAAAGGGGTTTTCTGGCAGAAGACTAAAATCAATTTGAATTTTATTTTTTGGGATGAGTTTGTCTATAATTTCTTTTGCTTGCCAAATAATTTCATCCGTTCTGATAATCTCAAAATTAAGACGGTTTTCTCGATAGCCTGTTTGCGCTAAAAACAAAAGGGATTGACTTATTTGGTTTAATCTTTCGGCTTGTGATAAAATACTCTGAAGTGTTTCCTGATATTCTTTTGGAGTTCTTTCTTTCATTAAAGCGACATCTGCTTCGCCAATAATAGAAGTAAGTGGTGTGCCAAACTCATGAGAAGCATTACTAATAAAATTTTTTTGTGTTTCAAATGCAGTTTCTAGTCTATTAAATAAATTATTGAAAGTTAAAATTAATTGACTTATTTCATTATCCTTTTCACTTTCCTCTAACCTTAAATGAATATTGTCTGTGCTTATTTTTTTTACTTTATCTGTGATATTTCTTATGGGATCAAAAATATGTTTTGAAAAATAAAAAGATAAAGAAATTGTAATAAATATGATGAAAAAAAGACCAACGATAATGATGTTTTTTAGTAAGGCTAAATGATGTGTTGCATAATAATTTTCTGCAGAAATTATAACCAGATATACCTTATTTCCTGCTTTATATTTAGTGCCTGAATAAAATGTGTTTTCAATTTGTAGATTTCCCTTTCCATTGATATAAATTTCTTTAATAAAGCTTAATGGTAACGAAGCTTTTTCGGCAAAGAGTTTGAGGTCATTAAAAGAATTTATCAGAGAAATGTGTTCTTTTTCATTACTTAGTTTTTCTAAATGCTGTTCTCTAATAATTCTTATTGACTCGGCATTTTTATTATTAGTATCAAAATTATATTTTGCAGTAATAGATGCTCTTGTGCCTAATCTTTTATAAAAATCGGTATATGAATAATTGTATAAAAAATAGTAAACGCTTGCCCCAAAAACAATCAGCATAAATGTATTAGCTACAATTAAAAATAATGCTATTTTATATTGAGTTTTCATTTCTGTATATTAAAGATATATTTTAAACTATATTTCTTTCAAAACATATCCCATTCCCACTACGGTGTGTATTAATTTGGCGCCAGGCTTTGAGTCTATTTTTTTTCTTAGGTAGTTAATATAAACATCCACAACATTAGTCCCCATGTTAAAATTTATATCCCAGGCGCTTTCCAATAAATCCATTCTCGAAAGAACTTTTCCTTTATTTTTTATTAATGTTAGAAGTAATCGGTATTCAGTAGCCGTTAGTGAAATTGCTTCATTATTTCGTTCGATAGTTTTGGCATCATCATCTACTTTTAAATCTGAAATAATAAATACATTTTCATTTTTTTTAATACTAATATTTTGCGTGTTGATGCGCCTTAAAATAGCATTAATACGGGCAATGAGTTCATTAAATTTAAAAGGTTTAACCAGATAATCATCAGCTCCTGAATTTAATCCAAGTGTAATATTATCTGAAGTATGAAGGGCTGTTAAAAAAAGAATAGGTGTTTGTATATTGTTCTTTCGTAAATCTTTACACACTTCTATGCCATTTTTATCGGGAAGCATAATGTCTAACAGGATTAGGTCGTAGTTATTATCCGACGCCATTTGAAAACCTGTATTTCCGTCAAAAGCCACTGATACTTCAAAAGCTTCTTCTGTTAATCCCTTTTTTATAAAGCTAACAACATTGGATTCGTCTTCTATTAATAATATATTTATCATTTAGCAGCTGCGGTATAATGTTTTTTTGTTTTTAAAAATTTAGATAAGTATTAATAATAAATCCATTGTTTTTTTGCAATATATTTCTTCCTCCAATTTCTCTACCTAAAAGCACACTTTGATTTAAGTATCCAAGTTCTAATTTAAAGTTTTTGTTTAATTTATAACCTATAAGACCACTTAATCTATTTTGATCAAATATATTTTCTTGAACATTTTCTCCAAATTGTATAAAAATTTCATCATACATAGCCATATAAAATGTTCTATCTTCTAGTTCTTTTTTACCTAAAGGCATTTGTAATCGTAACATATAACGCATTCGGTTCACATAAACGTAATCATCTTCTAATTCAATATCTGGTTTAGTAAATCTACCAATCCATCTTTGCTCTAACATAAATCGGTGTTGAATTTCTAATGAATTAACGTGATCATTTAATAGCAATGCTTGAAAAGATCTATGTTCTGTAAATGTTTTTCCTGCTGCTTGTAAATTAATTGAGCCATACGGATAGGTTTCTATCCAGCCATATCCAACTCTAATTAATAGTTTTTGATTTACTTTATAATTCACACCAACTCTTAATAAACTTTGTTGTCCGTGCAAAATAAACTCATCCCTTCGCCATTGGTATTCTAAATGACCACTCCATTTGTCGGTGATTTTTTTTGTAATAAATGCATTATACCAGCCAATTGAATTGTAATCAATTAGGCGTGTGTTTTGCGATTTTATAGCAATTGAAATGCCTACAAAACAAAGAGTTAAAAATATCTTTTTCATTTTAAAATAGTGAATAATGATATTTATACTTTCTTTTTGATTTGAATCATATTTACAAAAAACGAAAATGCCATTGAGAAATAGATGTATGCTTTTGGAATATGTAAATTAAATCCTTCGGCAATAAGGGTTAATCCAATCATCATTAAAAAAGCCAAAGCTAAAACTTTAAGTGAAGGATGCTTATTAATAAAGTTGCTGATGTTTTTTGAAATGGCAAGCATAATTGAGATGGATATGATTACGGCAGCGTACATAATCCAAAGCTCATCTACTAAACCAACTGCTGTAATAATACTATCTACAGAGAATACTAAGTCCAACAATAAAATTTGTCCAATTGTATTTTTAAAGGAAGTGGTTTTTTTGAATTCATCATTGTGATGATCTTCAATTTTTTCAAAAATTTCTTTACTACTTTTATATAATAAAAATAAACCTCCAACTATTAAAATGATACCTTTTCCCGAAAAGTTGTTTCCGTAAACTGTAAATAATGTTTGATCTAATTTCAAAATCCAACTAATACCAGCTAATAAAACCAAGCGTAATATTAGCGCTAAGCTTAATCCAATTAATCTTGCTTTTTTTCTGTTTTCTGCAGGTAACTTATCCGTTAATAAAGAAATAAAGATAATGTTGTCTATCCCTAAAATAATTTCTAGAAATATTAGAGTAATTAAGGATATTAAAATTTCAGAACTCATAGTTTTAAATTAATCCGGTAAAGATGATGATTTATTTATTCTTAAAGCTCTTTATGATTATTAAAATTCGTTAATAATCACTTAGTTTTTACTGCTTTCTCTTTAGCTTTTGCTAAATTTTCTTTCACTCTAAATTTTACTATTTTTTTAATTAATGCTAAAGGCATAGCTCTATCTAATGGAAATTGTACAGAACCTTTGCCTTGTTTATATGAGGATAATTCTTTTTCAAATGCAGTGTGCCCTGATGGTAGTGAATAAAATCCAATATGATTCTTGTATCCAGCAAAATAAACCAACATCCCATGATATTTGAAGGCTGGCATATTATAACTTATGACTTCTTCTGCCTTTGGCGCAGAAGTTTTAATAGCATTTCTAACTTGTTCTAATATGACTTGAACATCTTTAGGAAATGTGGCGATATATGAATCTATATCTTTGAATTCAGCTTTCATGTTTATAGACTTTCAACATGCTTTTTGAAATTATTTAAAATCATCTGCCAGCCTGTTTGTTGCATTTCAATAGGGTTTTCACTTTCTGCCTCAAATTCTTCAATTACCTTCACGCCACCATCAACAACTGTAAAATAAGTGTCCCATTTTCTGTCATCACCCATAGTAATGGCAAGTTTTTCATTTGGTTTAATCTCATCATAAATGCCCCAAAAATCAAAACCAAAACTTCCGTCTTTAGCTTCCATTCTTGTTGAAATTTTTCCACCAACTTTGAAATCAGAGGTTGAGCTGGGAGCATGCCAATCATCAGAGGCAAAACACCATTTAGTGATGTGTTCAGGTTTTGTCCAACATTCCCAAACTGTATTAATAGGTTTATTAACGATTGCTTCTACTTTGATTAATGGTTTGCTCATATATTTAAATTTTATTGAATTTAAATATAAAAATAAAATTTATTTCTTTAACCAAATAAGTAAATCGTTAAACATGGCATTGCTTATCGTATGAGGCTCAGGATATTCTTTGTAGGTTGAAGTAATGCCAATTTGTTTTAAATAGGTGTTGGCTTCTCTAGCATTTGAAACAGGTAGTACATTGTCATTTGTGCCATGAGAAATAAATACCTTTAAATTTTTTAATTTTTCTTTGCTGGCAATCATTGGTTTTACTTCTTCTAATAATCTTCCGCTCATAATAGCAATACCTTTTATTTTTTCAGGAACGGTTAAGCCAACACTGTAAGCTATAATAGAACCTTGACTGAAGCCGCATAAGTAAACGCGCTTTTCATTAAAAGCATGTTTGTTTTTTAAATTATTAATAAAATCAATAATCATTAATCGGCTAGTTTCAGCTTCAACAGGATTACTGATTGGTTTACCGTTTTCAAAACTTAAATGATACCAACCATAGCTATCTTTTCCTAATTCAATAGGAGCGCGCAACGAAATCACTAAAAAACTATCTGGTAATTGATTCGCAAATGAAAACAAATCTTTTTCGTTGCTGCCCACACCATGCATTAAAATGATAACGGGTGGTTTAGCAGATTTAATTTTAGGTTCTTTGAAAATGTAATACAAACTTGGTTTTGTTTTTTGCGCATAGCTTGTAAATACTAATACTGTGAATAGGATAATGGTTGATAGTAGTTTCATTTTTTTTGCATTAAAAATTAGGTTTGTCAGTTCGAGCGAAGTCGAGAACATTTATAGCATCTCGACTTGACTCGATGTGACAATATTTTTATATCAATTACGCTTTATCAATCATTACAGATGTCATCGAAAAAGAACCACCCACAACCGCATCATTAAAATAACTTACTTTTTCGTTTTTACCACGTAAAGCAATACTATAAATCATTGGTAAATAATGATCGGGAGTAGGTGACGATAATTGTAGAGCTTTACTATATGTTTTATAGTTTACTAATGATTTCACATCATTAGCTGTAATTAATTTTTTAAAACTGTCGTTGGCTTCTAAAGCCCAATCGTGCCCAAAATGTTCGTTGAAATCACCATTAAATCTAACGTACTGAAAATTGTGTACCATGTTACCGCTACCAATAATTAAGACCCCTTTTTTGCGTAAGCCTGTCAATTGCTTTGCTAAGTCATAATGCCATTGTGTATCTTTTGTATAATCTAAACTTAATTGTACTAAGGGAATATTAGCGTCTGGAAACATCGGCCTTACAACACTCCAAGTTCCATGATCTAATCCCCAACTTTCATCTAAGCCAACAGGTGTTGAAGTAATTATTTTTTTAGTTTCATCGGCTAACCATTTGCTGCCAGGTGCTGGATATTGTACATCAAATAAGGCTTGTGGGAAACCACCAAAATCATGAATGGTTTTTGGTTTGTCCATAGCTGTTACAAAAGTGCCTTTAGTTTCCCAATGTGCCGAGATACATAAAATAGCTTTTGGTTTTGGAATTGTTTTAGCAATCGCTTTCCATCCTCTCGAAAACTCATTGTCTTCAATAGCATTCATAGGTGAGCCATGTCCTATAAATAAAACGGGCATTTCTTCATCCTGTTCGGGTAAGTTATTGGCAAACGATTTAAAATCTCCTAATGTGGTCATAGCAGCTATTCCTAATATTGATTTTATAAATTCTTTACGTTCCATGCAATTCTTTTACTACAGTAAAGTTCGGAAATATTTAAAGAAATATACTTAATCTAGATTAAGAAATGTACTATTTGTGTCCTCTTCCTTTTTTGGTATGACCAGGATTGGTAGTATTTGGATTGTGAGGATTGTTGGTGTTTTTGTGCCAGCCACGTTTACCATTGTTTCCGTTTGGATGTAGTATAATGCAAGAAGAGAGACCAAAAAGAACAACAGTAATTAATACTATTGCGAAAAGAGATTTTAATAATTTCATAA
>DIHL01000055.1 GCA_002420145.1 Bacteroidetes bacterium UBA5697
GAAAGGCTTTTGTGTTTTTAAAATCTTGATACTCGATGATGGCAATATGGAGTTCCGCCTCCTTTTTCATAATACTGTTGATGATACTCTTCTGCTGGCCAAAATTTAGTTGCTTTTTTTAACTGAGTCGCTACTTTATAACCTTTTAATTGAAGCTGACCGATCAATTTTTCAATAGTCGCTTTTTGTGTATCATCCAAATAAAATACTACGGATAAATATTGTGGTCCAATATCATTTCCCTGTCCATTTGCCTGTGTTGGATCGTGAATCTCAAAAAACAATTTAGCTAACTCTTCGTAACTCGTTTGTGAAGGATCATACGTTACCTCCATAGCTTCAATATGTCCTGTGGAATGACTACACACTTCTTTATAGGTAGGATTTTCTTTAAAACCACCCGTATAACCAACTTTAGTGCTAATAACACCCTTGGCATTTTGAAAATAATATTCTACACCCCAAAAACAACCTCCAGCAAAAATAGCTTTAGCAGAGGATGTTTTAGCTGCATCTTCTACAAACAACATGGAAATAGAATTCACACAATGACGAGTGTCTTTATCTGTTAACCCCTCTCCATAAAACACATGTCCTAAATGTCCTCCGCAAGTAGCGCAAGTAATTTCAGTTCTATGTCCATCAGCATCCAATGTTTTTTTAACGGCTCCCTTAATTTCATCATCAAAACTTGGCCATCCGCAACCAGAGTGAAATTTAGAATCTGATTTATATAATGGCGCATTACATTGTTTACAGATGTACGTTCCTTTTTTAAAATTATCCGTGTATTCACCTGTAAAAGGTCTTTCTGTTCCTTTGTTAATAATAACGTACTGTTCTTCTTTCGTTAATGAATTTAATTTCATTGGTGTTTCTTTTTTAATGGTTGAACTTTTTGTAATCTCTGATGAATGATTAGAATTTTGACATTGAGTGTTGTAACACCCCACTAAAAATAACAAAACAACTAATAAAACACGAGACTGTGCTAAATATGTGATACTATTTTTTTGCATTTTTTACTTTTTAAAATTGTGTACATAAAATTAACAGATTAAAATCCAAAAAGTTGTGTTAAAATGTTGATTTATGATTTTTTGTCTTTTAGTCCAAAAGTATCCATAAAACTAAAATTTTATTGGAGTATCTTTATAGTAATGAAACCTGTATTTACATATCTTTTATTATTAGTCAGTATTATCACTAACGGTCATACTATAAAAGTTACACCAAAAGATAGTGTTTCTAAGGATAGCTTGATGAGTTACAGTAAATCCTATTTAGGAACAAATTATTGTTATGGAAGCAGTGTACCCAAACAAGGTTTTGACTGTTCTGGTTTTGTTTACCATGTATTTAACCATTTTAATATTAAAGTTCCTAGATCATCCATCGATTATTTAAATTATGGAAAAACTATTCATCCCGATTCTTTTAAAATTGGCGATATTATTGTATTTACAGGAACCGATTCCAAAAACAGAACACCTGGTCATGTAGGTATTATTACTTCAAATGCTAACGAAGGACTTCAATTTATTCATAGTTCCTCTAATAAAAAACATTCGGGAATTAAATTATCTTCCTATAAAGACTCTCCTTATTACGAAAAACGATTCTTAAAAATAGTTAGAGTAGCTAAAGTGTATTAACAAAGCTACCTTACAAAAAAGTAAGAAATAAGCTTTTTACTTTCATTTTTTCAATACCTTCATTATAAAAAATAATCGCCATGAAAACATATTTCGTCTTATTTTCATTACTGTTTTCTAATTCAATTTTTTGTCAAATAAATATTGAGTTAAAAGAAGAATACACTTCTAATTGGACTTTTATAGAAAGACAAAAACTAAATAACGCAGATAAATATTTTTCAAATCAAGAATATTTGTTTGCGCGACCTATTTATGATAGCTTATATAAAAAACACAAAACTAATATCTACATAAGGTATTTACTAGGCTCTTGTAATATATATGATGCAAAACATCAATCAGAAGCCGAGTCATTGATATCATCTGCTGAACCCATCAAATCAAAGCTCCCCGATTACGACTATTATTTAGGACGAGCTTTTTTAATTAATGACAAGTACCGTGAAGCTATTTCTCAATTTGAAAAATATAAACAAAACCCATTGGATAATGATACTAAGAGAGAAGTTGAACGTCAGATTTCGATTTGCAAAAGCGCTATCCAATTAGAAAATAAATCGGCTGTTGCTAAAACAACAAACATTGGAGCACCAATCAACACATCTGGTTCAGAATACACTCCCATTTTCCCTTCTAATGAAAGCTTTATGGTATTTACCTATCGTGGAGAAAAATCAATGGGAGGAAAACAAATTTCACCAAATAAGTCAGATGAAAAAAATGGAGTTTATTTTGAAGACGTCATGATTTCTTATAGAAACGAAAACAATCAATGGACAGAACCCAAACCTATTACCAGTATAAATACAAATGGACATGATGCAGCTGTGCACGTTTCTCATGATGGACAAAAATTATTTATATATAGAAATGTTGGCGTAGGAAGCGGAGATATTTTTGTCAGTAAACTAGATGGGGCAAACTGGGGAATTCCTGAAAAAGTAAAAGGTATTAATTCCAATTTTTGGGAAGGAAGCGTTTGCTTATTTCCTGACGAAAAAATTATTTGCTTTTCATCAGAGCGACAAGGGGGTATTGGAGGAAGAGATTTATATTATGCCAAGCTACAACTTGATGGAAGCTGGGGAGATGTCAAAAATTTCGGTCCAGAAATTAACACCAAATTTGATGAAGATGCACCATTCATTCACTCAGATGGAAAAACTTTGTTTTTCTCATCAAATGGTCATAATACAATTGGCGGATATGATATTTTTAGAAGTGAATTAAAAAATGGTTCTTGGACAACACCTTATAATGTTGGAAAACCAGTTAATACAGTACAAGACGATAAGTTTTATATTGTATCATCAGATGGAGAAAGAGGTTATTATTCTTCCGAAAAAAAAGAAGGTAATGGATTACAAGATATATACATGGTAGAACCTGGTATGTTTGGGAAACCAACCGCTTTAGTTTTGGTGACAGGAAAAGTAACATACGATAATGGTCCTGTAAAAGCTGATATTACTGTTCGCTCAAAAATTAATCACAAAGATTTTTCGGGGACTTTTAATTCTAATTCAGTCAATGGTGAATACTTGGTAAATTTACCTTCTGGCAATGAATATGAAATTATTTACAAGTATCAAAATACAACAATTACGAAAGATGTTTCAACAGCTAGGATTGACTCATTTGCTACTATTGATATTAATGCTGAATTATTTTCAAATGAATATCAAAAGCTAAATATTTCAAAAATAGATTCTGCCGAATTAAAATCAGATGATTTGAGAGCAATTGGATTAACGTATGAGATGTTATTAGAAAAATATGGCAATACTGTGATTGACAGCTTACATTATATGGTTCAAATTGGCGCTTATAGAATTTTAGAAAATTTTAATTATTCAAAATTAATTGGGCTTCCTAAAGTTTTAAGAAAGACCTATAGTGACAATATTATTCGTTTCACAATGGGTGATTTCAAAACATTGAACGAAGCCAATGTTTTACTTCAAAAAGCTAGAAAAAATGGAATAAAGGATGC
The DNA here is from genome assembly GCA_002420145.1 of Bacteroidetes bacterium UBA5697. Taxonomy (GTDB): domain Bacteria; phylum Bacteroidota; class Bacteroidia; order B-17B0; family Aurantibacillaceae; genus UBA4416. The sequence continues at coordinate 3,652 of DIHL01000055.1, forward strand.
TTTTATAATTTCTCTTTATAAAGGAGAAAGGTATTATTTTACTGAGCTATTAAATCAACAGATATTGAAATAAAATAATTTGGAATCTGCCTTCATAAAAAAGCCCTCGCAATTGCGGGGGCTTTTTTATTATCTACATCCTGCTTCTCTATAATCTTTTTTAGCATTTGGATTATCTAATACTTGGAAAGACATAAACGGTTCTCCAAATAATCTACAATAGCGTTCTGGATTTTTTTCTTTTGCTTTATGCAATGCATCACTAAATGTTCTGCTATAAAACTTTTCAGGTAAATGAGATGCGATTGAAATATAACTAAACAATAAATCCTCGCTCACATTTGGCACTTTTAAGAATGGCTCTAGAACAGATGCAGAAAATTTATAATCTTTACCTCTAGTAAACACATAAGCTAATTTCAATGCATTTTGCCAACTAGCTTCCTTAAAGTTATAGAAACCTTTAATTTTATTAATACAAGCTTCTATTTGTGGCTCTGCATCATCAATTGTATCTAAGGCTTCTATAATCTTAAATTGCCACTCAATATTTAAACCATCTATTGTTTTTTTCTTAATTTTTGTTTTATACAAAGCATCGATTTCTTGTTGCATTTTAGCTTGTTGTTCTTTTGTTCCAATTGTTGAATCTAATTTTATTGAACAGAAAATTCTGTTAAAACGAACGACATCATTCGTAGGGTCAATTTTTTCTAAACGTTTAAACTCAGCATAATCATCTTCATCAGCAATACTACTATTTGATAAATAATTGTAATACGCTTTATTATTCATGATATTTACAAATGCAGGACTATCAGGAACTTTTAAACTATCCAAAACATCATCTGTATATTTTTTTGCCATTTTTTGAGCAAAGGCATATTCCATAATTTTATAAGCCTGCGGCATTTTATTGGCTTTAATTGCACGATTAAATGACACTGTTGTGAATTTTTGTTCTTTATCACCTGAGATGTCATAAGTTACATCCATTACCATTTGTGCAAAACGTTGTTTCGCTAAAACAGACTCTAGTTCAGTTAATAAAGCTTTATCGCCATTAATTTTCTTAATGGCTTTATCTTTCCCCATTTTCACTAAATCAGCATACTTACCATCTTCCATTTCTAATTCAAATAAAGCCCAAGAATCTTTAGTTTCGATATTAGGTGTAATTTTATTTTGCTGCATGCTTTGTAACACTTTGGTAACACTCTCTGCACGTTTACGTTGTAATTTAGCATTTGCGCCAGCATCTCCTTCAATAGAAGAATAGGCATATATATACAATCCATCAATCACAAAATCAGGCTCGTTTAAAGCTTTGATAAATGGAGCTATATCTTCAGATTTAAACTCAGATTTATTTTTCTCAAAAGGAATTGTAAAATTTAAAATCGAACTTTCTGATTTTGGTTCAAATGCAGGTTTCAATCCAACAGTTGAATCAGCTGGAATAATACCAACAGGTGTACTACTTTCTTGATCTCCTTTTTCTAAATAACTACGAGTAACAGTTCTACAAACATGTCCATCTTGAACAATAATTAAGTTTAATTCGTATGGTCCAGTAATTTTTGGATTAAACTTACCCATTTCAATTTTCAACTTATTAATTTTAACCTTCTTTTTTGCCTTAGGATCTGGCTTAATTAAATTCTTAGAAAACACTTGATCCTTTGTAATAACTTTTTGCATGATTCCTTTATTTAGCAAATTGTTATCTACGATATTATAGTTTTCTTTTTCATACTGTGAACGTTGAACGATATCTACTGCTAAACCATCTTTTGTTTTCTTTAATAAACGTTTTAAATCTTTTAAATTAGCATACTCTAAATAAATTTTTCCATTCTCCACTTTTAAGCCTTTTTGTAAAATATCATAATTCTTCCATTTATCACAATTTTTACAAGACTTAGCATCAGGCGTTAATAATTTTTTAGATTTAGTATTATACGGCACCGCCAATTCTTTTTTCATTTTAGCGCCTGTATTAAAACTATCATATCCTCCAAAAACAGCCGTAGCCACAACCTTTTTGCCATCTTTTAGCATTTCGCACTTAATACCAATTAACATGTACTGTGCTTTTAACAATATCTCTTTATCTTTTTTATTATTCTCCCAACGTGTCCAAATAACTTTAGCAACATCAGCCGTTTTATAATTATCTCGTCCTTTACTCACAGGAGCAAGCATCGCTACTTCTTCCCCTTTTTTAGTTCCGCCAGCTTTTACTAAGTTTTTCTTTACTTTCTCTGGATCAACCTTTACGGCTCCAGATTTAGCAAATGCTTTAGCATCCATTGCTGATGCATCAATCAATACTTGATTAACTTCAAAAGTATCTAAACCATTTTTTAATCTGAATTTATTTAATTCGCGAACTAAAATATTAGGTAAATCATCAATATTAAAATTATCCTGAGCTTGAGTTAGTGTTACTGCAAACAAGAGACTAAATGATAATAACAATTTTCTCATAGTGGGGTGTTTAGTGTTTTAACAAATATTAAAAAAAGCATTTACTTGTGCAGTTAAGAGTATTCACAAACTATCAACAAATACATTTTTCTTTAGAAATTCTACCAAATTAAACATCCCAATGATTATATTCGTAACTCGTAATTATTGAACTATCATATGAAGAAAATATTAATTGCCAACCGAGGAGAAATTGCTTTACGTGTGATGCGTAGCGCAAAAGAAATGGGCATTCAAACTGTTGCCATTTATAGTGAAGCTGACAGAAACGCTCCTTTTGTGCGTTATGCTGATGAAGCTGTGTGTGTTGGTCCGCCTCCAAGTGCTCAATCTTATTTACAAGGTGATAAAATTATTGAAATCTGTAAGGAATTGGGCGTTGATGGAATTCATCCTGGCTACGGCTTCTTATCTGAAAATGCTGATTTTGTTCGTAAAGTTCAAAAAGCAGGTATCACATTTATTGGTCCAAGTGCCGAAGCTATGGATTTAATGGGGGACAAATTAAGCGCAAAAGCAACTGCTAAAAAATATAAAGTTCCCATGATTCCAGGTTCTGATGGTGCTATTAGCGATTTAGCGGAGGCAACAAAACTGGCCAAAGAAATTGGATTCCCTTTATTAATTAAAGCATCTGCTGGTGGTGGTGGAAAAGGAATGCGTTTGGTAGAAAAAGAAAGTGAAGTAGAAGAGCAAATGAAATTAGCTATCAGTGAGGCTATTTCAGCTTTTGGAAACGGAGCTGTATTCATCGAAAAATATGCAACTGGTCCTCGCCATATCGAAATTCAATTATTAGCTGATAATCACGGAAACTGTGTTTATTTATTTGAACGCGAATGTAGTATCCAACGTCGTCATCAAAAAGTAATTGAAGAAGCGCCATCTAGCGTATTAACTCCAGAGTTAAGAAAACAAATGGGCGAATGTGCCGTTAATGTTGCTAAAGCTTGTAATTATAGTGGTGCAGGAACGGTTGAATTTTTAGTTGACGATCAATTAAATTTCTATTTCTTAGAAATGAATACGCGTTTACAAGTTGAGCATCCTGTATCAGAAATGATTACTGGATTAGACTTGGTAAAAGAACAAATTAAAGTGGCTCGTGGCGAAAAATTATCTTTCACTCAAGATGATTTGAAAATTAACGGGCACTCCATTGAGGTGCGCGTGTGTGCTGAAGATCCAACTAATAATTTCTTACCAGATATTGGAACTTTAAAAACATATCGTATTCCTTCTGGCCCAGGAGTTCGTGTAGACGATTCTTTTGAAGAAGGAATGGACATTCCTATTTACTATGATCCAATGATTGCAAAATTAATTGTACATGGAAAAGACAGAACAGATGCTATTAATAAAATGTTACGCGCCATTCAAGATTACCAAATTACAGGCGTAGAAACTACACTACCATTTTGTTCGTTTGTATTAAAACACGAAGCTTTTGTGAGTGGAAAATTTGATACTGGTTTTATTCCTAAATACTTTAAACCAGAAATGTTAAATAAATCTAATTCAAAAGAAGAAGAAATAGCCTCTATTTTTGGTGCATTTATGTCTGTAAAAACTCATGATAAAGCCAAGGAACAGCAAACTAACTCAGGAGGAAAATCTAAATGGCGATTAAATCGTATATAATAAAAAAGGTAACCGTAGGGTTACCTTTTTCGTTTAAGGAATAAATCAATAATGAGACTAGTATATATTTTAAATATAAAACTTGTCGCCCTGTGCTTAGTCAAAGGGTATGTTAATTCGATTTACAAATTCTACATTCTGTTTTTTTTATTCATAGCTTCCTCATCATTCTCTCAGATTGGAGATAATGAAATTCCAACAAATGATAAACCAAAAGTACTATATAAAGTATGGGGAGAAATTGTAAATGGGGATACGATTCCAAGCATCCGCTTACCAGATGTTTGGATATACGCCGATTATAAATACAAAAACAAAAGGCAATACGAGGCTTGGACTAGAGTCAAGCATAATGTCAAAAAAGTATATCCCTATGCTATTCTTGCTTCGGCAAAACTTAAAGAGTACAATCGTATTTTAGAAAAAATGCCTGATGAAAAAACAAGAAATGCCTACATGAAAGTGGTAGAAAAAGAGTTAAAGGCTGAGTTTGAAGAACCGCTTAAAAATTTAACCATGAATCAAGGTAGAATATTACTAAAATTAATAGATAGAGAAACTGGTAATACCAGTTACGAATTAGTAAAAGATTTAAGAGGCGGATTTCAGGCATTTATGTGGCAAAGTGTGGCTCGCATTTTTGGCAGTAATATGAAGTCGGAGTATGACCCCAAAGGTGAAGATATAATGATAGAAAGAGCTATCAAATTAATAGAAGCAGGGCAGTTTTAATTTTTAAAATTGTACATTTAACTCATTATTTTTATTCAAAAATCATGAGTTGCTATTTAAAATACATTTTCTTTTTTGTAACCGTTTTTTCTTCCACACTTCAATCACAAAATAAAGATAGTATTGCTTTACGCAAACACTTTGATTATTATTTAACGCAAAGCAACTGTTATAAAAATTTAGAATTTTTAAGTACTAAAATTGAAAGTCGTTTGAGTGGTTCTCCTGGCGCAGCTAAAGCAGTTACTTGGGCAATAAAAGCAATGTATGAAGCAGGTGCCGATACCGTTTATTTGCAGCCCTGCATGGTGCCTCATTGGGTGCGAGGAGAAAAAGAAATATGTTTATCCATCAATTCTAAAACAAAAAAAACAAACTCCTACTCTATTTGTGCATTAGGCAATTCTATCAGCACTCCAAAAGCTGGAATTAATGCACCTGTGATTATAGTAAATAATTATAGTCAATTAGATTCTTTAGGAGAAAAAAATATCAAGGGAAAGATTGTTTTTTACAATGTGTACTTCGATCATAAACATTTAAGTACTGGTACTTGCTACGGAGAAACTGTAACCTATCGTTATGCAGGTCCTAGTAAAGCTGCGAAATATGGAGCTGTGGCAACTATAGTTAGGAGCATGAGTTCTATTAATAATGATTTTCCACACACGGGTGTAATGGGTTATGATACAGTTATCACTAAAAACAAAATTCCTGCATGCGCCATTAGCTATAGTGGAGCCGATAAATTATTAGAAGAATTAAAAAGTAATCCTTCTTTAATATTGAATTTAAAAATGAGTTGTCAAATGCTTCCGAAAGAATTATCATACAATGTCGTTGGAGAAATTAAAGGTTCCGAAAAACCAAACGAAATTATTATGGCTGGCGGACATTTAGATGCCTGGGATAATGGACAAGGTGCGCATGATGATGGCGCTGGTGTTGTGCAAGCGATTGAAATTTTAGCGATGTATAAAAAACAAGGCATTAAACCAAAACACACTATACGTGCCGTAGCTTTTATGAATGAAGAAAATGGCGGTGCTGGTGGAAAAGCTTATTTTGAAGATACAAAAAAAAATAATTTAAAACACATCGCGGCTTTGGAAAGCGATGCTGGTGGTTTTTCGCCACGAGGTATTGGTGTTGATACAACCATGGGTGCCTACAAAACCGTATTGAGTTGGAAATCGTTATTAGACCCATATTTTGTTCAATATATTAAAAAAGGTGGCCATGGCGCAGACATTGGTTACTTAAAAGAGATTGGAGTGCCATTAATGGGATTTGAACCTGATGGACAAAAATATTTTGATTATCACCATACTGCGGATGATACATTTGATAAAATAAATAAGCGTGAACTTGAACTAAGCGCTGGTGTTATTGGTTCTTTAATATATTTAATAGATACTAAAGGCTGGTAAACAAACAGAACAAATTAAACCACATAGAAACATAGAAAAAAGATAACAAACAGAACTATATAGAAAACGTTGTTTTAAACATAGAGAGCTATTGTTAAAAGCAAAGCTTCTATTCGCAACTAAAGAACATTAATATATACTATGCATCTATGTGGTTAAACAGTAAACAATTAATTAGGTAATAGATTTAAATAAATGAAAATCCCACAAAAAATACTCAATTCATTTGTTATTGTTTTTGTCATAGCCTTTACGGTGCTATGCGCCTTTAAAATCAAAGACCTAAAATTTAATTACGATTTCGAAGCCTTCTTCCCAAATGAAGACAACGAATTAGGCGTTTACGAAACACATCGTAACCGATTTGAATGGGACAATGAATTTGTATTGCTTGGTTTAGAAAATAAAAAAGGTATTTTCAGAAAAGATTTTTTAGAAAAAGTAAATGCTTTATCTAATGAATTAAAAGATATTCCTCATACTGATAGAGTCATTTCTCCTACAAATATTAAAAACATTTCTTTAAGTGGTTTAGCGCCCATACAAAAGCGATTGTTGCACATTGATGACGAAACCTTATATAAAGATGATAGCACAAATATTTATAGTACGCCCGAACTGATTGGGTCTTTCTTTCCAAAAGACGCTAAGTCTATTTCTATCTTCATTAAAACAGAAGAAGGATTAAGCAAAGTCAAAAGCGATAGTTTGGCTCGTAATATCGAAAAAGCATTTAATAAATATCACTTTGATGAAGTGCATTTTGTGGGGAGAATTGTGGCGCAAGACGTGTATTTAAAAAATCTAGAAAGAGAATTTGTTTATTTTTTAGCCATTTCTTTTGTTCTAGTCATACTATTTCTTTGGTTATCATTTAGATCTTTATATGGTATCGTGGTGCCAATGACAATTGTTATCATTTCTATTTTTTGGACATTAGGTATTATGGCCATGATGCATCAATCATTAGACATCATGACCTGTATGCTGCCAACCATGATATTTATTGCTGGTATGAGCGACGTGGTGCATTTCTTTTCCAAATATTTTGAAGAGATTGCTAAAGGAACCGAAAAACAAAAAATCTATCCATTGATTTTAAAAGAAGTTGGCTTCCCTACTTTTTTAACTTTAATCACAACAGTCGTAGGATTTTTATCACTTTTATTTTCAAGCATCAAACCAATTAAGGATTTTGGTTTATATACCTCAGTAGGAATCATCATTGCCTTTTGTTTAAGTTACACGCTGTTACCTGCCCTACTTTATTTTTTTACACCAAAAAAATTAGTAGCTGTGCACGACCATGATAACAAAACCTATAATGTGATGCGAAAAATATTGTTTTGGATTTTTAGAAATCAAAAAACAATTATTGTGATTACAGCTCTTGTTCTTGTGTTTTCGGCCATTGGTGTTTACAAAATAAAAGTAAACAACGTGCTACTTGAAGATTTATCAGATGGCGTAAAAATCAAGCAAGATTTTATATTTTTCGATAAGCACTATAGCGGTGTTCGTCCTTTAGAATTAGCCATCGAAATTAAAAACAAAAACAAAACAGTTTGGGATTATGATGTCATGCAACAATTGAATGAAGTTGACATCTATCTAAAAAAAGAATACCATGCTGGATTTATGTATTCGCCAGCTATGCTTGCCAGAAACATTAACAAAGCACTTAATGATGAAACTTCAGGCGAAGGTAAATTTCCTACAGCTGAAGAATATGAAGAAGTAAAAAAACAATTAATTAGTAATAAGAAAAACAAAGATTTAAAACGCATCATTACCATTGATGGCAAATATGCTCGTGTTAGTGGGAAAATAAGTGATATTGGAAGCTACATTGTAAACGAACAAAATATTCGCTTTAAAGAATTTTTAAAAACTCATATCAACTCTAATGATATTGAGATAAAAATAACTGGGGCTGGTCATTTAATGGACAGAAATAATGAATACATGGTAACTAATATGGCTCAAGGATTTATATTCTCCATTATTATTATCATTATTTTAACTTACTTTCTTCATAAAAGTTGGCGCATGGTATTGGTATTTATTTTACCTAACCTAATACCACTCATCATTATTGCGGGCATTATGGGCTTTGCAGGCATTGAGTTAAAAGCAGCTACATCTTTAGTATTTAGCATTGCTTTTGGCGTGGCCACCGATGATACCATACATTTTATTTCTCGATTAAAAATTGAATTAGGATATGGTAAATCTTTAATCTATGCTTTTAAACGAACTTATTTTGAAACTGGAAAACCAATTTTACTGACCACCTTTATTTTAATGGGTGGATTCGTCAGTTTAATGGTGAGTGATTTTCAGAGTACCTTTTATTTTGGTTTTTTAATTTGCATTACCATCATTGTTGCTGTGATAGCAGATATATTTTTATTACCCGTTTTATTATTTTGGATTTTAGGAAAGAAAAAGAAATAAAGTTTTTATGGAAGTTACATTAAGACCTTGGCACATTAATGATGCTGATGAATTAGCTAAAATAGCTAACAATAAAAATATTGCACAGTTTATGGCTGATGTATTCCCACATCCCTACTCTACAGAAAATGCAAAAACATTTATTGCTTTTGCTACTTCAAACCCTAATTCAAAAATATTTGCCATTATTGTTGATAAAAAACCTGTTGGCAGTATTGGTTTACATTTACAGACCGATATTTTAAGAAAAAATGCCGAAATTGGTTACTGGTTAGGAGAAGCTTATTGGGGAAAAGGAATTATTACTCAAGCTATTCCTCAAATGATTGATTATGGATTTAAAAATATGGATATTGTGAGAATATTTGCTCGCATTTTTGGAACTAATAAAGCCTCACAAAAAGTAGTAGAGAAATGTGGTTTTACATTGGAGGGTAGATACGAAAAAACAATTTTCAAAAATGGTGAGTATTTAGATGAATTGATTTATGCTATTAGGAAAAAATGAATAGGACACTGATGACGCAGATAGTTAAGATTTAATATGATTAAAAATGGATAGATTATCTAAAAACAAAAATCAAAAACAAGCATATATAATCAGCGGTATCAGCGTTCTATAATTTGAAATAGGTATTTATGATTATATAAAAAATATGGTAAAGAAAATAGGTTTAATTACATCAGGTGGCGATTCCCCAGGAATGAACGCCTGTATTAGAGCAGTGGTTAGAACAGCTCGTGCTGAACATATAGACGTTGTTGGTTTTTACAGAGGTTATGAAGGATTAATTGATGATGACTATATACACTTAACCAAAAGTAAAGTATCTAATATCATTCATCGAGGAGGCACTATTTTAAAAACTGCGCGTAGTAAACGTTTTATGACTCCTGAAGGAATTCAAATGGCTGTCGATAACCTACAGAAACATCAATTAGATGGATTTGTAATAATTGGTGGTGATGGAAGTTTTAGAGGAGCTCAGGAATTAACTAAACACACAACCATTAAAACAGTTGGCTGTCCTGGTACTATTGATAATGATTTAGTAGGAACTGATTTCACCATTGGATACGACACAGCTATTAATACAGTTGTAGATGCGGTTGATAAAATCAGAGACACTGCAGAGAGCCATGATCGAATTTTTGTGGTGGAAGTGATGGGACGCGATGCTGGATTAATTGCCTTAAGAAGTGCCATTGCTTGTGGTGCCGAAGCTATTTTAATTCCTGAACGTAAAAATGATTTAAGAAAATTACTTGACAGAAAAAAAACATGGCGTCAAACCAAAAAGAGTCGAATTATAATTGTGGCAGAAGGAGATGAAAATGGTGGCGCTGTAGGCATTGGAAACTTATTAAAATTAGAATGGCCTGAGTTTGATATTCGTATTTCAATTTTAGGACACATACAACGTGGAGGCAATCCAACTTGTATGGAGCGTGTAAATGCGAGTTTAATGGGTTATTACGCCGTTAAAGCATTGCAAGCTGGCAGAACAAATGAAATGATTGGCATCGTTAATAAAGAAGTGTGCTACACACCTTTTAAAGATGCCGTAAAACATATTGAAGAATTAAATCCAGAAATGTTACGAATACTAGATATTTTATCAGCTTAAAAAATAAAATAAAAATGAAAACAAAAAACTTAATCATCATCCTCTTAGCTTTTACTGTAAATGTTTTATTTGCTCAACGCGATAAAGAAGAAGGCGACCCTATGTTTAAAAGTGCCTATACTAAATATGAAAACAAAGATTATTCTGGTGCCTATTTAGATTATACGACATTCTTAATGAAAAAACCAAAAGATGCTAATGCCACTTACAATCGTGGTTTATGTGCCTATGAATTAAAAGATTATAAAGATGGTATTACCAACTTTAACAAGAGTATTGAATTAGGAAGAAAAAAAGCAGATGGCTATTACAGCCGGGGATTATGTAATTATAGTTTATTTAACTACGAATTAGCTATTGCTGATTTTGACACGGCTCTAACACTAAAAACAAATTACACAAAAGCGCTTACCTATAAGGGTGCAGCACTTAATGAACTCAAAAAGTATAAAGAAGCTTTAGATATATTGAATCAAGCGGTAAACTCTGATCCAAATTATGAAACGGCTTATTATTATAGAGCTATTACGAAGTATTATTTAAAAGATTATCAAAACGGATTAGATGATTGTAACAAAGCATTAGCAATTAAAACATATTACGAAACTTACTTTTGGAGAGGTTTACACTACTTAAATTTAAAACGTTATCAAGAATCTATTACAGATTATGATACTGTTATTGCGCACGACCCTAAATATGCCAAAGCTTATTATAACAGAGCAATCTCATATTATGATTTAAAAAATTATGAAAAAGCACTAGCAGACAATAAAAAATCACTGGAACTAGATCCTACAAAGCCTGAGGCTTATTACAATAGAGCTCTAGATAAATATCAATTAGGTAAATACAAAGATGCCGAACCTGATTTTAATGCGGCTATTGATTTAAAATTAAATAATGCCAAGCATTATACGCAACGTGGTATGAACTATTATTATCAAGGAAAATATTCGCAAGCGATTTCTGATTTTAATACAGCTGTTTTAAAGGACCCAAAATATGAAGATGCGTTTTATTACAGAGCACTCACTAAATACTACTTAGAAGATGATAAAGGCGTGATTGAAGATTGCACAAGCGCTTTAGCCATCAAAAAATCAAGCGATACCTATTATCAAAGAGGGATTAGTAAATATAATTTAAAAGATTATGCAGGTGCCATTGATGATTTTAATGAATCCTTAAAAATAAAACCAGATTATAAATTAGCTATTTTAGAAAGAGGCATTGCCTATTACCAAACCGAAAAAGATGCTCTTGCCTTAGCCGATTTGAATAAAGCCATTGAATTAAATCCTAAATCATCCAGAGCATTTTACTATAGAGGTAAGCTAAAAAAATATATGAATGATTTAGCTGGCTCTTGCGCCGATTTAAAACAAGCTTTAAGCTTAGGTGAAGAATTGGCAGGAGATGAGATGACTAAAAATAGTTGTAAGTAAACAGATTGATTCTCCGAATTATGAAGTATGCGTTAAAGCGTTAAATTTCGAATATTAAAATAAAGTGCTGATTTACAAAATGATACATTTTGTAGATTTTGTACCATTTTTGTAGATTTTACGTTATACAGATAGATCAATCTCAATTTTATGTTTCGTTATATTCTTATTTTACTCTTGTTTCCTGTTCACTATTTTTGTAAGAGTACTCCAGACTCTTTACTAATAATTGACTTACAGCATAAAAACTTAACAAAACTCCCTGAAAAATTAGAATATTCGACTGTTAAGTCATTATTAATAGGATATAATCCAATTAAAACAATATCAAACGAAATATCAAATGCTAAACATTTAAAAAATCTTAGCATTAATTATTCTCCTCAATTTGATTTTGAGTCCAGTATCGAAACAATCAAGCAATTAAAACTTGAATCATTATCTATTAATAACTCAAATTTAATGTACATACCATTGGAATTAGGCGAAATCAAAACGCTTAAAAATTTATCATTGGCAAATAATTATATTAAAGAAATCCCTGCTTACATTTTTTTAAACGCTAAGTTTTACTCATTAGATTTTTCTGGTAATTTAATTTCGACTTTGCCAAAAGAAATAATTTCTCAATCAAATTTATCTTTCCTGAATTTAAGTAACAATAGTTGTATAAATAAAGAAGATACCTATAAACATTTAAAAGAATTACAAAATTTAAAACAACTTGAAGTCAAGGGCTGTGAAATACTTCCAAGTAATATTTGGAATTTAAGTTCATTAGAAAACATAAACATAAGTGACGGGACTTTTTCAAGTATTTTATTGAATGAAAACATTAAGAAAAATCAATTAATTCAGTTCATTGCAACCAATTGCAACAATTTAGACTTCTCAAGTTTAGTGCCTGTATTAGCCTCTTCTAGTTTAAAAGAAATATCATTAGGGGGTGATAAATTTAATGGATTTGATAATGTTGTTTTATCAAGCAATTTAATATCCTTAAGCTTACAAGGATCTACATTAAGTAATTTCAAATTAGCAAACTCATTATCCAACTTACAAGAATTGAACTTAAGTTTTAATTCAATCACCTGCCAAACAGAATTTTTGAATACAGTTTCAAAAATTTCAACTCTTAAACATCTTAATTTAAGTAATTGTAACTTCACTTATCTACCATCACAAATTAGTCAATTAAAAAATATTGAATCACTTAACATATCTAATAACAAACTAACCTCAATAAATGAACTATATTCTTTAAAACAATTAAAAACCCTAGATATCAGTTTTTGTGAACTTTCTAAAAGTCAAATTGATAACCTAAAAAAAGAATTACCAAATACAGAAATCATCTATAATGATTCCTCAACAAAACTACCATTAGCTAACGCTAATGTGGAAACAGAAATTTTTATAGTTACTCCAACAGAAAATCAAACTATAACTACAACTAATGGTACAACTATTATGATTCCAAAAAATAGTTTAGTTTTTGAAAACGGAAAATTAGTAAAGGACCCAGTAACAATTAATTATACGCCATACTATAGTTTAACAGACATTGCCATGTCTGGAATAAACATGAATTATACCTCTCCAGAAGGGAGTGCACCATTTTCTTCGGCAGGAATGTTTAATATAAATGCTAATTCAAACGGACAAAATGTAGAAATGAAAAAAGGATCTGAAATACAAATAGCATTTAAAAGCAATGACCCTGAAAAATCTTATAATTATTATTCTTATGACTCTATAAATAAAAGCTGGAAAGTTATTGGCAAAGACACTATCACAAAAATAAAAGTTGATAAACCTGTAGACTCTTCTATTGTTAGAAATGATTCTGTTATCTCAACAACTAGTGTTAACATGCCTCAACCGCCATTTTTTTATGCTAATCATGATATTACAATTCATTGGGATGTAGATAAAAAAGACAGATTTACAGGAGAATTTAATATATATGCAACTTTACCAAACGCAAAAACAAAAAACGATACTAGTAGTAATGAAAACTTTTTCACAGAAGTAAAAGAGCTATCTAAAATACGATGGAAAATAGATGCTGAAAAATCTTCTCAAATAATTAAAGAGTTTTCCAAAAACAATGAATTATTTAATCATAATGTTCCTAAAAGAAATAGAATTATAGTAATAAATAATAGAGTAAAGTCTCATAATTCAAAAACAAGAACGGAAAAAATGATTGATTTTGTTCTTATTGCTGACAAGGATAATGACAGTTTTCTTTTTAAATTTTATAATGAAACTGACACTATATCTTTTTATGCTTATCCTTTAATCCAAAATAAAAATATTGATAGAGCTCAAAAAACTATCAAAAAATTATATTTCAAATATGAATCTTCAGCTAAAGAAAGAAAAAAGTTAACAAAATACCGTCGGGATAAATTTTTATCTGCTTATAATCGATATAAAGTAAACATGTCAAACTCCAGGAATATTATGTCGAAGAATGAGATAAATAATATTTCAAACCTTTTAAATAGTAGTGTAAATACTAATGCATATAATATTACACGTGTATTATCAATTCAAGGGTTTGGAATATATAACTGTGACAGGCCTGTATTTATAGAAAATCCTATCGTATTCTCTCCAATTTTTGTTGACGAGAATGGAAAAAAACTTTCAAATGCTACAGTGCAAGTGATTGATCCTAAAGAAAATATTGCGGTAACATATTATGCAGGAAAACCATTAAAGATTTCTAAAAATAGTATTATCACTGTTTTAAATACACAATATGGTAAAAACAATACTAGAGTGTATTTGGGGAAAATACCAACTTTTAATATTAATTCAATACAAAATGGTACAAAAATCCAATTATCTCTTCTTTCAAATGAAATTAAAATTGGTGAACTAAATCAACTTATTAATTCAACAAATTAAATTTGAAAATAGTTGTTTTAATAATTACAATCTTTTTGTCTTTATCATTATTCTCTCAAGATTTTGATCCTGTTCATCCTGATTATGACTTATTAAAAGAACTGGTACTCGAAAAAATTAATAATAAAAGAGTACGAAAAATAAAAACCGTTTTAAAAAACAATGCTTCTTTACAATTAACTTCCGATAATTACACACAAACTTTAAGAGCAACAAAGTTTGAATCAAATTCAAATAATAAAACACGCCTCAATAAAAAAATAAAAAAAGCATGCAAATACAACGGATATAGAAATGCATATGTCGATTATCATATTACATCTATCAATTGTGTAAATTATAAAGGCAGTAAATTTTATTTAGATAAAGAAGATACCGAAACAAGCACTCATTTATTTATAGGAGACAGGCCTACTAATAAAGAAAAAGCTGATGAGAAATTTAAATCTAATCCTATTAAATTATTTACCTATCAAGAATTAGCCGATTTGATTGCCAAACAATTTATAAGTGATGAAGGGACATTTAAAATACTAAATAACGGTTTTGATAAATTTGGTTTTAGTTTAGCAGTGGAACAACGCACTTTATTTAGAAATAAACTTCCAAAAATAAAAGCTATTATAATCGTTGGCGGAAATCGTATTACTTGGTAATAACAAAATATTAAGCTTTTATAGCCCAGCGTAATTTAGCCGAACGAGCCCTTGGATTAGTATAACATTCCTCGGCTGATGCACGAATAATATCTGGAGCTACTTCCGAATAAATACCAGCGCGTGATAAGGATTGAAACGATTTTTTCACTCGCCTGTCTTCGCCCGAATGAAAAGAGAGAATAGCCACTTTGGCATTTGGCGCAAGTGCGTAAGGAAGTTTTTCTAGAAAAGAATCTAACACGCCAAATTCATTATTCACTTCAATGCGCAAGGCCTGAAAGCAACGTTGACACGATTTTTTAATATCTTCTTTGCGTGTAGCTTCTGGCAAAAATGCCAAAGCTTCGACAATCGTTTCTTGTAAATGTGTGGTAGTAGTAATCGCAATACCAGCAGCGATTTTAGCCATAATGGCCAAAGTAATCACTTCGTAATGTGGTTCATCAGAATTTTCAAATAACACTTCCGCCAATTTTCGTGGGGCAATTATTTTTAAAAGAGCGGCTGCTGATTTTCCTGCTTTAGGATTTAATCTTAAATCTAAAGGGCCATCAATTTTAAAAGAAAAACCTCTTTCTGGATTATCAATTTGCATCGATGACACACCCAAATCGGCTAACACAAAATCCAAGGGACCAGATTCTAAAACCACCGTATCAATCTCGGAGAAATTCATTTTTTTGAAAATGATTTCTTTCTCAGTATAACCTAATGCTAATAATCGTGCTTCTGTTCTAGGCAATTCAAAAGGGTCAACATCCATCGCATACAATAAACCGTTGGGCGATAAACATTTTAGAATCTCTAAACTATGACCGCCATAACCTAATGTGGCATCCAAACCAACCTGCCCTGGTTGAATGTTCAAAAAATTCATAATTTCAGTCACACAAATAGAGCGATGCATACCAGCGGGCGTTTTACCCTGCTGCATAATTTTTTCTACATCCTCTAAATAATTTTCGGGATTCAGTTCTTTGTATTTGTCTTTAAAAGATTTGGGATGCGTGCCATTATACCTTACACGCCTGGGACCTTTTACTTCATCGCTCATATGTAAAGCTAAGCTTTAATACATAAGAACGAGATTTAATTTTTGTATTAGCTCTTAAAATAAATTCTCATTACTCGTTCACATAAGGCTTTAATATCTCTGCCCACAGTTTATAGGCAGCGCCATTGAGATGAACGCCGTCAATAGAATATTTAGGATTTAAAACCCCGTTCAACGCAAAGCTATGATAGGTATCAATAAAGGTTATTTGATGTTGTGTAGAATACTTTAAAAGTTCGGCATTTATCATAACAATATCATCGTTCACTTTTTTTGTGCAATGTGCAGGAAAATTAACGCTACCAATTTCGGTTGGAAACAAACTTTGAACATACAATTTAGTGTTGGGTAATTTAAGAACTAAAAGGTTTATCAGCTTTTTATAATTAGCAATAACAGTATCTTTTGGAATGCCCGCTCCTAAATCATTGATACCAATTTCAATAAATATTTTTTTAGGTTGCATTTGTATAATCGGCTCTAATCGATTCATCACACCATTTATAAAATCTCCAGCAATTCCTCTGTTTTTTATATTGGGGGTTTTGAAAAATTCGGTCAGCTCAAAATACTGAGTTAAACTATTTCCAATAAAAACAATCGCATTGCTGTCTTTTGGCAACACATCAAATAATTCGTTTCTATTCAAAAAATAATTCATATTTGATTGACTGAGAGTTTCTGTCTTAATATCAGCCAATGGATTCGTTTGCTTAAAAACAACATACAATCCTAAAGCAACATTAAGAACTAAAGATAATATCAAAATTATTTTAGAACCTTTCATCAAACCTTTGGTTGCTCTGTTGGGAACTTCGACATATCCAAATGAAAAATTTCCCAAGTATGTCCATCAAAATCTTCAATACTTCGCAGCTGCATAAAATCATTACTTCTCATGTCGTGAGGTTCTGTTCCACCCGCTTTTAATCCATTTTCTAACATGCTATTAACTTCATCTAAACTATCTACTGATAAAGAAAAAAGCCCTGCTAAGTGTGATTTTGTATTTGCGATAGGTTTGGTTGCAAAGCTTGCAAACTTTTCGTGTGTCATAATCATGACATAAATGTTTTCGCTCCAAACCATGCATTTTCCATTATCATCAGAAAATTGAGGATTGTTTGTAAAACCTAATGCCGAATAAAAGTTCATAGATTTTTGCGGATCTTTTACTGCTAAATTGATGAAAATTTGTTTTGCCATTTTTTAATACTTTTTATTTAAAATAATCTGTTTTTATCTCCTTTGCAAGTACTTGTGCTTATTCCTGCATAAATTTTAGTTGTGATTAGTGGTAGTTGAAACCGTAAATAATTCTATTTATAAATGTACAAAATTATCAGTCACAAAAAAGCCTGTTTACTTTCGCAAACAGGCTTTCTATTTTTAAGAATCAAATTTTATTTAATAATTTGAGATGCTTCAATTGTAAATTCAACTTCTGCAGTTCCATCCATTTCAATACCATAATCTTTACAAACCACATTAAACTCTCCTTCAAATCCAGAAACACTAATTTTTATTTCATTTCCAGCAGCATCATATTCAGTTGCCTCTTTTTTACCAGCATAATTAAACATTAAATCTACATCTTTAGAAACACCTTTAATCGTTAATTTACCTTTAGCTGTGTAAGCAAACTCACCAGCTTCTGTATTTTTAACTACTTCAGTTGCTTCAAAAGTTGCTGTTTTAAATTTAGCAACATTAAAATAATTTTCTTTATCTTTTAAATGTCCATCACGCATACTGTTTTGAGTATTTAATGAAGTCATATCTAATTTAATAAATATTTTTGCTCCTGTAGTCGCATCTAAATTCACAGAACCGCTATCAATCGTAATAGTACCTTTAGTATCAACAATTGTATGTTCGATGCTAAATCCTAATGAACTGTGAGCACCATCAACATTAAATAAACCTTTTAATTCAGCAATATCTTTTTGGTTAGCAGTCATAATGCTATCGCATTGTGCTTTGCTAGTACAAGTATATTCTTGTCCGTTAATGTTGCATTTAATAACTTCTTCAGTCATCATTTCTTTTGAGCAACAAGCTTCAGAACTTGAACCACCAATACCAACGATATAAGGTGCAATAACTAAAGAAACGATAGACATTAATTTAATTAAGATGTTCATTGAAGGTCCTGATGTATCTTTAAATGGATCACCTACTGTATCACCAGTAACTGATGCTTTGTGTGGTTCTGATTTTTTGTAGAACATCTCACCATTAATTAAAACACCTTTCTCAAATGATTTTTTAGCGTTATCCCACGCACCACCTGCGTTTGATTGAAAAATACCCATTAACACACCTGATACAGTAACACCTGCTAATAAACCACCTAATACTTCTGGCCCAAAAATGAAACCAACAATAACAGGCGTAATTAAAGCAATAGCACCTGGCATCATCATTTCGCGGATAGATGCTTTAGTAGAAATAGCTACACATTTTTCGTATTCAGGTTTTGCTTTGTATTCCATAATTCCTGGAATTTCGCGGAACTGACGACGAACTTCTTGCACCATGTCCATAGCTGCTTTACCAACCGCTTGAATACATAATGCAGAGAAAATAAATGGAATCATTCCACCTACAAATAAACCTGCTAAAACGGGAGCTTTGTAAATATCAATCGCATCAATTCCTGCAATACCTACGAAGGCAGCAAATAAAGCTAATGATGTTAACGCTGCTGATGCAATCGCAAATCCTTTTCCAGTAGCTGCTGTAGTGTTACCAACGGCATCTAAATTATCTGTACGCTCACGAACTTCTGGAGGTAATTGGCTCATCTCTGCAATACCACCTGCGTTATCAGCAATTGGTCCAAATGCATCAATTGCTAATTGCATCGCTGTAGTTGCCATCATACCTGCTGCTGCAATAGCCACACCGTATAAACCAGCAAAGTAATATGAACCCATAATACCACCAGCTAATGTTAAGATAGGAATAACCGTTGATTTCATACCAACTGATAAACCACCAATAATATTAGTAGCGTGACCTGTAGAAGATTGTTGAATAATAGATAATACGGGAGCTTTACCCATTGCTGTGTAATACTCCGTTACAATACTCATAATTGCACCTACAACCGTACCAACTAAGATAGCTAAGAATACACCCATTTTAGTGAAAGTAGCATCACGTAAAACGATATCACCCTCTGGTAACATCCACATCACGATAAAATAAGAAGCAACCACTGTTAAAGCCATTGAAGCCCAGTTACCATAGTTTAATGCATTTTGTACGTTTGATTTATCATCTTTAATAGTTACAAACCAAGTACCAACGATAGAGAAAATAATACCTAAACCACAAATAACCATTGGTAATAAGATTGGAGACATACCACCAAAGTTATCAGTAACAATTACTTCTTGACCTAATACCATTGTAGCTAAAATTGTTGCTACATAAGAACCAAATAAATCGGCACCCATACCAGCCACGTCACCTACGTTATCACCAACGTTATCAGCAATAGTTGCAGGGTTACGAACATCATCTTCAGGAATTCCTGCTTCTACTTTACCTACTAAATCAGCACCAACGTCAGCAGCCTTTGTATAAATACCACCACCAACACGAGCAAATAAAGCGATAGACTCAGCTCCTAAAGAGAAACCAGTTAATACTTCGATAGCTGTGCTAATTTGGTTAGCGCCTAAGCCTTTAAACATTGCTAAGAAAGCGATGAATAAACCACCTAAACCTAAAATTGCTAAACCAGCAACACCTAAGCCCATTACTGTACCACCAGTAAATGATACTTTTAATGCTTGTTTTAAACTTGTACGAGCTGCTTGAGTAGTACGAACGTTAGCTTTAGTCGCTACTTTCATACCAATGTATCCTGCCGTTGCAGAAAACACAGCACCTATAATAAAGGCAATTGCAATTACCCAACTTGAGTGAATTTCTTTACCATTAACTTCATGAATTGTTCCAGAGTAAGCTAATAAAGCTGCTGCAAACACAACAAAAATACTTAACACTTTCCACTCTGCTTTTAAGAAAGCCATCGCGCCATCAGCTATATAACCAGCTAATTCTTGCATGTTCTTATCTCCGGCATCCTGCTTACTTACCCAAGCAGATTTAATTGCCATTACCACTAAACCTAAGATACCCAATAACGGTATCATGTAAATTACTAATTCGTTCATATGTTTTATTTAATTAAAGGGTGCAAAAATAAGGATTTATCTGAAATAAGAAAATAATTAATTTACTGATTATCAGTTAGTTGAATTTTTGTCACTTATAATAAGGCTAATTATTTAGTTGAAATATAAAACTAAGCCATTTGGCAGCTATAAAAACAAAGGTTTAATACTAAAAATATCTAAATTCTGTTATCATATTGACAATATTTATATAAATTTAGTCATTGTATTGACAATTTTTACATTAATTTTGTCAACATATTGACAATTTTAATATATTTGCCTTATGGAAATCATTAGAAATCAATTAACTGAGCTACAAAACAGTTTAAAAGCACAAAAGGTAACTTTATTGCTTGGCGCTAGACGTGTAGGTAAATCTATGTTGATTGAAAGTTTATTAAAAACTTATTCTAAGCCTTATCTTTTTTTAAATGGCGAGGATGAAGATACACATCAATTATTAGCGCAAAGAACCGTAGGCAACTACACGCGTTTATTAAAAGATTATGATTTGTTAGTCATTGATGAGGCTCAAAACATTCCTGAAATTGGCAAAAAGCTAAAACTAATGATCGACTCGTTAAAAACGCTTAAGATTTTAGTAACAGGCTCTTCGGTATTTGATTTATTAAATACAACTGGCGAACCATTAACAGGAAGAAGTAACACTGTTTTTTTATATCCAATATGGCAAGGCGAATTAAATGAAAACAGTTTACAAATAAAACAACGTTTAGAGGATCGTTTGATATTTGGCTCTTATCCTGAGTTGTGGCATTTGAATACTTATGAAGAAAAAAAACGTTATTTAACTGATTTAGTGAACTCCTATTTGCTAAAAGATATTTTAATGTTAGATGGTTTGCGAAACGCATCCATCGTATTTAATTTATTAAAAATGATTGCCTATCAAATAGGCAAAGAAGTATCCTATAATGAACTAGGAAACGCTTTAGGCATCAGTAAAAATACAGTAGAAAAATATTTGAATCTATTAACTAAAGTTTTTGTATTGCATAAAGTATCGGCATACAGTAATAATTTACGAAAAGAAATTTCGAAAAGTCAACGTTGGTATTTTGTGGATAACGGTATACGTAATGCCTTAATTGGCGATTTTGATAATTTAGCATTGCGAAGAGATGACGAAAAAGGAATGTTGTGGGAAAATTATTTATTTATGGAACGTTTGAAACGTAACTCGTATTTAAAACAACAAACCGAGTATTATTTTTGGCGCACATACGACCAGCAAGAAGTTGATTTAGTAGAAATAACTAATAAAAAAATAAACACCTTTGAGTTTAAATATAGTTCAAAAAAAACGCCCAAACAACCTGTTGCTTTTAGCAAAGCATATCCTGATGCAACATTTGAAGTAATCAATGATAAAACGTATTTAGATTTTATTTTATAAAACCACCAAAGAAAACTAAAATACTTTTTCGAGGGCTATTTTAAACCAAGAAGTGTATTGATGTGAATTGGAAATAATATCCTTTTTGATATCAGCAATCGACATCCATTTGTAGTTTTCTACTTCTTCTTTATTGATATGAGGATTTTGATTTGTAGCTCCAATTAAAACATAATCTAACTCATGTTCAATTAATCCATTTTCGAAGGAGGTTTTATAAATAAAATTTGTTTTAATTTTTAAATCACAACTCATGCCCATTTCTTCAAACAAACGTCGGTTGGCGGCATCCTTTACCGTTTCATTTGGTCGAGGGTGAGAGCAGCAAGTGTTTGTCCATAAACCTGCGCTATGGTATTTTGATAGAGAACGTTGTTGAAGTAATAATTCGTCTTTATCGTTGAAAATAAAAACAGAAAAAGCACGGTGTAACAATCCTTCTTGATGTGCCTTGATTTTTTCCATCACACCAATGTCATTGTCTTGCTCATCAACTAATATTACAAATTCTTTGGTCATTTAAAATTTCCTCCCCTCCCCCCTCCAGAGGGGAAAATTTTACTGTTTAATACTTTAATTTATAAAAGATTTAAACTGTGACGAACGTATGAGCTAGCAAATAATGCTACTTTTTGAGAATTTGGAATACGAATACGTTCTTCTAAAATACGCTCTGGTTTCAGAGATTTTATTTTATTAAATAATTTTCGGTAATAGATATAAGCTACATAAACTCCAAATCTAGAATCTTTAGGAAGCATTTTAATCCCTTCTAATCCTTTATTAAAATCTAATTCAATATCATCTTCTAAAGCAGCTTTAGTTTTTGGACAAAGTTCTTTTAACTCCACATTTGGAAAATACACACGACCCATTCCTAAATAATCAGCATGTAAATCACGTAAGAAATTAATTTTTTGAAACGCCGATCCTAAAGCCATTGCATAAGGCGTTAAATCATCGTACATTTTTTGATTTCCTTTCACAAAAACACGTAAACACATTAAGCCAACAACTTCTGCACTTCCTAAAATATATTCTTTGTAGCCTTCTGCATCGTAGGATTTATTTTCTAAATCCATCTCCATACTTTTCAAAAAAGTATCAATTAATTTGTGATCTACGTTATAGTCATTAATTACTTTTTGAAAACTATTTAAAACAGGATTCAAACTAATCCCTCGTTCAATTGCACGATAAGTTTCCAATTTAAACTCAGCCAATAATTCCTTCTTATTGTAATCATGAAAAGAATCTACAATCTCATCAGCAAAGCGAACAAAGCCATAAATGCTGTAAATTGGATCCTGAAAATCTTTATGCAAAAATTTGATGCCCAACGAAAACGAAGTGCTATAGCTATTAGTAACCATTTTACTGGTTTTTATGCTGACGCTATCAAATAATTGTTTCATGTGTGGTGTTAGATTGCTAAGATAATAAAATTATATCACTTACAATGAAAACATCTGAACTCGGGTTTTGTTTAACTTTTTTTAATTTTTATTTAACTCTTTCAAAATCAGCTCCGAAACTAGCTTTCCTGAAATTAAACATGGCGGCACTCCTGGTCCTGGAACCGTTAATTGACCTGTGTAAAATAAGTTTTTAACTTTTTTATTAATCAACTTTGGTTTTAATATAGCTGTTTGACTTAATGTATTTGCTAAACCATAAGCATTTCCTTTAAAAGAATTATAATCTTTTATGAAATCAGAGGTCGCATAATCACGTCTCAGTATAATATTATCTTTAAAAGACACACCAATTTGTTTTTCGATACGAGAAATAACCATATCAAAATATCTATCATTGGTTTTTGGATCATCTTTTAAATCTGGAGCAATAGGAATTAATACCATTAAATTTTCGCAACCTTCTGGAGCTGTTTTATCAGTTTGAGAAGTACAACTTAAATATAATAACGGATTTGTTGGCCACTTTGGATCCGTATAAATTTCATCAGAGTGTTTGGCAAAATCCTCATCAAAAAATAAAGTATGATGTAATAAATTTGGCAACTTCTTATTAACGCCGATATAAAAAATCAAACTAGACGGAGCCATTTTTCTGGTTTCCCAATATTTAGCTGAGTAATTTCTATAAGGTGCTTCCAATAATTTTTGTTCTGTAAAGTTATAATCAGCACTTGACAACAATGCATCAAAACCTTTGTATGTTTTTGATGCTACAATTTCACTTGCTTTGTTATTAGTGACATTTATTTTAGATACATCTACATTTAGTTCAAACTTAACGCCTAACTCTAATGCTAGTTTATGCATTCCATTTACCACACTTACCATTCCTCCTTTTGGATACCAAGTACCGCCAATCATATCGGAGTAATTCATTAAACTATACAAAGCAGGTGTGTTTTTTGGCAAAGCACCTAAAAACAAAACAGGAAATTCTAATAATTGAATAAGCTTAGGGTTTGAAAATGATTTACGAATATGTGAGGCAATAGAATTAAAAACATCTAATTTAAAAATGCCTTTAAAAAATCTTGCATTCATAAATTCAGTTAATGATAATCCTGGTTTATATACTAAATCATGCATACCAATATTATATTTGAACTCAGCTTCTTTTAAAAACTGTTTTAACTTCACGGCGCTACCTGGTTCAATGCGTTCAAACATATTATATAGCTCATTGATATCACTGGGAATATCCAATGGCCCATCTTTGTATACAATTCTATACGATGGCGATAAGCGCTGTAATTCGTAATAATCAGAAACCTTTTTACCAAAATCAGCAAAAAATTTATCAAAGATATCTGGCATCCAATACCAGCTAGGTCCCATATCATAAACAAAGCCTTGATGTTCAAACTTTCTTGCTCTTCCTCCTACTTGATTATGTTTTTCTAATACCGTAACCTCACATCCTGCTTTGGCAAGATAACACGCCGCAGATAAACCTGAAAAACCAGAACCTATTATTGTAACTTTTTTAGACATACTTGGACAACAAAAAATGTAAAATATTGTTTAAACTTACGGAATAATTCAATAATCAAAAACAGAATAAAAATCATATGCAAAAACACATTGTTATTATAGGATCTGGAGTTGCTGGATTATCAGCAGCAGTGAGGCTTGGAGCAGCAGGACATAAAGTAACTGTTGTTGAAGCAAACGACTATGTGGGAGGTAAATTAACGGCTAAAATGATAGGCCGATATCGCTTTGATTTAGGTCCATCTGTATTCACAATGCCTCATTTAATTGAAGAACTGACAAAAATCAGTAAACAAGATGCGAAATTTGAATACTTAACCTTAGATAAAATTTGCAATTATTTTTATGAAGATGGCACTACTCTATCTGCCTATCCTGATAAAGAAAAATTTGCTACTGAAGTACAAAACAAACTAGGAGAAACTAAAGAATCGGTATACGAACAATTAAAATACAGTGCAACAGCTTATGAATTAACAGGAGAATTATTTATGGAACAATCGCTTCATAAACTCTCTAATTTTTTGAATTTAAAAACCGCTAAAGCTATTTTAAATATTGGCAAATTAAAATTGAATAAAACGATGAACGATGTGAATAGCGCTCGTTTTAAAAACAAAAAAACAGTTCAATTATTTAATCGCTTTGCTACTTATAATGGTTCTAATCCTTATCAAGCCCCCGCGATTATTAATATCATTTCGCATTTAGAACATAATATTGGAGCATTTGCTCCTAAAGGAGGCATGCATGATATTACCATGCATTTATATAATTTGAGTTTGAAATTGGGTGTAGAATATAAAATGAAAACTCGCGTTACTCAAATTATAACCAAAAACGATATTGCTGTTGGAGTTGAAACTAGTAATGGTGAAATAAAAGCAGATATTATTGTGAGTGATGCTGATATTAAACATGTGTACACCAAATTGCTTGACAAAAAATACTACCCTACAAAAATATTATCGCAAGAAAAATCGTTATCGGCTTTAATTTTTTATTGGGGTATAAAAAAAGAATTTAAAGAACTAAGCTTACACAATATGTTGTTTAGTGATGATGGACAAAAAGAATTTAATTGTGTGTTTGGTGACAAGAAACCATATCACAATCCATCTACTTACATTAACATTACTTCTAAAGTAACGCCAACTGATGCACCCGCAGGTTGCGAGAATTGGTTTGTGATGATTAACGTGCCTCATAATACATCAGGTCAACCAATTGAATATGTGCAAGAAATGCGCAAACATATTGTTGCTAAAATAAATCGTGTTTTAAAAACAGATATAGAACAATATATTGAAGTAGAAGAAGTACTAGATCCTTATTTAATTGAACAGCGAACTAGTTCTGCTGGTGGTTCTTTATATGGCAATTCATCAAACAATAAATACGCCGCTTTTTTACGTCACGCCAATAACAGCAGTAAAATCAAAAACATGTATTTCTGCGGAGGAAGTGTGCATCCAGGAGGGGGAATTCCTTTAGGCATGTTAAGTGCTAAAATTGTGAGTGAAATGATTGCAGAGAAGAATTAATTATATTTTTATTCGGATGATGGATATCACACCAGTTGTCGGATCGTATTATCTGCCATTCGTTAAATACGAATGCCGATAATACATACATCATCTACTTGTTCTAAATCACCTCTCCAATTATTAAACGTTTGATTCAATTCTTCTTGTTGATCTGTTACAGATAAATGTGAAATAGAATTTAAAAGTTGATTTAAGGCTTTGTATTTAAATTTCTTGCCCTTCGCTCCGCCAAATTGGTCAGCAAAACCGTCGGTGTATAAATACAGCATATCTCCTTTTGTGCATTCCATTGTAAAAAGCTTAAACTCCTCTAATCGCTCACCTTGTCCAACAGGCATTTTATCTTTTGCTAATACAGTCATATTTTGATTGCTAATTAAAACAGGTACGTTGTTCGCTGCAGCATAAGTTATTGTTCTCGACTCCCTGTCTGTCGACAAGTTTGTATCAATACAAACCAAAATAGCATCCATGCCGTCTTTTTGCCCTTCATTTCCAATACTTTCTATCAATCGTTTTCTAACGTAATTAAATATTTCATTGGGTTGCAAAATATTTTTCTCTTTTATGGCTTCGCTCAAAAATCCAATATTCAATAAACTCATAAAAGCCCCAGGAACGCCATGACCAGTACTGTCACATACTGCTAAATAAAATTTACCTTGATATTCAGTTGCCCAATAAAAATCGCCACTGACAATATCTTTAGGTTTAAAGAATATGAAATTTTGAGGAATAAATTTATCGATGAAGTCTTTATGAGCCAACAATGTATTTTGAATACGTTTGGCGTAATGAATACTATCGGTGATTTCCTTTTGCTTTTCTTCAATAATATGTTTTTGATTAGAAATTTCTTTATTTCTAATTTCTAATTCAGAGGCGGCTCTTTTCTTCAATCTAAAGCGATTGAATAAGACAAATGATAATAAACCTAACAACAAACTCAAACCAATAATTGAATAAACAACTATTTGACGTTTTTTATCTCTCTCATTTAGTAATGAAATTTCTTTTTCTTTTTTATCTGTTTCATATTGAGTTTGCAGCTCATTAAACGATTTTCTGGTTTCTAAATTATTAAGGCTATCATTTAATAAGATATACTCTTCTAAAGATTTAGTAGCTTCTTTATAATTTCCTAACTTAATATATGCCTCTGAAATAACCTTTAAAAGAGTATACTCCGTTTTAGGGTTTTTAATTTTCCGAGCAATTTCAATAGCTATCAAATAATTTTTTAATGCCAAAGAGTAATCATTAAACTTTGCGTACACTTCACCTAAAGCGTGATAAGAGGAAGATAAAAACTCCTGATTATTAATTTTAAATGAGGATGTAATTGCTGCATTTCCATAATACAAGGCAGAATCTTTTTTATTACTCTTTGCCATTAAGCCTGCCATATTACTATAGGAATAAACTAAACCGTAGTCATCATTTATTTTTTCCTTAATTCGAAGAGATTTTTTTTGATATTCAAGTTCTTTACTAAAATTATTCATAGATGAATACACCTCTGATATATTAGTTAACATATAGGAAATAAACACTGAATCTTTTACCGATTCGAAATAGCTTAATGCCTGGTCATAATATTTAAGTGCCAATTCATACGATTTCATACTGGAATAAATATTTCCTATTCCCATAATAGCAGAAGCTTCTTCTTTAGCGCTCTTTTCTGATTTAAAAATATCATGTGCTTTTGTATAATAAATAAGAGCTTCATTATTCTTACTTAACAAACTCAGACTATTAGCCTTAGACATGTATGTTCTGGCTAAATAAATCTGTTGTTTTTGTTTTTTTAAAAGAGTGATTGATTTTTCGAAATAAAACAAGGCTGAATCTAATTGCCCTAAATAGTCATGAGATATACCTAACATTTCATAAGCTCTACCCAAACTTAACTCAGAGTCTTCTTCTATAGCTTTTAAGATGGCTTTTTTAGAATACTCATAGCTTAACGAAGGATCATTTTGATATACTTTTTTTGCTCTATGTATTAAGCTATCCGAAGATAATTCATGAGTTCTTTGAGCTTGCATTATACAAGTCAAAAAAATAAAAACTATCAACATCCATTTTCCCATAAATGAATAATGAATGTAATACATTTTTCAGAATCAAGCAACCAAAAAATTAGTAAATGACAATTTATTAAACAAAAATAATGAGCAAAATCAGATATTGACACATTTTAGTATGATAAGAGTCAAAAAAACATTCCATTTATTGATTATCTTTAATGTATGAAAAAAATCTTCATATTTAGCTTAAGTGTCTTATTTGTATTAATTATTTCTTGCAAAAAAGAAAAAGAATCTATTCAAATTACTAGCAGCGACATTACAGAATCTGTTTATGCTTCAGGTAAAGTAAAAGCTCTCGACCAATATAATGTGTATTCTACCGTAAATGGCGTTTTACAAAACATCATTGTTAATGTAGGTGACAATATCACCAAAGGACAAACGTTATTAGAAATTGACAATATTACTTCTGAACTAAACACTGAGAATGCTAGAATTGCACTAGACTTAAGTGCAGAAAACAATCGCAAAGGTTCGGATAAACTAGAAGAGATTGAATTGAATGTTAATTTGGCTCTAGAAAAATTACAACTCGATTCTTCCTTATACTTTCGTCAAAAAAAATTATGGGAGCAAAACGTAGGTTCTAAATTAGATTTTGAGCAAAGACAATTGGCTTACAATAATTCATTAGTTAATTATAAAACCGCACAAAAAAGATTAGCTCAATTAAAAACACAATTACAAAACGAATTAAAACGCGCCAACATTAATTATGATATCAATAAAAAGTTATCGAACGATTTTTTCATAAAAAGTTCTATCAATGGTAAAGTATATGACATTTTAAAAGAACGTGGGGAATTAGTTACTCCTCAAACTCCTTTGGCCGTTATTGGAAAGGCAGATACTTTTTTATTAGAATTGGCGGTTGATGAAAATGATATTATTAAAGTTAATGTGGGACAAAAAGCATTAATCACCATGGATAGTTACAAAGGAGAAGTATTAGAAGCTATTGTAGATAAAGTGTATCCTATCATGAATGAGCGCACAAGAACTTTTATAGTAGAGGCTCATTTCATCAATCAGCCAAAAAAATTATTTCCAAATTTATCTGCCGAAGCTAATATCATTATTCAAACCAAAAAAAATATCATCACTATCCCCAACAATTATATAGTGGATGGAAAGTATGTATATGTTGATGGTAATGAAAAACGGGAAGTGAAACTAGGCTTAAAAGATTATCAAAAAACAGAAGTATTAGAAGGATTAAAAGAAAACGAAACCATATACAAACCTTAATCCATTGAACGCCAAATTAATCATAGATATTGCTGTTAACTTAATTCGTGCGCGACTAAAGCAATCTATTGTTGCGGCTGTTGGTGTAACATTTGGAATTGCCATGTTTGTGACACTTCTTGGATTTATGAATGGTTTAAATAATCTATTGGATGGATTAATGTTGAACAGAACTCCTCACGTAAGATTATACAATGAAGTGAAACCTAGTCCAGACCAACCCGTTTTAATTTCAAAAGAGTATAAAAACAATACAAATTTTATTCAGTCAATTAAACCAAAAGATAGAGGACGAGAAATTTATAATAGCAAAGCCATTATTAATATTTTAAAACAAGACAAACGTGTGATTGATGTAGCTCCAAAAGTAACAGCTCCTGTTTTCTTCAATACTGGGTCTATTGAAATTACAGGTGTAGTAAATGGCATTGATGTGCCAGCCGAAGAACATTTATTTAAAGTGAGTGATTATATCATTGAAGGCAATGTATTTGATTTGAATAACGAAAGCAATACCATTATTATTGGAAAAGGATTAGCAGAACAAATGCTTGTAAAAGTTGGCGATGTTATTAAAATAACAACGATTAAAGGTGGATTAGTGAGTTTAAAAATTGTAGGTATTATTCAAATTGGCATTGCCGAAATTGACAATACGATGAGCTACACGTCCTTAAGAACTGCACAAATGTTATTAGGAGAATCAGCAAGTTATATTACTGACATACAAGTAAAATTAACCGACGTTATGATGTCTCCAGAAACGGCAAAAGAATACAGAGCTAAATTTGGTATTGATGCTATTGATGCTCAAACAGCTAACTCGCAATTTGAAACTGGAAGCAATGTTCGTTCT
This sequence comes from Bacteroidetes bacterium UBA5697, assembly GCA_002420145.1. Lineage (GTDB taxonomy): Bacteria > Bacteroidota > Bacteroidia > B-17B0 > Aurantibacillaceae > UBA4416. Next base: position 34,436 of record DIHL01000055.1, read on the forward strand.
ATTATTTCTTATGCCGTAGGTATAACCTTATTAATCGTGGCAGGTTTTGGCATTTACAATATTTTAAATATGATGATTTACGAAAAAATGGATTCTATTGCCATTTTAAAAGCAACAGGTTTTTCGGGTAATGATGTGAAATGGATTTTTATCTCCTTATCCTTAATCATTGGCATTGTAGGAGGTTTGTTTGGTTTGTTATTTGGTTTTGGATTGAGTAGCATTATAGACAACATACCTTTTGAAACTAGCTCATTACCAACTATTAAAACCTATCCAATTGATTATAAATACACTTACTATGTCATTGGATTTACCTTTGCAGTTTGCACGACTACTATTGCTGGTTTATTTCCTGCATTAAAAGCCAGTAAGATTGACCCTGTTGAAATTATTAGAGGAAAATAACATGTCGAAAATAATATTAGAAACAAAAAATATCAATAAATACTTTTACGACCCCGTAAAATTTAAAGTGCTTTCTGATATCAACATGTCAATTAATGAAGGTGAGTTTGTATCTATTGTTGGAAAATCTGGTTGTGGAAAATCGACGTTATTATATATCCTTTCAACCATGGATACTGATTATGAAGGAGAATTAACTATTAATGGTGTGAGTCTTACATCTAAAACTGATAAAGATTTAGCGGTTGTAAGAAATGAACACATTGGTTTTGTGTTTCAATTTCATTATTTATTACCTGAATACAATGTTTTAAAAAATGTGATGCTACCTGGTATTAAACTAGCAAAACATTCGATACAAGAAATTGAGCATAAAGCCATGGAGCAATTACGAAAATTAGACATGGTTGACCAAGCTTTAAAATCACCAAATCAATTAAGTGGTGGGCAAAAGCAACGTGTTGCTATTGCACGAGCTTTAATAAACGACCCCTTAATTATTATGGGTGATGAACCTACAGGTAACTTAGATAAGAAAAACAGTGATATGGTTTTTGATATTTTTAATACCCTAGTCAAAGAAAGAAATCAAGCTCTATTAATAGTGACGCATGATCCTGATTTTGCTGCAAGAACTCATCGCACCATTGAAATGGCTGATGGAAGGATTATTAATTAACAAAAATAATGTCAGTTCGAGTAAAAATTCTGCCTCTTTGAATTTTTGTATCGAGAACTTAACCAACAAACTACTTCTCGATACGCTCGTTCCTCGCACTCGAAGTGACTTAAAAAAAAATCACTAATTGTCTATTAATTGCTTAAAAGCATTTGAAATATTTTCAATCACGTCAGTTGGAATCATTGCTACTTCTCCCTTTTCTTCTTTAGTAATATCTCCAGCTAAACCATGAACGTAAACACCAATCACACTTGCTTCGAGAGAAGAATAACCTTGAGCCAACAAACCAGTAATTAAACCCGTTAATACATCTCCGCTTCCACCCTTTGCTAATCCTGAATTACCCGTGCTATTAAAGTAACTTTCGCCTTGTGGTGTGGTTATGCAAGTATGAGCTCCTTTTAAAACCACATATATGTTATGCTGTTTTGAAAATTCAATTTGCAATTGATGTCTTTCAAAATCATTAGTTACCGATTTAGTTAAACGTTCAAACTCTTTAGGATGGGGCGTTAAAATTGAATTAGAAGGAATTAGGCTCAACCATTCTTTATTTAAACCAATACTGTTTAAGGCATCTGCATCAATCACTAAAGGTTTTGTAGAAGATTGCAAAATTGTTTTAACGCTTTGTTGAGTATCGCTTTCTGTTCCTATTCCTGGTCCAATACCAATAGCTGAATAAGTGCTAATATCTAATTCGTTAAATTGAATAAATTCATTTCCATTCACTAAAGCCATTGCTTCGGGCACAGACGTTTGCATGATATCATAACCGCAATGAGGGACACACACCGTTAATAATCCTGCGCCACTTCGTAATAAAGCATGTGCACTCATAATAGCAGCACCCATTTTACCGTAACTTCCAACCACTAATAAACTATGCCCGAAAGTTCCTTTATGAGAAAATTTTTGGCGTGGTTTTATTAATTGTTTGATTACGTCTTCCGTTACATAAAAACTTTGGCAATTATTTAGAATCTCTTGTGTCCATTTTAAATCAATATCTAATACATGTCCACTACCCACGTAAAAATTATTTTCAGCAAACATAAATCCAAGCTTAGGATTTTGAAAAGTTAATGTATGCTGCGCTTTTATGATAGACGAATTCTTATCAGAGTATTTATCTATAAATAAACCAGAAGGAACATCAATAGCAATAATTGCCGCTTCGCTTAGATTCATCACATTCACACAGTCTGCTGCTAAGCCTGTTAATGGCTTTGATAAACCAACACCAAATAAAGCATCAATAATAACATCTGATTTTTGAAAGTGAGGCAAATGACTTACATCATTCACTTCCATTAAAAACCTTGGAAATAAATCTTCTAATCGCTTTTTATTAATTAAAAAATCTTCGGAGTAGTTCTCAGAATAATTAATAATAAATACCTCAACCTTATAACCATGCTCCAATAACTGACGAGCAATAGCCAACCCATCTCCTCCATTATTTCCTAATCCACAACAAATTTTAAATATAGTTTCTACATCATAATGCTTCATAATCCATTGCGAACATTTAGACGCAGCTCTTTCCATTAAATCAATAGAAGCAATTGACTCCGATTGAATCGTGTAAGCATCAATCATTTTAATTTGTTGTGAAGAAAATATAGGTAAGGCTTGTTGCATAGCTTAAATTTAAAAAATTAAATCCATACTAAACAAAACATAAATCAGGTTTTGCTATTAGATTTTAATTTATAAAAACCAAAAGCAGATACAAATAAAATAAAACCAAGCACGATAAAAGCCACCTTAAAACTACTAGCATCTACTAAAGTTGAAATTAAAAAAGGGCCTGCGGTATTTCCTACACCCCAAGATATGGTATATAAAGCTGCATATTGCCCTCTATTTTTATCATTAGCTCTTTGCAACCAAAACACATTCATAAAAGGCATAGCCATAATTTCGCCAACCGTAATAAATAATATCATCACTAATGATATACACTTAGCATTTCCTGGAATTAACAACGACAAATAAGAACAAGCACACATTACTAATCCAATTATAATCCACTGTGTGTTTTTATTTTTCTTTTCAAGCGTATATACTAGTACCATTTCAATGGCAACGATAATGATTCCATTAATGGCCATGATGAGTCCAATGTACTTTTCATTCAAATGCATATCATCTCTAAAATACTTAGGAATAGTTGTAAATAGTTGAACAAAGCAGCATGAGAACAAAGTCATTAAAACCAAAAACCACAAATAGGTTTTGTCTTTATATGCCGACATCACCTCTGGCACCTCTTCTTCTTTTACTTCCTCTTTCTTCAGTTGAATATTTGGTCTTAAAAAGTAAAACAAAAGTCCTGCGGCTAAAATATTGGTTAAGCCATCTACCCAAAATAATAGTTCATAATCAAAAGCTGCTACTAAACCACCTATTAAAGCACCAACGGCCCAACCTAAATTAATAGCTAAACGATTTAAGGAATAAGAGCGTGTTCTGTTTTCGGGGGTGCTATAAAACGCAATAGAAGATGAATTAGCAGGCCGAAAGGCTTCGTTAACCATACTCAGTACAAAGATAAAAACACAAATAAGAGGATAGGACTTTACTTGACCTAAGACAATAAACATTAAACCGCCACCAAATAAAGTAAACAATTGCACTTTGTAAAAACCTATTTTATCGGAGAACTTTCCACCAAAGTAAGCGCCAACAATAGAACCCAATCCAAACAAAGCCATCACAAATCCCGCTTCACTTAAACTACGATTCATTTCTTTACTGGTTAAATATAAAGTCATAAATGGCAATACCATTGTTCCACTTCTATTAACCAACATGATAAACGACAGCAACCAAGCCTCTTTAGAGAGCCCAGTAAAAGATGTTTTATAGAGAGAAACTGTTTTTGCTATCATAAACCGATAGTAAAACTACTTAAAATAAAGAAGTTTGAAAAGCGACTTGAAGTTTCGCTACTTTTGGAGCCACGAATGAACCTGTCACATGAAACACTTCCGTTTCTTGCAAACGAGAAGCAACCACTACCTGTGTTTGTTGGGCATGCTTGGTAAACAAATCTTTTACAACTATGGGGCAATTATTATCCTTAGAAAGATGTGATAAAATTACATGGCTCATTTTATCAGATTTATGATTCACAAATAAATCTAAAGCTTGCTTATTTGATAAATGGCCTTTATCGCTGCGAATACGCTCCTTTAAATAATAAGGATAGTAACCGCTATCTAATAATCCTTCATCATAATTTGCTTCTAAAAAAGCAGCGTGGCATTGTTTAAAATTCTCAATGACATGCTGACAAGCAGAACCAATATCCGTTAATACGCCTATTTTAATTCCATTACCCTCTACAATAAAGCTATATGGATCAGAGGCATCATGACGTTTAGGAAAAGGTGTCACGATTAAATTGCCAATGACAATTTTCTCGTAACTATAAAATGACTTAATTAAAACGTTTTCTAAAACCAAATGAGAATTGCTTAATGTTTGTGGCGTAATAAAAACTGGCAAATTATATTTTTTAGACAACGTTTGAACGCCTTTAATATGATCGCCATGTTCGTGAGAAATAAATATGGCTTTAATTTTATCCAAAGATAAATCCAAACGCTTCATTCTTAATTCAACTTCCTTGCAAGAAATACCAACATCTACCAACACAGCTTCATTACTATTACCTACGTAATAACAATTGCCATTGCTTCCTGAGTTTAATGAAGTGATGAATAGAGACATGTTTAATTATTACTGGTTATATTTTTTGCTCCGTTGGAGATTGTTATTATTCGTTGTTGTTATTTTAAAATCAAGATGAGTAATCAAACCCACTGTCTATTTATTTCCTTAAAGCTCCGTAGGAGCTTACTGCTATTAGCAGAATGAATATTGTTATTTATTAGCTCCGTAGGAGCGACCTGTTTTATTCTATCCATTCAAACAGATATTTCTCGTCATAATCAATTTCAATTTTTTCCAAAAAATCAAAATATTCTTCTCTAAATGTAGTCTTTTTATGATGCTCTTCTTGACTTAAAATATATTTTATTACAGTATCTATTTGGCTTTTGGAATAAGAAAAAGCTCCGAATCCCTCTTGCCAATTAAATTTACCCTTTACCCAATGTTGTTGATTAATAAAATTTGACGAGCCTGCTTTTATATCCCTTACTAAATCAGATATTGAAATAGATGGGTTTAATCCAACTAACAAATGTACATGATCAGGCATGCAAAAAATGGACAGCATTTTTTGCCCTCTGTTTTGAACGATGCCAGTTATATATTTATGCAATTCTTCACGATGAATCTTAGAAATTAAATTCTCTCGACCTTTTACGGCAAACACAATTTGAATGTATATCTGTGAATAGGTATTTGGCATTTTATAGGTCGCTCCTTCGGAGCTATAATTAATATTATTGTTTTAATTCTACAAACAGTATGTCCCGATGGGACGTTATCGAATTGTAATGATTGTTTAAAACACAAAATTAAATATTACCCAAAACTACCTTGCTATAAATTGTAGCATTATAAATTAATTTGCTAGAAAACATTTTTAAAAACAAAAAAGCCTCTCAGAAATGAGAGGCTTTTAATTATTTATTAACTGATTAAGCATTCACTGCTTCTTCCATATACGCTTCAATTGGTGCACAAGAACATACTAAATTTCTATCACCATAAGCGTTATCTACTTTAGCAACGCTTGGCCAGAATTTGTTGTCACGTACCCAAGTTAAAGGATAAGCTGCTTTTTGACGTGTGTATGGTTTATCCCAATTATCAGCAACCACTAATTTACAAGTGTGTGGTGCATTTTTAATCACGTTATTTACTTTGTCAAATTTACCTTCTTCAATTTCTTTAATCTCTTTACGGATAGAAATCATCGCTTCACAAAAACGATCTAACTCTGCTTTTGATTCAGACTCAGTTGGTTCAACCATTAATGTATTAACTACTGGAAAAGCAACCGTTGGAGCGTGGAAACCATAATCCATTAAACGTTTTGCCATATCCGCAACCTCAACACCCGAAGCCATTTTAAATTCATTACAATCTAAAATCATCTCGTGTGCACAACGTCCGTTTTTACCTGTATATAAAATTTTGTAGCTACCAGATAAAATTTCTTTCATGTAGTTAGCATTTAAAATAGCCATCTCAGTAGCCTGTTTTAAACCTTCGCCACCTAACATTTTAATGTAACCATAAGAGATTAACAAAATCAATGCGCTACCATAAGGCGCTGCAGACACAGCAGTAATTCCTTTATCACCACTTGTGTTTACAATTTTATGAGATGGTAAGAAAGGTACTAATTTTTCAACTACACCAATTGGTCCCATGCCAGGTCCACCACCACCGTGAGGGATAGCAAATGTTTTATGTAAGTTTAAGTGACAAACATCGGCACCAATATTTCCTGGAGAAGTTAAACCAACTTGTGCATTCATGTTAGCTCCATCCATATAAACCAATCCACCATTATCGTGAATTAATTTAGTAATTTCAGTAATAGACTCTTCGTAAACACCATGAGTAGAAGGATAAGTAACCATTAAACAAGATAAATTATCTTTATGTTGTTCTGCTTTAGCGCGTAAATCTGCTAAATCAATATTACCTTTTTCATCACACTTCGTTACAATGATATGCATACCAGCCATAGCAGCCGATGCAGGATTTGTACCATGAGCAGAAGATGGAATTAATGCCACGTTACGATGAGCATTTCCATTAGCAATATGATAAGCTCTAATAACCATTAAACCTGCGTACTCACCTTGAGCACCAGAGTTTGGTTGGAAGCTCATACGAGCAAAACCTGTAATCTCAGATAAATCTTTATTTAATTGCTCGATTAACTCAGCATAACCTTGCGCTTGATTAACTGGCACAAATGGATGGATACTTGCAAACTCAGGCCATGTTAATGGCAATAACTCAGAAGCTGCATTTAATTTCATCGTACAAGAACCTAAAGAAATCATTGAGTGAACTAATGATAAATCTTTATTCTCTAAACGCTTAATATAACGCATCATTTCACTCTCACTGTGGTAAGAATTAAATGTTGGATGTGTTAAGTAAGAAGATGTACGTTTTAAGTTTGATGAAGAAATTAATGTTGATGTTTTGTAAGACACATTGCTGGCTGAGCTTGTCGAAGCCGCAAAAACAGAAACGATATCATTTAAATCATTTTGTTCAATGGTTTGGTCCAACGAAATACCAACGTGTTTAGCATCTACTAAACGGAAGTTAATTTCTTTAGCCTCTGCAGCCGCAATTACTTTAGCTGCATCACACTCAACAATAATAGTATCGAAATATAACTTTGTTTTTACGTTTAATCCTAATCCTTTTAAAGCTTCAGCAACAGAGTTAGTCGCATTATGAACGCTTTGTGCAATGGCTTTAATTCCTTCTTGTCCGTGATACACGGCATACATACTAGCCATAATTGCTAATAAAGCTTGTGCTGTACAAATATTAGACGTTGCTTTATCACGTTTGATATGTTGCTCACGTGTTTGCAAAGCCATACGTAATGCAGGATTACCTTGAGCATCCACTGATACACCAATAATACGCCCTGGAATTAAGCGCTTGTAATCTTCTTTACAAGTAAAGAATGCTGCATGAGGTCCGCCATATCCTAATGGCACACCAAAACGTTGAGAGTTACCCACAACGCAATCAGCACCCCACTCGCCTGGAGGAGTTAATAATGCTAAAGCTAATAAATCAGTAGCCACTACGACTTGAACTTCTTTAGCATGTGCATTCGTTACAAATACTTTATAATCGTTTGCTTCTCCGTTAATATCTGGATATTGAATTAATGCCCCGAAGAATGAATCATCTAATGATACTATATTAGCATCACCAATCACTAATTCAATACCGTATGGTACCGCACGAGTTCTAACCACATCAATGGTTTGAGAGAAAACTGTCTCGCTGATAAAGAATTTATTGCCACCGTTGGCGATTTTTGCTTTGCTACGGTTACTGTAAAACATAAATAATGCTTCTGCAGCTGCTGTTGCCTCGTCTAATAAAGATGCATTAGCAATTGGCATGGCTGTTAAATCCATCACCATGGTTTGGAAATTTAAAATCGCTTCTAAACGACCTTGTGCAATTTCTGCTTGGTAAGGCGTGTAAGCTGTATACCAACCTGGATTTTCTAAAATGTTACGTTGAATAACTGCTGGTAAAATATTGTTGTAATACCCTAAACCAATGTAAGAACGAAATACCTTGTTTTTTTTACCTAAAGCTTTTAAGTGCTTTGAGTATTGATACTCGCTCATAGCTGGAGCTACTTGCAATGGTTGTTTTAAACGGATACCTGCAGGCACAGTTTGGCTAATTAATTCATCAATAGATGAAACGCCAATTTTGGCCAACATTTGTTTAATTTCATTTTCACGTGGACCGTTATGACGGGAAACAAATTTATCAGTAGTCATATGTAATTATTTATTTAAGAGGTACAAATTTAAGGAAATTCCTATGCCTTAAGTAACGTACTTTTCAACCAATTGTTTATAAGATTTTTGGGCTGATTTTAAAGGGAGAATGAGATGGCATTACCTAATTGCTATTACAAGAGCTCCAGTATTCTTATAATACTTAACGCCTTGAAATTTCACTCTATTATTTTTATAAAAACTCAAATTATAAGGCGGAAATAATACTAAATACTCATATTGCTGCAATTCTTTTTGTGAAGCATCCAATCGATTAGGAAAAGCCGTATTGATACTTTTACCATCAAACTTAAATTTGTATTTATCTGTTATTTGATAGTAGTTGCGATATACGCCAAATAACTCAGGGGCAATGCCTACACGTTTTGCTCCTATACTATCTAAATAGGTAAAACAGGCTTTTGTATCGGCTTGTTGCCAATAATCAAAACTTTTATGCAAACTAATCGTCATTATAAAATGAAAAGTGAGTACGCCACTTATTGTATATACAGCTATAGCTTTTATTTTTTGTTTGATTGATACCGTGTATATAAACCCTGCTAATACCATCGCGATTAAAGGGTAAAACATAAAAGCCGTGCGATACGTAGGATATAAAACGTCAAAACACCATTTATTAAACACCGTTAATGCTAACATAATTAGCAAAACCGAACTCCCAAAGGTGTACCAAGTACATTTATGTGATTTATGAAAACGTATGCCGTAAATAGCTGAAACCAATACCAAAATACAAAGTATATAGGCTAATACTTGAATAACAGATATACTTAAAATACCATCATGATAAATCCAAGTATGCACGTAGCCCATAAAAATACCGGTTACCAAATCCTCCGCACCATAAGCACCTATATCGTTTGAGCAGCTTGTAATAAACAGCAAGGCCTTTATAACAAGAGCAGAAATTCCAATAACATATATCAATTCCAAATAAAAGAGTTTTTCTCTTAAAAAACTAAAACCTTGTTTTAAATAGTATTTGTAAAAATAGAGTAAACTAAAAGCGGCGAAAAAATAAAAGAAATTAAAATTGGCAATAGCGGCCATGCCAGCAAAAAATAACGATAACAATGATAGATTACGCCCTGCCTTGCCGGCAGGCAGGTTCTTAGTTTTTGACGCTAAAAAATAACAAGTAATGCTCAATACTTCAAACATTAAAGCCGTAGAATAGCCACGCGCTAAGGATAAATAATCAATTAAAAAGGGACTTAATACAGCAACCGAAAAAGCAAAAACTTTAGTTGGAAGATCTTTAAAACTTTTAATCCAAAAATATATAGTGGTTAAAAATACACCTGACGATAATAAAGTAAACCATCGTAATTGACTCGTCTTTTCTAAACCAAATAAAATAGAGGTTTTCATGGCTAAAAAATTAAACCAATGTGTATTGCCAGTACAAAGAGTTTCAACCCACCAAAAATGTTTAGCATTATAAAATGAATAAGCTTCGTCATGAGTCATCACCACACTCACTGCTCTTACTACCACATAAAACATGATAGCATATACCAAAAAAAAGAAAGTGGTATTTGTTATGAATCGTGATTTGATATTTTGCATGCTTATGATAAAGCTATTATTTCTTTTCCACTTTCACAACAAGTGCTTGAGTGTTAGGGAAAAATTTTACCGCTTTCAATTTTATATCTTTTTCTTTATAGTAATTTAAATTATAAGGAGGCAACAATAACAAATAATCGAAGTCTTTTAAATGATGGTTGAATATGTACTTTTGATTGGTTTTGTATTCATTGATAGACTCTGCATAAAAAGGGGCGTTGGTGTATTGATAATATTTTAAGTAAACAAAATATACCTCAACCGCCAAGCAAACTTTTTTTGCTTTTAAACTTCCCAGGTATTCAAAATATTGATTGGTATTCATGCAATAAGAATGATCGTAGCCCGATACCAATTTTGCGTTTACACTAAAATTAATCATCAACAATACACTTCCTAGATAAAGCAAACTGTTTTTAAGTATAGTTTTAATAGAGATATAATTAAAAAACAGAACGATAACTATCACTATTAATGGATAAAACATCAAGGCTGTTCTTTCGGTTGGATATAATACATGAAACACCCAATTATTAAATACTACTAAGAACAACATACCCAATAATATTAAACTAGAATAGTAATACAAGTTATTAGCATGTCGTTTAAATGTTGCTAATCCATATACACCAGCCAATAATACTAATCCTAGTAAACCATACCCTAACAGGTTTTTAAATAAAGAAGGGATTGAAAATTGACCATAAATTAATGTATCGATAATACTTCCAAATACAGAAGTTACTAAATCCTCTCCTCCAAAACTCCCAATATCATTAGAACATTCTTTAATAAATGCTAACGCTCTGAGTACTAAAAAAACAATGCCTAAGGCATACAAACCATCAATATAAAATTGTTTGTTTTTTAAACAGTCAAATCTGTTTTGAAAATAATGTTTATGAAAATAAATCGCAGCAAAGGGCATAAAAAAGTAAAAGAAATTAAAATTGGCAATGGCACTGCAACCAGCAAATAAAAGCGATAAGGATACTATAAATTTCTTATCTGTAGTGGTATAAAAACACAAGCTTAATACCATAAAACATAAAGCAGCCGAATAACCTCTTGCTAAGGTTAAATATTCAATTACGTATGGATTTAAAAACAGAATCGAAAAAGCAAAGAGCTTGATAACCAAATTATCTAGTGACTTTATCCAAAGATACCCTACATACAAAAAGATAATCCCCGACAATAAACTAAACCACCTTAAATGCCAAGCCTTTTCGAAACCTAATAATAAAGAGGCTTTTATCGCTGCAAAGTTAAACCAATGTGTGTTTCCCGAACACAAAGTCTCCAACCACCAAAAATGCTTAACATTAAAATACGACCATGCTTCGTCATCTGTTATATCAACAAAGTAAGTTCTTAGTATCAAATACAAAGACATGATAATCCATGCCGTAAAAAACAAAAGGTTGAACTTAGACTTGGAGTGGGCAGCTTGCATGTATTAAATATACTAAACAATTGTAAAAGAAAAAGGCTTCGCATTTCTGCGAAGCCTTTTTAATTTTAATTCTATTCTTAGTTTACTTTGATTAATTCTACATCAAATACTAACCAAGAGTTTGGAGGAATAACTGGAGGGTATCCATTTGCTCCGTAACCTAAGTTAGCTGGGATAATTAATTTAGCTTTTCCACCTGGTTTTAATAATTGTAATCCTTCTGTCCAACCTGGAATTACTTGATTTAAACCAAATGTAGCTGGCTGTCCTCTGTCTACTGAACTATCAAACTTGTTACCATTTAATAAATAACCTGAATAGTGAACTGTAACGCTACTAGTCGCTTTTGGACTTTCACCTTCTCCTTCTTTCTCAATAATATATCTTAAACCACTTGGAGTTGTTTTAGCAGCACCATACGTTTCGTTTAATACTTTATCCATTTTTTCTTGCTCTGCTTTAGCTTTAGCTTCTGCTTTAGCGCCAGCATTTGCTTTTTCAAATTCAAACACTTTAGCAGCATCAAACGCTTCTGCTTCTTTACCTTTACGTAAAATCACTAAATGTTTTAATAAGTCGTTTCCTTTAATTGAATCAACAACAGATTGACCTTGAATAACGTGTCCAAAAACAGTGTGTTTTCCATCTAACCATTCAGTTTTAACATGAGTGATAAAGAACTGAGAACCATTTGTGCCAGGTCCAGCATTTGCCATAGATAAAATACCAGGGCCAGTATGTTTTAATGTTTCATCAAACTCATCTCCAAATTTATATCCAGGATCTCCAGTACCTGTTCCAAGTGGGCAACCACCTTGAATCATGAAATTAGGAATGACACGGTGAAATTTTAAACTATCATAATAAGCAACGCCATCTGCTTTTGCTGTGTTTTTAATAACACCTTCTGCTAAGCCAACAAAGTTAGCAACCGTCATAGGTGTTTTTTTAAACTCTAATGCACAGTATATATCCCCTTTAGCTGTTTCAAATTTGGCATACATGCCATCTGGTTGTTTACTTAAAAATTCTTTATCCATTTTACTTAATTTTACTTTTTTAGGTTTTTTAGGTTTATCTTGGTTCGCTACTAATCCTAAGGATACTAGAGCAAATAGAGAAGCTAAAATTATTTTTTTCATTTTTTATTTATTTTATGTTTAATCAAAGATTATTGCATGCCTGGTTGAGCTTGACCCGCTTTAAAATCAATTAATTCTACTTCGAATAACAATGTAGAATATGGAGGAATTGGTCCGCCACCTCTTGGTCCATACGCTAAAGCTGAAGGAATGATTAATTTTGCTTTACTTCCTTTTGTCATTAATTGAATAGCCTCTGTCCAACCTGGAATTACTTGGTTTAAAGGGAATGTTGTAGGTTCTCCTCTATCTAATGAACTATCAAATTTAGTTCCGTCTAATAAAGTTCCTGTGTAATGAACAGTAACAACATCTGTAGCTTTAGGATGATCTTTACCTTTCCCTTTTTGAGTTTCAATAAAAATTAAACCACTCGTTGTTGGAGCATTCGTAATTTTATTAGAAGCTAAGTAAGCATCTAATTTAGGTTTTTCGCCCTCTGCTAATTGAGCTATTTCAGCTTCTTGTTTCTTTTGGTTTTCATCTAACTCTTTCTTAGTCTTAATTTCTACCATTTTAATAGTAATCTGCAACTTATCGCCTGGCTTTGCAAAAGGAGGTAATGCTTGCATTTTATTTGTTTTTAAGAAAAATGAATCGGCGCTAATAATAAAAGCTGCGCTATCATTTTTTGCCATCATTGTAAAGGCATCTTCTAAACTTCCTTGAAAAGAAGATTTTGGTAAAATATTACGCACTGTTCCAGAACCATCTTCTGAATTCAACTTAGAGTCAAATAAAACTGAATCAGAAGTTGCACGTTTTAAAACATAAACAACTTTATAACTAATTCCATCTCCAACAGCTGCTTTAACGCCAGCTTCGTCTTGAGTAAAAAATTGGTAATGTAATCCGTTTTCAGCTTTTGTAAAGCCTTCGAATTCTGATTTGTTACAAGATACAAGTCCTACTAATAAAGCAGAACCTAATAACATAGTGATTTTGTTCATTTTTTTTATTTTATATCTATTATTTTAATATTGTAAACTAGAGGTGTATAAGGAGGGATAGAACCATTACTACTTCCTAATTCGCCAAAAGCCAGTCGCGAAGGTACTATTATTTTTGTAGTTTCTCCTTTTTTTAATGAGCCTATAACAATATTTAACCCATTAATTAACTGATCTGGAGTTCCGTAAATAAACTCAAGAATTTGTTCTGTTTTTTCTACAGGCTTACCGTCTAAAAATGTGCCTTGATAGGCAATTTTAATTTTTTTGCCCGCACTTACTTTTTCTGCATTAGTACTTGTTTTATTTAAAACATAAATCCCATTGCCATCAGCTTTCACAAACTTGTAATTTTGTAACAAATAACAATCAATAATTTGCAGTTCTTGTAATTCTGTATCTTCTTCCTCATCCTGCCCTGTAGAGGTTCTTTTTAATGACTGATATTCTGCTCTTGAAATAATTTGAGTTAAACAAACGTCAAACTTTACCAAAGAATCTTTTGAGCAAAATTCAGGAACAATCGTATCAAAGTATTCTCTAAAAAGCACTGAAGGTTTTATTAAAAAGGATATACTATCACCTTCTACCAATTTTAAAAAGTGATTGACACAAGAACCCTTTATATTATTAGAACCCAAAGAAATAAATAAGCCATTAGAGGCATCGTGTTTAGTATCCCAAAACACAGAATCGGACTGTGTTTTCATAACGGCCTCCAAAACCACTACGCTTTCTGGTAAAGGACTCTCATTTCCATCGCCAATTGCTAAAAGTTTATAGTAATATCCACTTATATCTCTTGTGTAGCCTTCCAACTGATTATCTCTACTGCAAGATATTGCCAAAACCAGCACCAACAGAAGTAGTTTTATCTTCTTAAACATACTTTATTAATTAGATTGGGTTTTGGTAACCGATAAAATCTCAATATCATAAACAATAGGAGATTGAGGTGGTATTTTTTTAGAATCACCCAACAAACCATGAGCTAAGTGAGAAGGAATTAAAATCAAGGCTTTGTCTCCAGATTTAAGAAACAATAACGCTTTATGTAATCCATTTTCGATGTTTTCCATTCCAACTCTAAATTCTTTAGAGCCATCTGTTTTAGAAGAATAACACTCCGTTCCGTCTAACAAAGAAACGGTATAGTTAATTTTAACAATATCATCGTTTTTAATAGAATCTCCTTTTGTAGAAGCTTTATAAACATAATAACGAATACCACTAGTTGTTTTCACAAAAGTCATTTGATGAGATTTTTGATAATAATCCATCTCATCATTTTCTTTGACAACAACTTGTTGGTTAGCTTTTACAAACTGCTGCTTTACTTTTTCGTGATTAAATTCATTCCCGTCTTGTTTCTCTGTTTTTGTACCACAAGAAGACAAAAAGACAAAAAGACCTGTTACGCAAAGAAACAAGCCTCTATTTATAAAATTCTTAACGCCCATGAAAATCGTTTACTTATTATCGGAAAGTGTATCTACCTCTTTCTTCACTTCCTGAATATGTTCCTGGATAGTGTTTGTTATCCCTCCAGTTCCTTGCATGACATCTTTTTGAACACCATTAGCAGCATCTTTAAATTCTCTGATGCCTTTACCTAAGGCTTTAGCAATATTTGGCACGCCTTTCCCACCAAACATTAACAAAATAACAAGAAGTATTAAAACAACCTCTCCGCCACCTAAATTTAAAAATAAAACAAATAGAGAATTCATGATGCAAAAATACACATTAAGAATCTAATAATTAGCAGAATTTAATAGACGATTGGTGATTTTTTGTTAACCAATAATGTGAGAATTAATAATAAATGTTATATTTTTGTAGAAAATCTGAATTAAAATCAAAATGGGAAAAATTTACTCAAAAATCAAGGTAATTATATTCGTACTTGTCGTTTTAGGATCAAACTTACTAAAAGCACAAGTAGATGTATCTACAGGCGGTCCAGCAACTACTTATACCAATGTAAGTTCTGCTTTTGCTGCAATTAATGCCGGTACTCATACAGGCATGATTAACATTTTAATAACAGGTAATACAACAGAACCTACAACTCCAACAGCATTAGAAGCTAGTGGTGTAGGTCTAGCAAATTACTCATCTATCAAATTAAGTCCATCGGTTACTGCTACTATATCAGGAGCTCCTGTTTCTGGAAGATGTGTTATTGAAATAAATGGAGCTGATAGCGTTATGATTGATGGTGATATTTCTGGAGGAATAATAAATAGAGATTTAACTATTATAAACTCTAATTTGCCAACGGTAACATTAACATCTGTTATACGTTTAATAGGAACTACAACTGCACCTGCATTAGGATGTAGAAATAACACCATTAAAAATTGCATCATCACTGGAAACGTAGACCCTACATCTACTTCTCCCGTTACTAGCATTGCAGGTATTTTAGCTGGCGGAGGAACAGGAGCAACAATCACTAGTATTACAACGGGCGGTAATAATTTTGATAAATTATTAATTGAAAACAATGAAGTTAAAAAATCGTATTACGGGGTTTTAATTACTGGTGGAACTACTTCTACTGTTTGTACAGATTCGCTAGTAATTAGAAAAAATTTAATAGGCTCTACCGATACTTCTCAATATAATCTTTTTAGAGGAATTTATCTTTCAAATTGTTTAGGCGCTAAGATATATGACAATACTGTTTTTAATCAAAAACCTTTAAACGCAACCACTATTGCTGGTATTGAAATTCTGGGTTCAGCAGCCGTTGCCTCAAACGACTCTATCGTCAGAAACTTTATCTACGGCATTCACATGCCTAGCTCTTCTGGATTTGGAGCTTATGGTATCAATATCGCATCAGGAACTAACCATACTATATTGAACAATGTGGTTTATGATATTAGAACTACAAACTATAGCTCTACAAGTACAACATTTAATGCATTTGGAATACGAATTGCTAGTGGTACTGGACATAAAATTTATTACAATAGTGTTAATATGTTCGGAAATAACACAGGTACAAATACAACCTGCGCATCAGCAGCTTTAGTTGTAACGTCTGGTCTATCTACTAGTCTTGACATCAAAAATAATATTTTTAATAATAAAATGACATCAACAGCTACAACTAAACGTTTTTATGCCGTTTGGTTTCCTGCTAGCTACAATTTCACATCAACAAATCTGGATAATAATGCGTACATGGTTTTAGGGCCTGCTACAAGTCATTATGTTGGCACTATTGGTGCAGCTACACAAATTACACTAGCTGATTGGAAAACATTTTCTCAATTTACAAATCCAGCTAATGATATAAACTCTGTTCCTCCTGCAAATGGAGCAGCTCCTTTTATCGCTGATAACAATTTAAATATTGCTAATAATACTTTAACTTTAATAGAATCAGGTGCAACTATTTTACCAGCACTTGGATTACCTAATACAGATGTATTATTAAATGCAAGACCAATGACTGGAATTAACCCTAATACTAACCCAGATATGGGAGCATATGAGTTTGACGGTATTAATGGTTTTATTGATGTTGGTGTATCTGCCATATTAAAACCATTAGATAATGGTTCGAAATGTTTTAATGGAACGGATACCATTAAACTACAAATAAAAAACAATCACACTGCTACTCATGATATATCTGTAAGAAACATTCCAGTTAAAGTTATTGTGAGTGGGCCCAATCCACAAACTTATACTTTAGCACTTACATCTGGAACATTAGCTGGTGGAGCTACTTTAGATACAACCATTACTTTAAGCTATGACATGTCAAAAACTGGCACATACAAATTTAAAGCATTTACAGAGTTGCCATTTGATGCTGGAACGGCTAACGATACAACTATTCTTACGATAATCAAGAAACCAATTTTTACAATCTCTGCAACTCCAAATGATTCAGTGTGCAGGGGCACTGCTGTGCAATTGCAAGTTAATACAAATACAACAAATGCTGTAGGAACAGGATCTATTGTTAATACAGCAACAGGCTATCCTGCACCATATGGTAATTGGTATGAAGGAGCTAGACATCAGTTTTTGTTTTTAGCCTCTGAACTTTCTGCATCAGGTTTAGTAGCTGGAAATATTAATTCTATTAGTTTTAATGCTACTAACTTAAACGGAACAGATCCATTAATTAATTATAATGTTGCCATATCTACAACCACATTGATTAGTTTATCAGCTATTCAAACAACAGGCTTCACAACCTACTTTAACACTCCTAGCTATACTCCAGTTGTTGGCACAAATCTACATACATTCTCTACACCTTTTGTTTGGGATGGAGTTTCAAATATTATTATTGAAACTTGTTTTAATAATACCCCTAATGGATTTACAAACAATGTTTCTGTTTCTCAATCTACAACTCCATTTGTATCTTCAATATGGTACAGAAATGATGGAGATCCAAGTGTATGTTCTAGCACAACTGTAAGTGGCTCAATGTCACAACGTCCAAATGTGAATTTTGGTCAACCTTCTTCGTTATCATATAACTGGGGGCCAGCTAGTGGATTATCTGCCACTAATATTTCAAACCCATTAGTTGCTTCTTTAAATAATACTTCTGTTTATACAGTTACTTTAACTAATAACACGTCTGGGTGTTCAGCTAAGGATACTATTCATCTATTTGTAAAACCTACGCCTTCTCCAAACTTAGGAAATGATTCCTTATTCTGTTCGTTACCTGTTACTATTAACGCTAATACAGCAGCTAGTAATTATTTATGGAACACTGGTTATACTGGATCAAGTTTAAATGTTACTTCTCCTGGAAAATATTGGGTGAGAGCTACTAATACAAATGGTTGTGTGGCTGCCGATACAATGCTTGTAACATTAGGTTATCCTCCAGTGGTAACATTAGGTGCTGATACGGCTTATTGTCAAGGTGGTACAATTAAATTATATGCAGGTTATGGTATCGGTAATGTATACCAATGGAATACAGGAGCAACAACATCTTCTATTACAGTTGGCACAACAGGAACTTACTCTGTTGTTGTTACAAATACACTTGGTTGTAAAGCATCTGATACTATAAATGTAACCTCTAAACCTCTTCCAAGTGTTTCACTAGTATTTGGTGGCCAAACATCATTTTGCCCAACTGATTTAACAGGAAGACCATTAACAGAGGGAACTCCTACTGGTGGAACTTATATTGGTGGTGGTGTAACAGGAAATACGTTCTATCCAAATCAAGCAACTCAAGGAACACATGTTATTATTTATAGTTACACTGGAGCTAATGGTTGTTCAAATACAGCAAAAGATACCTTAAAAGTAAATGCTTGTGTTGGAGTGGAAGAATTAACAGATAACATAGGATTAAATGTATATCCAAATCCTAATTCAGGTATTTTTACTTTAGAGTTAAATTCAAGTTCAGATGTTGATGGACATGTACATCTTATGTCGATAGATGGTAAATTGATTTATACTGAGGCTATTTCTGGAAACGGTTTAATTACAAAATCAATCAATATTTCTGAGTTAGCTGATGGAATCTACTATTTAAGAATAGAAACAAAAACCGCTGTAAAAACTTTCAAAGTTTTAAAGCAATAAATATTTAAAAACAAAATGTTTAAAACGTCTCGAAAATTTCGGGACGTTTTTTTTGTGATTTAAAATTTAATCTTTTTATTTACAACGGATTAAATGAAAAACAACCTTTACATAAAATCTAAGTGTAAACGTAAGGCTCGCCCGAGCCATATTTAATTTCGTGTGCCAGAATCAGGGATTGATTCACATACATTCAAAAAATCAATAAAACATTACTACATTTAAATCTGCTAAAAGCAGTCAATAAAAATTATATACAATGAATATTTTAAAATTTGGAGGAACAAGTGTTGGAACAGCTGAACGCATGCAAGCATTGGTTCAATTAATTTCTAGCAGTGATAGAAAAATTGTTGTTTTATCTGCCATGAGTGGAACCACTAACACTTTGGTTGAAATCTGTAATTCACTTTATCAAAAAGAACATGATAAAGCAAACGAAATTATTAATGCATTAGAGGGGAAATACTTTGATGAAGTAGAAAAGTTATATAAAAGCACAGACTATAAAACTAAGGGAAATGATTTGATAAAAAATCATTTCAATCATTTACGTTCTTTTACTCTGGATATGTTTACTGTAAATGAAGAAAAAGCTATTTTGGCTCAAGGTGAATTATTAAGTACTGCCCTATTCTATTTTCATTTACAAGAGTTAGGAATCAATTCAGCATTATTGCCTGCATTAAACTTTATGAGAATTGATGAGAACGACGAGCCTCAATTAAATTATATAGAGAAAAATTTACAAGTTGAATTAGATAAATATCCATCAACTAATTTATTCATTACACAAGGTTACATTTGCCGCAATGCCTTTGGAGAAATAGATAATTTAAAGCGAGGAGGAAGTGATTATACGGCTTCTATTATAGGTGCAGCAATCAAAGCTAATGAAGTTCAAATATGGACTGATATTGATGGCATGCATAACAATGACCCTCGTATCGTTTCAAAAACACATCCTATTCATGAATTAAGTTTTGATGAAGCTGCTGAGTTAGCATATTTTGGGGCAAAAATTTTACATCCTACTTGTATTTTACCGGCACAAAAAAGAAACATTCCTGTTCTATTAAAAAACACGATGCAGCCAGATGCAAAAGGAACTCGTATTTCTAACATCAATCCAGTAGAGGGATTAAAAGCAGTAGCTGCAAAAGATGGCATTTGCGCCATTAATATCAAAAGCGATCGAATGTTGCTAGCTCATGGTTTTTTACGTGCTGTGTTTGAAATTTTTGAACGTTACAAAACGTCTATTGATATGATTACAACATCAGAGATTGCTGTATCATTAACAATAGATAATATTAAATTTTTAAACGAAATCAAAAAAGAATTAGAAGAGTTTGCTAATGTTGAAGTAGAGCAAGACCAAACCATTATTTGTATTGTTGGGAATTTACCAAAAGATAAGGCTGGATATGGTTTTAAAGTTTTAGAATCTTTAAAAGACATTCCTTTGAGAATGGTGTCTTATGGTGGAAGTGCAAATAACATTAGTGTTTTGGTAAACTCTAAATTAAAAAAAGAAGCTTTAGTAGCTTTAAATAAAGGATTGTTTGGATATTAATACTAGCAACATGATTTCAGAAAATAATATCAAAAATATATCGCAACATAAAACACCGTTTTATTATTACGACTTAGCTTTATTGCAAAAAACATTAGATGTTGTTAATGCTGAAAGCTCAAAATACAACTATCATGTTCATTATGCATTTAAAGCAAATGCTAATTCAAGAATTATACAAACTATTAAAAACAGTGGACTTGGTGCAGATTGCGTAAGTGGCAACGAAGTGAAATGCGCTATTGAAAACGGATTTGATTCATCAAAAATTGTATTTGCAGGTGTTGGCAAAAGTGACGATGAAATAAATTATGCTTTAGAAAAAAACATCTTTTGCTTTAACTGCGAAAGCATGCAAGAATTAGAGGTAATTAATGAACTGGCTGCTAAACAAAATAAAATAGCCTCTATCGCCTTACGCATCAACCCTAATGTAGATGCTCATACTCACAAATACATTACTACTGGTTTAGAAGAAAATAAATTCGGAATTAATCCATATGAATTTGAAACCGTTATTGAGAAGCTAAAAACACTATCCAATATTAAATTAATTGGTTTGCATTTTCATATTGGTTCTCAGATTACGGATTTATCACCGTATAAAAAATTATGTACCCGAGTGAATGAAATCAATTCATTCTTTTTACACAAAGGATATGATTTACCAATCATTAATGTTGGTGGCGGTGTTGGCATTAACTATCATGAGCCAGATAAAGAAGCTATCATTAATTTTAAAGCCTATTTTAAAGTGTTTCATGATTTTATAGAATTACGTAAAAATCAACAATTGCATTTCGAATTAGGTAGAGCTATTGTAGCGCAATGTGGTAATTTAATTAGCAAAGTGCTTTACATTAAAAACGGCATCAACACCAACTTCGCTATTTTAGATGCCGGAATGACAGAATTAATTCGTCCAGCACTATACCAAGCATTTCATAAAATTGAAAATATTTCTTCTACATCAAAAACTATTATAAAATATGATGTTGTTGGCCCAATTTGCGAAAGCAGTGATTGTTTTGGGAAAGCGGTTGAATTACCAGAAACCAAACGCGGCGATATCATTGCTATTAGAAGTGCGGGCGCATACGGAGAAGTAATGGCAAGTAAATATAATTTGCGTGATGATGTAAGAAGTTATTTTAGTGAATAGACTTAATATTTTTTGTCACTTCGAGCGAAGTCGAGAAGCAAAAAATAAAAACTATGTCTTCTGTTTTTTCTTCTTTGCTGCAGGAAACAAGATATTATTTAGTATCAATCTGTATCCTGGAGAATTAGGATGTAAACTTAAATCTGTTGGAGGATCCTCTACTCTATGTTCGTAATCTTCTGGGTCGTGACCACCATAAAATGTCCAAGTTCCTTTTCCATGGTCGCCGTGAATGTAACGGGCTTCGTTATATGCTTTAGCTTCTCCTAATATTAAAATATTTTTTTTGATATATGTTTTGGTAAAAGCCGTTGTTTGTCCGTAAAATCCTTTGATAGTTTGCACATGATTTTGGCATAACATCGTTGGAACAGGATCCCATTTAGCTGAAAAATCAAATAAAGTAAACACATCATTATCTTTATTCATTCCGTATTGTCTGCGTGGTGTAGTCGCATCTATCGTTGAAAATTCATATTCATACGGATTAGTACTTAACTGATATTTTTCAAAAGCATAGCCTTTACTATAATCTATTTTTTTGTTCATCGCAGGGTCTGATGGATCATGATCAAACATAGATTCGCAAATATCAATTCCTTCTGAAGCTAAAGCTATATCATAACTATCTGTTGCACTACACATCGCAAATAAAAATCCACCAGTAAACACATAATCATTTATCTTTTTGGCTACTGCTAATTTCAGTTGAGATACTTTTGTAAATCCTAATTTCTTAGCAGTTGCCTCATTGTCTTTTACTTCATTCTGATACCAAGCTGTTTGTCCAAATCCTCCATAAAAACGACCGTACTGTCCTGTAAAATCTTCATGATGCAAATGCAACCAATCATAATCTGCTAATTTATCTCCTATAATCTCTTCATCATATACGACATCATAAGGGATTTCAGCATATTTCAATACTAATGTTACAGCATCATCCCAAGGCTGTTTAATCTTAGGAGAATATACGGCAATACGTGGCGCTTTTTCTAATTTAATGGCATCTTGATTAACTTCTGGATTGGCAATCTCTGCTAAAATACCATTGGCTTGAGCGTCAGAAATAATTTCATAACTAATACCTCTTATGGTGCACTCTGTAGTTATAGGCTTTGAATTAGGAATTAAAAAGCTTCCTCCACGGTAATTCGTTAACCACTGAATCTCTAATTCACCTTTTAAACTCCAATAAGCAATACCGTATGCCTTTAGATGATTTTTTTGGGTATCATCCATTGGAATTAAAATATAACTACTAAAACCTTTAATAGTTAAAACTAGAAATAAGGGTATTAGAAATAGTTTTTTCATTACAGAACTAAGGTAGCAAATCATTCATTTAGTTCTCAGTTAATAGCTGTTAAATTATCAACCATGATAAACTCTCGAAAAAATAATTAAACCGTTTTTTATTTGAAGTACTTCTCCAACAGATAAATCTTCTTCACCTTCAACATGTCTAATATATTCCATAAACACTTGTTCTTCATCTGCAGTTAGCTTAATAACTTCATATTGTAAAGAAGGCAATCTGTCAAAAGCATCCTGCCACCATTCTCTCAATGCGTCTTTTCCTTTAATCAATCCTTGCGTTTCTGGTTTTCTGACCTTTAATTTCGGACTAAAATGTTGGGCATTATCATCATATAAAGACAATAATTTTTCTAAATCATGTGCATTAAAGGCTTCAAACCATTTTAAAGCTATTTGTTTATTGTTTTGTGCTGACATCTTATAAATATAATGCTGTAAATGTAATTATTAATTTAAACCTCTTTATCTTTATACTGTTTAATATATATGGGATATAAGAGTTTAAAAGCCTGTTTGGATGATTTGGAAAAAAACAATCATCTTATAAGAATCAAAGAAGAAGTTAATCCTGATTTGGAAATGGCTGCTATTCATTTGCGTGTGCATGAAATGGGTGGACCAGCTTTATTATTTGAAAACGTAAAAGGAACTCAATTTAAATGTGCTTCTAATATTTTTGGGACATTGGATAGAAGTAAATTTATTTTTAGAGACACTCTTGAAAAAATTCAAACCTTAATTGAAATAAAAAACAATCCTGTTAAAGCACTCAAAAATCCATTTAAATATGCCAATGTATCTTTAACTGCATTATCTGCATTACCATTAAAAAATCCATTATCAAAGCCAGTTTTATTTAAAGAAACGACTATCGATAAAATCCCATTAATTAAGCATTGGCCAATGGATGGTGGAGCCTTTGTGACATTGCCTCAAGTATATAGTGAAGATATTGATAAACCAGGGATTATGAATGCCAATTTAGGCATGTACCGTATTCAATTAAACGGGAACGATTATATTTTAAATAAAGAGATTGGTTTACACTATCAATTACACAGAGGTATTGGAGTTCATCAAAGCAAAGCCAATAAGTTAGGAAAGCCTTTAAAAATATCTATTTTTATTGGTGGTCCACCAAGTCATTCGGTAGCCGCTGTGATGCCATTGCCTGAAGGATTAAGTGAAATGACATTTGCAGGCGCTTTAGGGAACAGAAGATTTAGATATACTTATCAAGATGGATTTTGTGTAAGCACAGATGCTGATTTTGTAATTACTGGAGAGGTTTATCCAAACGAAAATAAACCCGAAGGTCCATTTGGAGATCATTTAGGCTACTATAGTTTAAAGCATGATTTTCCATTAATGCGCGTTCATAAAGTGTATCACAAAGAAGATGCTATTTGGCCTTTTACGGTTGTTGGTCGTCCGCCTCAAGAGGATACAAGTTTCGGACAAATTATTCATGAATTAACTGGCAATGCTATTAAGCACGAATTACCTGGCGTAAAAGAAGTCCATGCTGTTGATGCAGCTGGAGTTCATCCATTATTATTAGCAATTGGAAGCGAACGTTACACTCCATATAACCAAACCAAACAACCGGCTGAACTTTTAACTATTGCCAATCATATTTTGGGCAAAGGTCAATTAAGTTTAGCAAAATATCTATTTATTACGGCAGACGAATCAAATAAAATCTCTACACATAATGAATCTGAATTTTATCAATTTATGTTGGAGCGTATTAATTTAAAACGAGATTTGCATTTTCAAACTAATACAAGTATTGATACTTTAGATTATAGTGGAACCGGCTTAAATAGTGGCAGTAAGTTAGTGGTTGCTGCTTATGGTGAAAAAAATCGAGAACTGTCTAGGACGAAAAATAATAACTTGCAAGAATTAACGATATTTAAAAATCCACAAATTGCTTTACCAGGCGTGTTAGTTTTACAAGGCAACAGATTTGAATCATACAAAAAAACAAAACTAGAATTTGAAGATTTTAATAATGAGGTAAATCAAAAAAACATTGATTTAAAGGGTTTTCCAATGATTGTTATTGTAGATGACTCTTCCTTTACTGCTGCTACTTTAAAAAATTGGTTATGGGTAACGTTTACACGTTCTAATCCAAGTCATGATGTGTATGGTATTAATTCATATACTGAGTACAAACATTTTGGTTGTGATAATCTAATTATTGATGCGCGCGTAAAACCTCATCATGCTCCAGCTTTAGAAAAAATACCTGAAATAGAAAAACGAGTTGATAAGCTTTTCGAAAAAGGTGGCAGTTTACATTCCCTTAAATAATCATAAAATATAATGCATAAAAAAACCTTCTGCCAGCTGGCGGAAGGTTTTTTATTTTATTATCAAATCAAATTAGAAATGCCATAAATCATGCTCCCATCTAAAGATATCGTTCTTAATACGATCAGATTCTAACAAGGCATCTATTCCTTTCGAATAACGATCAATAGATCTGTCGTATACATTTGTTTCTTTTGTAGCAACAGATGAGAATTGACGTTTCCAGAATATATCTTCAAATGTTCTACGTTCTGCATCATTTTTAGCGTTATAAACTTCGTGCTTAGCAAAGAAAGGGCGACAAGCAGGGAAATACGTGTAAAACATATTAAAAGCACCTAAATCTTCTTTTCCAGGTTTTAATGCATTAAAACCCATAGCTAGAATTCTAACTTCTAAAACGGATTTTTGTTTGTCAAAAAACCAGTCTTCCTTTAGTTCTAATTCCGTGAAATTACCAAAAATCCATGTAGAATCAATCAAACCAGGTTTTCTTACCATTACAGAATTTCCATTGGCATCAAATTCTTCAACTTCTGTTGTATCACCAACAATTACAAGTTTGTTTCTAATAGCAGACAATTCGTAAGGTTGTAAAAACTCTTCATCAACAAAAGCTATTATTTGACCAGAAAGAACATACTTTAAAACTAACTGCATTAAAGATATTCTACTAGTTACAGCCTCAGTAGGATAATATAACTGATGATTTTGTTTTTCACGCATATCTAATTTTCTCCAAACGCGTTTCTCCCAATTCACATCGCCTTCACGAAGGTGAGTGTAAGGAATAAAACGTCTATTTGTAGAATTTTCTTTATCATAAATTCCATCTCTATAATCACCTGGCTGGAAAACCCCAGGTTGAGCTTTAACATTTAATGCCATCATTATGACTGCAAAAAATAATATACTTTTGAAATTTATCATAGTAGTATGATTTTAAATTATAACTATTATCTATTTTGTAACTTTAATACCTACAGTTGTTGATGTTGTTTTTCCATCTGGTCCTTTTACTTTGGCATCAATATATATTTTAGAACCAACATCAGCACCTTTTAAAATTGATGCAGCTGGACCGCTTAAGTTATTACCCGAACCAGACTCTTGCATTAATTTTCCTTTTGCTTTTCCTGTAACCTCATATGACAATACAACGAAGTTAGCCTGAAAATCAAAACCATTAGCACCAGCACCTAAACCACTCACCATTCCCAACTCTCCTTTTTTCATTTCTTGAGGAGCAAACTTACCACCAATTTTTAATTCAGGTTTTGGTAAAGGTTTTACACGGAACTTAATTGGAGGACCTTGCGATTTAACACCATCCTTAGTTTTAGCAGAAACTGAAACCATACACTCTCCAACTCCAGTAAAGTTAAACTCATATTTACCTGCACCCTTAGGAGTAACTCTTACACCAGCACCAGTAGCATTTACACTAATATCAGCTGGAGAAATACCCGCTGCTGCTGCAGTAACTGGATTTGGCACACCTGCATAAAATACATTCATTTGATCGGCAGAAACACTTGCTCCAGATTTAGCAACTTTATAAGCTCCTGTAAATGGATAGTATTTAAAAGTTCCATCAGGATTTTTATATTTAATTACCCCTTTATATTCTTGATCACCTTCACCACCAGTACCAACTGAGTATTTACCTTCGCCACCAACAACTGGAACTATAGTTCCTTTAGCTCCACCAGCTGCTGCTGCTGAATCTACACCAACAATAATTTCCATATCACCAGCTGCTAACTTAGAAGAAGAAGCTGCTAGGAAGATGTCTGCTTCGTAAGGTTGACCAGCTGCAATATATGAAGACGGAGCAACAACACGAGCTTTAATCGCATCAAATTTAATTGCTAATTTTCCACTAGCTCCAGAGAATACTTGTAATACTTCAGCCTCAACGTTTTTTAAATCCGTTTGAAACTTATTTAAATTAGTGTAAACCGCTGCTAATGGTAAATGATAGAAGTTATCCATTTCCCAATTGTATTTAACACCATCTTCATCACGATTACTATCTGTTGGTTTAATAGAAGCAAATTTCTTTTTAATACCTTGGTAATCATCCTCTAAGAATTTAGTTTTAGGGTCTTTTTGCATCGCATCAACCATTGCAACTAATTTGTCATGTAAACCACTCATTTTCATACGTAACTCATATGCTGTAAATGCACCCTTCTCTGGATTTTTAGGTTCACCCAAACCTAACATGTGACTAGGCATATCATAGTCATCAATTTTATCCATTCTACGTAAATTCAATGTATCAGCAATTTTTTCATTTTCTAAAGCTGTTGGCTCTGTATGAGCAACAATTTTAGCTCTTAGTTCGCTAATATACTTATCTACTTCTGAAATTAATTTTTGAGCTTCTAATGCTTTTTCATAGTATGGTTTTGCTGCTGCATTACCACCTATGGAAGCTTCGAAAGCTTTAGTTACACGTGTATTATTTTCTGTTAAATTTTGTTTTGATTTTACTAAACTTTCATTTACAGATAAATAACCCTGTAAAATTTGTTTAGATACGTTCATTGCCAAAAGCGCTGTCAATACGAGGTACATCATACCGATCATTTTCTGCCTTGGTGTTTCTTTACCGCCTCCCATAATGCTATAGTGTTTTTTTTAGATTAAAATTTAATGATTTAAATTAAGTGAACAAAAGAAAAATCTTTCATTCACTTAACCATTAGTGGATTTATATACTATTTGTTAAAGTTCATAGCGCCTAACATGTTACCATAGATAGTATTAAGTGCTGTTAAATTAGTAGATAATTGAGCCATTTCAGCACGATATTTTTTAGTATCGTCAACTGAATCATGTAAATTTTTCATTAAATCTGCTAAACCATCATAGAACTTCTCAGTAGCCTCTAAATGAGTACGAGAACCTTGTAATTGTAATTCGTAAGTAGCGTTTAAAGCTGATAAATTTTTAGAAACACTATTTAATGACGCTCCAATTGAAGAACCTGCATCATTCGATTCTGCTAAACTAGCGATTGAATCTGCTGCTCTGCTATAAGTATCAGCTAAATGAGATACATTTTTAGAAGCTGATTTCACGCTATCAACATATTCGTTAGTTGCTACAGTTGCATTACTAATATCACCAATTTTATTAGCGCTATCACTTAATGAACGCATTCCAGTACCTAAGCTTTCAATTAATTCAGGTCCAATTTTAGCATCAGCTAGCATTGCATCTAATTGTGCAGAAACTGGTAAACCACTTTCTAATTTATGTGAATCGTCTTCATGACCACCCATACCACCTAATTCTGGGTATGCTAATGTCCAATCATACTCTTCATGAGGAATATCTATTGCGAAAAGACAGAATAAAACGGCTTCAGTACCTAGACCACCAATTAAGGCTGCAGAAGCACCTGGCCAGTGCATGATTTTAAATAATGCTCCAACGATTACGATAGCCGCACCAAAGCATGATGCTAAGTGTAAATACTTTTTAAAACCGGATACTTTAGGAAGTTTGCTCATAGCTGTTTGTTTTTGTTTAGTTAGTGATTGTTTTGTTGTTTGTTGGTTGTGTTTTTATTTTACGTGTTTGTGTTTTCTTTTTAATAACTACTAAATTTCGTCTCCTTTTGAACGACCTAAATAAGTCATTACGTTACGGAATCCAATATAACATTTAGCA
Organism: Bacteroidetes bacterium UBA5697; assembly: GCA_002420145.1. Taxonomy (GTDB): domain Bacteria; phylum Bacteroidota; class Bacteroidia; order B-17B0; family Aurantibacillaceae; genus UBA4416. The sequence continues at coordinate 63,813 of DIHL01000055.1, forward strand.
GTATCTTGATATTCGTATGTTCTAGAACTAACTTGTAAGTAGTAACCTACATCTTTCCAAGAACCACCACGAATTACTTTACGTTTTAATACATTAGCATCTTTATCTTGTGCCTCGTAAACATAATCAGGGTTTAAGTCATGTGCGAAATCGTATGCTGATTCATCAAATGCGTTACTTGTCCATTCAGAAACGTTACCAGCCATACAATATAAACCATAATCATTAGGATTGTAAGAATAAATATATACAGAGTGGAAACCTCCATCATCGATATAAGAACCTCTCAATGGTTTAAAGTTTCCTAAGAAACATCCTCTAGCATTACGGATATAAGGACCTCCCCAAGGATATGGAGATAAATCGTTACCACCACGTGCTGCATATTCCCACTCAGACTCAGTTGGTAAACGGAAATCATTTACGATTGTCATTCCATTTCCAATTAAAAAGTTATTTAATAAGTTTGAACGCCAAATACTGAATGCCCGAGCTTGTTTCCAAGTAATCCCTACTACTGGATAATCATCATAAGCTGGATGCCAGAAGTACATATTTGTCATTGGTTCATTAAATGAATATGTGAAATCATGAACCCAAGCTAATGTATCAGGATAAACATTAATCACATCTTTTAAAATGAATACTGAACGGTCAACTCCCTTACGCTCACGAGGAACATAATTTCCTTGCCCTACAGATACTTGATCATCAACATTGTAAGTACCTAATGTTTTTGGGTCTTTTCCTGGGTCTCCTACAGCTGTAGAAGGTTGCCCTGGAGTTCCGTTTTGTCCATCATTTAAATGAACACCATTAATATATTCAGCTTTTTTATACTCATGTGCCGCATCCTGAATATCTAATGATTTTTGAGGAATGAAACGATTATTTTTAGAAGCCGCTAAACGAATATCAATTCTATAATATTCATAATTTAATTTACGAGAATCAATTTCTTTACGATTATAAAAACGCTCTCCTTCTGGTAAATACATTGGTTGTAAGTCTAAACGATAATCTTCATCATCGCTATCCCACTTAATTTTCTCCTCCCAATTAATATATGGGTCTTGTAAATTATTATCACCTTTGTAGATAGGCCACATTGCTAAGAATTCTTCTTGAGGAATTTGGAAACTCTCAGCGTCAGGGTTTGATCCAAATGCTAATAATTTACGAGCAATAGAATCACGTACCCAGTGAACAAACTGACGGTACTCATTATTTGAGATTTCTGAGTCATCAATGTAAAATGCTTGAACAGAAACCATTTTAGATTTAGCTGTATGAGCCATGGTAATCTCTTCGTCGCTAGGCCCCATATGGTAACTTCCCATGGGAATATACAAGGTACCAAATGGATCTGGCTGGAACCATTGTTCTCTACCTGTAACGCCCACTAACTCACCTTCTTTCTTGTTACAACCAGTAACAACGGCGATAAACGAAGCTAATACAATCAGTTTTTTCATAGTGCTTTTGTTTAGTTTTTAAGCTAGTGAAATTTTGTAACGGATTTCATTTTGCTTTCTTGTTGTTTATAATCCCAATCTTTGTTTTTAGTGACACTTTGCTTTATTAACAAGTTATGAACATGTAAAAATAAAGATTGTAAGGGACTTAAACGGTCTTTTTTTTAAAAGGTTACAAATTAATCTAAAAATCTTGCATTTTGGTAAGAAGTTACTTTTTTAGGCTTCTTCACATTGAAGCAATACCCTAAGCTAATTTCGTGAGTACCAGAACTATAACCTTTAATTTTTGATGTAGTTAAGTCATAAGAATAACCAACTCTGAAACTTTTATCTTTTAAGAATCTGTAACCAATCATAGGTGCGATTGCATCTTGCATACGGTAAGAAACTCCAATAGATAATGTTTTGTTATAAATATAAGTTAAGTTAACATCTAATTGAGTAGATGCTGCATCAGATTTAACTTTAACATTTGGTTGAATAGCATGCTCTTGAGTTAAATCAAACGTGTATCCACCAACTATATAATAGTGACGAGCTAACGCATATTTAACATCACTACTAGCCTTGATATCTTGAGCTGCTAAGTGAGTTGAAGAAATACCCACATACATTTTATTAGCAATTGAATAAAAAATACCAAAACCAACATCATAAGTTAATTTGTTTAAATTTGGATTAGATGATGTTTGACCAGTTGCTTGCCAAGATGGAATAGCTGCATCTTGTGTGGATGGTCCATCTGGAGTTACCCAAGTGCCATTAAATTGTTGTTGTAAAATACCACCATCAATACCTACACCTAAAACACCAGCTCCAATATGACGATTGTATGATAAAGCTAAACGTGCAAATAAAGTTTTAGAAAAACCAATTTGATCGCTCATCACGTTTAAACCAACGGCTAAAGGCAATTGTCCAATTGGCATATCGAAACTTAATAAACCAGTTTTTGGTGCGCCAGGGAAATTAACCCACTGTTGACGGTATAAAACGTTAGCACAAATGGCTTCGCTTGTACCAGCATAACCAGGATTGTAAATCAATTTATTATGCATAAACTGAGTGAACTGCGGATCTTGCTGAGCGAACGAAACGCTAGTGATTGCTGCTAATGCAACAGTTAGTGTGGTAAAAATTTTCTTCATGTTATACCAATTTGTTTTTAGTTTTTTGTTAAGTATAGTTAAAATACCTAGGGTACTAAGTTATAGCATATTTATTAAAAATCAAACTTTTTGAACTTTTTTTTGTTAAAAATCATTTTTTTACAGAAAATTTACAAAATTAACATGTTTGCTTTTTGATAAAAAATTCGAACAATCTACAAAATGATAAAAAAATAAGCTTTTAACATTTATCATTTCATAAAATAAGCTGAACAAAAATAGAAACTGTTTGTACTTTTATAAAGTTTAATTTAAATCAACAACATGATAGCTTCGATTTTTCATAAGGGTAAAGATTATAAAATAGATTTGTTTCAACCCATTGATATTTCGATGCCGCTTAGCACTGATAAAAATTGTGTAAGTGCTTGGTATGTTGAACCAATGAAATTAGAACCTGTTGCAAATGGGGAATGGATTGGAGATGTGAGCAAAGGTGGTTCGGTAAACTTTAGAAATATCATTTTTAACCCTCACGGAAATGGTACTCACACTGAGTGTGTAGGGCATATCAGTAAAGAATTTGTAACTATTAATCAATGTTTAAAACAGTTTATGTTTTTAGCTGAAGTAGTGACATTACTGCCAACTCAAATTGAAAATGGAGATTTTGTAATCACAAAAAAACAACTGAAAATTGTGTTAGAAAATTCGAAACCAGAAGCAATTATTATTAGAACTTTATCTAATGGTTTAAATAAATTAACCACACAATATTCCAACACAAATCCTCCATACATTTTAGAAGAAGCCATTTTATTTTTGAACGAAATTGGCGTTCAACATTTGCTAATTGACATGCCTTCTATTGACAGAGAAAATGATGAAGGAAAATTATTGGCGCACCATGCTTTTTGGCAATATCCTAACAATACCCAATTTCAAAAAACGATAACAGAATTTATTTATGTGCCTAATGAAATAAATGACGGGGCATATATTTTAAACTTACAAATAGCTAGTTTTGAAAATGATGCTAGTCCGAGTAAACCTATTTTGTACAAGATATTTTAAGTAAACAAAAAAACAAAAAGCGCAAAAAAATAACCACCCCGTCTGCCAGTTGGCGGACATCCCTCCAAAGTAGGGGAATATAAAAAAGCGAGAAGGGAATTTAGAACAAAACAAAGATGAAATTATACTTACCATATAGCAACAGTTTAACAGAATACAAACGATTTTTAACCCGCGAAGTAAAATGTGGAGATATAGGAATTGGTGGCAATAATCCTATTCGTTTACAAAGTATGACCACTACCGATACCATGGACACAAAAGCTACAGTAGCTCAAAGTATTCGTATGATTGAAGCGGGTTGTGAATTAGTACGAATTACCGCGCCAAGTATAAACGAAGCGAAAAATTTAGAGGTCATCAAAAAAGAATTGGTAGCTGCTGGTTATCATACACCTTTAGTTGCCGACATCCATTTCACGCCTAACGCTGCAGAGTTTGCCGCTAGAGTTATTGAAAAAGTGCGAGTGAATCCTGGTAACTACGCCGATAAGAAAAAATTTGAAGAAATAGAATATACTGACTCTGCCTACGAACAAGAATTAGAAAGAATCAGACAACGTTTTACTCCTTTAGTAAATATTTGTAAAGAGTATGGAACTGCCATGCGAATTGGCACTAATCATGGTTCTTTGAGTGATCGTATATTGAGTAGATATGGCGATACTCCATTAGGAATGGTTGAATCTGCTTTTGAATTTTTACGTATTTGCGAAGATTTGAACTACCACAATATTGTCATTTCAATGAAAGCAAGTAACACACAAGTGATGGTGCAAGCTTACCGTTTGTTGGTTCAAAAAATGATAGAAACTAATAGTAATTATCCTTTGCATTTAGGTGTAACAGAAGCTGGCGATGGTGAAGATGGTAGAATTAAATCAGCTGTAGGAATTGGCACTTTATTGGAAGATGGTTTAGGAGATACAGTTCGCGTGTCATTAACAGAAGATCCTGAATTTGAAATACCAGTAGCAAAAGCGTTAGTAGATAGATATAGCTTCGACAAGCTCAGTCACCATAAAGCAATTGAGCCTCTTCAAACAGAAGGAGGTAAAGTAAAATTATCCTATAATCCTTATGATTACCAAAGACGAGAATCAAATGCTGTTTTAAATATTGGAGGGCATAACGTACCGCGAATTATAGCTGATTTTAGTGAGAGAGAAAGTATTAGTCCTGCTACATTTTTCCCTGCTGGATATAACTATTCCGTCCCAATGGATAAATGGAATATCAATGATATCGCTTGTGATTATGTTTATGTAGGTAATAATCATGTTGATTTTGAAATTCCTGGTACACTAGGGATTATATACAATTCAGAGGCATGGAAAGATTTAGAAAAACCACTAAGACAGTACCCTCTATTTTGCGGAGAGGAATTTTTTAAAAGTGAAAAAACGCATCCTGAATTAAATTTCGTTGCTATAACAAAAGAAGTTTTAACACCTGAATTTATTTCGAAAATAAAAAACTCAACTAATATTGTTTTAATAGCAGACAGTTTTAATCCTCATGCTATGCCTGAGTTGAGACGAGTTTTTATTTCGTTGGCTGAGCAAGGAATTTCATTACCAATAATTATAAAACGAAATTATAAAGACTTATCTGAGCAAGATTTTCAATTAGGTTCATCAGCTGAAATAGGCGCTTTGCTATTAGATGGCTTAGGTGATGGGCTTTGGATAAAACAACAAAATTGCACTTCTCCACAAGTGGCAAATTCAACAGCTTTCGGAATATTACAAGCTACAAGAACTCGCATTAGCAAAACAGAATACATTTCATGTCCAAGTTGCGGAAGAACCTTATTTGATTTACAAGAAACAACTCAAAAAATACGTGAACGAACCGACCATTTAAAAGGAATTAAAATTGGAATCATGGGTTGTATTGTAAACGGACCTGGTGAAATGGCCGATGCTGATTATGGATATGTAGGAGTTGGAGTTGGGAAAATTTCTTTATACAAAGGAAAAGAAGTAGTGAAGAAAAATGTACCAAGCGATAACGCCGTGAACGAATTAATTGATTTAATTAAAGAGCATGGTAATTGGGTTGAAAAATCCTAATTATTAAGTAAAAGGGATTTGAATTTTAGTATAAAATATTTAAGTGTTGTATTTCTTTTTATTAGTGTTTATGGCACTAGTCAAAACAACGCACAAAAAGCGAAAGAAAATTTTTACGCTAAAAATTACCAATTAACTATTGAGGAAATTAATTTAATAAATTCATCTGAAATAAATTTTGACAGCATTTTATACATCAAAGCTTATTCTCAAATAAAACTTAATCAACTCAAAGAAGCTAATATCAGTATTTCTCAACTACTACAAATTAATCCTAATTACTATGAAGTATATTTTTTAAAGGGTTTAATTTTTGCCAAAAAAGAAAAATATGCGGATGCTATTTCTAATTTTAATAAGGTGATTGATGCTAATCCAAAACATGACAAAGCTTTGTATAACATGGCTTTAGCAAAAGGCTTATTAGAAGATTACACAAATGCTATCAAAGACTTAGACAAATGCATCACCATTAATCCAAATTATGCCATGGCATTTTATAATAGAGCTTATTGGCAAGAATTATCTGAAAATTATACAGCAGCAATAGCAGACTATAAGAAAGCTATAGAACTCGATCATCATTATTCAGAAGCATACACTGCACTTGCTTATGTATATTCGCAAAACGGAGATAAAACCAATGCTTGTGAGACCTTACAAGTAGCCAAAAACGAAGGTATTGAAACTGCCAATGATTTAATTCAATTGTTTTGTAAATGATAAAATATCTGTACATATCTATTACATTATTAATTAGTTTCGTTTCTATTCAAGCTCAAAATCTATCTGTTAGTTTTTCAAAAAATGAACAGGCATGTGTTTTAGGAGAGGCCTCGATTCAAATAATTTCTGGTGCACAACCTATTCAAATTTTATGGAGTAATGGTTCAACTTCAAATAAAATTGAACAACTACAGGATGGTAATTATTCAGTTACAATAACTGATGATTTAAATCAAGATACAACCATAAATTTCACTATAGATGCCATTACTTGTGAGCCTGCATTAGAAACCCATTTTACTCCTAATGGCGATGAGTTTAATGATACTTGGAATATTAGTAGGATAGAATATTTTCCAAATTTTGAACTATTTGTATACAATCGATGGGGTCAATTAGTACATAGTCAAGCAAACGAATTTATTCCATGGGATGGAAGAAGTTTAACCATCCCTACACCAGATGCAACTTATTACTATATCTTATTTTTAGATCGATCTAATAAAAAAGAATTTATGAAAGGAGACGTCAGTATTGTAAGATAATGAGAAGTTTAACATTCATAATTACACTTTTTAGTTTAGTGAGTTTTGCGCAACAAACTACTCAGTATACACAATTTACATTTAATAAATATGGCTATAATCCAGCGGCAGCGGGCTCCAATATAAATTCTGGAATAGAAGTTATTGTTGGAGGTAGGCAACAATGGATAGGTTTTGATAATGCACCAACAACTAATTTTTTGAGTGCTAATTATACCATTAAACCTCAAAGAAGTTATAAACGTTGGCATAACTTGGGTTTATATTTATCAAGAGACAAAGCTGGAATATTTAGAAGTGAAAGCTATTACCTTTCATATACTCTTCATTTACCATTAACTAATAAATATAATATATCATTTGGTGTTTTTGCTGGTGTAAGAAATTTCGCATTAGATAGAGGCATAATATCAACTTCAGATCCAGTTTACGGTGCCACCTACCCTAGTTATTTTTTCACCTATCCTGATTTTATACCTGGGATTAGACTTTATAGTAAAAAGTTTTTCATAGATGTATCTATACAGCAACTATACAAAAACAGGCTTTCTCAAGGTGATAAACAAATTGGAAATAAATCCGTCTTAGCACAACAACTTTATATTTCATTGGGAAAAAAATTCTTTTTAGATAATGGATTTACAATTGTGCCAGCTATTAACATTCATAGTTCATTTGTAAATATTCCAAGTATGGAATTAAACGTAATGGCTTATTACAAAAAAAGAATTGGAATTGGTGCCACACTTAGAAATAAAGATTTTATTTCTGGTATTTTTCAAATACGATTTTTTAAAAATATGACAGCTGGCTTTGCATACGATTATAGCATCAATCGTTTAAATAAAGCTACTCCAAACACTGTCGAATTCTTGCTAGGTATAACTCCAATGATGACTGCAATGGGAGCAGAGAAAGGTAAACATAATGTGGCTAAATGTCCTAACTTTGATTTTTAATCATCTCAATTTGTATTTTGAATAAACCCTTAAATAGTCAATCGTTCGTTTCTATATTTTTAAGCTATTTAAGTTTCACACCGACTCAAGACCAAAGTACGCTTATTAGTTTATTGGCTGAGTTCATGTCAAATAACAATGAACGTGAAATCATGGTAATTAAGGGATACGCAGGTACTGGAAAAACAAATATGGTAGCCGCATTATCAAAAACTTTACCATCCTTTAAATGGAGAAGTGCGTTGTTAGCGCCAACCGGAAGAGCGGCAAAAGTTTTGTCAAATTATTCCGAAAAGCCTGCACAAACAATTCATAAAAAAATATTTCGAAAAATACCGACCAACGATGGAGGTGTGCAATTTACTCTAGCAGAAAATTTGCATCGTAATACTGTTTTTATTGTTGATGAAGCATCGATGATAGGACTAGATAATCCAAACTCTGAATCTGTTTATGGAAGTTTATTGGAAAGTTTATTTGAATACGTTTACTCAGGTGATAATTGTAAATTAATTTTAGTAGGAGATACGGCTCAATTGCCTCCTGTTGGCAGTAATGAAAGTCCTGCTTTAAATATTGACTACTTAAAAGCTGCTTATCATTTCAACATCAAACATATTGAACTAAAACAAGTGGCTCGTCAACAAGACGCTAGTGGAATATTAGTAAATGCAACGCATCTAAGAGAATGCATTGATAATGAAAGCGATGAGTTTCCAAAACTTCAAACTTTTAAGGATGTTGTGAGATTAAGTGGAGATGAACTAGAAGATGCCTTAAATAATGCCTATAGTAAATATGGATTTAATGATGTGCTGATTGTAACAAGAAATAATAAACGTGCTAATTTATTTAATCAAGCTGTGAGAACTCGAATTAGATATATGGATGATGATTTGTGCGGTGGAGATTTAATGATGGTAGTAAAGAACAATTATTTTTGGCTTGATGAAAAAACAGAAGCTGGATTTATAGCCAATGGTGATAGCTTACAAATCAAAAAAATTACGGCAAGAAGAGAGCTCTACGGTTTTAATTTCGCTGAATGTATTGTTGAATTATGTGACTATCCAAATTCTCCAGAAATCACATTAAACCTTCTATTAGATTCGATCAACACAGATACTTCAGCCTTAACAAAAGAACAACAACAGTTCTTGTTCGAAGCCGTCATGGAAGATGTGGCCGACCAACCAATAAAAGGGTTACGTATGGCTTACCTGAAAAAGAACCCTTACTTTAATGCTTTACAAGTTAAATTTAACTATGCGGTTACTTGCCACAAAGCACAAGGCGGACAATGGCCCTGTGTATTTATAGACCAAGGATATTTAACCAAAGAAATGCTGAATGTAGAATATATTCGTTGGTTATATACTGCCTTTACCAGAGCAAGCGAAAAGGTATATTTAATGAATTTTTCAGACGATTTTTTCGATTAAAGAGTGTAAAAGCTCCAAATATTTTCAATTTATAGCCATTAAAGTATATCAAATTCGTTATATTCGCATGATACAATTTGAAGCATAGAATGGCGACTCTTACCAAAAAAATACAAATGGTTGACTTAAAAGGTCAATACGAAAAAATAAAATCAGAAGTTGATGCAGGAATACAAGAAGTAATAAATACAACTGCATTTATTAATGGACCAGCAGTCAAAGAATTTCAAGCAGATTTAGAAAAATATTTAAATGTAAAACATGTTATTCCATGTGCTAATGGAACAGATGCATTACAAATTGCCATGATGGCTTTAGATTTAAAGCCAGGCGACGAAGTCATTACAGCAAGCTTTACTTATGTAGCAACGGCTGAAGTAATCGGTCTTTTAGGATTAACCCCAGTTTTAGTAGATGTTTATCCTGATACATTTGACATTAATATTGAAGCAATAGAAAAATCTATTACTCCAAAAACAAAAGCCATTGTACCAGTTCATTTATTTGGGCAGTGTGCCGATATGGAACGTATCATGGCTTTAGCTAAAAAACATAATTTATATGTGATTGAAGATGTAGCTCAAGCCATTGGCGCTGATTATACATTTAGTGATGGATCAAAAGCTAAAGCAGGAACTATTGGAACCATTGGCTGTACATCTTTCTTTCCAAGTAAAAATTTAGGTTGTTATGGTGATGGAGGTGCAATGTATACTAACGATGATGCACTGGCAAAAAAATCACGTATGGTTGCACATCATGGACAAAGTGTACAATACGTTCATGATGTTTTAGGTGTTAACTCTCGTTTAGATACCATACAAGCAGTTGTACTAAAAGCAAAATTAAAGCACTTAGATGAATATGCAGCTGCTCGTAACAAAGCCGCAGACTATTATGATAAAGCATTAGCCAATCATCCAAAATTAAAAACACCTGTAAGAGCAAAAAACTCAACGCATGTGTTTCACCAATACACCTTACAGTTAAATGGTGTTGATAGAACAAAATTAAGAGAGCAATTAGCAGAACGTGGTATTCCAGCAATGATATACTACCCCATTCCATTGCATGAGCAAAACGCTTACAAAAGTGACCGTTTTAAAAAAGGAGATTTTCCGGTAACAGAAAAACTATGCGCCACGGTTTTATCATTACCTATGCATACAGAAATGGATGAGGAAACTTTAAAATATATTACAGATAACCTAATACAATTAGTTAATTAGTCAATGTGACTATTAGACAATGGAACAAAAAGATAACACCATATTAAAACTAACAATAGAATTTTCTATTGAGGTAATATCTTTTGTTGAGAAACTAGAAGAAAAAAGAAAATTTGTCGTAGCTAATCAATTATTAAAATCAGGAACATCAATTGGAGCAAATGTGCATGAAGCACAAAATGCAGAAAGTAAATCAGACTTTATCCATAAATTAAAGATTGCCCATAAAGAAGCAGATGAAACAATGTATTGGTTAACCATTTGCGAACAGGCTAGTTCTTATCCAACAAGTGAATTAAAAGAAAAATTGCAAATAATTATAAAAATATTATCCAAAATAATCGCATCAACAAAAAACAATTTAAAAAATAAAACAACAATTTCAGTCTAGTGAGCATTGTCGTATAGACTAATTGTCACATCAACTAATTAGAAATATGAAAGTAGCAATTGTAGGAACAGGATACGTAGGGTTAGTAACAGGTACATGTTTTGCCGAAGTTGGCATGGATGTAACGTGTATTGATATTGATCAAAAGAAAATTGATAATTTACATAAAGGCATATTACCAATATACGAACCTGGTTTAGATGAAATGGTAAAACGTAACGTTGAGAAAAAACGTTTACATTTTTCTACTTCTTTAAAAGATAGTATTCAAGGTGCCGAAGTGGTATTTATTGCAGTTGGCACACCTCCTGACGAAGACGGTTCGGCTGATTTAAAATATGTATTAGCTGTTGCTGCCAGTGTAGGTGAGCATATGCAACATCCTTTAGTTGTGGTAACAAAATCAACTGTGCCAGTTAGTACTGCCGAAAAGGTTAGAAAAGCATTAGCTGAGCAATTAGCAAAACGTGGTTCTAATTTAGATTTTTATGTTGCTTCAAATCCAGAGTTCTTGAAGGAAGGAGCTGCTATTGAAGATTTCATGAAACCTGATAGAATCGTAGTTGGAGTTGACAGACCTGAGGCAGAAGAATTGATGCGTAAATTATATAAACCATTTTTAATGAACGGACATCCAATTTATTTTATGGATATTCCTTCGGCTGAAATGACTAAATATGCAGCAAACGCTATGTTAGCCACAAAAATTAGTTTCATGAATGACATAGCAAACCTTTGTGAAATTATGGGTGCAGATGTAAACATGGTACGTAAAGGTATTGGTAGTGATACACGTATTGGAACTAAATTTATTTATCCTGGTGTTGGATATGGTGGAAGCTGCTTCCCTAAGGATGTAAAAGCATTAATTAAAACAGCTAAAGAAAATAAGTATGACATGCGCATTTTAAATGCTGTTGAAAATGTAAACGAAAGTCAAAAAGAAGTATTATTTGATAAAGTAAAAAACCATTTTAACGGTGATTTAAAAGGAAAGAAATTTGCTTTATGGGGCTTATCATTTAAACCAAAAACGGATGATATGCGCGAAGCACCTTCATTAGTTATTATTGAAAAATTATTAAAAGCGGGTGCTAGTGTAGTAGCTTACGATCCTGTAGCGATGGATGAAGCAAAACATACTTTAAAAGATACAATTGAATATTCATTAGACATGTATGATACATTAAACGGAGCAGATGCTTTATTAATTGTAACAGAATGGCCAGAGTTTAGAGCTCCTGATTTTGATGAAATCAACAAACGTTTAAAACAAAAAACTTTATTTGACGGTAGAAATATTTTTGACCCTCAAGACATGAAAAAAATAGGTTACAGCTATTACTGTATTGGAGTTAGAACTAACTAATAAGAACACGATATTATGCAAAAAAGAATATTAATTACAGGAGCAGCAGGATTTTTAGGTTCACATTTATGTGACCGTTTTATTAAAGAAGGTATGCAAGTGGTTGCTATGGATAACTTGGTAACAGGAGATTTAAAAAACATTGAGCATTTATTTAAGTTACCTCAGTTCGAATTTTATCACCACGATGTGAGTAAATTCATTCACGTTCCTGGTAACATTGATTATATTTTACATTTTGCATCTCCTGCAAGTCCGATTGATTATTTAAAAATTCCTATTCAAACATTAAAAGTTTCTTCATTAGGAACGCATAATGTTTTAGGATTTGCTCGTGTTAAAAAAGCAAGAGTATTAGTTGCTTCAACAAGTGAAGTTTATGGAGACCCTGCGGTACATCCTCAAACGGAAGAGTATTGGGGAAATGTAAATCCAGTTGGTCCACGTGGATGTTACGATGAGGCTAAGCGTTTTATGGAAGCTTTAACTATGGCTTATCATGAGACACATGGCTTAGAAACTCGTATCATTCGTATTTTTAATACATACGGTCCTAAAATGAGATTAAATGACGGACGTGTATTACCTGCATTTATTGGACAAGCATTACGTGGCGAAGACTTAACTATGTTTGGAGATGGTAGTCAAACACGTAGTTTTTGTTTTGTAGATGATTTAGTAGAAGGCATTTACCGTTTATTAATGAGTGATTATCACTTACCTGTAAACATTGGTAATCCTGATGAAATTAGCATTAAAGATTTTGCAGATGAGATTTTAAAATTAACAGGCTCAAACCAGAAATTAATTTCCTTGGCATTACCTAAAGATGATCCTAAACAACGTAAACCAGATATTACAAAAGCTAAACAATTATTAGGCTGGGAACCAAAAGTAAATAGAGCTGAAGGTTTAAAAATTACTTATGATTATTTCAAATCTTTATCAAAAGAAGAATTAAATAAAACAGAACACCGTAACTTAGAAACCCTGAATAGATAATTTGATACGTCATTATAATATCACTGTAAAAGGAAAAGTACAAAGAGTATCCTATCGCTTTTGCACACATGCACAAGCTTTAAAATGCAACCTAACTGGTTATGTAAAAAATTTGCATAGCGGTGATGTATTAATAGAAGCAGAAGGTTTAGAAGACGACATCAATAAATTAATTGATTGGTGTTATGTTGGTTCTCCTCTATCAAAAGTAACTGAAGTAATAGCCGAAGAAGGTGAAGTGAGAAACTTTGAAACCTTTGAGGTGAAAAAGTAATGTTTGAAAATAAAACTTAAACTAAACTTAATTATTTCTTATTAGTAATTTATTTTTCATAACTTCATGTATAAATCTAAAAAAATTAACATGAAAAAAATCTACTTATTTATTATCTTATGTATTTGCGCACTCCAATCAAATGCTCAATACACAGTAACAACTGCAAATAATCCAATTATTGGGGAAACCAGTACAAATTATCAAGCTGACACTGCTGGTGTATCTATTGGAACTACTGGAGCTTCTCAAGTTTGGAATTATACTGGAATTGTAATACAAGCAACCACAACTCCAGTAACTAATACTTATGTTCCTACATCTTCGGCGCCAAATTATACAGATTTCCCTGGAGCTAATATTGCTCAAACAGATGGTTCTGGTGCTTATACCATGTGGCAATACACAACCTCTGGAGCTTATTTATATGGAATATCTACGCCTACCTTAAGTCTTGTATATTCAAACCCAGAAACATTATATACTATACCTTTTACTTATGGCTTTACAAGTAATGATAATTTTGCTAGTACATTTACAATTTCTGGAACACCAGCTACAAGAAATGGAACTGTTACTACGATTGGAGAAGGTTACGGAACACTTAATATGCCGGGCGGTATGTCATATAATAATGTCTTAAAAATCAGATTACAACAAACAATTACAGATATTGTTCCTGCTTTTTCATATACAGCTACTGAATTTTCGAATACTTATTTATACATTTCTTCTGTATCAAAAAATGCACTATTATCTATTACAAAATCTTCATCAACAGTTACAACAACTTCAGCTACTGTAAGTAGTTCTAAAAGTGTGGAAGTAAATAGTATCACTATTGCTGGTATAAAAGAAAATAAAAAAGAAGCTAATTTCAGTTTATATCCAAACCCAACAAACAATTCTGAAATATCTTTATTTTATGTTGTCGCAAATCCTGAATCGTATGAAGTTTCAATAACCAATACATTTGGACAAATTATTAAATCCTATCATATCGGTAATCAAAGTGCTGGTATGTATTCTGAAACCATAAACCTTGAAGGATTAGCAAAAGGGATGTATTTTGTGAAATTAAAAGGTAAAGAAACCGAAGGCACTCAAAAAATAATCATTCAGTAATATCAAAAAAGCCGCTAAACATTTAGCGGCTTTTTAAATAATACTATCATAACAAAATGACTAAATCAAACTCTTTTTAATTTCTTCTGGTATCAAACATTTTTCTTTTTTATTGAAATCAAACACAACCAAAACATCCTTTGCAATGGCCACTATTTCTCCTTTATCATCTATCATAGTATGCACTAGAGCAAGACTGGTATTTTTAGCAAAGTCTACTTTTGTTTGAATATGAATATTACCTGGAAACAATAATTCTTTTTTAAATTGGCAATTGGTTTCAGCCACCATAAAACCAATATTTTGAGTTTTATGTAATTCCATTAACCCAATAGCATCCACAAAATGTAAACGAGCAGTTTGTGCATATTTATGAAATGCTACATTATTTACATGTCCAAACAAATCCAACTCGCTCCAATCTATTCTTAATGAAATATGTGTTTCTAAACTCATTTACTTTTTAAATAATTGAATGATTTTTCTCAAAGGCTTAGCATACAGTGTATAAAAATGAGGTTTCAACCCGTTTACTTTCCATGCTTTTTTATCTTCGTTATTAGCTCTAATTCTATTTTTAAGTGACACGTTACTCTTCCCTCCTACTCTCATTTTAATGATAAATTCAGGCAAATAAGCCAGTTTTATTTTATGCTTATGAATAAATCGCAGCATTAATTCATAATCAGCAGCTGATACTAAATCTAAATTAAAGCTACCATACTTTTCGTAAATCGAACGTTTTACAAAAAACGTAGGATGAGGGGGCATCCAGCCATTCATGAACATACCATGCTTATAATGTCCCGATTTCCATTTACGGTGTATTTTATTCGTGTCTTCTTTGTCAACATAAAATAAATCTGCGTAAACAGCTTCTGCATGATTTGCTTTAAAAGTATTTACCACATTCTCAATAGTATGATGATTCATATAGAAATCATCGCTGTGCAAAATCCCAATTACATCTCCTGTAGCCATAGCAATGCCTTTATTTAAGGCGTCATACAGCCCATTATCTTTTTCGGAAACAAATTTTGTGATTTTATCTTTGTATGAATGAATGATTGACAAAGTGCTGTCGGTTGATTGTCCATCTACAATAATATATTCAATATCTTTATACGTTTGACTTAAAACAGAATCAATCGTTTCAACTAATGTTGATTCGCTATTATATGTAATAGTTATGATTGATACTTTCAAAATCTTATAATTGAGTTAAGGAATGAGCAAAATAAATCAGCGACTTAAAATTAAAATCAATGCGTTCATCTATTTTAGCTTCATCACTAATATAAACTGTTTTCATTCCTGCGTTTCTTCCAAACTCCATATCACTCATACTATCTCCAACGATAATAGATTTATTAAAATCTATATGAGGAAAATCTTGTTTTGCTTGAAGCGCCATCCCTATACCTGGTTTACGGGTTGGATGATTTTCAGCAGCTAAATAGGGAGAGTAATATATTTTATCAATTCTTCCTTTTAGATAACTAATTTCATACATCATGTTTTGATGAATCAGTACTAAATCTTCAGGGAAAATTATTTTCTTACCAATACATTGTTGGTTTGTAACAACTACAATTGTTTTAAATATAGGATTTAATATTCGTAAGGCATTTAAAACACCATCAATGAATTCAAATTCAGTGGTATGTTTTACGTAATCATCCTCTAACTTTTTATTTATGACTCCATCACGGTCCAAAAACAAAGTCCAAGTATTATCTATATTTAAATCCTTTAAAGTCATCTTGTGCTTTTTTATAATCTTCGGGTATACCAATATCTATGAAGTAGCCATTATATTCGAAACCGAAAATATGAAGTTCCTTAATTCTTTTTTCGTAAAAATCTTTTTCTATCGAAAATACAGAGCCTGCTTCTGTTTTACTAAGATATGTTTCTCTATTTAAAATATAAACACCTCCATTGATTAAACCTTCACATTCAACACTATCTTTTTCTTTAAAGGCATCAATCACATTTAAATCCCCTAATTGAATCGTTCCATATCTGGCAGCATTATCTACTTTCCTTAAAGCTAAAGTACAATCCGCTTGTTTTGAAACATGATTGCTATAGTGCATATTAATATCTACATCAAAAAAAGAATCCCCATTCAAAACTAAAATATCTTGAGTTGTGCATTTAGTCATGGCTAAACGAATACCACCACCTGTCCCTAAAGGTGTTTCTTCTTTAGCGTAGGAAATTTTAATTCCATTAAACTCATCTTTATAATGGTCAAGGATTTTTTCAGCCAGATAACCAGTTGATAAAACAACGTGTTGTATTTGATAATGTTTCAAATAGTCAAATACATAATTTAAAAACGGAATATTATTTATTGGAGCCATAGGTTTAGGCACATCATTTACAACTGTTTGTAAACGAGTACCAAATCCTCCAGCTAATATAATTGCTTCTTTAAGCAAAAGAGTTATTTTTTAGGAAATAAAGCAATTTCAACTAACTCGCAAATCGTATGTCCCAAAATCATATGACATTCTTGAATACGAGGTGTATCTTTTGAAGGAATATTAACTAAATACTTAGCGCAATCTTTCATTTTACCACCAGTTTCGCCAGTAAAAGCAATTGTAATCATACCTATTTCGTTAGCCACTTCTAATGCTTTGATGACATTCACAGAATTTCCGCTAGTAGATAATCCAATTAACACGTCACCTTTACGTCCCATTGCTTTTGTTAAACGACTATAAATTACATCATAACTATAATCATTAGCTACAGCTGTTGTATAACTTGTGTTTACATGTAATGCTTCGCTAAACAAAGGAGGTCTATCATAATAAAAACGCCCGCTTAACTCAGCCGCTAAATGTTGAGAATCAGCAGCAGAACCGCCATTACCTGCCCATAATACTTTACCATCATGTTTGTAGCATGCTACAATTTCATTTACAATTGATTGAACTGTATTAAGAATAGCATCATTTGATAATAAAGATGTTTTTAAATCTATAGACGCTTGTATGCGTGATTTTATGTCTTGTACCATGTTTATATTTTATTTCTTAGGCTCTGCTAAAATTAGGAATAACAATTGTATTTATCAAAATTGATTTTTATTAATTCTGTGTGAAAAAACCTGAATATGGGCTTTTAAATAGTTGGTCAATCTATCAATCTTTGGCTTATTGACATCATCTAAAAGTAGATATGTGAAGGTTCTATTTTCATTGTATTCTATAAATCCAAACACTTTTTGAGTATTGTTATTATACTCTAATATATATGGATAATCAAAAATCCTAAATATGCCATTGCCACCATAAATTACACTAGGATTTTGTGAAGTAAGTGCCGACTTACCCAAACTGACAAAAGGTTTATTATATCCTAAATAATCAAGAATCGTGGGATATATATCAATTTGGGAAATGGACTGATTTTGAACTTTATTAAAAGCTGTATCTCCAACAGCAATAAAAGATATAGGAACCGAAAAAGCATTAATTGGATTGGGTTGTAAATATCCTAATCCGTCCGATGTATGATCAGCACAAATAGCCACTATTGAGTTTTTAAACCAAGGTTCGTTTTTAACTTTACTAAAAAATAATTGCAAAGATAAATCTGTGTACTTTACACTTTTTTTAATAGGATCTTTTATTGTATCCAACATAGTTTTGTATGGTTCTGGCACAGGGAATGGATGATGAAGTGATAAGGTTAATAAAGAAGCGCAAAATGGCTGTGGTAATGTTTTAAGCTTACCTGCCGCATAAGATAAAAATAAGTGATCATCAACACCCCAACCGCTGTTTTCGTAATGACTATCGTAGTCTTCTTGATCGAAATAATTTTTAGTAAAATTAATATTCATGAAGTTTTCAAACCCAAAAGTGGTTTTTAGTCCTCCATAAAAAAAAGCCGTGTGATACCCTTCTTTTTCTAATAAGTAAGAAATAGCATGAACATTATTATTGTTGTAGGTAGAATAACAATAATTTTTTTCCATAAAAGATGGGATTCCTGACAATACAGATGGCAAAGCATCAATAGTAGATTTACCATTAGCTACCCCATATTTATAAGTTCTAGCATTTAATAACAAAGAATCCATAAATGGAGTGTATGGCTTCATTGCTTTATTTAGCATCCCCACACGCTCTGTACAAAAACTTTCTAGAATGATAAATAAAATATTTTTTTTCTGAAAACTTTTGGATTTAAATTGCTTTTCAAAGTCTATTATCTTCTCTGCCTCTGCTTCATCAAAATAGTTTTCTATTTTAATGCCTTTATTATCTAATGTATGTAAAAATTGAAAAGGTGTATTACTAGCTAACCACTGCAATTTAGGTTCTACCATTGCTGGGATATCAAAGGGAGTTACTGGCCTTTTATTTATTCCTCCACGAGCTACAATTGTAAAAAAAATAATAATAAATAAAATATTTACTGTTCTTAATTTAAAATTTTGTGCTGTGTTTTTAAAATTATCTAATTGTTTTTTAAACACCCAAATAGCAAAAAACAAATAAGCTATTAACAATGCTACTAAATACCAATACGAAGCTATGTATCCTCCTAACAAAGCTGGAACCTCTGGTAAAACATCTAATAATTCAGCGCCGATTCTCTTTTTAGTAATTGGAAAATAACCTATATCAACTAAATTTAAAAGAGTAGCAAATGTAAAGCCTACACAAAACCAAACTAGTGCAACTGTCTTAATTATTTTATTTTCAGCATTAAAAAAAAGTAACACTAACCAAGTTGGCAATAAATAAATTACAATTACAACACCATCTGTTAGTATTCCTGTTAAAAATGCTTTGAATAGATTTAGAAAAGTATCATCTTGAAATTCATTTAAAAATGACAAAAAGAAAAGTAAACGTTGAGAAAATAAAAAAATCAAGCATATTCCTAAAAGTTTAAGTAAGAATAAAGCTTTATGAAATTGTTCTCTCATTTTTTAAAAAAATAGTATATCAAAAGAGCAATTAAAGTAACGTTCTGATTCTACTATAATAATTCCTGTTTTTGATTCAAAATTTCCATCAGCATGTTCATTATCTGCTATTCCATACCAAGGCTCCAAACAAACAAATTGATCAGTTCCTTTCTTTGACCAAATACCATAATATGGCCATTCCTTGGAGATTAATGAAACACCATGTTTTGTTTTTTTAGAAACCAATTGTACTTCATCTATTTGAGCATTCATGCATACTAAAGCGTCGTTATTAAATAATTCTTTAGAAACATTTAATCTATTATTCGCTAATACAACTTGCTGAGTTTGCTCTGTAATCAAACCGTCATTTAATACATTAATGACTATACTTTTATTATTTGGAAAATATAATTCGTAATCATTAAAAGATTCATTTTTTTGCAAAGGACAATTAAATGCAGGATGCGCGCCAATTGAAAAATATAAATCTTTACTATCTGGATTAAACACGGAATAACTGACTTCTATTTTATTATCAGTTAATTGATAACCAATTTGTAAACTAAAATGAAAAGGAAATTTCTCAAGAGTAGACTCATTTGCTGTGAATTCAAATAATATAAAATCTGATCTTTCTTCTATGCAAATAAATTCATTATCTCTAGCAAAACCATGCTGTGGTAATTCGTACTCTTTTGACTGATAAGTGTATTTTCCATTCTTTAACTTACCTACTATGGGAAACAAATTTGGTGCATGCCTTGCCCACACTTTTTCATTAGCTTGCCAAATATATTCTATTTGGGATTCGTTTGAAATTACCGAACATAATTCGGCACCATACGAATTAACTTTAATACTTAATACTTTATTTTGTAATTGAAATACTGCCATTACAACGACATCACTCCTTCTATTTCTGCTGCTTTCTCATAAATAGAAATAATTTCATCAACATTCATCACCACTTGTTTCACGGTAATACTGATGAAATTTCCTTTAGCGGATTGTTTTTGAATAATCTCAGCGTCGTTGTCAAAAATAACTTCCACTAAAGCCATGGTTTTATTATCGGCTTTAATGATAAATTTAAACATGTAGACATAAGGAAATGATTTTATACTTTCCTCTAATTTTTTTCTTAATTCATCAAATGTACCTGGTGTCATTATTTATTAAAATAGTGATTATAGATTAATATTAATCCGAATATAATTAAAGCGGTTCCTGTAATATAATTAACGATAGTCATAATTCTATTCGTTAAATAGTTTTTAATCTTTCCCGCTAGCTTTACTTTAAACAGTTCTACAAATAAAACAGCAGCTAGTACTATACTAAAGAATAAAAGCATTTTAACCATAGAATACTCAAAGGTTTTACTAATAGCTGTTACGTTTGCTAACCAAAGCAGCCATACCGTTGGATTAAATAAATTTAAAAAGAATCCTTTAAAAAACATTAATCTAGGACTAGGCAGCTTATTCTCTATATCAATCACATCATCTGTTTTTACAGGGATTTTCTTAAAAAAGAAAGCTCCAAAAACAATTAAAATAATACCACCAATGATTGCAAAAAAAGTTTGTGTTTTTTCGGAGTGCAATAGATTGGCCATACCAAAATGAACTAACACACACACTAGTAAACACAGAAAGAAATCGCTCATTACCACACCGATTGCTAAGAAAGATCCCGTACGATAACCAAACTTAATTCCAGTGTTAATCAATGCAAAAAATGCAGGACCAAACGAAAACGTAAGTAATAGAATAATAACTATTGCCTGATATGTTAAACTTAAAATCAAAATGAATTTTTATAATTAGCAATAAACGATTGCCATTCTTCTAATAATTTACCTTTTAATACTCTTGGAAATTTATGAGCCGAACCTAATTTACCTTTTGTTGCCATAAAATCAATAAAAGCATCATCTGGTAACACTTTCACATAAACATCTTTTAAAGCAGCAATTCTTTCCGTTCGATAATCATCATTAATTTCCTTTAAATGAAAATCTAATCTTTCTTTGATAGATTCTTCTGAGACTTTTTTATTTGAGCCAACATACCATTGATGTGCAAATAAGGTTCCGTGAGGAACACCAGCTACAGCAAATTCATTTAACTCAATTTTTAAATCATCAGCCGTGAGTTTAATGGCACGACTCATATTCTCTACCGATAAATGTTCGCCGCATAAACTTAAATAATGTTTAGTACGACCTGTAATCACAATTTCGGCATGCTCTAAATCTGTAAATCGAACAGTATCTCCAATTAAATAACGCCAAGCGCCCGAGCAAGAAGTTAAAAGCAAGGCATAATCTTTTCCTAACTCTACATCTTTAATTGTTAAAGCAGTCGCACCAGGTTTCATATTTCCATCCGAATCAAAATTTTCTTCATTAAAAGGAACGAACTCATAAAAAATGCCATTGTCTAACAACATGCGCATTCCTTGAGATGGATTTGGTCTTTCTTGATAAGCAATTAATCCCTCTGATGCTAAATAAGTATCTGAGAATATTAAAGGGAATGCCGTTAACTTTGCTATACTTTTTCTATAAGGTTCGATAGAAACACCTGCATGAACATAAGCTCTCAAATTTGGCCAAATATCATGAATGGTATCTACTTTATAATGTTCAATTACTCGTTCCATTAAAATTTGAACCCAAGCTGGCACACCAACAATAACTCCAATATCCCAATCCTTTGCGTTTTTTACAATCTCAGCTAATTTAGTTTCCCAATCTCTATATTTAGAAATTGTTTTTCCTGGTTTATAAAAATGTTGAAACCAAACGGGAATATTGGCCGCTGTAATACCACTCAAATCACCAGAATAATGACTTCCATTAAAATCTAACAATGTACTTCCACCAATCATTAGCATTCCTTTAGAAAAATGCTCTTTTGGAAAATCATAATTAGCTTGCGCAACCAATTGTCTAATGCTTCCTCTTTTAAATGCTTTCAACATTTCTTTAGTAACAGGAATATATTTACTGGCTGCTTCAGAAGTACCAGAACTTAATGCGAAATATTTTATATGATTTGGCCAACACACATAAGGTTCTCCTTTATGAGCTCTATACCACCACTCTTTGTAAATGCTACTATAGTCGTACATCTTTACTGTAGCTTGAAATCCTTCGATAGGATTTTTTTGCTGCAATAATTTTGTAAAATGAAAGTGTTCCCCAAAAGCTGTATGCTCCGCTTTTGTCATCAGTTTTTTTAAAACCTTTATTTGCTGAGCATAATAGTTAGTTTTTTTAGGAATTTTATTTCCCAATTTAACTGCACCTTTTAATATAGAATCAATTATAGTAGCCATTTTATTAATTAGTCAATTTGACAATGTGTCAATTTGAAAATGAAACAGATTATTTTAAATAACGGAAATCGTGGTTGTTTTTAATATTTTTCAATGAAGCAATTATTAACTTAATTACATTTTCCACATCATCTTTATGAACACTTTCAACAGTTGTATGCATATAACGTAAAGGCAACGAAATTAATGCAGATGGCACGCCATCATTACTAAATGCAATAGCATCTGTATCTGTACCCGTTACTCTGCTTGCTGCCTGACGTTGGAAATTAATTTTGTTTTTTGTAGCCGCATCAATAATTACTTTTAATAAATTATTATGAACTGCCGGACCGTATGATAAAACAGGACCTTTGCCACAAGCTAAATCACCACTAGTAATTTTATTCATCATAGGCGTTTGTGTATCATGACACACATCTGTAACAATAGCAGCATTTGGTTTTATTTTATGAGCAATCATCGTGGCACCATTTAAACCAACCTCTTCTTGCACAGCATTAACGATATACAAACCAAAAGGCAGTTTAGTTTTGCTTTCTTTTAATAAACGAGCAACTTCAGCAATCATAAAACCACCTACTCTATTATCCAAAGCTCTACCAACAAAATAACGATCATTCAAAACCATAAACTCATCATCGTATGTTACTACGCATCCAACATGAACACCAAGCTCTTCCACTTCTTTATCGCTCTTGCAACCTAAGTCTAAGAAAATATTTTTTAAAGTAGGTGTCTCTTCTTTAGCAGCATCACGCACATGAATGGCAGGCCAACCAAAAATTCCTTTTACAATTCCTTTATCCGTAAAAATATTGACGCGTTTAGATGGTGCAATTTGATGATCACTTCCTCCATTTCGACGCAAATAAATAAAGCCATCTTTAGTGATGTAATGCACAAACCAAGAAATTTCATCGGCATGTGCTTCAATAATTACTTTGTATGGAGCATCTGGATTTACAATTCCAACTACTGTTCCATAATTGTCTACATAATGCTCATCTATATATGGCTTAATGTAATTTAACCACATTTTCTGTCCTGCACTTTCAAAACCAGTTGGTGAAGGATTGTTTAAATAGTCTTTTAAAAACGTTAAAGAATTTTGAGTAAAAATGCTTTTCTCTTTTTTAGCTGCTTTCTTTGCCATATCTTGAGTTTATATAGGTTTTAAATATATTAAAAATTGGGGATTTTTGAGATTTTTTTTTGAACTATTTTAGGTAAAAGATAGCTGAGAAATATCATTATTTATTTGAATAAACCTATATTTGAAAACTGATGAATAGCGATGTAATTGAAATATATACAGATGGCGCCTGTAGCGGTAATCCTGGGCCTGGCGGACTTGGCATTGTAATGAAATATAAAGACCAACGCAAAGAATTAGCATATGGATTTAAACTTACTACAAATAATAGAATGGAATTGATTGCCATTATTGTAGCGCTTGAATCCTTAAAAAAAGAAAACTCAAATGTGGTAGTTTATTCTGATTCAAAATATGTTGTTGATTCTATTAATTTAGGTTGGGTATATGGTTGGGTAAAAAAAGGTTTTAAAGACAAAGCTAATCCCGATTTATGGAAACGTTTTTTAGAGATTCAAAAAAAACACAACATTAAATTTGTGTGGGTAAAAGGTCATGCATCTAATAAAGAAAATAACCGCTGCGATGAACTAGCAGTAGCAGCAAGCAAAAGCAAACATTTGTTGATTGATGAAGGTTATGAGTTGAGTAAAAAATAAATCTTTTAGATTAAAAAGCTGAAAGACCTTTTTGAACTTTAAATCTTATACCCAATTTTATTTCTCTCTTTCTTCACGCTAGAGCTTGATTCTTTTTTCTCGAGCAACTCATCTAAATACCTAAAAACAATCTCCATATTTTTATCCTGATTATCGAGTTTGTTTTTAATTTTTTCAATATCTAAACGTAAATCCGTGTTATCTGCTAACATTTGACGAATTCTAGTAAAAATTCTCATGATTTGAATATTAACGGCAATAGCTCTATCGCTATTTAAAATTCCAGATAACATAGCTACACCTTGCTCTGTAAAAACGTAAGGCAATTTTCTTTTACCGCCCCAACTTGATATTCCATTTTGGAACATCAAGTTTTTAAATTCTATTTCAGTTAATTGGAACATAAAATCACTTGGAAATCTCTTAATATTTCTACTAACTGACTTATTTAAGTTACCAGTTGTAACCTGATAAAGTTCCGCTAAATCACTGTCTAGCATTACTTTTTGATTTCGAATAAGATAAATCTTATTCATCACTAATTCGTCTGGAACTGTTAATGTATTTTCTTTTTCGCACATCTTATTATTCTCTCTACAAAATATATTGCAAGATTAAATAATTTAAGCATAGACTTCTGCTATAAATTGTAGCATTTTAAGAAAATATAAATAGGGATTATATTACTAGGCTTTTCTTTGCAAATGCAATGATATTTCCGTCAAAGTCAGCAACATAACCAACAGTATCTCCCCAATCTCGTGGATGAATTTCACTAACTTTTTTTGCACCTAATTCAATCGCTAATTCAAACAGTTCTTCCATTTGTTCAGACACTAAATACAATTCGCATCTTGGAACACCATTAGCAGTAATAGGTTGAGGCATCATAGGACTAATAATTTTTGCAATTCCCTTCTCAGGCATTAAGCCTAATTTAAAATTATCGGCAAGTGTAAACTCTGTCATGCCAGGAACATGTAAACTAGGATCTTCTTTTAAAATAGCAGAATAAAAATCTTTGCTTTTTTCTTGATTAGAGACATATAATATGATTTCAAAAAGACTAAAAATCATTTAATTGGGATTTAAAATTTCAAAAAGCCATCTAACTGCATGTCGATTACTTTAACCGTATCAGCATCCACTAAATTACCAGCAGCATCCATTAAAGTATCTACCCTACTAATTGGTAATTTATTATGATAAACATTGATTTTTAAGTAATTCAAAATATTAGTCAAATGCTCCATTCCTCGTAAATTACCTGCTCTACCTGTTGAAACACCCACTAAACAGGCTTTGTTTTCCATCCATAGGCGTGGAGGAATAGCATCTAAAAACACTTTTAAAATGCCTGCAAAACTGCCATTATACTCAGGGGCAATAAATATAAATTTAGATTGCTTGTCAACGTATGTATCTATAATTTTTTGAAATCCTTCTGAGCGTTTTCCATACAAATCCGTATGCAAAACCGATTCAGGCAAATCCTTTAAGCTAAATAGCTCAACATCAACACCTTTACTCTTTAAAACTGATTTATAATAATTGGCTACTTTTTCAGTGTTACTATCAACTCTGTTAGTTGCCGATATGATTGTAATTGAATGCATTATATTATTAACATTTTGGCGAAGTTATGAATTTTACTGTTAAAAACTAAAAACAGATAAAACCCTGAAATAGTTTAAATTTACGGGTACAATAAGTACTATTTTTTGAATTTTTAGGTAATGAATATAACATATTACGGTCATTCTTGTTTTGGAGTAGAGGTTAACGGGAAAAATTTATTATTTGACCCATTTATTACTCCAAATGAGTTAGCCAAAAACATTGACGCTACAATAGTAAAAGCAGATTATATATTAATTTCTCACGGACACGAAGACCACATTGCAGATGCCATCTCTATAGCCAAAAGAACAAATGCACTGGTAATTTGTAATTATGAGATATATGTATGGCTAAAAAACAAAGGCGTTGAAAACATTCATCCTATGAATACTGGAGGGAAGAAGGCATTTGATTTTGGGTCTGTTAAATGTGTAAAAGCAGAACACAGCAGTAGCATGCCTGATGGAACGTATGGTGGAAATCCGATGGGATTTGTGATTGAAAGTACAGATAAAAACTTTTACTATGCTGGCGATACAGCATTGACATATGACATGAAATTGATTGGAAACTATCGCAAAATTGATTTTGCATTTTTACCAATTGGCGACAATTTTACAATGGGCGTTGATAATGCCATTATTTGTTGCAAAGATTTCATCAATTGCGGAGATGTGATAGGAATGCATTACGATACGTTTGGTTACATAAAAATTAACCAAGAAGAAGCAAAACATAAATTTAGTGTGCAAGGGAAAAAATTAACCCTTTTAGAAATAGGAGAAACGATTAGCAAATAAGAACATGGGAAAAATAATAGCAATAGCAAATCAAAAAGGTGGAGTTGGAAAAACAACATCGGCAATCAATTTAGCAGCATCATTAGCCGTTTTAGAATATAAAACCTTATTAGTTGACGCTGACCCTCAAGCCAATGCAACATCAGGCGTAGGAATTGAACCAAAAAATGTAAAGTCGGGCTTGTATGAGTGCATCATTGACAACAAACACCCAAAAGAAGTTATCGTTGAAACTGAAACTCCTAATTTATATTTATTACCAACCAATACAGATTTAGTTGCAATCGAACTTGAAATCGTGAATCTTCCAAACAGAGATTACATGATGAAAGCAGCTTTAAATAAAATTAAAGATGACTATGATTTCATTATCATTGATTGTTGTCCTTCTTTAGGTTTAACAGTAATTAATTCATTAGCTGCAGCTGATAGCGTAATTATCCCCGTACAATGCGAATACTTCGCCTTAGAAGGAATGGGTAAATTATTGCAAACTATTAAATTGGTTCAAGCGCATATCAATACCGAATTAGATATTGAAGGAGTTTTATTAACGATGTATGACCCACGTTTAAAATTAGCAAACCAAGTGGTTGAAGAGGTGAAAATGCATTTCCAAAACATGGTGTTTAATACAATCGTACAACGTAATACTAAATTAGCAGAAGCACCTAGTCATGGTAAAACCATTATTATGCATGATGCTATTGGAAAAGGATCTGTTAACTATTTAAACTTAGCACGTGAAATTTTACAACGTAACGGCTTAACAAAAATTAGCGACGAAGATCGTACGATGACATTTACACAAGAAGAATCAGAATTTAACGAAGGATAAATAACAGTTATGAGTTATAAGTTATGAGTTTTGAGTTAATACTCTATCTCTCATCACTTATCACTCATCACTTATAACTAAAAGAAGATGAGTACAAATAAAAAACCAGCATTAGGAAGAGGATTAAGCGCATTGTTAGAAAATGCTAAAACAGATATCACAACTAAACAAAGTGGAGATGGCACGCCAGTGGTTGGCTCTATCGCCATTATTAAAATTAAAAATATTGAAACCAATCCGTTTCAACCACGTACTAATTTCGAAGAAATTGCTTTACAAGAATTAGCAGATTCTATTAAACAACATGGTATTATTCAACCAATCACCGTTCGTAAATTAGGTTATGATAAATACCAATTAATTTCTGGAGAGCGTCGTTTTAGAGCATCTCAATTAGCAGAGTTAACTGAGATTCCAGCATACATTCGTGTAGCTAACGACCAAGCGATGTTAGAAATGGGCTTAATTGAAAACATCCAACGTGAAGATTTAGATCCAATTGAAGTTTCGTTAAGCTACAAACGTTTAATTGATGAATGTAATATCACTCAAGAACAATTAAGCGAAAAAGTAAACAAACAACGTAGTACAGTAACAAACTTTTTACGTTTATTAAAATTACCAGCTGTAATTCAAAAAGCAGTTCGCGATAAAGATATTTCAATGGGCCATGCTCGTGCTTTATTAAGCATCGAAAATGAAGACAAACAATTAGCCATTTTTGCAATGGCTGTTGAAAATGAATTATCTGTTCGCCAAGTAGAAGAATTAGCACGTGGAGAAAAGTTAGCCTTCAAACCAAAAACCACTCGTGTAGAAAAACCCTTAACTATTGAGGATAAACAAATAGCAAAAAAATTAGAGAAAATTTTCAGTAAATCATTCGACTTTAAACGTAGTCCAAAGGGCGCTGGTTCTATTACTTTGAGCTTTAGTAACGATACAGAACTAGAGCATATTTTATCTTTTTTTGACATAAATTAACTAACCATTAATCACAAGAAATTACCTCACTAGTTTCTTGTGATTATTTTTGATTAGGTGAAAATTTCATTAGTATACATATCATTATTTTTAGTTTTTGTTTGCGCATCCGTTCAAGCTCAACAAAATGACTCGTTAAAAAAAGAAACATCTATAGATTCTACTAAAAGTAAGCGTGCCGTAAAAAAAGCGATTTATTCAAATGCTCGTAAAGCAACCATTATGAGTGCATGTCTTCCAGGTTTAGGACAAATTTACAATCGTAAATACTGGAAAGCTCCAGTTATTTATGCTGCCCTTGGAGGATTAGGATATTGGGGTGTAACCAACCAAATTAAATACAAATACTATAGCGATAATTTAACAGCACTTCATGATGATGATGCTAATACGATTAACGAAACGTTATATAATAGCGATCAGTTAGTAACTCAAAAAAGATATTATAGAAAATATAGAGATTATGCTATTATTGCTGGCGCTTTAGTTTATTTAATCAATATTATTGATGCAAATGTAGATGCGCATTTAAAAACATTTGATGTAAGCGATGATTTAAGCTTACAAGTAAATCCATATTCAAACTTTGATTACAATAATAAATTACAAGCAGGATTATCTTTAAAATTAAAATTTAAGTAAGTCTCCACTAATCTCGCAGATTAACGCAGAAAATTTGTCTGTGGTATCAGCGAAATTCGCGGGACATAAAAACAGATTATGAATATTGCATTATTAGGATACGGAAAAATGGGTAAAGAGATAGAAGCTATCGCTTTGCAAAGAGGACATACAATTATTTTAAAAGTAGATGAAAGTAATGCGTCTACGTTCTCTAAAGAAGAGTTACAAAAAGCAGATGTAGCTATTGAATTTAGTACACCACATACTGTTATTACTAACATCAAAAAATGTTTTGATGCTCAAGTTCCTATTGTAGTTGGTACAACTGGCTGGTACGATTCGTTTAAACAAATTGAAACAGAATGTAAACAAAAAAATGGCGCTTTATTTCATGCTACTAATTTTAGCTTAGGCGTTAATTTATTTTTTAAAGTAAATTCTTACTTAGCTGATTTAATGAACAAATACGATTCGTATAATGTGGAAATGGAAGAAATTCATCACATTCATAAATTAGATAAACCAAGTGGAACAGCTATTTCATTAGCAAATCAAGTACTTGATAAAATTGGACGCAAAAAAAAATGGAGCATTACGGATAATAAGCCTGAAACCTTATTTATTAAAGATGTGAGAGAAGGCGAAGTTCCTGGTACACATATTATCAAATATACATCAGCAGTGGATGATATTGAAATCATGCATAAAGCTCATAACCGTAAAGGCTTTGCTTTAGGCGCCGTTATAGCAGCCGAATATATTAAAGGTAAAAAAGGTATATTTACAATGAACGATTTAATTTAAAATACGCTTCGACTCCGCTCAGCGTGACACTACTTTGTCAGTCTAAGCAAAGTCGAAGACATACAATATCTAAACAAGAAAAAACATTTTCAAACAACCAAACTCTAAAAACTAATAACTTTAAATATGGGCAACATTATTTTTCTAATACTCGTTTTAATTTCATTTGTAGGCTTATATAAAATATTTGAAAAAGCTGGTTTACCTGCATGGAAAGCGCTAATTCCAGTATATAATTTTTGGTTAGTAGGTACCATCATTAATCGTCCAAAATGGTGGGGATTAATTATGATTGTTCCTGGTGTGAATTTAATTATGTACGGTGTATATGGTTTTCATTTAGCACGTGCGTTTAAAAAACGTATGAATAATGATTTAGTATATGCTTCTTTAATGCCTTACATTTATTTTGCTTATTTAGGTTTTAACAAAGACATTAAATATTTCGGAGTTACTGATATTAAATCTGAATCATCATTTATTAAAAACTGGGCCGACCCAATTATTTTTGCAGTAGTTGCAGCATCAATTATTCGTGGTTTCTTTTTCGAAGCATTCACTATTCCAACTTCTTCATTAGAAAAATCATTAATGGTAGGTGATTTCTTATTTGTAAATAAGGTGTGTTATGGTGCTAAAGTACCACAAACACCTATCGCTTTTCCTTTTGCGCACCATACTTTACCATTTACCGAAAGCACTAAATCATATTTAGAGTGGATTAAAATTCCTTACTTAAGATTGCCAGGATATTCAAAACCTAAAAATGGAGAAATAGTAGTATTTAACTATCCTGATGGAGATACTGTAGCATTAGGTGCTCAAAACATGAGCTACTATCAATTAGTAAGAGAAATTGCAACAAGTATTAAACAAGAAGAAGGCGGAAAAAAATCTGATGCATATTACAAAGAACAAGCTTGGAGTTACGTGAACAGTCAACAAAAACCATTTGGAGCAATTACTGGCCGACCTGTAGATAAAAGAGAGCATTACGTGAAACGTTGTGTTGCTATTGCAGGAGACAAAATAGAAATCAAAGACGGAGAAATTTTTATCAATGATAAAAAACAAGAAATGCCTGAGCATGCTCAGCACCATTATATTGTAGCTACAAAAGGCAATATGTTTGGCGAAAATAGTCAAAGTAAAACTCGTGAGATGGTTTTATCAAACTATGAATTACTAGAGCAATATGATATCTATGTAACAGAAGCTTCAAAAATTGATGGACGTAGTAATGCGGATACTTCTTTTTACAACTTAAATATGCCTGCAGATGTGGCTAATAAAATTAAACAATTACCAGGCGTATTATCTGTGAATAGAGAAATTGAACCGAAAGGTTTACGTGACCCTCGCATATTCCCACACAACAATAGTTACGCATGGAATAACGATAACTTTGGACCATTAGTTTTACCATCAGAAGGAATGACGATTAAAATTGATACTGGCAATATTTGTTTATACGAAAAAATGCTAAGCACTTATGATAATGGCATTCATCAAATTACAAAATCTGGGGCGCAAGTATTATATGACGGAAAACCAATTACTTCTTACACCTTTAAACAAGGTTACTATTGGATGATGGGAGATAATCGTCACAATTCAGCAGATAGTCGTAGTTGGGGTGTTGTACCATTTGACCACGTGGTTGGTCGACCTGTATTTGTTTGGTTTAGTATGAAAGATCCTAAAAACAATCCTATCACAGGTCAATCTATCTTAGGTTCATTAACTAAAAATTCTCATGATGGTAAATTCCGTTGGGAGCGTTTTATGTGTTATGTGGGCGAAGATGGATTAGTGTCTTGGAAAATACCTGTAGCTATTTTAGCCATATTAGGTTTTGGTTATAGTTTCTTGAGCAAAAGAAGAGAGAAAAAGAAACTAAAAAAATAATCTTGCAAAACTCCGAAATCCTATTAGAATTAGTTAAAGTGAAAATGCCCTTTGGAAGATACAAAGGCTATACTTTAGCTAATTTACCTGTTTCGTATCTTGAATGGTTTCAGCGAAAAGGTTTTCCTGATGGTAAATTAGGAATGATGTTAGCTACGATGTACGAAATCAAATCTAATGGACTAGAGTATTTGTTGGAGCCATTGAAGAAATTATAAAAACTGTCAGGCGAAGGTACAAAAAGTCGAACTAAACTTTATAGAGATTTATTGAAAATAGTTCGGTTAAAAGAATTCTTTTAAACAAAAAGCGTCAATTGACGCTTTTTGTGGTATACATATTTTATTCAAAAAAAAACATCTACAAAACGAAAAAACTACGTACTACCGTAGTTTTTCCTTCGGAAAATGTAAAAAATATTTTTAAACTAGCAAACCTTTATCAGCTGTGCTATAGGCTGTAAACCTATGGAAAAAGGATAGAAGAAAAAATATGTGTAATAATTTTATATCTTAATTAGTTTTATCTTATATAATCATCCTTTAAATACTTAAAAGGGTCTTAGCTTTTTGTTAGTAACTGTAAACAAAGGGAATTACAAATAACATATTCAGTAAAAGCAGAATATAAAGTAATTGTTTAAACCCTATTTTACTTCGCAATGATATATCCATACAGGTGTTCTTTAATTTCTGATTCACTTACAATGATTGTTTCTCCATTTGCTCTTCCCCAAGTGAATACTTTAAAGCTGTATTTAATTCTATAATTGAATTGGTTTATAACTTAATGCTTTATCAACGACCTCTTCTACCGTTGGATTATATTGAGAAATATCATCTATATTTGAATCATAATTCTCAGGATAATAAAACAAATTAGCTCCATCTGGATGCGGAACATTTGTGTTAAATAAATTGAACATAGCATTAATTTCTTCTTCTGTGCCTTCGCAGTTTACTATTTTTTTGCCTAGATTAATTAATTCTTCTCTTGTCATTTCTGAAATTTATTTTAATAACCATATCCATAATGATATGCTGGGTTTAGTATTTCTTTATGGTATTTAGGAGTAACGATGTATAGATTGTCCATATTATACACAGCCCCTCCTTGATTAATTGGTGTTTTATGATGCAGTATGTAGGATTGCTGTCCGCCTATTTGCTGAGATGATCTAACGTATGGTGCAAGTCCTCCTTTCATTCTTTGTATGTTTTGAGCATTAAATTGTTTTGATAAAATAGGATCATTGGCTACTTCTTTCCAAAATGCTTCTCTAAATTTATCAAACGATGAAAAGGTTTTGTTTTTTAATTCGTCAGCTATTTGTTTAGGAAATAGCCCCGCATTCCCTTCTGTGCCTCGTAACCATTTACCTGCAATCTCAATTCCATCACCAATAGCTGTACCTGAAATATTTCTTGCGTTTGCCAAAACAGTAGCATCTTCTCCCCCATGGGCAAACACCGTTAATTCATTACTAAAATCTACTGCTTGATTATAATTTGAATTTGTAAATCTTATATTTCGTTTTTTAGTAAAGGCTTTGGGCTGAGCTCCATCCGAAAAAGCAACCACACTTACAAACCATTCGGTTAAGTTGCTTCCAATAATTTCCCATTTAAGCCATTCTGCTCTAGCTTTATTGTGCCTTGCTAAAATTTTAGAGGTTTTATTACTTGCTCCTGATGCAGATGTAACTTTATTCCGTTCTTGTTGCCAACCATTTTTGCCATGTAAAAACTGAACTATAAAATGGTCTTGCCATATTAATTCCATCAATTGTAAAAATTGGCAAAATTTATCTTGCATTTCTCCAATGGTGGCATTTGGAGGAAATAATATTTTTAATTCATTATCATTTTTATAACCATAAATAAAATCACTACTTAAATCACTCCAAATGTTTTTAGTATTATAATCCAATTGATAGCGTTTAGCAACCATTTCTTCCGCTTTAGCAATATATGCATCTGAGAGAGAAATGTTTATGTCTGAATTATCCGATTCATTTACAATACAGAAAATACCGCCACCTAAGGAATTAGCATTATTTACAGTATTTAAATTACTTTGAAAATTATTAACTGTATTAGGATGACTAGCTAAATATTGTTTTATGGCATTATCATCATTACTACAAAATAGAGGTGTATTGTTATTTGAGGTTGTAGGAGAAAGTACGCCATTAAAAGCATTAATAAACGCACTATCTCCACTTTGTTGCACCTGTTGGCACATTTGCTGTAATGAGTTGATTAACGTCGTAGTATCGTTGGTGTTATTAAAATTTGTGAACACATTATTTAATGAGTCATTCAAAGTTTCCCAATCATGCAACCAATTAGTAACACCCTTAGTAACCGCATAAAAATTACCTGAGAGCACAGTTTGATTATCATCTACAAACACATTATCAAAGGTTACGTTTAGTAAGCTACCAAACATAGGCACAAACACTTTACCAGTGCCGCTAAAATAACCAGCACCGCCCTGCACACTTGTAACCAATACCTCAAACAAACCTGCCTTAAAGCGCATGCCCTGTGTAGCAAAAGCCAAAGGCACAATAGCTTGCCCTGCTTGTGGCACAATTTGGTCGCCACAAGCAATAACAGGCTTTGTAGGAGTAGTAAAAGTAGTTGTATTGCTCCAAGGACCAATGTAACCATCGTTTGC